>NZ_JBBGZW010000001.1:0-614798 GCF_037479095.1 Pantoea nemavictus | reverse complement strand
ACGATGCCTACCGTGCCAAACAGCACCACCGTCGCCACGGCCACCGCCACTTTTGACGGCGCCGCTTTAACGATAGGCTCGCTTGCCAGCACCGCCGCCGCGCCGCAAATGCTGCTGCCCGCGCCAATCAGCCATACGGTTTCGCGATCCATCTTCAGCAGACGAATGCCGATAAAACAGGTCAGCAGGAACGTCGAGCTGAGCACCAGCGCATCAATCAGCACGCCGCTGATGCCAACATCGGCGATTTGCTGCACGGTGATGCGAAAGCCGTAAAGGATGATGCCGAGACGCAGCAAACGCTGTTTCGCCAGCAGCACGCCGCTGTCGCATGCGCCCGCCAGCTGCGGATACAGCGTGTTACCCAGCACAATCCCTAATATGATTGCTAAGGTCAGGGCACCCAATCCGGCACTCGCCAGCCACGGCTGATTGGCTAACCACGCCGCACCGCCGGCAATGGCCGCGGTGAGTAGCAGGCCCGGCAGCCAGTGATTGAGATGAAACGGGGTTTTATTAACGCTTAGCTCAGCCATACTTTTCTCCTTGTAGGGGCGGCATTCATGCCGACCTTCTAACGTTCTATCTCTGGCTAAAGGGTGCGCTGCGCTGGTTTAAAAGTAAAATTGATAATATATTTATAATTAACCAGAATAAGTGATAGATGAGAGGTGCACATGCACATCACGCTGCGTCAGATTGAGGTGTTTACCGAAGTACTGAAGAGTGGTTCAACCACCCAAGCCTCGCAGGTGCTGGCGCTGTCGCAGTCGGCGGTGAGCGCGGCGCTCGCCGACCTGGAAAACCAACTTGGCGTACAGCTGTTTGATCGCGTCGGCAAGCGTTTGGTGGTGAACGAGCATGGACGTTTACTCTATCCACGCGCGGTAGGCCTGATGGAGCAGGCGGGTGAGATCGAACAGCTGTTTAAAGAGGATAACGGGGCGATCCGCCTGTTTGCCAGCAGCACCATCGGCAATTACATGCTGCCAGGCATGATCGCCGCCTATCGCCGTGATTTTCCAGCGTTGCCGCTGGAGTTGAGCGTGGGTAACAGTCAGGATGCCATCACTGCGGTAGCCGATTTTCGTGTCGATATCGGCCTGATTGAAGGTCCGTGTCACGAGCTGGATATTATTAGCGAGCCGTGGCTGGAAGATGAGCTGGTGGTATTTGCCGCACCGGATGCCGCGATTCTGCAGCAGCCGATTACTCTGGCAACCCTCGCTGCCGCACCCTGGATTCTGCGTGAGCGTGGTTCAGGTACGCGTGAAATTGTCGATTATCTGCTGCTGTCGCATTTGCCGCAGTTTCAGCTCGGTATGGAATTAGGTAATTCAGAGGCGATTAAACACGCGGTGCGCCACGGCATGGGCATCAGCTGTTTATCGCGTCGCGTGATTGAAGATTTGCTGGAAGCGGGCACGCTGGTGGAAGTGGCGATACCGCTGCCACGCCTGACGCGGACGCTGTATCGCATCCATCATCGCCAGAAACATGTGTCGAAAGCATTAAGCCGTTTCCTGTCGTATTGCCGCGAATAAATACGGCTTTGATTATGCTGCGGCTAATAATTTCTGGCCGATCATGAAGGTAACTAATAACCCGACGTGAATGCTATACAGCTTGGGTCTGAGTGCTACAATCGCGCCCTATTTTTATCCAGCATAGCGTTTACACATGCATAATGACTCAAAAACAATACAACAACCTGGATTGCGCCGTGAATTAAAATCGCGTCATCTCACCATGATCGCCATTGGCGGTTCCATCGGTACCGGCCTGTTTGTCGCCTCGGGTGCTACCATTTCTCAGGCCGGACCTGGCGGCGCGCTGCTCTCCTATGCGCTGATTGGCCTGATGGTTTACTTCCTGATGACCAGTCTCGGGGAACTCGCGGCATTTATGCCGGTTTCCGGCTCCTTCTCAACTTACGGCTCTAAATATGTAGAAGAAGGCTTCGGCTTCGCGCTGGGCTGGAACTACTGGTACAACTGGGCGGTGACCATCGCCGTTGACCTCGTCGCCTCGCAGCTCGTCATGAACTACTGGTTCCCGGACACGCCCGGCTGGATCTGGAGCGCGCTGTTCCTCGGCCTGATGTTCCTGCTCAACTACATTTCGGTTAAAGGCTTCGGCGAAGCGGAATACTGGTTCTCGCTGATCAAAGTGACCACCGTCATCATCTTCATCGTGGTTGGCGTATTAATGATCACCGGCATCATGCGCGGTGCTGAAAACGCCGGCTGGCACAACTGGACCGTGGGCGAAGCGCCGTTTGCCGGTGGTTTTGCCGCGATGATTGGCGTAGCGATGATCGTCGGCTTCTCTTTCCAGGGCACCGAGCTGATTGGTATCGCGGCCGGTGAATCGCAAGATCCCGCAAAAAACATCCCGCGCGCGGTGCGTCAGGTGTTCTGGCGCATCCTGCTGTTCTATATCTTCGCGATTCTGATCATCAGCCTGATTCTGCCGTATACCGATCCGCAGCTGCTGCATAACGATGTGACGGATATCGCCGTGAGCCCGTTCACCCTGGTGTTCCAGAATGCCGGTCTGCTGTCTGCGGCGGCGGTGATGAACGCGGTGATTCTGACGGCAGTGTTGTCGGCGGGTAACTCAGGTATGTACGCCTCAACGCGTATGCTGTTCAACCTGGCACGTGAAGGCAAAGCGCCGCGCATTTTTGGCAAGCTGTCGAAGGGCGGCGTGCCGCGTAACGCGCTGATTGCCACCACCGTGGTCGCCGGATTGTGTTTTCTGAGTTCGAAATTTGGTAACCAGGAAGTCTATCTGTGGCTGCTGAACACGTCTGGTATGACCGGCTTTATCGCCTGGTTGGGCATTGCCATCAGCCATTATCGTTTCCGTCGCGGCTATGTCGCGCAGGGGCACAGCCTGGCCGATTTGCCATACCGTTCCGGCTTCTTCCCACTGGGACCGATTTTTGCCTTCATTCTGTGTCTGATCATTACGTTAGGGCAGAACTATCAGGCCTTCCTCGCCGATCGTATTGACTGGTATGGCGTCGCCGCCACCTATATCGGTATTCCGCTGTTCCTGATTATCTGGTTGGGCTACAAGCTGACGCGCGGCTCACGCTTCGTGAAGTACAGCGAAATGGAATTCCCAACGTTTAAAGAGTGAATCACCCGTGGTCGCCATGAATAGCGACCCCACGACACAGGGCGCGCATTATGCGCGCTTTTTTTAACATTTGTTACCTGGATATAATTGATAATTATTATCACCTGCACTATTGTGGCTGCCGTTATGATTTCGACACGAAACAGGTAGAACAATGCGTACCACGGACGCCACGCTGGTGGCGGAAAACGGCCTCGAAACCGATACCATGACGCGTTATCGTCAGGTGCTGCGCCAGCGACTGCTGTTGATTGGCGTGCTGGTGCTCGCGATACTGGCATCGGTCATTCTTGATTTCACTCTCGGCCCGGCTGGCCTCTCTCTCGATACCTTATGGCAAACGCTGACACATCCCGATGCGGTTGATGCCGGCACGCGCGTGATTGTCTGGGACATCCGCTTGCCCTATGCGTTGATGGCGGTAGTGGTGGGCTTCTCGCTTGGCCTGGCCGGTGCTGAGATGCAAACCATCCTCAATAACCCGCTCGCCAGCCCGTTTACGCTTGGCGTCTCGTCAGCCGCCGCCTTTGGCGCCGCATTGGCCATCATCCTCGGCATTGGTATTCCTGGCGTCCCCGATCAGTGGTTTATCTCAGCTAACGCCTTTGTGTTCGCGCTGTTTGCCGCGCTGATGCTGGATGGCGTGACGCGCTGGACCAAAGTCTCAACTTCTGGCGTGGTGCTGTTTGGTATTGCGCTGGTGTTCACCTTCAACGCATTGGTATCGATGATGCAGTTCATCGCCAGTGAAGACACCTTGCAAGGCTTAGTGTTCTGGACCATGGGCAGCCTGGCGCGTGCCTCGTGGGAAAAGCTTGGCGTATTGACCGCCGCCTTTGCCATCCTGATTCCGTTCTCGATGCTCAGCAGCTGGAAGCTGACCGCGCTGCGCCTCGGCGAAGATCGCGCGGTGAGCTTTGGCATTGACGTGAAACGTCTGCGTCTGGCGACGCTGCTGCGCATCAGTATTCTCTCCGCGCTGGCGGTGGCGTTCGTTGGGCCGATTGGCTTTATCGGTCTGGTCGCACCGCATATTGCGCGCATGATGTTTGGTGAAGATCACCGCTATTATCTGCCAGCCAGTGCGCTGGTCGGCGCGCTGGTGCTGTCCCTGGCGTCCGTTGCATCGAAAAACCTGATTCCAGGCGTGATCATTCCGGTGGGGATCGTCACATCGCTGGTTGGCGTGCCGTTCTTCCTCAGTATTATTCTGCGTCATCGGGGGACGGTGTAATGGAGCAGGGATTACGTCTTAGCCATTTCTGTGCCGGTTACCCGAAGCGTAAGGTGATTGAAGATCTCAACGTGCCGGAACTGCCGCGCGGTAAAATTACGGTGCTGCTCGGACCCAACGGCTGCGGCAAATCAACGCTGCTGCGCGCGCTGGCCGGTTTGAGTAAAGGGCAGGGCGAGTTGTGGCTAAACGGTGAAGAACTGATGAGCCAGCCGTTTGCCCGCCGGGCGCAGCGCGTGGTGTATCTGCCGCAAAGCTTGCCGGCTGGCGTGCATCTGCACGTGCTGGAGTCAATAATCGTGGCGCAGCGTGCGTCCGGGGGGTTGCATAATGCCTCAAGCGAAGCGGAGATTATGCATCTGCTGGAGCAGCTTGGCATTGCTCATCTGGCCATGCGCTATCTTGATCAGCTATCGGGCGGGCAGAAGCAGTTAGTCGGCCTGGCGCAATCGCTGATTCGCCGTCCCGAGCTGCTGCTGTTGGATGAGCCGCTGAGTGCGCTCGATCTCAACTACCAATTCCACGTGATGGATTTGGTGCGCCGCGAAACCCGCTTACGCAATATTGTAACGGTGGTGGTGGTGCATGATATCAACATCGCACTGCGTCATGCTGACCATGCGCTGATGTTGAAAGACGGCAATCTGCTGGCTGACGGCGAACCGTCGCAGGTGATTACGCCGGAGACGCTGGCGCAGGTGTATGGCGTGCGGGGCCGTATTGAGCACTGTTCGCGCGGCATGCCGCAGGTGATGATTGATGGACTGGCGGAGACGCTGATTTAAGTAAGGTGCTCGCTGTCCCCCTCACAAACTGCACGCTGTCCCCCTCCTCGTTCCTCCCCCATAAATGGGGGAGGAAGATGCTGCTAAATGTGAGTTTGGAAGCTGCATGTGGCAGCGTCTCCTTCCCCCGCTCGCGGGGGAAGGCCGGGATGGGGGACAGCCAGCACAATCTAAAAACAGCCAGCACAATCACACCAACAAATGCTTCGCGTGAAAACGCAGATGATCCTCAACGAAGCTGGCGATAAAGAAGTAGCTGTGGTCATAGCCCGGCTGAATACGTAACTCCAGCGGGAAGCCTTGCTCATGCGCCACCGCTTCCAGCCGTTCCGGACGCAGCTGATCGGCGAGGAACTGATCGCTATCCCCTTGATCAATCAGAATCGGCAAGCGCTGCTCTGCCTCACGCATCAACAGGCAGCTATCCCATTCACGCCACGTCTGACGGTCCTCGCCCAAATAAGCGCTAAAGGCTTTCTGTCCCCACGGCACTTCAGTGGGATTGACGATTGGCGCAAATGCCGAAGCCGAAGCAAAACGTCCGCCGAGACGCAGTGCCAGCACCAGCGCACCGTGTCCGCCCATCGAATGTCCCATCACCGATTGACGATCGCTCAGCTTAAAGTTATCCGCCATCAGCGCTGGCAACTCCGCGCTGAGGTAATCGAACATGCGGAAGTTCGCTGCCCAAGGCTGCTGCGTCGCATTGAGGTAAAAACCGGCACCCTGACCGAGATCGTAGCCGCTGTCGTTCGCTACATCGTCACCGCGCGGGCTGGTATCGGGCATGATCAGCACTAAACCCAACTCCGCGGCCACACGCTGCGCACCCGCTTTGGTAGTGAAGTTCTCATCACTGCAGGTCAGCCCGGCGAGGAACCACACCACCGGTGGCGGCGCGTCACTCTGCGGCGGCGGCAGAAAAATGCTGAAAGTCATTGGGCAATTCAACACCTCCGACTGATGACGCCAGCGCTGCTGCCAACCGCCAAAGATGCGATGCTCTTCTAACAGCTCCAAAGTGGAAGCCATAATGTCTCCTGATTACTTGCTAAAGTGCACTACCGTACGGATCGATTTCCCTTCATGCATCAGATCAAAGGCGTCGTTAATCTCTTCCAGCGGCAGGTTGTGGGTGATGAAATCGTTCAACGCAAACTTACCGTCAAGGTAATCCTGCACGATACCCGGCAACTGCGAGCGGCCTTTTACGCCACCAAATGCGGAACCACGCCATACGCGACCGGTCACCAGCTGGAACGGACGGGTAGAGATCTCCTGGCCCGCGCCCGCTACGCCGATAATCACCGATTCGCCCCAACCTTTGTGGCAGCACTCCAGCGCCGAACGCATCACGTTGACGTTACCGATGCATTCGAAGGAGAAATCGACACCGCCGTCGGTCAGCTCAACGATCACATCCTGAATCGGCTTGTCGTGATCTTTCGGGTTGATCAGATCGGTTGCGCCCAGTTTGCGCGCCAGATCGAATTTGCTGGTGTTGAGATCGATACCGATGATGCGGCCCGCTTTCGCCATTTTCGCGCCAATGATGGCTGACAAACCGATGCCGCCGAGGCCAAAGATCGCCACGGTGTCGCCCTCTTTAACTTTAGCGGTGTTCATCACCGCGCCCATGCCGGTAGTGACGCCGCAGCCCAGCAGGCACACTTCTTCCAGCGGGGCTTCTTTGCTGATCACCGCCAGTGAGATTTCCGGAACGACGGTGTATTCAGAGAAGGTTGAAGTGCCCATATAGTGGAAAATCGGCTTGCCATCTTTGAAGAAACGGGTGGTACCGTCTGGCATTAAACCTTTGCCCTGAGTGGCGCGAATCGCCTGGCACAGGTTGGTTTTACCGGAGAGACAGAACTTACACTTGCCGCACTCTGGCGTGTAAAGCGGAATCACGTGATCGCCGACGGCCACGCTGGTGACGCCTTCGCCGACGGCTTCTACTACGCCGCCGCCTTCATGGCCGAGGATCGCCGGGAATACGCCTTCAGGATCTTGTCCAGACAAGGTGTAAGCATCGGTATGGCACACGCCGGTTGCCACAATGCGCACCAGCACTTCACCTTTCTGCGGCGGCATCAGATCCACTTCTTCGATTTTCAGCGGTTCGCCAGCTGCCCAGGCAACGGCGGCGCGAGTTTTAATCATGTTCATGCAATCCCTCTTCCTGTAGATACGGGGTAAGTGGCCCCGATGGTCGTGATGTCGATAACAAAGAAACTCACTCAGTAACGTGCAGCGGATGCCGCAGTTCGTCGTTAACCGGGCGGTCGTCAAATAACTCAATAATCAAATACTTCAGCGCTTCCACGTTGGGCGTAAACGCATCGCGTCGCCACATTAGCCAGGTGGCGGTGTCGCGGTAGGCGGGCGGTAACGCATGCTCCTGGACGCGCGCACGGGCTGGCATCTGCGCCAACACTGAGGCGGGAATCATCGCCACGCCCGCGCCACCCGCGACGCAGGCCACCATCGCGTGATAGGACTGAATCTCCATTACGCTGCTCGGCGCGGTTTGGCTCTCGCGATACCAGGCTTCCAGCTTGGTGCGGTAGGAGCAGCTGTTGCGGAACGCAAACAATGTATCGCCCTGCACATCGCGCGCGCTGGCAATCGGCGCATGTTCCGGACTGGTAATCAGCACCATCTGCTCATTAAAGGCAATGCAGCCGTTGAGATCGTCGTGCGCCACCGGGCCGTCCACCAATGCCGCAGCCAGCGTGCCTTCACGTACTTTATCGATGATCTCACCGGAGGTGTTGGTGATCAGCGAGAGCTCAACCGCCGGAAAGCGCTGGTGATACGCTGCCAGCAGCGCCGGCAAACGCGTCGCCGCGGTGCTCTCCATCGAACCGAGCGCGAAGTTGCCGCCGGGTTCTCCGGCGCGTGCCATATTCAGCGCTTCATCGCTCAGCGCCAGGATGCGCTGCGCATAGTTAAGAAAATTATGTCCCATCGGCGACAGGCGGATGCGTTGCTTCTCACGAATAAACAAATCCACGCCAATTTCATCTTCCAGCTGGCGTAGACGCGTGGTGAGATTGGAAGGTACGCGATGGAGCTGCTCGGCGGCACGGGCCAGCGAACCGGATTCGGCCACGGAGCAAAACATGCGGAGCTGTACTAAGTCCATATTCTCTTCTCGTAAACAACTTGGTTAGTATTATTCACTTTCCGTGAGTTTAAACGTCATGCATGCTAGTGACAAGTGATAAAACATCCTGAGGTCGGTATGGCGTTTCGAGTTGCGCTCAGCGCGTTCTTAAGTTTAGTGGTTGCGATGGGGATTGGGCGATTTGCTTTCACGCCGCAGGTTCCATTGATGATTCATGACCATCAGCTGACGCTTTCCAGCGCCAGCCTGGTAGCGGCACTCAACTATCTGGGTTATCTGTTTGGATCCTTTGATGCAATGCGTGCGCGTCATCGCGTGGAGTGGCGTTTGCAGGCGGGCGTGTGGGGCGCGGTGGTATTAACGCTGCTGTCGGCGTGCGTCAGCGGACCATGGCTGCATGGCCTGATTCGCTTCCTGATCGGCTGGGCTAGCGGCTGGGCAATGGTATTGCTGGCGGCCTGGGCCAGCGATCAACTGCACCATCACGGACGTCCGGGAATGCTGGCGGCGGTATTTGCCGGTCCGGGCACCGGGATTTTCATCAGCGGCATGCTGGCCGTGGTCCTGCACGCCAGCGGCGTCAGCGCGGCGTTTGCCTGGGCGGCTTATGGTGTGCTGGCGTTGATATTAATTGCAGCCATTGCGCGCTTTCTGCCGCGCAGCGGTCAACTGCATCGGCCCGATCAAGCCGCTGCGCCGCTGGTGCTAAATGGCGATCTTAAGCGATTGGTGTTGAGCTACAGTCTGGCCGGCTTCGGTTACATTCTGCCCGCCACTTTTCTGTCGCAAATGGCGGCGGCGCGTTTCCCTGACAGCGCGTTTGCGCAATTTGTCTGGCCGGTGTTTGGCGGCGCGGCAGTCATCGGCATTGTGTTGGGCATCCTGACGCGCCATTGGGGCAGCAGCCATCGGCGTCTTGCCATCGTGTTATGGGCGCAGGCGCTGGGCGTTATCGCCGCGATTGTCCTGCCAGGCTTAAATGGCTTGATGCTTGGCGCCGCATTGATCGGTGGTGGCTTCCTGTGTGTAGTGCAGCTGGCGCTGCAATATGGCCGTGAACTGGCGCCGCAGCATGCGCGTTATTTAGCCGGATTGCTAACCACCGGTTATGCGGTAGGGCAGTTGGGTGGTCCGCTGCTGTCGTGGATCTCCAGCTTGCTGTGGCATCGACTGGAACCCGCGCTGTGGGTGGCTGGCGTCAGCTTGATCCTTGCCGGGATGCTGGTTTTACGTCGCCACGGGCGATGAAAAGCTTTCATCTTCTATCGGAATGATTGCTGGATTAAGGGCGCGGAGTATTTCACAATACGCGCTCAGAATTTCCCCCGTGGGCGAAGACCCGCGGGCGCATCACCTGCCGGAGAAGAGTCAAGATGAGTACCTTAAGTCAGGAAGCCGCCCTGGTTCACGAAGCGCTGTTGGCGCGTGGTCTGGAAACGCCATTACGCGCCCCGGTGCGTGAGATGGATGACGCCGCGCGTAAACGTGAAATCGCCGGTCACATGACCCAAATTATGCAGCTGCTAAATCTGGACCTGGAAGATGACAGCCTGATGGAGACGCCGCATCGCATCGCCAAGATGTATGTCGATGAAATCTTCTCAGGTCTTGATTACGCCAACTTCCCAAAAATCACCGTCATTGAAAACAAGATGAAGGTTGATGAGATGGTAACCGTGCGCGATATCACGTTGACCAGCACCTGCGAACATCACTTTGTGATTATCGATGGCAAAGCGACCGTGGCTTATATCCCGAAAGAGAAAGTGATTGGCCTGTCGAAAATCAACCGCATCGTGCAGTTCTTTGCCCAACGCCCGCAGGTACAAGAGCGCCTGACGCAGCAAGTGCTGGTGGCGCTGCAAACGCTGCTCGGCACCAATAACGTCGCGGTATCAATTGATGCGGTGCATTACTGCGTGAAAGCGCGTGGCGTGAAAGATGCCACCAGCGCGACCACCACCACTTCGCTGGGTGGTTTGTTCAAATCCAGCCAGAACACGCGTCAGGAGTTCCTGCGCGCGGTTCGCCACAGCTAATCATTTTGGGCGACGGCTTGTCGCCCGCTCTCCTCACTGCTGCAGGGCACTCGATGCAACGCTATCTCGCGCTGGATTTCATTCGTGGTTGCGCCATTCTCGGCATCTTACTGCTGAACATTGTCGGCTTTGCGTTGCCGGCCGCGGCCTATCTTAATCCCGCGTGGCAAGGAGAGGTTTCGCTCGCCGATGCCTGGACATGGGCGATCATGGATGGCCTGGCGCAGCTCAAATTCCTCACGCTATTTGCTTTGTTGTTTGGTGCCGGGCTGTATATGCAAGCACCGCGCGGCAGCCGCTGGATGTCGGCGCGCCTCACGCTGCTGGTACTGCTCGGTTTCATTCACGGCCTATTTTTCTGGGAAGGCGACATCCTGCTGGATTATGGCCTGATTGGGCTAATTATCTGGCGCATGCTGCGCGATGTGCCGTCCGACCGCGCGTTGTTACAAACCGGCGCATTACTCTATTTGGTCGGCTGCGCGGTGCTGCTGGTATTTGGCGCGATTTCTAGCCCAAATCCGACGCGTTCCTGGCTGCCGGGCGCGGCGGATTTGCAATACGAAAGCTACTGGAAACTGCTTGGGGGCTGGGAAGCGGTGCAGAATCGGCTTGATCATTTGTCATCGGGCCTGATGGCGCTGGCGTCACAATATGGCTGGCAGCTGGCGGGCTTAATGCTGATTGGCGCGGCGTTGATGCGCAGCGGCTGGCTCAGCGGGCATTTTAGTGTGCAACACTATCGCCGCTCGGCGGCGCTGCTGCTGACCATTGGCTGGTTGATCGCCATTCCCGGCATTGCCGCCCAGTGGATCATTGGTTGGGAATTCCGCTGGACCGGCTTCTTCCTGCAGGTGCCGCGCGATCTCGCCAGTCCATTTATCAGCCTGGGCTATGCCGCACTTTGTCTTGGTTTCTGGCCGCAAATTGCGGCAACGCGTATCAGCTACGCGATTCAATGCGTTGGCCGCATGGCATTGAGCAATTACCTGTTACAGACCCTGATTTGCACCACGCTTTTCTACCGCTTCGATCTGTTCCTCAAGTTCGACCGCCTGCATCTGCTGGCCTTTGTACCGGTTATCTGGCTGATCAATATCCTGTTTTCCGTGCTGTGGCTGCGCTACTTCCCGCAAGGCCCCATGGAGTGGATGTGGCGCAAACTGACGCGTCTGGCTGCCGGCAAAGCAACCCCCTCATCTTCCATCAGATAATGATGTTCATCACAAAGGTTGCAGAATTGTATGTAACCGTTTTCATTGATGTGACGTGATTCACGCAGCCGTGCCACATGCCCTGACAAAATAGCGCCGTTACGCGCTCGTCGCGCATTTTCAGCCTCTGTGGAACAGCTGCATGATAACGATTCGTGATGTCGCCCGTCAGGCCGGTGTGTCAGTAGCCACTGTGTCGCGTGTGCTCAATAACAGCAGTGCAGTCACCGCCGATACCCGTGAAGCCGTGCTGGCAGCGGTTGACGCGTTAGGCTATCGCCCAAATGCCAATGCGCAGGCGCTGGCTACGCAAATCAGTGACACCATCGGTGTGGTAGTGATGGATGTTTCCGACCCCTTCTTTGGCGCGTTAGTAAAAGCGGTGGATACCGTGGCACAGCGCGTGCACAAACACGTGTTAATCAGCAACTCCTGGCACCAGGAAGAGAAAGAGCGTCACGCAATTGAGGTGCTGATACGTCAACGCTGCAATGCGTTGGTGGTGCACGCGAAAACGCTTTCAGACGCAGAGTTAATCCAATTTATGGATCACGTTCCTGGTATGGTCCTGATTAACCGCACAATTCCGGGTTATGAGCATCGTTGTGTCTGCCTTGATAACGTCACCGGCGCACAGGTAGCGACGCGCATGTTGTTACATCTTGGTCATCAGCGCATTGGTTTTCTCAGCTCTAGCCATCCGATTGAAGATGTCACGCAACGACGCGAAGGTTGGCTGCAAGCCTTGGCAGAGCAGGGGATTCGCCCGCAGGAGTCGTGGATTGCGCATGCTGAACCCGATATGCAAGGCGGCGAAGCAGCGATGGTGGAACTGCTTGGCCGTAACTTACATTTAACAGCGGTGTTTTCCTACAATGACGGCATGGCAGCGGGCGCATTGACGGCTTTAAAGGACAATGGCATTCAGGTACCACAGCATTTCTCGGTGATAGGTTTTGACGATATCCCTATCTCACGTTACACCGATCCTCAATTAACCACGGTTCGCTATCCTATTGTTTCTATGGCGAAATTAGCGACAGAATTGGCGCTAAAAGGTGCGGCCGGCGAGTTAGATGAGCTGGCGACGCACTGCTTTATGCCGACGCTGGTACGTCGTCATTCGGTGGCCCAGCGGCAAATTGTGGAGTCGGTCACTAATTCAGGCGATAGCCCTGTGTAACCGTTTCCAATCTGTGATTGCATTCACAGTTAATTAACATGCTGCTCACTATGATGGCAGCGTCTTACCGGACTGAAACATCATGTAACGCTGGTCAATCCTTCTGCCAGCAGGTTTCAGTAGCCGATTGAAATAGTTCACAACACTCTTCAGGAAGCGTTTACCTACAGGGAAGTCAGGATGGCGATGGTGGCCCGGCTTTGCGTTACGCGTCCGCCCCATGGATTCAAGTTAAAACCGACGGCGCTGGTTGCTACAGGCAATACGGCGCAATGAAATGCCCTACATAAAAAACCGGAGATACCATGAATAAGAAGGTTTTCACGCTCACAGCACTGGTTGCCAGCATGATGTTTGGTGCAACTGCGCACGCCGCCGATACCCGCATTGGCGTGACGATTTATAAATACGACGACAACTTCATGTCGATGGTGCGTAAGGACATTGAGAAAGAGGCGAAATCATTGGGCGGCATTCAGCTGCTGATGAATGACTCGCAGAATGACCAGTCTAAGCAGAATGACCAGATCGACGTGTTGATGGCGAAAGGCGTGAAAGCGCTGGCGATTAACCTGGTGGACCCGGCTGCTGCGGCCGTTGTCATTGATAAAGCGCGTGGCAATGACGTGCCAGTGGTGTTCTTCAACAAAGAGCCGAACGCGAAAGTACTGGCAAGCTACCCGAAAGCCTATTACGTCGGTACCGATTCTAAAGAGTCGGGCATTATCCAGGGTCAGCTGATTGAGAAGCACTGGAAAGCGACGCCGGCCTGGGATCTGAACAAAGATGGCCAGATTCAGTTCGTGCTGCTGAAAGGTGAGCCGGGCCATCCGGATGCCGAAGCGCGTACTAAATACGTGATCGATACCCTGAACAAAGACGGTCTGAAAACGCAGCAGCTGGCGATGGATACCGCAATGTGGGATACCGCTCAGGCTAAAGACAAAGTTGACGCCTGGCTCTCAGGCCCGAATGCCAACAAAATTGAAGTGATCATCGCCAACAACGATGCGATGGCGATGGGTGCGGTTGAAGCGCTGAAAGCGCACAACAAAACCAGCATTCCGGTGTTTGGCGTCGATGCACTGCCAGAAGCACTGGCGCTGGTGAAATCGGGCGCACTGGCGGGTACCGTGTTGAACGATGCGGAAAACCAGGCGAAAGCCACGCTGGATATCGCGAAAAACCTGGCGGATGGCAAAGAGCCAACTGCAGGTACTAACTTCAAGATGGACAACAAAATCGTACGTGTCCCTTACGTACCAGTAGATAAAGAAAATCTGTCGCAGTTCGTGAAGTAATTCATCCTGGGCGCGGCACTTCGCCGCGCCTTATTGCATCTGACCAACGCTTTATTTAGCCAGGTAAATTATGGCCAGTGAGAATCCGACCACACAGCGTGAATATCTGCTGGAGATGACGAATGTCTCGAAATCATTTCCAGGGGTTAAAGCCTTAGATAATGTGAATTTAAAAGTGCGGCCGCACTCCGTCCATGCATTAATGGGAGAAAACGGCGCCGGGAAATCTACATTATTAAAATGTCTGTTTGGGATTTATAAAAAGGATACGGGGAGCATCCTGTTTCAGGGTGAGGAAATTGATTATAAGAGCTCCAAAGAGGCGCTGGAAAATGGCGTGTCGATGGTGCATCAGGAATTAAACCTGGTTCTGCAGCGCAACGTAATGGATAACATGTGGCTTGGCCGTTATCCGCGTAAAGGCGTATTTGTCGATCAGGATAAAATGTATCGCGATACTAAAGCGATCTTTGATGAATTAGATATTGATATCGATCCGCGCGATAAAGTGGCGACCTTGTCTGTTTCGCAAATGCAGATGATTGAAATTGCCAAGGCTTTCTCCTATGACGCGAAAATTGTCATTATGGATGAGCCAACCTCGTCGCTGACCGAAAAAGAAGTTAATCACCTGTTTACCATTATCCGTAAGCTGAAAGATCGTGGCTGCGGCATTGTGTATATCTCGCATAAGATGGAGGAGATTTTCCAGCTGTGCGATGAGATCACCATTTTGCGTGATGGACAGTGGATCGCCACCCAGCCGCTGGAAGGGTTGGATATGGACAAAATCATCTCGATGATGGTTGGTCGTTCATTGAACCAGCGTTTCCCGGATAAAACTAACGTGCCGGGTGAAGTGATTCTTGAGGTGCGTCACTTAACCTCACTGCGTCAGCCATCGATTCGCGATATCTCTTTTGATCTGCATAAAGGGGAGATTCTGGGTATTGCCGGCCTGGTAGGCGCCAAGCGTACTGACATCGTCGAAACGCTGTTTGGTATTCGCGAGAAGTCAGGCGGCACCATTAAATTGCACGGCAAGAGCATTAATAACCACAGCGCCAACGAAGCGATAAACCATGGCTTTGCGCTGGTGACAGAAGAGCGTCGATCCACCGGTATTTATGCTTATTTGGATATTGGCTTTAACTCGCTTATCTCCAATATTAAAAAGTATAAATCCAGCATGGGCCTGCTCGATAATAAACGCATGAAGAGCGATACCCAGTGGGTAATTGATTCGATGCGCGTGAAAACGCCCGGTCATCATACGCAAATAGGTTCGCTTTCCGGTGGTAACCAACAGAAGGTCATTATTGGTCGTTGGTTATTAACGCAGCCGGAAATATTGATGCTTGATGAACCGACGCGCGGGATTGATGTGGGCGCGAAGTTCGAAATTTACCAACTTATTGCTGAGTTGGCGAAGAAAGAGAAGGGCATCATTATTATCTCTTCTGAAATGCCAGAGCTGTTGGGTATTACCGATCGTATTCTAGTGATGAGTAATGGCCAGGTAGCGGGCATTGTTGATACCAAAACGACCTCGCAGAATGAAATCCTGCGTTTAGCGTCATTACACCTTTAATGAAGCAAGGGCTTTAACATGAAAGCGACTACTAAAAAGAATGCGCTAACCTGGTTAAAAGAGGGCGGCATTTACGTTGTCCTGTTTGTACTGCTGGCAATTATTATTTTCCAGGATCCGACGTTTTTAAGTTTAATGAACCTGAGTAACATTCTGACCCAATCCTCGGTGCGTATTATTATCGCGCTGGGTGTGGCCGGATTAATTGTCACCCAGGGTACTGACCTGTCGGCCGGTCGTCAGGTGGGCTTGGCCGCGGTGGTTGCGGCGACGCTGCTGCAGGCGATGGATAACGCTAACAAGGTGTTCCCGCATCTGGATACCGTACCCATTCCAGTAGTTATCCTGACCGTGTGCATCATCGGCGGTGTGATTGGTCTGGTGAACGGCGTGATTATTGCTTACCTCAAGGTAACGCCATTTATCACCACCTTGGGCACCATGATCATCGTTTACGGTATCAACTCACTCTATTACGACTTTGTGGGCGCATCGCCGATTGCTGGTTTCGATCCTGGCTTCTCCAAATTTGCCCAAGGCTTCCTGCGTTTCGGTGATTTCAAACTGTCGTTCATCACCTTCTACGCCGTGATTGCTATCGTATTTGTCTGGGTGCTGTGGAATAAAACCCGCTTCGGCAGAAACATCTTCGCTATCGGTGGTAACCCGGAAGCCGCGAAAGTGTCTGGTGTGAACGTACCGTTCAACCTGATTCTGGTGTATGCCTTGTCTGGCGTGTTCTATGCGTTCGGCGGCATGCTGGAAGCGGGCCGTATCGGCAGCGCCACCAACAACCTCGGCTTTATGTATGAGCTGGATGCAATTGCAGCCTGTGTGGTCGGCGGCGTGTCGTTTGCCGGTGGCGTGGGTTCTGTGGCGGGCGTGGTGACCGGTGTCATCATCTTCACCGTCATCAACTATGGCCTGACCTATATCGGCGTAAACCCTTATTGGCAGTACATCATCAAGGGCGGCATCATCATCTTCGCCGTGGCACTGGATTCGTTGAAATACGCGCGTAAGAAGTAACAAACATCATCAAAAAAGGGTCGCCTTCATGCGACCCTTTTTTATTTCTGCAGTTTCTCTTCCAGTTCTAATAACTGCTCGGGCGTCACCGCCGGATAACTCTGCGCATCTTCCGGTATTTCATGCACTGCCGGAATCGGCACTAATGGGCCGAGGAAGCGTGGCTCGCGCTTCATCAAATACAAATCCGCCAGCGCACCTAAACGCGCACCCACTTCACGGAAGCGTACCGACAGCATGTTTTTCGGCGATGGCACCGCATAACACTGCGCCTGAATGCCCAGATGCTGCGCGATATACAACGCGCGCTCACAGTGGAAGCGCTGGGTAATGATGATGAAATCGTTGGTATCGAACACCTTGCGCGTGCGCACAATCGAATCGAGCGTACGGAAGCCGGCGTAATCCAGCACGATGTCCGACGGCGCGACGCCCGCTTTAATCAAATCGCGGCGCATGGTCATCGGTTCGTTATAACTTTGCTGTGCATTGTCGCCGCTCAGCAGCAGATAATTCACCTTGCCACTGTTGTAGGCGTTCAACGCGCCCTGAATGCGATAGAGGTAATACTGGTTGATGACGCCGGTGCGATAGTACTTCGCCGTGCCCAAGACCACGCCGACCTGACGATGCGGCAGCGAGGTGACATCTTCGTAAATAAAGGGCGCCGTTTTCCAGCTGATCCAGCGATCCAGGCCGAGCGCGGTCGCCACCATCAGTAAGATGATGAAAAACAGACCAAAGAAAACGCGTTTAATCATGCGCGCGGGCACTCGGTTGGCAGAATTCAGAATGGATAAAGGCTACTTGAGGCGGGCGGGGGAAGCAAGTAAACGCCAGTTGGCCGGCGTTTTTTTAAACATGCTCGGACCTACAAGGTCCGAGCATGTTCCGTCTTAAATCGAGGTACGACGATAGTGACGATATTGCGGCAGCCAGAAGTTGTTGCTGACAGCTTTCGATAAGACATCTTCAGAGGTGACAACCGCCACGCCAGCCAGCTGTGCAGCTTTGCCCACTTCAATGGCAATCAGCTTGGAAACGCCCTGAATATCTTTGATTTCCGGCAGAACCGGGCCTTCGCCGTCGTTGGCCAGCGGTGAGCAGTCGGCCAGCGCGCGGCTCGCGGTCATCAGCATTGAATCGGTAACGCGGCTGGCGCCTGAAGCGATCACACCTAAACCGATGCCCGGGAAGATATAGGAGTTATTGCACTGAGCAATTGGATAGGTTTTGCCTTTCCAGCTCACCGGTGAGAACGGGCTGCCGGTGGCAACCAGCGCGGCACCGTCAGTCCAGGCGATGATGTCGGCTGGTGTCGCTTCCACGCGTGACGTCGGGTTGGACAGCGGCATCACGATCGGACGTTTGGTGTGCTTATGCATCTCACGGATAATCTCTTCGGTGAACAGGCCAGGCTGACCTGACACGCCGATCAGAATATCGGGCTTGGCATTGCGTACCACATCCAACAGTGAGATCGAGTCGCTGCTGGTATCCCAATCTTTGAGGTTTTCGCTCTTCTGCACCAATTTGCTTTGGAAATTGAGCAGATTAGGCAGTTTGTCCGTCAGCAGACCAAAACGATCCACCATCATTACACGGCCACGCGCTTCATCATCGCTTAAACCTTCAGACTTCATCTGCGCAATGATCTGCTCGGCGATACCACAACCGGCGGAACCGGCACCGAGGAACACCACTTTCTGCTCGCACAGGCGGCTGCCAGCAGCGCGGCTGGCGGCAATCAACGTACCGACGGTAACGGCAGCGGTGCCCTGAATGTCATCGTTAAAGCAGCAGATCTCATCGCGATAGCGCTCCAGCAGCGGCATGGCGTTTTTCTGTGCGAAGTCTTCGAATTGCAACAGCACGTTCGGCCAGCGGCGGTTTACTGCCTGAATGAACTCGTTCACAAACTCTTCGTACTCTTCACCGGTGATGCGCGGATGGCGCCAGCCCATGTAGAGCGGATCGTTCAGCAGCTGCTGATTATTGGTGCCGACATCCAGTACCACCGGCAAGGTGTAAGCGGGGCTGATACCGCCACAGGCGGTGTACAGAGACAGCTTACCGATTGGGATCCCCATGCCGCCGATGCCTAAATCGCCGAGGCCGAGAATACGCTCGCCATCGGTAACCACGATCACTTTTACATTCTGCTTGGTGGCGTTCTGCAGCATGTCTTCAATGCGGTCGCGGTTGTTATACGAGATGAATACGCCGCGCGCGCGACGGTAGATCTCTGAGAAGTGTTCACAGGCGGCACCGACCGTTGGGGTGTAGATAATTGGCATCATCTCTTCCAGATGATTGTCGAGCAGGCGGTAGAACAGGGTTTCGTTGGTATCCTGGATGTTGCGCAGGTAAACATGCTTGTCGTTATTGTTTTTGAAATCCAGGAACTGGCGCCAGGCACGTTCTGCCTGCTCTTCGATGGTTTCTACCGCTTCAGGGAGCAGGCCGTTGAGGTTAAATTCGTTACGTTCTTCGAGGGTGAAGGCGCTGCCTTTATTCAACAGCGGAAATTCCAGCAGGATCGGACCCGCATAAGGAATATACAGCGGGCGTTTACTTTCGTAGTCGAGTTCCATGCAGTGCTTGCTCCGGTTGCAGTGTTTTCTGACGTATCGCCGGGAAAAGGTAACGCCAGTCCATCTTGAAGTGAAGAGGTTCTGGCGCCCGATCCTATGAAAATTCCTGCAGATGTACAGCTTTTGTTAACAGAAGGTCACAAAAGCGGTAAAAGGATCACTAAACTGATGTTTTCGAAACTAAAGTAAGTGAGAAATCCTCACATCCTAACGCCGCCAGCGTGGCACGCGTGGCATCCAACTGGCTGAGCGTGCTGTTCTGACATTCCGCCAGAACCGCTTGCTGAATGGTATCGAGCGCTTCGTTACTCATGTTCATCAGAATCAGCGCAGCCTGCAGCGGCGGCAAGCTTGGGTTAAAAGCCGCGTTTTCTGCATAGCGGCCGGTAAAGGTCTTGCCGCTGTGGCTCAGCAGCGCTACGCCGCTGTAACTCAGGCTATAAGGGGCGTGACTGTGATTGGCGGCTTCAATCGCCGCCTGCTGCAGCGCCTCACCCTGCACAGCAAAACCGTGATTGACCGGCGTCAGCAGACGTTCAGTAATGTTCAAATCGGCGGGACCGAACGCATCCGGCAGATAGTCGCCCAGCGTGCTAACGGCGCGTCCCGGCAGGCTGATGCGAATCGCCGTGCCGCTGTTCAGCTCGTTCATAAACTGGCGGCAATGGCCGCACGGCGTGTAGTTGACGGTAATCGCCGCCAGTTTCTCTTCACCGCGCAGCCAGGCATGCGTAATGGCACTTTGCTCGGCGTGCACCGTTTGCTGCAGCGGCGCGTGCAGGAACTCCATGTTGGCGCCGAAGTACCAGTGGCCGCTAACGCCACGCGAAATCGCGCCGACATTAAAATGAGACACGGTTGCCACGGCGCAACTGGCCGCCAGCGGTAGCAGTTCCAGCGCCAAGGCATCATCATCCAGACCGGTCAGCTGTTTCAGTTGCGCGATATCCTGCGGACGCAATACGCCATGAAAATCAGGCGCATCCAGCAGCGGTTGAATCGCAGCTTGCAGCGCAGCGGGCAGGGCAGAAAAAGCAGTAGTGAATCGTGAATGCATGATGTGTTGGCCTCAGTTACGCATGAACGGCGATGCGCCGCCTGACGTTTTATATGTGATCCAAGTCGCTCTGACAATGCAAGCTGATTGGGTTGTTTCAACTTTGCGAGATCTCTCGCAAGTTTCAGCCCCACCAATGCATTAATAGCGGGAAAAGGAACGGTGCCAGTAACGACGTAATGATGCCGCAAATCACCAGAGCCAATGAGCTGAACGCGCCTTCCTGATAATCGATCTCCGCTGCGCGCGCGGTGCCTAACGCATGCGAAGCGTTGCCAATCGCCAGGCCGCGTGAGGATTTGTTTTTAACCTGCAGCAGGTTAAGCAGCATATGGCCAAACACCGCGCCTAGCACGCCAGCGATCAATACGCAGATAGCACTAATGGCCGGAATACCGTGTAGCGATCCTGACACCGCCATGGCAATGGGCGTAGTCACAGATTTCGGCATGATGGTGGCGGCGATTTCCGGCGTGGCGCCCATCCACAGCGCAATCGCGGTACCGGAGACCATCGCGGTAATACTGCCAATAAAGCAGACGCTGATAATGGTTTTCCAGCGGGCGCGAATTTGATGCATCTGCTCATACAGCGGTAGCGCCAACGCCACGACGGCCGGTTGCAGTAACTGGTTTAGCAGGCTGCTGCCAGCAAAATAGCGTGTATAGGGCATGTTAGTGATCAGCAGAAGCGGAATGACAATCGCCATCGCCACCAGTAAGGGATTGACGATGGATATATTGATTTTCGCCGCCAGCTTGCGTGCCAGCAGATAGGCGATAACGGTAAGCGGTAGTGACCACCAGGCATCAATCATGGTTTTTCTCCTGCGGGCGCTGCATCCGTTCTGCGCTTAAACCGACAATCAGCAACACCAGGAAGGTACTGACAATGCAGGACACCACGATCGGGCCAAACTGGGCGGTGAGAATATCGGTATAACCCATCACGCCCACGCTGATGGGGACAAAGAGCAGCGCCATATAGCGAATCAGCAAATGACAGCCGGGCTTCACCCAGTCAACCGGCAGGATTTGCAACGCCAACAGCAGGAACAGCAGCAGCATGCCGATGATGCTGCCGGGAATGGTTATCGGGAGCAGGGCAGAAATCCCCATTCCGGCGTACAGCGCCGCATAAATGATGACGAAGGCGCGCAAATAGCGCCAGCAGGCAGAGAGAACGGCGGGCATGGCAGGCTCCTGTTTTCGTAGCGCTTTATCATACGCATTCACTGCTTAGCGTGCTAGCGATCACATTACTGTCTAACCAGGTCGCCATAAATGGCGACGCTACAATGCGCGGACTCAACAGGCACAAAAAAGCCGCCCTAAGGCGGCTTATTCGCTTACTTCACCGGCATTCCAGGCACTGCGCCGCTATCGACCGACAGCACAAACAGATCTTTGCCGCCCGGGCCTGCAGACAGCACCATGCCTTCTGAAACACCGAAGCGCATCTTACGCGGCGCGAGGTTGGCGACGATGATAGTCATCTTGCCGACCAGCACGGAGGGATCCGGATAGGCCGCGCGAATGCCAGAGAAAATCTGACGCTTCTCGCCGCCCACATCCAGCTCCAGACGCAGCAGCTTGTCAGAACCTTCCACCAGCTCCGCTTTCTCAATCAACGCCACGCGCATATCGACCTTAGCGAAATCATCAATGCTGATGGTGTCACCAATTGGCGCATCGGCCAGCGGCCCGGTTGCTGCAGGCTTATTTGCCGCCGCCGCGTCCTCTTTCGAGGCCTCAATCAGCGCTTCAACTTTGCTCATCTCGATACGGCCATATAGCGCTTTAAACGGTGCCACGTCATGATCAAGCAGCGGCTGAGCAATTGCATCCCAGCTTAGCTCGCTCTGCAGGAAGGCTTCAGTACGTTCGCTCAACGATGGCAGCACCGGCTTCAGCCAGGTCATCAATACGCGGAACAGGTTGATGCCCATTGAGCAGATAGCTTGCAGATCGGCATCACGGCCTTCTTGCTTCGCCACCACCCACGGTGCTTGCTCATCAACATAGCGGTTAGCCAGATCGGCCAGCGCCATGATTTCACGGATTGCGCGATTAAATTCGCGACTGGCCCAGGCTTCGCCAATCCGCTCAGAGGCATCAACAAAGGTCTGATACAGCGCCGGATCGGCCAGTTCGCCAGACAATTTGCCGCCAAAGCGTTTGGTCAGGAAGCCCGCGTTACGCGATGCCAGGTTAACCACTTTGTTCACCACATCTGCATTCACACGCTGCACGAAATCTTCCAGATTCAGGTCGATATCGTCGATGCGTGACGAGAGCTTAGCCGCGTAGTAATAGCGCAGGCTGTCGGCATCCAGATGCTGCAACCAGGTGCTGGCTTTAATAAAGGTGCCGCGCGACTTAGACATCTTCGCGCCGTTCACCGTTACATAACCGTGCACGAACAGATTGGTTGGCTTGCGGAAGTTGCTGCCTTCCAGCATCGCTGGCCAGAACAGACTGTGGAAATAGACGATATCTTTACCGATAAAGTGATACAGCTCGGTAGTCGAATCTTTCTTCCAGAACTCGTCGAAATCGATATTGCCACGTTGGTCGCACAGGTTTTTAAACGACCCCATGTAACCAATTGGCGCATCCAGCCAGACATAAAAGTATTTGCCCGGCGCGCCAGGAATTTCAAAGCCGAAATAGGGCGCATCGCGGGAGATATCCCACTGTTGCAGACCCGATTCAAACCACTCCTGCATCTTGTTAGCAACCTGCTCTTGCAGCGCGCCTGAGCGCGTCCACGCCTGCAGCATGGCGCTGAAGGACGGCAGATCGAAGAAGAAGTGCTCGGAGTCACGCAGCACCGGCGTGGCGCCAGAAACCACCGATTTCGGGTCGATCAGCTCCGTTGGGCTGTAGGTCGCGCTGCACACTTCGCAGTTGTCGCCATACTGATCCGGTGATTTACATTTCGGGCAGGTACCTTTGACGAAACGGTCCGGCAGGAACATGCCTTTCTCAGGATCGTACAGCTGCGAAATGGTGCGGTTCTTAATGAAGCCATTCTCTTTCAGACGACCGTAAATCAGCTCGGACAGCTGACGGTTCTCATCGCTGTGCGTCGAGTGATAGTTGTCGTAGCCGATGTTGAAGCCGGCAAAATCGGTTTCGTGCTCTTGCTTCATCTCGGCAATCATCTGCTCTGGCGCCACGCCCAACTGCTGAGCTTTCAGCATGATTGGCGTGCCGTGGGCGTCGTCAGCACAGATGAAGTGAACCTGGTTGCCACGCATTCGCTGGTAACGGACCCAAATGTCAGCCTGAATGTGTTCAAGCATGTGACCGAGATGGATAGAACCGTTTGCGTACGGCAGTGCGCACGTTACCAGAATTTTTTTAGCGACTTGAGTCATGATTGCGTAGCGTTCCGTGAGTAAAAAATCGGGGATTGATGTTAACCGAAGCACCCTCTGACGTAAACATGACAGGACATCCGCGTCACTTTTAGCGCCCATCTGATATTATTGAACAGACACCGCCGCAATCTGGCGTGATGAAAAAACAAGGAGTAGGGATGACTTCACAATCCCAGCAACATCATTCACCTGAAGCGCTGCGGGCCCTGGTCATCGGCGTGCTGAGTGACTTTGAACATCCGACGCTGCAACACAATCTGACCACGCTGAAAGCCTTGCGCCACGTAGCGCTGCTGGATGATAAGCTGCACATCGAGCTGATCATGCCGTTCGCCTGGGCTAGCGCCTTTGAAGAGTTGAAAGCGCAAACCAGCGCCGAACTGCTGCGTCTGACCGAAGCCAGCGCCATTGACTGGCGGCTACGCCACGATATTGCCACGCTGAAGCGGGTGAAAAATCATCCGGGCGCGACCGGTGTGAAAAACATCATCGCCGTCAGTTCAGGCAAAGGTGGCGTGGGTAAATCCAGCACCGCAGTCAATATGGCGCTGGCGCTGATCGCCGAAGGCGCGCGCGTAGGCATTCTTGATGCGGATATTTACGGTCCGTCAATTCCCAACATGCTCGGCACCGAAAATCAGCGGCCCACTTCGCCGGACGGCACGCACATGGCACCGATCATGGCGCACGGCCTGGCAACCAACTCGATTGGTTATTTGGTGACTGACGACAATGCCATGGTGTGGCGCGGCCCGATGGCCAGCAAAGCGCTGATGCAGCTGCTCAACGAAACCATGTGGCCGGATCTGGATTATTTAATCCTCGACATGCCGCCAGGCACCGGCGATATCCAGCTCACCCTGGCGCAGAACGTGCCGGTGACCGGCGCATTGGTGGTGACGACGCCGCAGGACATTGCGTTGATTGATGCACGTAAAGGCATGGTGATGTTCGAGAAAGTCAGCGTGCCGGTATTGGGCGTGGTGGAGAACATGAGCATGCACATCTGTAGCCAATGCGGCCACCACGAGCCGATTTTCGGCACCGGCGGCGCGCAGAAGCTGGTGGAAGATTATAACACCCGCTTGTTGGCGCAGCTGCCGCTGCACATGACGCTGCGTGAAGATCTGGATGATGGCGAACCGACCGTGGTGCGCCGTCCAGACAGTGATTTTACCGCGCTGTATCGCCAACTGGCGGGCCGCGTCGCGGCACAGCTCTACTGGCAGGGTGAAATTATCCCGGGCGATATCGCTTTCCGCGCGGTTTAACGTCGTCCCTTTCCGCTGGCGCGTGTCGCCAGCGGAAAATGCATCAGCACATATTTTCCCTGCTCGCCCTCGCCAACCGCTTCACGTCGCCAACCATGTTTGAGGTAAAAATCCAGCGCCGCCTGATTTTGTTGCAAGCATTTCAACGCGCCGGTGGAGGTGAAACGTGCTTGAACCTTTTCCAGCAGCGCGCTGCCAACGCCTTGCCCTTGCGCAGCCGGATCGACATACAGGCTATGCAGAAAGTTGTCGTTATCCAGCACCGCCGCAAACCCCACGCGATGCCCGTCCAGCTCGGCTACCAGCACGGTTTCACCCAAAATCACCGCATCGAAATCTTCTAACTGCCAATCATCGCCAGCCAGCCACGTCCAGTTATGGCGACGCGCGGCAAGATACAGCGTGCGCAGAAAAGGCCGATCGGCTTCGTCAAAAAAACGTATTTGCACCTGAGAGCTCCATTTAGTGAGGTAGGCAGATGCTGTAGCGGCGCAATTTATTGCGCGCAGTTGATGTTTGGTTTCGACTAAAAGATGCGCGATAAATCGCGCCGCTACAAACCCGTGCAACAACGCTACTTAAAGTAGCAGTTTCACGCCGAAAAGATAAAGCCTGTCAGAACAACGGCTTTTTTGTGTAGAATGCCCGCGCGAGCCGCATGAAATCTGGCGTCGGCGCTTTGATAGCTTTTGGTTATCTGATTGATAACGTCTGCATATTAGAAGTTGGCCCGAAAATTCTGTAACTTGCATCACATCTTTTAACGGAGGTCACCATGTCCATCATTAATACCAAGATCAAACCATTTAAAAACGCAGCGTTCAAAAACGGCGAATTCATCGAAGTCACCGAGAAAGACGTTGAAGGTAAATGGAGTGTTTTCTTCTTCTACCCGGCTGACTTCACCTTCGTATGCCCAACCGAACTGGGTGACGTTGCAGACCATCACGAAGAATTCCAGAAACTGGGTGTAGATATCTACTCTGTTTCTACCGACACGCACTTTACCCACAAAGCCTGGCACGGTTCTTCAGACACCATCGCAAAAATCAAATATGCGATGATCGGTGACCCAACTGGCGCGCTGACCCGCAACTTCGAAATCATGCGTGAAGACGAAGGCCTGGCAGACCGTGGTACCTTCATCGTTGATCCGGAAGGCGTCATCCAGGCGATCGAAATCACTGCCGAAGGCATTGGCCGTGACGCATCTGACCTGATCCGTAAAGTGAAAGCCGCCCAGTACGTTGCTTCTCACCCAGGCGAAGTTTGCCCGGCTAAATGGAAAGAAGGCGAAGCAACGCTGGCTCCATCACTGGACCTGGTTGGCAAAATCTAAGTTAGCTGCCATTCGATCTTTCTCAATCGGGTGCTACGGCACCCGATTTTCATGACAGGAACTCACTATGCTCGACACCAATTTAAAAACCCAACTCAAGGCTTACCTTGAGAAACTAACGAAACCGGTTGAGTTGATTGCCACATTGGATGATGGCGCTAAATCGGCAGAGATCCGTACTCTGCTGGCCGATATCGCGAGCTTGTCAGATAAAGTCAGCTTCCGTGAAGAGAACGATCGTCCGGTACGTAAGCCCTCATTCCTGATCACCAACCCAGGTGCCAATAGCGGTCCGCGCTTTGCCGGTTCGCCAATGGGCCACGAATTCACTTCACTGGTTTTAGCCTTGCTGCAAACCGGTGGACACCCTTCGAAAGAAGCGCAGAGCCTGCTGGATCAGGTGGTGGCGTTGGAAGGCGACTTCCATTTCGAAACCTATTATTCACTGTCGTGCCACAACTGTCCTGACGTGGTGCAGGCGCTGAACCTGATGGCGGTACTGAATCCGCGTATCAGCCACACCGCGATTGACGGCGGTATGTTCCAGAACGAAATCACCGAACGCAACGTGATGGGCGTGCCAGCGGTATTCCTCAACGGCAAAGAGTTTGGTCAGGGCCGTCTGAGCCTGGCGGAGATCGTCGGTAAAGTGGATACCAACGCGGATAAACGCGCGGCGGAAGAGCTGAACAAACGTGAAGCCTATGAAGTGCTGATCGTTGGCAGCGGCCCGGCGGGCGCGGCAGCAGCAATCTACTCGGCGCGTAAAGGCATCCGCACTGGCCTGATGGGCGAACGCTTTGGTGGCCAGGTACTGGACACCGTCGACATTGAAAACTACATCTCAGTACCGAAAACTGAAGGCGCTAAGCTGGCCGGTTCTCTGCGTGCCCACGTTGATGATTATGACGTGGATGTGATTGATACCCAGAGTGCCATTAAGCTGATTCCTGCGGCGAAAGAGGGCGGTCTGCATGCGATTGAAACCGCCTCCGGCGCAGTGCTGAAATCACGCAGCATCATCATTGCCACCGGTGCACGCTGGCGCAACATGGGCGTACCGGGCGAAGAGCAGTATCGCACCAAGGGCGTCACCTACTGCCCGCACTGCGACGGTCCGCTGTTTAAAGGCAAACGCACTGCGGTGATCGGCGGTGGTAACTCAGGCGTTGAAGCCGCTATCGATCTGGCCGGTCTGGTTGAGCACGTCACCTTGCTGGAATTTGCCAGCGAAATGCGCGCCGACAAAGTGCTGCAGGACAAGCTGCGCAGCCTGAAAAACGTTGATGTGATTCTGAACGCGCAGACCACCGAAGTGAAAGGCGACGGCAGCAAAGTCACCAGCCTGACCTACATCGACCGCAATAACCAAACCAGCCACGAAATCGCGCTGAGCGGCATCTTCGTGCAGATCGGTTTGCTGCCGAATACCACCTGGCTGGAAGGTGCGGTTGAGCGCACTAAAATGGGCGAAATCATCATTGATGCCAAGTGCGAAACCAGCCTGAAAGGCGTGTTCGCTGCCGGCGACTGCACCACGGTGCCGTACAAGCAGATCATCATCGCCAGCGGTGAAGGCGCAAAAGCCTCACTCAGCGCCTTCGATTATCTGATTCGTACCAAACCAGCTGAATAAGTTTTTGCGATAGCCACGCAACTGCCCTGCAACCTGTGTTGCGGGGCTTTTTTTTATTTTTATACGGCCTTAGCCTAACCAGCGTTTGGCTTCGGCATCGCTGATATCGCGGTAATAGACTTTATGCAGCCGTTCACCACAGGTTTTACACTGTGCTGTAACGTGCGTGGAAAAATAGTGGCGGCCAGACGGTGACATCGCGCCTTTGCGGGATATTTGAATATCGTGCCATTTGTGTGCATGCGGAATAAAGCTGAAGAATTTTAATTTCATTATCGCTGCCGGAATGGAGTGGGCGGAGTTTCTCTTCAAATCCGGAGAGCCATTAAGCCGTTTCTGAACGATGTATATTTTGATATGCATCAATCTGCACGGTGCTAGCACTGACTTAGCGCTAACTTAATCGATGAGTTAATTAGATAGCGGGAAAGTTATTATTTTCCCGCCACAATAATTGATGTAAAACAGCTATAACGTCAGTGCCATAAACAGCAGTTCGTCATTGAATATCTTAACTTGCTGTTTCATCGAGGCGACAACCTCGAAGCCTTTTTTGCGGTAGATCATGGATGCCGGGTTGGATTGCCAGACGCATAAGGTAATGCGTCGCAATTTTTGCTGTTTAGCCTGTTCCGTCATCCGCGATAAAATTTGATTGAAATAGCCTTTTCCCTGCTGCTCTGGCAATAGCGCCACGCTACAAACAAAGTAATCCTCCGGGCGACTGTGCTGATTCACGAACGTATCGTAAGCCTCATCGAGCGGCAGCACCTCGTGGCGATAGCCATACTCGACGTTGATGTGGTCGTAATCCCGCACCGACGCAGCATTGATAAAACCGATTATCTTTCCTTGCGCATCGGTGATAACGGAAATCTGTTCAAGGAAAGGAAGGATATTTTGTCGCAGCTGTAGGCTAATAATGTCTGAAGAGTAAACGTTATCAACCGAACAGTACTCAAGATAACTGGTGCTAAAAATCAGCTTCGCCATCGTGCGCTGTTCACGCTCATCAGAAATCGCGCCAGGTTTAAAGCAAAGCGGTAATTTTTTACATTCACCGACGGGTTGCCAGAAATTACCGGCTTTAATTTCCCTATCACGACGGCAAATTAAATAGTCGCTAAATAGTGCGTTAACTCTATCCAGTGCCGCATCCTGTGAAAGTACGCCGTAATAGTGATAGTAAGGAATTTCGGCGCGCAACTGCGGTGCATAAGCAATTTGCAGAATATCCTGTTCAGCAAACAATGGCGCAAACTCATCAAGCTGCAGAGGATGGCTGAGCTGCCAATCGCGCAGCGTGAGTTGTGCCAGCGTGTGCTGATAGTGCTGCTGTTCCTCTACGCTGAGTGGGCGTCGCTCGCCACTCAGAATATCTTCCTGCAAACGCATGCCTTTGATACCACAAACGCGTTGTTGCGGCACATCAAAGCCAAGGACTGCGTAACACCGGCTGAAATCCTGATGGCTGAGCTGCGTCACCTGCAGCTGCTCACACCATAACTGATAGAAAGGTTCGAAAATCGCGCGTTCAGTTGCGGGTGTTTTCTCCGGTATGGGTTGTGGCCAGCCGCGATAAACCGCACTGAGCTGCTGCTGCAGTTGCAACAGAGCCGCACTATTTTGATGGCTGATTATCATGCCGGTTTCATCGGTAAACAAATTCATCCAGTTGACGTGTTGCTGCGTTTCTGCTGGAAAATCGGGCAGCTCTGGATGACACAAAAACAGCGTTGCAGGCTGCGCGGGAAGGGTATCGGCATCCAGATATACGCCACCGCACTGATTCAAAATCGCCAGCCGGAAGAAATCGGATAACGTGGCGTAATAGCGCTTGTCGTGTAATTGCTGCAAGACGTTGTTAAGTGCCATGTCAAAGTTCTGCATTAACGCACTCAGGCTATTTACCTTGATCAGAGCATCGGGCAGAAACAGGATGCCTAGCTGCAGCTCATCGCTATCTTGCTGCAGCACAAAGCGTGCTTCCGCCGCTAGCTGCTGCTCATCCCAAACCCACAGCGTTTGCTGAAACTGGCTATGGCTGGCTTCGATGGCGTTCTGCCATTGCGCGATGGTCAGATTCACATTCGCGGGTGTGGCTCCGCCAAGCCAAACGCGATGCAGCGTACACTCTTTGCCAGTCAGCCGGCTGGTGGGCACTGCAAACATCGAAGAGAGATCGGAAACGCCAATCTCATGCGGCTGATGCTGCTGCCGCCACTGCTTAAAATGGTGTAGCGTTTCCAGCCAGTCCACAGTGGCAGGTGCGGTAAAGCACTGTTTTAACGCGCGCAGTTGGCGCTCATAGTGATATAAAAAATGTTCACTGGTCATGGTCATGCGATTTCGCTCCCTGCATTCTGCGTGACGTAACCCTGAGGATTTTGCGTATGCCAGCGCCATGCATCCCGCAACATGGCTTCAAGATCGCGCGTTGCCTGCCAGCCCAACTCTTTTCTTGCCTGGCCGGGATCGGATAAACAGATGGCGACATCGCCGGGACGGCGCGCGCGCATATCGAGAGGTACTTGTCGACCGCTGACCTGCTCAAACATACGTACGATTTCCAGTACCGAGTAGCCTTGTCCGGTACCGAGGTTGTAGTGACGATAGCCCGGCTGTAGCCGGTTCAACGCCTGAATATGCCCTTCAGCTAAATCCATTACGTGGATGTAATCACGCACACCGGTACCGTCTAGCGTGGCATAATCGTCACCAAATACCGGTAAATGGCTGCGCAGGCCATTGGCCACCTGAAACAGATAGGGCAGCAAGTTATTGGGAATACCTTCGGGATGTTCGCCAATCTGGCCAGAGGGATGCGCGCCCGCCGGATTAAAATAACGTAGGGCGGTAATGGCTAATTCGGGTTGCGCATCAGCGACTTCAGCCATAATTTTCTCCACCATATATTTGGAGGCACCATAAGGATTGGTGGTGTTACCGGTGTCGCAGCCTTCACATAAGGGAATTTTTACCGGAATGCCATATACGGTGGCAGAAGAGCTGAAAATGAGCTTTTTAACGCTATGCTGTTTCATCATCTCTAACAGCATTAATGTTCCGGCGATATTATTTTGGTAATACTTCACCGGCTTTTGCAGTGATTCATTAACCGATTTAAGTCCGGCCATATGGATTACTGCATCAATGGGTTGGCTACTGAAAACCAGGTTTAAATCAGAGCGGCGACGGATATCACCCTGAAGGAAGTTAAGCTTTTTTCCGCTTAATGCTTCCACGCGCTGCAAAGCGAGTGGCGAGCTATTACACAAATTATCCAGCACGATGACATGATGATTTTTCTGCAGCAGGCTAAGTGCAATGTGCGACCCAATATAGCCCGCGCCGCCGGTAATTAAGACATTCATTAATGTACACTCCATGTGTTTTGATGCGCGCAGCGATGCACGACGAATAATCAATTTCAGACATTTTCGACCTTTGTTATCAGTAGTAATGACATCACCAACAGCACGCAGGCCGCTGGCCAGATAGCCAGCGGCGATACTGCGGTGAGAGTTCCCTGTAAAACGCCAGCAATCAACACGCCGATGGACATCGAATTGGTATAGAGCGTAGCCGCCATACCTTGACGATTTTGCAGTAAGTCCTGAAACCAAAATAATCCAACGGTGGCGATAATGGCGATAAAAATGGCATTGAAAATTTGCAGTAATACCAGCGGGATAAATCCATTGCTGAAGAATATCCCTGCATAAAAGATAATGCCGCACAGCATGGCGGCCTGCATTTGCAACTTCTTATTCCAGCGCTTAAGCATTCTCGCACTGAGCAGCATGATCGGAATTTCCAGCGCCGCGGCGACGCCAAACATCAGGCCGGTCCAGTCGCTTGAAAGCGTGCTTTGTTGTGCCAGATGCAATGGAAAAGCAATCAGATACAGTGAGCTGCAACTCCAGACCAGTAAGGTAGCGAGCATCAGAAAGGTGAGATTGTGGCCCAGCGGTTGTTGGTGCAACTGGGTCACAGGTGCTGGGTTGGCTGGCGGCTTGCCGGGCGGTAAGGTGAGGGCCAGCAAGGTTACGCTCAATAACAGTAATGACATGATCACATAAAGCCAGGCAAAACCGGCCAGCTGAATAATCCAGAATGCCAGCGGCGGACCAAATACCCAGGCCAATGAAAATTGCGCACGCAGGATGGCGCTAAATCCATTATCACTACGGGATTGACGTGCTAAGGCAAAAAGCTGTGGTACCGCTGCGCTACCACAAGCACTCAGTAAGGAACCGAGCGTAATTAATAATAAATAATTACGGCAGAAGATAAACAGTAATGAATTAAGCGCCAGCGAGAGTAAGCAAAATAGCAACAGTGGCCGACGCTGCGCCAGACGATCGGAATAGCGTGCAATCAACAGACTAATAACAATACTGCTCAGCGCATTGACGCTGTAGAAGGCACCAATCTGCCAGGTTGCCACCTTGAGTTCTGTGGCAAGAAATAAACTAAGTGTGGGAATGAACAGGGCTCCGCTTAAGCCAGCGCCCATTGCAACCAAATAAAAAGCGATAGATGAGTTTTTCATCGACATCCTTGTCAGTTATTGCTCCTGCATTCCCGCAGGAGCATCGTTTTTACAGCTGTTCGGCGCGGCTGAAACGTTTACCATCCGGGCTTACACTGCGCACCCAAACTTTATCAGCCGCGGTGATCGCCGGTTTGGCATGAGATTGATAACGCTGCCAGCGGTTACCGTTATCCAGACTGTACTCCAGCGGCAGACCCGGCAGGGCAATGTTCATGGTTAGAACGCCATTTTCTACTCGTGCACCGGGCACCGGTAAACGATAGTGGATGCCAGCTTTGTCCATTTTGGCTAACTCACGCTGGCCTAACAGATTGGCAAAACGCTGCCAATCCTGATTACGTTGTTGTTGGTTAACGAAGTGGGTTTCGCCACCTTTAAAAGTACGTCCCTGCTGGTAATCCAGCTCCCATTCAGCACGATGCCAGCCGCGTTCGGCAACAGACAGCAGGCGTGGGAACACCATGTAATCCATTTGCTGATCGGTACGCGTTGTTTCGCTCCACAGATGTACTGAAATACCATATGCGCCCGACCAGGGTTTCGTTGAGGTGGCATCGAAGGTGTTACCATCGCGGTCGACAGAGGTTTCAGCATTTTGCGGCAGATTATCTGGCGCGAAGCCAAACATCTTGCGCTCATCACTAAATCGCGTCCCCCAGTAGTAGCCGCGCTCCTGCGGATTCACTTCATACGGGAAATCCATGTAGACGTAATCCGGATTGGAGATCACCACTTCGTAATCTTTCATCGTCCAGTCATTAGCGGTGTCGAAACCACCCCAGTAAAGCGTGTCCCAGAAGTTCACCCGAACGCGTGAAGTTGCAAAGGCGTGGGCATTGGCAGCATCTTTTAATCCATCCTGCCAGGCCTGCATGACCGGAATGCCGTGTGCCTTAACCATCTTGCTGACTTCCAGTGCAAAATGGCTGGGTAAGTGTTCCAGATCTTCCACCTTGCCGGATTTCACCACCGCCTGGCAGACCTGAGATTTTGCCCAGGGCTTGTCCTCTTTGCTTTGGTCTAAAATGCCCGTTCCCGCTTTCGGGGATTTTATGTCGCTGTAACCCGCACCCAGGCGGATATTTTTCGCTTCATCACCGCCAAAATGCCAGGTGCTCAACGGCTGGCCGGCTTCGCGATGCATTGCCTGTACTTCACTAATCACTTTATCGACAAAGCGTTTTGAGGAGTCGAGGCAAGGGTTGAGGTAGCTGGTACGATCGTAAAGCTGCACCGAGCGGGTATTAGAGGTGTCAGTTGGATCCACTAAACGATATTCGTTGGCCTGTTGCGGTTTACCCGCTTTCATTAATTGTTGGTAGCGTGCTTCCATTGAAATCACGGCGGCGCGAGCATGCGCTGGCATATCGATCTCAGGAATGACTTCGATGTTGCGCGCCTGAGCGTATTTGACGATCTCAATATAATCCGCACGGCTAAAGTGTCCGCTGCCGTTATTATCACTAAATGGCCCCGAGCCTAACTGCGGCAGCAGGCATTGCTGCTCGGTAAGATCGTGGCAGCGCTTGCTACCGACATCGGTCAGCTGCGGTAACCCTGGGATTTCAATGCGCCAGGCTTCGTCATCGGTCAGGTGGAAGTGGAATTTGTTCATCTTCCAGGCGGCCATCTGATCGAGCATGCGCAACACCGCTTGTTTGCTGTGGAAATTACGGGCCACATCAAGGAAAGCGCCGCGATAGGCAAAGCGTGGTGCATCCTGCGCATCCAGCGTAGCGATGATCGGTTTACCTTCGGCAGGAACCAGTGACAGTAAAGACATTAAACCGTAATACACGCCCGCCTGGTCATAACCCACGATATCCGTGCCGCGCGGAGTGATGCGTAATTCATAGGCGCCGGAAACGGCATCTGCATCATTAAAATGGTTGGTTGCCACGCGCGTATGGACGGCATAGCCGCTCGAGTGCTGTTTGATATTCATTAAATCAAAGCGCTGTCTAACCGCATCGGCTTGGTTGCCCGACAAAGCCTCTAAATGCAGTGCAACGCCACGACTTAGATCAACATCGGCCGCATGAACTTTTACCGTACGCGGTGTTGGCGTGATTTGTCCGCGCAGTGCGCTCGCGGGAAGTTGCTGTACATCAGCATTCTTCGCGAAGCGGCTCTGCGGCAGCATGAGCACGTTTTTGTCGTCGGCGATGCGCTTCCACTGGTTGCCAAACGGTTTGACGAAATCGTTCAGATTCTCAGTGTCGGTGCTGGAGATAATTTTCGGTGTAGCATCAGCTGCGGTGACGTACCAACGCGGCATGACGTCAGTGATAAACAGCTGCCAATACTCATTGACGATTGGGATCTCAATTGACTCACCGGCCGCAATGCCCTTGAATTTCTCCGTCGGCTCCAGTCGGGTCAGATCACCAACAATGTGCGTCATTTTGAATTGATCGTTATCAACCCGCAGCGTTTCGTGCACGTTGCTCATGTAAATCGCCCAGTTTTTACTGGTGAGCGCCGGGCCGTTATTCGTAAGGGTGATGGTCGCGGTATTACAGGATGCCCAATCGGCACCGAGCTTCGCGCAATTGATGCCGTGATCGGCCGCCTGATTATCAGTTACCTGATATTGCACGCCGAACTGGCTGATCTGGTCAACAATCTGTTGATTACTGTGTGGGGACGAGCTGCAGGCCGCAACGCTGGTCACGGCCAACGCCAGCAAACTCATTTTTAGTTTTTTCATATTGATATCCTTCTCCTCGAATGAATGTCTCTGGCTCCTGCCAGGTAGGGGTCAAAACAGGGTAAATGGCGCAATAACCATAAATTTGATGTCTTTCTCATCCTGGAAGATGTTGCCGTAACCACCGCTATAGCTGGGGAGATCGCTGTGATTGTCGTAGCGGGTGTAGTGCAGTTTGAATTGGGTGTCTTTGGCGCGCCCTTGCTGGATGGTGTAAACCAGATCGAGATTCCACGCTGACTCTTTCAGGCGCTGACTTTGATCGTAAACCGGATTGGTGGACGGTTTTGCATCCCAACCGTATGCGTAAGAAGTGCCGACCTGCCAGCCCGGCAATTGCCAGTGCCCCAGATCTACCATTACGCCAGCAAACAGCGCTTTCTCGCCGTTGGCGTTCCAGTCGGAGCGGGAATCCCACCATACATCGAGGCGACCATTGGAGCTGGCATAAGAAGGCGTCATACGTTGCAGGAAGAATCCCTGGTTGCCCTCGGCTTTTACCCAGGTGCCTTCGAGGCGGAAATCAAATGCGCCTAGCGTGTAGCCGAAAGTCAGCGCCTGCAGCCAGGCGAGGCCATCATAAACATCGTTTACAGCCCCCGCGCCGCTGTTGTCGCGGTCCTTCGCGCCATAAAACTGATAGCTGGTGCGCAGCGGCCCATTGGCGAGCGGCAGCTGATAAGACGCTTTGGCAAAATACTGATCCATGTAATCTGCCGCCTGACCGTAAGCGCCTTCCAGTACCAGATGGTTTTTAAAATCATATTTGGCACCGAAGGATTGCAGCCAGGGGATTTCCGTCACGCCATCGGCTTTGCGGAAGTTATACATGTCGCGATACCACGGCGCTTTGTACTCGTCGGTCCACATCCATGCGAGGGAAAGGGCGCCCGCATCGCTAAAATCAAAGGTGGTGCCGGCTTCAACGCCGCGATAGGTTCCGGGCAGAAAGCTCCAGTGTGGTGCCAGTAAGGTCTGTCCGCTGGGTTGCAGATAACCTGCGCGTAGCCAGTTTTCCTGCCATTTCGCTTTGAGCGCGGCCTTATAAAGACTTAAGCCACTCTTATCTCCGCTCCAGTCCTCATCCCAGCGCGTGCGGGCGTTGCTAAAGCCAATTTCGTTCGGTGCAGCGGGCCCACCATGACTCAGTTCCAGCGCACCAAAAGCCGCCAGATCGAGTCCAATCACATCACCCGCATAACCGGATGAGAAATCGAGATTGGCGTTGGCAGAAGCGTGATGCAGGTTGGCATCATATTGACCGTAATTACCTTTTTGCGCGTCCATCTCTTTACGATCGCGCTGGCGTTGCCAGTAGAAGATGTTTCCAGTGAGAGATGAATCGTCAATGAAACCGCTGGCTTGAGTGGGGGAAGTGGGAACAAAAACACCGGCAAACAGAGCCGTAATCACTGCCGCAGTGAGCGGCGCGCGTAAAATCCTGCGCATAGCAAATCCTCCTTGATGCTTCCATTAATAATAAATATTTCCGTACTGTTTCATCATGAAACGAGTTGCGAGGATGCTATTTTTCGCGACGCGAATTATCAATGTAATTTATTACAAAGTATGACGTGGCGCGCAAAAAGAGCCCGTTTTAAGGGCTTCAATCAATACGTTACACGAAGGTGCAGTTTGTCCCTTTGCGAGCGGGATTCAGGAATAAAGGCGTTTGCTTGCTTTCACCTACTGACTTCCCTATGCTCGAAGCGTTGTTTTGACTCGGGGTGCCCCTTTAATACAGGGCTGAGATACACCCGCTGACCTGATCTGGATAATGCCAGCGTAGGGAAGTCAGATGCCTGACCGCATTCGCCTTCTTGATCGCCGGTTGGGAGCTTTATGAAACAGCCTGATCCTCTTTCCCCCGCGCAACTCGCGCAATCTTTACAATTGCTACGTCAACAAGCGCCGCTGGTGCACTGCATGACCAACGACGTGGTGCAAACCTTTACTGCCAACGTGCTGCTGGCGCTGCATGCCTCACCCGCGATGGTGATTGATACGCAAGAAGCGGCGCAATTCGCTGGCTTTGCCGATGCGTTATTGATTAACGTCGGTACGTTAACGCGCGATCGTCGTGATGCGATGTTAGCGGCGGTGCAGGCAGCGCAAAAAGCGGGCACGCCATGGACGCTGGATCCGGTTGCGGTAGGCGCCTTATCGCTGCGCACCGAATTTTGTCAGCAGCTACTTGGTCTGCATCCGGCGGCGATTCGAGGTAACGCTTCAGAAATTCTCGCCCTGGCTAATCAGGCAACGGGCGGGCGCGGCGTAGATAGCCTGCATCAGGCTGATGCCGCGCTGAATGCTGCCCAACAGCTGGCGCAGAATTATGACACTGTGGTTGCGGTAACCGGCGAAGTCGATTACGTCACCGATGGCAGACAAACGCTGGCGATCCCCGGCGGCAGCCCGCTGATGACGCGGGTGGTCGGTACCGGTTGCGCGCTGTCGGCGGTGGTGGCGGCCTTTAGCTGCTTGCCTGGCGATCGCCTGCAGCATGTCGCTGCCGCCTGTCGTGTGATGTCGCTGGCCGGTGAAATGACGGCGCGCAATGTCGAAGGACCGGGCAGTTTTGTCGCTGCTTTCCTTGATGCGCTCTGGACGCTGGAGGTGGCAGTATGAAACGCATCAATGCTTTGACCATTGCCGGCACCGATCCAAGCGGTGGCGCAGGCATTCAGGCCGACCTCAAAGCCTTCTCCGCACTGGGCGCCTATGGCACCAGCGTTATTACTGCGCTGGTGGCGCAGAACACCTGCGGTGTGCAGTCGGTGTATCGCATCGAACCCGATTTCGTCGGCGCCCAACTTGATTCGGTGTTGGATGACGTGCGCATCGACGCGGCTAAGATCGGCATGCTGTCAGAAACGGCGATTGTAGAAGTGGTAGCCGCAAGGCTGAAACGCGCCAGCCTGCCGTTTGTGGTGCTGGATACGGTGATGATTGCGAAGAGCGGCGATGCGTTGCTGTCGCCGGATGCGGTGGCTAGCGTACGCGAACTGCTGCTGCCGCAGGTGTCGCTGATCACCCCGAACCTACCGGAAGCCGCAGCGCTGTTAGGACGTGCCATGGCGCAGGATGAAAAAACCATGTTACAGCAGGGTGATGCGTTGCTCGATCTTGGCTGCGAAGCGGTGCTGATGAAGGGCGGACATCTCAGCGATGCCGAGAGTCCGGATTGGCTGATCACCCGCGATGGCCGGCAGCGCTTTAGTGCGCCACGCGTGAATACACGGCACACACACGGCACCGGTTGCTCGCTGTCAGCGGCGCTAGCGGCGCTACGTCCGCGTCATGATGATTGGGCGACAACGGTGGCCGAAGCTAAAGCCTGGCTGCAGCAGGCGCTGCTGCACGCCGATTCGCTGGAAGTGGGTAAAGGCATTGGGCCGGTGCACCATTTTCATCAATGGTGGTAGGGCGTAACGCCAGATTGCCGCTTTTGCACTGCGCATCCGTCTGAAAAATGGAGTCAGCAATTTGCCAGCCTGGTGTATTGCGGTCCAGGCTGTTGGGGGCGAATCGGCATTTGCCGGTTCCAATCCAGCCATTTATCAGGTGCGAACATGACGGACATCGTACAGTTATTGGGCAAAGAGGCGGACAGCCTTCTTCAACATCGCTGCATGACCATTCCAGCGGATAGCCTCTATTTACCAGGCGCGGATTATGTTGATCGCGTAATGATCGACAACAATCGTTCTCCCACCGTATTACGCAACATGCAAACGCTATACAACACCGGACGTTTAGCCGGCACCGGCTATTTGTCGATTTTACCGGTCGATCAGGGCGTTGAGCACTCGGCGGGCGCATCCTTTGCTGCTAATCCCGCGTATTTCGATCCAAAAAACATCGTAGAGTTGGCGATTGAAGCTGGCTGCAACTGCGTGGCATCGACTTACGGCGTATTGGCCTCGGTGTCACGGCGTTACGCGCACCGCATTCCCTTTATGGTGAAGTTGAACCATAACGAAACCCTGAGCTATCCCACCCAATATGATCAGACACTGTATGCCAGCGTTGAACAGGCCTTCAATCTGGGCGCAGTAGCAGTTGGCGCGACCATCTACTTTGGCTCTGAGCAATCGCGTCGTCAGATTGAAGAGATCTCTGCGGCGTTTGAGCGCGCGCACGAGCTGGGTATGGTGACGGTGCTGTGGGCTTATCTGCGTAACGATGCCTTCAAAAAAGAGGGCGTTGATTATCATGCCAGTGCCGATTTAACTGGCCAGGCCAATCATCTGGCGGCAACGATTGGTGCGGATATCGTGAAGCAGAAGATGGCTGAGAACAACGGCGGTTACAACGCGGTGAAGTTTGGTCATACCGATGAACGTGTTTATAGCAAGCTGACCAGCGAAAACCCGATTGATTTGGTGCGTTACCAGCTGGCGAACTGCTATATGGGACGCGCAGGGTTGATTAACTCCGGCGGTGCTTCGGCGGGTGAGACGGATATCGCGGAGTCTGTACGAACCGCAGTGATCAATAAACGTGCGGGCGGCATGGGGCTGATTCTGGGGCGCAAGGCGTTTAAGAAGTCGCTGAAAGAGGGCGTGCAGCTGATTAATGCGGTGCAGGATGTGTATTTGTCGAAGGATGTCACCATAGCTTGATGGTGTTGGCTGTCCCCCTCCTCGGTCCTCCCCCATAAATGGAGGAGGAAGACGCTGCCATATGTTAGTTGGGGTGTTGCATGTGGCAGCGTCTCCTTCCCCCGCTCGCGGGGGAAGGCCGGGATGGGGGACAGCGATAACCCTACTTAAGGCGCCTCAAACCACTCACTATTGCGCTCGGCAATGGGCGTAATGGTTAAAATCATCTCCTGCAGATGGCGGCGCATTGCGCTTTCAGCACCGTCAACATCATGCGCTTTCAACGCATTAAAGATATTTTCATGCTGCTGAATCAATCTTTCTGGCGGCGACACTTCGCTCAACGTCAGGAAGCGCACGCGGTCCATGGTGGCTTTGATGTTCTCCACCGTTTCCCACGCCAGCAGGCAATTAATCCCCTCGGCAATCAGGCGATGAAACTCATCATCCAGCGTTAAAAATGCCTGGCTGTCATGACGTTCAGCCGCTAAACGCTGCAGCTGCAAGTTATGCTCCAGCGCCATCAACCCTGTCGCCCCCATTTCCTGCGCGGCGCGGCGTACCACGGCAATCTCGACCGCTTCACGAATAAAGCGACCATCGGCCACGCGCTGGGCGGAGATCTTGCGTACGAAGGTGCCGCGCTGCGGCAAAACCTGCACCAATCCGGCCTCAGCCAGCTTAATAAAGGCCTCGCGCACCGGCTGACGCGACACGTTAAAGCGCGCCGACACTTCCTTCTCCGACAGCAGCGAGCCCGGATGAATAACGCAGGTCACAATATCTTTACGCAGATAGCGATAGATCTGCTGATTTACCGGTTCGCTGGTGGTTATGGTATAGGCAGTCGACATGCAGCAATATCCGTATTACGGCTGGCGTGCGCCAGCCCGTTGAGAAAGGGTAAGTCTAATCAGCACACTGCGTCTGCGCTACACATTTGTTCAGCCACTTAGCCTTGTGTGACGAGGCTGTGAACCGTGGCACGCGCGCCCTGTTGCACCAGTTGTTGATACAGTTCGGTCAGGCGGGTGACAAACGCCGTTTGCTGCAGCAGATCGTCGCCGAACACCGCTTTCAGGCCGAGTAACGCCTTTACGCGGGCTGCGCCTTCCTCACTGTTAGCGACGATATCCGCCAGCTGATCTTTTAACGGATCGCGAATCTCAATCGCTTCTCCTTGCTCATTCACGCCGCCGACGTACCGCATCCAACCGGCCACGCCCAGCAACACGAAATCGCAGGAAGTGCCGTTGCGCAGATGCCAGCGCACGCTATCCAGCAAGCGCTGCGGTAGCTTTTGCGTGCCGTCAGTCGCAATTTGATAGGTGCGATGTTTGATGGCGCGATTCTCGTAGCGCGCAATCAGTGAATCGGCATATGCCGTGAGATCGACGCCTTGAGTGCGCAGCGTCGGCGCCTGATCCTGCAGCATCAATGCGCGTGCCGCCTGGCGATAGCTGGCATCGGCCATGCAATCACTGATGTGCTCATAGCCGGCGAGGAAGCCGAGATAGGCGAGGAACGAATGGCTGCCATTCAGCATGCGCAGCTTCATCTCTTCGAATGGCAGCACGTCGCTCACCAACTCCGCGCCGGCGTTTTCCCATGCCGGGCGTCCGTTGACGAAGTTATCTTCAATCACCCACTGGAAGAACGGCTCGGCTTCTACCGCCACCGGATCGCGGCTGCCAAGGCGTTCAGCCAGCGTGTCGAACGCCGCATCGGTCATCGCCGGGACGATGCGATCGACCATGGTCGAAGGGAAGGTGATGTGCGTCTGGATGTAGTCTGCCAGCGCAGGGCTGTAGCACTCAGCCAGTTGGGTAATCACGTTGCGCGTGACGTGGCCGTTTTCCGGCATGTTGTCGCACGACATCACGCTAAACGGCGGCAGATTACGTTCACGACGGCGGATAATCGCCGCCAGAATCAGCCCCGGTAACGAACGTGGTGCTGCTGGATTGGCGAGGTCATGCACAATATCCGGATGATCGGGATTCAGTTTGCCGCTCGACGGCATGTAACAGTAGCCTTTCTCGGTGACCGTCATTGAGACTATCGCCACATCAGGCTGACTCATCGCTTCAATGACCGCCTCAATGCCGTCGCCTTTGCCGTGCAGGGCTTGCGTCACCACGCCAATCACGCGCGTGTGTAAACTCTCATCGGCCATTTCGGTCAGCGTGTAGAGCAGATCCTGTTGACGCAGCGCCTGAATCAGCGTGCCGCTGTTGAGATTCACCTCGCAGTAGCCCCAGTCGCTGCCCTGCGCGGCCAGCTTATCGGTCGCCAGCGCCTGATGCGCGCGATGAAAAGCACCAAAGCCAATGTGCACCATGCGGGTTTTGAGTTGCGTGCGATCGTAAGCCGGAAGTTGAACATCAGCGGGGAGGCGATCAAGCTCTAACATAGTCATTCCTTTTAGCAAATGGGGCGCTTAGCGCCCCATGAGAATTACACAGAAACCGGTTTGTTGTTGGCTTTAGGTTCACGAATCACCAGCAGTACCAGCAGCGCGCCGACGCCAGCAACTGCACCGGCAAGGATGAACGCACTGTCAAACTTACCGGAGTGCTGCACGATGAAACCGGTGACGACGGGGCCGATAACGCCAGACAGGCTACCAATCAGATGGATAAAGCCGCTGATGCTACCCACACGGCTTTTATGCACTACGTCCTGCACTATCGCCCAGTAAATCGCGCCGGTGATGTAGAGGAAGAAGATGGAGATCGACATCATGATCACCGCCGAGTTGACCTCTTTTATCGTACCTGCCAGCGCCACGCAAATCGCCGCTGCCGTCAGTGAAACCACCAGCACAATTTTGCGCGAAAGCAGCAGCTTACCGGTAATATTGAAAATTTTATCGGAGATCCAGCCGCCCAGCGCCAGGCCAACGAAGCCGACAATCCACGGGATCATGGTGGTGATGCTCATCGCTTTGATATCGAGGCCATGCGCCTGCACCAGATACGCCGGGAACCAGCTGAGGAAGAAGAACAGGATGTAGTTGTAGCAGAAGAAGGCGAAGGCGGTGACCAGAATGATCGGCTGGCGCAGATAGAAGCCCAGACCGTGTGCGTTGCCGCTCGGATCGATCACGTCGGCCGGTTCTTCGGCTTTCAGTTTTTCCACTAGCGCGCGCTCTTCGGCGGAGACGCGTTTGCTTTTCGCTGGGTTATCTGACGCAAAGAAGAACCACAGCGCCAGCCAGACGAAGCCAATTGCGGCGATCACCACAAACGCTGGACGCCAGCCGAATGAGAGCGCCAGATAGCCGACAATCGGCCCGGCGACAGCACCGCCCAGCGGCGAACCTGAGCTCAGTAAGCCCATCGCCGTGGCGGCCTGTTTTTTCGGGAACCAGCCGTTGATGGCTTTGTTCGCCGAGGCGGAAATCGGGCCTTCTGCCATGCCAAACAGCACGCGCAGAATCATCATTGACCAGAAGCCGGTCGCCATGGCGGTCAGGCCACAGAACAGCGACCACATGCCGACAGCGGTACCGAGCACGATAGTCGGGCCAAATCTATCGGTCGCTAAACCGCCAATAAAGTTGAACAGGGCGTAACCGAAGAAGAAGCTGCCGAAAATCATGCCGAACTGTTCGGCGTTGATCATCAGGTCTTTTTCCACCAAAGGGACAGTCAAAGAGAGGGCGATACGATCAAGATAGTTGATCATAAACACCAGGAACAACAGCAGTACGAGGGTCCAGCGCAGGTTCTTAAACATAGAAACTCCGTCATCGTCTTTTTTATAGTAATAATGCCGGCGGGTAAGTGACCGGCATGGGGACACCTGGTGTGTGGGTTAACTTAACCCATTTGTAGGATCACTTTGCAGCAGGTGCGGGGATCTTTTTCGAACAGCGTCATCGCTTGCTCCACCTCCGCCAGCGGGAAATAGTGCGTCACCAGTTTCTCTGGCTGGATCTGCCCCTGTTCCATCCACTCAATCACCTGCGGGAAGCGATTGCTGTTGAGACGTGAGGTGAACAGCGACAGCTCTTTGCTGGTGAGACTCTGCTGCGTGATGCTGCACGGTTCGCCGGAGAAACCCAGCAGGCCAATGCGCGCCGCTGGCGAGGCGAGGGCGGCGGCTTCAGCCAGAATGGCAGGGTGGCAGGCGGCATCAATAATCAGCGTGGGCTGTACACCTTCCAGCTGCGCGGCTAAGGGAATCTCGCTGTTATTGAATACGCGATCGGCTCCGTTCTCCTGCGCCAGCGCCAAACGTTCTGGCAGGCGATCCACCACTAACACCTGCTCGACGCCGTACACGCCTTTCAGCACCTGAATGGCGGTAAGACCCATCGGGCCGGCACCGTAAATCAGCGCCACATCGTTTGGCTGTGGTTTGAGAAAGGCGGTGATGTTGGCCGCGATGGTGAAGGGTTCAACCATGCTGGCAAGCTTGTCAGGAATACTATTTGGCAGGCGGAAGGCATTTTTCGCCGGCGCCACGGCATATTCGCTAAAGCCGCCGTCGCGGTGCACGCCGATCACCTGCAACTCTTTGCAGACGTTGGGGCGACCAATTGAGCAGGGATAGCAGTGACCGCAGCTGACTACCGGATCAACCGCCACGCGCTCACCGATGCGGCTGGCGGCGACGTCATCGCCGACCGCATCAATCAGGCCGAAAAATTCATGACCAATCACGCGCGGATATTTAGCGAAAGGATTGTGACCGTGCCAGATATGCACATCGGAACCGCAGATGCTGGCAAACTGCACCTTCACGCGGACTTCACCTGCAGCGGGCTGCGGCAGCGGACGCTCTGCCAATACCAATTCACCCGGTTGTTCAATCACCACACTTTTCATCATCTACTCCTTGCCTGCTGCCTTCTTGATAAGCTGAGCAGGCTTTAGCGGGAATGCAATGATGAAAAAATACGCGCACTAATACTACCATACAAGTCGGCGTTACAGAGTTGTGAAGAGAATCACAGAGCGTGAATCATGATGGGATGATTGCAGAAGGTAAGTTGTTCCAGCGCTCAGGAACATTTTGGCGGGTTGCCATTTATAACAACCGCGATATCAGGTCACCATCAATGGCGACCCTACAAAAGACAAAACCCGCTCAGGTTTCCCTGAGCGGGTTTTTAAATTTGGCTCCTCTGACTGGACTCGAACCAGTGACATACGGATTAACAGTCCGCCGTTCTACCGACTGAACTACAGAGGAATCGTTTGAACGGGGCGCATATTAACGAGCGGGCTTCGGCTTGTCAAAACTCTTTTTCACAATTCTTACTGACTGCTGAATAAAGCGTCAATTACCTGCTGTGCATGAGTTTCAAGTCGCTAAACCAGCGGCTCTACAGCCAATTTCGTGATGAAGATCACCAACTCTATGCAAAATTACATTCTGATTTGTCGTTTTTGTCAGATACCTCGCATGTATGATCACAGATATTTCATTTCGCCGTTGTCGCGCTGAAAAGCGAAACATATATTCCAGATCACTCGTTACCCGAATGCAGGAATAGTCATGAACAAAGTCAGAATCGGTATGATTGGCAGTGGATATATTGGTCGTTGTCACGCAATTGCTTACGCTCAGGCACCCACGGTTTTTGCCCTGAAAGGTGAAATCGTGCGTGAAATGCTGGCGGAAGTGAATCCTGAGCTGGCGGCAAAACAGGCAGCCACCTTTGGCTTTGCGCGATCCACCGGCGACTGGCGTGAGCTGGTGCGTGATCCTAACATCGACGTGGTCGATATCTGCGCACCTAACTTCCTGCACAAAGAGATGGCGTTAGAAGCGATTCGCAACGGCAAGCATGTCTACTCTGAGAAGCCGCTGTCACTGTCGGTAGCGGATGCCGAAGAGATGGTGCAAGCCGCGCAGCTGGCCGGCGTGAAAACGTTGGTCGGCTTCAACTACATGAAAAACCCCACCAGCCAGCTGGCGCGTGAGATCATCGCTCGTGGCGAAATCGGCGACGTGGTGCATTTTTATGGCACGCACAACGAAGATTATCTGGCGCGTCCGGAAACCCCGCTCGACTGGCACTGCCAGAAAGCGCTGGCGGGATTAGGCGCGCTGGGCGACCTGGCCGCGCACATTGTGAATATGGCGCATTATCTGGTTGGCGATATTGAAGAAGTCAGCGGCGATATGATGACGGTGATTAAGGAGCGTCCGGATCCGAAGGAGACTTCGCGCCTGCTGCCGGTAGAAAACGAAGATCAGGCTAGCGCCTTGCTGCGTTTTAAAAATGGCGCGCACGGCGTGTTTGAAACCTCGCGCATCGCCTGCGGCAGCAAAATGGGTCTGACTTATGTGGTGACCGGCACCAAAGGCACGCTGCGCTATACCCAGGAACGCATGGCCGAGCTGGAGCTGTATATCCATGATGAACCGGCAGGGCGCCAGGGTTTCAAAACCATTTTGACCGGTCCGGCGCATCCGGATTACGCCAATTTCTGCGTGTCAGCCGGGCACGGCATCGGCTTCAACGATCAGAAAACCGTTGAGATCCGCGATTTGATTAACGGCATCGCTGCTGGGGATCGTATGTGGCCGGACTTTGCCGAAGGTTTGCAGGTGCAGAAAGTATTGGAAGCGGTGGCGGTTTCCGCACTGGAACGTCGCTGGATGAAGGTGTAGAAAACCAGCCGCTGCACATCGTTCAATGTGCACCCTACGTAGGGTCGCCATTTATGGCGTAATGCTCGTCAGATAAGCAGCGCACTGGCTCCGCAGGGGTTCCGCCCGCTAAGCGTATGGCAGTTTCAGAATGTGTGAAGCCGGCGGCCGGGCTAAGGTCCGAAGGCGCGGACCTTAGCAATCCGCGCCTGCGCCGTCCTCGCTGTTCCCTCGCTTATCACTCCGGCCTGACGGACCGCGCGGATTCGCCATCCCTGGCTCATGCCGCGCTTTCGCCGACGTCGTGTCTGCTCATCCTGGCCGTCCCTCTGTGCTCGGCGCTGCGGATAGCGCTCAACACCGTCGCCTGTCATTACCGCATCTGATTTGAAATTTTGCTGGCTGAAGATTGTGGGTTACCTGGTCGCCATGAATGGCGACCCTACAGGCGTTACAGCGATGATGATTCAGGAATAGGCATTGATGCTGCAGCGCGGGTGTTGAGGCGACATCCCAGCCCGCTGAGCGAGTGAGGGATTCCAGGGCGAGCCGCAGGGATGCGGCGAGAGGCGGCGCTGAGCAGGAGCGAATCGCCGCCGGTCCGTCAGGAATCGCGAGGGAGCGAAGGCACCGCGAAGCGGCGGGATGGGCTGGCGCAGGGCCCGGGAGTGCAGAGGGCGCGGCCAGGCGTCCTCTGCTCGGTCGCCGCACGGCATAGCTGAAACTGCCCCAGCAGATGGCGAACGAAAGTTGCTCAGTGCTTAACTGATCGGCATTACGCCATTTATGGCGACCTGAAAGCCAATCAGGCAAGCAATGGGCACTGCGGCGGCAAACGACAGCTCAGCGCGCCAGGCATCACTTCAATTTCGAATGCACTTCCCGTCAGCGGTTCACCATCCAGATTAAACGTCATCTCATGTGGCGAGCGAATAGTCAGCGATTGCAGCTGCGCCGTGACGATGTTGGGGTTTTCATCATCGCGCGTCAGCGAATGGAATAGGGTTGGCAGTAGCTCTTGCGCGGTGACAATGCTGAGATTGAGCTGGCCGTCATTGATCAGCGCATCCGGGCAGAGCTTTTGCCCGCCGCCGGCCTGACGTCCGTTACCAATGCCAATCACTAACGCATCACCTTGCCAGTTAAAACCGGGTCCACTGATTTCGCAGCTGTCAGGCTTCAGGGCATCAACCCGCATCAGACCATGAATAAAGTACGAAACGCCGCCCAGCGCAGATTTCAACTTTTCGGGCGTTTCGGTGGTGATGCGCGTACCAAAACCGCCGGTCGCCATGTTGATAAAGTAGCGATCGCCGTTCACGCAGGCTAAATCAATTGGGCTGGCTTTGCCCACCAGCGCCAAACGCAGCGCCGGTTCCATACCTTCTGGAATGCCCACGCTGGTGGCGAAATCATTGGCGGTGCCAAGCGGTAAAATGCCCAGCGCTGGACGCTGCTGTTCCGGCAGTCCCGCGAGCGCAGTGGCGATCTCATTAATGGTGCCATCGCCGCCGCCGGCCACCACGGTTTCTGCCTGCAAAGCCACCGCTTCCTGCACGTAGCGATCGCCGTCGCCCTTTTCCCAGGTGACGCGCACCGCCAGATTAAAGCCTTCATCGCGCAGCGTATTCACCGCAGCACGCAAATCTTCATTTCCTGCGCCTTTCCCGTTGAGGATCAGCAGCGTCAGCGGTTTGTTTTGCATTATCAGTTCCTTGATGCGAGATACACAGCACAGGTTATAGCATAGCTGGGGAGTGAAATTTATCGGCGGGCGCTGAAAAAAAGAAAACCCGCACGGGGGAGCCGGGCGGGTGAATGAGGTGGTTCCTGGTACTACCTGCTTTTATTGTTACTCGTTAGCAGCAGGCGCGATTTTAAAGCGAGGCGAAGCGATGGTCTGTGATCCTAATCTAACTTCGCCATTTTCTTTTCTTTATGTGCGATTTTTCCCGTGCGGATCGTAAGTACTGTTGCCATCAGTAAAGTTTCGCAGCAGCAGCGCAAAGGCCAGATTGACCGCTTGCGGTACCGGGATCCACACGCGATGCCCATCGCCTGGCGCAACCTCTACCGCCGATCCTTTATCATTCTGCATGGTTTCAAGCGTACAGTTGAGGTTGCCTTCCGGCGTCATGATCTCCACCGCATCACCCAGCATAAACTTGTTCTTCACCGCAATTTGCGCCCAGTCGCCGCGGCGTTCACCGGTGAATTCTCCAACAAACTGCTGGCGCTCGGAGATGGAGAAACCTTGCTCATAGTTTTGATAGCTGTCGTGCGTATGACGGCGCAGGAAACCTTCGGTGTAACCGCGGTGCGCCAGTCCTTCCAGCGTCTCCAGCAGTGCCGAATCAAACGGTTTACCCGCAGCGGCATCATCAATGGCGCGGCGATAAACCTGGGCGGTGCGCGCGCAGTAGTAGAAAGATTTAGTACGGCCTTCAATTTTCAGCGAGTGCACACCCATTTGGCTCAGACGCTCAACGTGCGCCACCGCGCGCAGATCTTTAGAGTTCATGATGTAGGTGCCGTGTTCGTCTTCGAACGCACTCATCACTTCACCCGGTTTCATCTTCTCTTCCAGCAGGAACACGCGGTCGGTGGTAGCGCCCACGCCCAGCGTCGGCTCCTGCACCTTAACCGGTTCATGGAAGCCGACGATGTTGCCAATCTCATCCTGTTTACCTTCTTCCACTTTATATTCCCAGCGGCAAGCGTTGGTGCAGGTGCCTTGATTGGGATCGCGTTTGTTAAGGTAGCCCGAGAGCAGGCAGCGGCCGGAATAGGCCATGCACAGCGCACCGTGAACGAAGATCTCAATCTCCATTTCCGGCACCTGCTGGCGAATTTCAGCGATCTCATCCAGCGACAGCTCGCGCGACAGAATCACCCGCGTCAGCCCCATTTGCTGCCAGAATTGTACCGTCGCCCAGTTAACCGCGTTGGCCTGAACCGACAAGTGAATTGGCATATCCGGGAAGGCTTCGCGCACCAGCATGATCAGGCCAGGATCGGACATAATCAGCGCGTCCGGCTGCATGGCGACGACTGGCGTCAGGTCGCGAATAAAGGTTTTTAGTTTGGCGTTGTGTGGGGCGATATTGACCACCACGTAGAATTTTTTTCCGAGCTGATGGGCTTCATTGATGCCTTTCGCCAGAATCTCGTGGGTGAATTCGTTGTTGCGTACGCGCAGGCTGTAGCGCGGTTGTCCGGCATATACCGCATCGGCGCCGTAGGCAAAGGCATAACGCATATTCTTCAGCGAGCCCGCTGGAGAAAGCAGTTCAGGTTTTAACATGGATTTTCTCACTGATGTCAGGTCAGCATGCCATGGTGGATGGCAGGAGCAGCGGCCGCGTTACACGGCCCTGCAAAAGGTGGGGAATTGTAGGCAGGCCCGCACCCGATGTAAATTGACCTGGATCAATGTAAGCCGCTGCTAGCTAGAGCAAACGGCAGACGTCCGCTTCCCAGCGATAACCCATACCGTATACCGCGCGAATAAACGGTTGCTCGGCATCGAGGCTTTCCAGCTTGCGGCGCAAATTTTTGATGTGACTATCGATGGTGCGGTCGGTCACCACACGGTAATCGTCGTAGAGATGGTTCAGCAGTTGCTCGCGCGAGAAGACTTTGCCCGGCTCCAGCGCCAGGGTTTTTAGCAGACGAAACTCAGCGGGCGTCAGCTCCAGCTGCTGTTCGCGCCAGCTGGCCTGAAAACGGCTTTCATCGATCTGCAGATGCGATTCCTGCTGGGCTTCTTCCGGCGAACGTTTAACGCGACGCAAAATGGTTTTGACGCGCGCCACCACTTCGCGCGGGCTGAACGGCTTACAGATATAGTCATCAGCACCGATTTCCAGCCCCAGCAAGCGATCGATCTCTTCGGTGCGTGCGGTGACCATAATTATCGGCAGCTCGGAGAAGCGGCGGATTTCGCGGCACAGCGTCAGGCCGTCGCGCCCGGGCAGCATCAAATCCAGCAGCATCAGGTCCGGCGGCGTTTGCTGCACGTAGTTCAGTACCGCGTTACCGTCGGCAATGTGGTGCGTGCGATAGTTGGACGCCTGCAGATAATCAATCACCAGCTGCGCCAGTTTCGGTTCATCTTCTACAACAAGAATCAGTGGATCGCTATTTTCCGGGCTCATAAGTGACGTCTAGTGAGGAACATACGGCAAGTTTAGCGTGATTTGCAGCCCACCTAAATCAGAGTGATCCGCACTGATGCTGCCGTTATGCGCTTCGGCAATGTTTTTACAAATCGCCAGCCCAAGCCCAGAGCCGCCGCTGGCACGATTACGTGAACTTTCGGCGCGGAAAAAACGTTCGAATAATTGTGCCTGATGCAGCGGATCGACACCCGGCGCGCTATCGGCAAATTTGAGCTGCCAGTTTTCGCCGGCCTGTTGCAAGGTCAGCTGCACTTCGCCACCCGCATCGGTATAGCGCAGGCTATTCTCCAGCAGGTTAGTAAACAACTGCATCAGACGATCAGGGTCGCCAAAGCTCTGCGCCTGCGCAGGTAGCGCCAGCTTGAGAGCCAGATTGCGGCTGCGATAACGTTCACCAAAACTGCCCGCCACCACTTCCAGCAAACTGACCAGGTCGACCGGCTGTTTGCGATAGGCGAGGGCGCCCGCGTCGGAAAGTGATAGCTGATGCAGATCGTCCACCAGCTTGGTCAGCAGCGACACTTCGCTTTGCAGGGAGCTGATGGCTTCCGGCGTCAGTTTGCGCACGCCATCCTGCATCGCTTCCAGCTCACCGCGCAGGATCGCCAGCGGCGTGCGCAATTCGTGGGAGATGTCGGCCATAAAGGCGCGGCGGTTACTCTCGTTTTTCTCCAGCGAACTGGCGAGCAGGTTGAAGTCGCGTCCCAGCTGGCCGAGTTCATCACTGCTGCCCACTTCCACGCGGGTCGCGAAATTACCCGCCGCCAGATGGTGCGTGCCATCTACCAGGCGTTTTACCGGCGCCAGCAGGCCGCGCGCCAGCAGCCAGGTGACCAGCGCCGCGAGTAAACCGGTGAGCGCGACAATCATCCAGCTGGTGCGCCGCTGTTGCTGGTCGAAGTTGATATCGGTGCTGCGCGTCAGGCGTTCCGCCGGTGAGGCAATCACCCAGCCGACAATCTTGCCATTGCTGGTGGTGATATTGCGGCGGGTACCTTCTGGTGGCACCGGCTGGCGCGGACCGGACAGCACTTTATATTGCTGATCGATAATCCAGAACTGCGTGCGCCAGCCGTGCGGAGGCAGTTGGTTAACGCTGCCAGGATTCTGTTCCAGCGAGCGCAGAATGGAGAAAATCAGGCGGTCGTTGTTGCGCAGAAAATCCCAGTTGCCGTGCTGCTCATACTGATCGGCCAGCGCGTCGCTTAATAGCGTAAGGCGCTGCTCATTGCCTTTTTTGATGTAATCGACGAAGCCATGCTCAAAGCTAAGCCGCACGCCCCAGTGCATGGTGATGATGACCAGCATGCAGGTAGAGAAAATCGCCGCAAACAGCTTGGCACCAATGCCCCATTTTATCGGCCGCTTCATCCTTTGCTCCTGCCTCTAAGATCAACGTTTTTACTCACATCTTTAGGTACTCGCCAAAACACCAGCGCCGGCAGCACAATCACCAGCGCCATGCACAGATAGGTGTAAATGAAGGTTTGATGCGCGGCTGCGCTGTCGGTGATCACGCCGTGGCCGAAGGCACCCAACAGCAAGCCGGCCACGGTGACGCCGATACTCATCGACAGCTGCATAATCATGGAGAGCAAACTGTTGCCGCTCGAGGCCAGATCGTCCGGCAGCTCTTTTAACGTCAGGGTATTCATGGATGAGAAACGGATGGCGTTCACCATGCCTTGCAGCAGTAGCACCACCGGCAGCAGCCAGATCCAGCCAAGCAGCGCCACCAGCGGGAACAGCAGCACCACCAGCGCCAACGCAATGGTTGCCCCGACCAGCGCATGGCGATAGCCGAAAATATTAACCAGCCGTACCACCACGCGTTTGGTGCCCATGTTGCCAAGCACCATCGGAATCATCATCAAACCGGCGTGGAACGGGCTGTAGCCGAGGCCGACCTGCAGGAAGATCGGTGTCATAAAGGGCAGCATGCCGCTGCCGATACGCCCGGTAAAACTGCCGAGCAGACCAATCGAATAGATGCGGTTGTCGAACAGTTTGAGGCTGAACAGCGCATTTTCGTTGTTGCGACCGTGCATCAGATAGAACAGCAGCGAAAACACCCCAACCAAAATTAGTAAGCCGAGTAACAGCGGCGAACCACCCGAGCTGCGTTGACCATCGAGCGCCAGGGTCAGCGTCGCCATCCCTACCGCCAGCAGCGCGAAGCCCAGGAAGTCGAAGCGGCGCGTCTGCATAGTGCAATTGGGCATCAGCGTCAGTGTGGCAATTGCGCCGATAATACCGACCGGAATGTTAATCAGGAAGATCCAGTGCCAGCTGGCGTACTGCACCAAAATTCCGCCGAGCGCCGGGCCGAGCAGCGGACCAATTTGCCCTGGCGTGGTGACGAAGGTCATCGCCGACATATATTGCTCGCGCGGCACGATTTTCATCACCGTTAAACGGCCAACGGGCACCATCATCGCGCCACCAATGCCTTGTACCACACGCGCCATGATCAGCTCATCAAGTGTTGAGGAGAAGGCGCACAGCAGCGAACCGATGCTGAACAGTACGATGGCGCAGAAGAAGATATTGCGCACGCCAAAACGATCTGCCAGCCAGCCGCTGATCGGTAGCGTTATCGCCACGGTAAGCACATACGAGACGATTACCGAATGCATATTCAGCGGGCTGACGTTGAGATCGCGCGCCATCGACGGAATCGCGGTGTTAACGATGGTGGTGTCCAGCGCCTGCATAAAGAAGCCAAACGCGACGATCCACAGCTGCCAGCGCACAGTGGCGTTTTTGGTGTCCACTTAATCTCCTCTGTTATACGGTCACCCTAAATGGCGACCCTACAAATGTGGGGTGCGTAGGGGCGCCATTCATGGCGACTTCCCTTACCCCCTCACCAACACCTTGTTTTTCCTGCGCCGTAGCTTATCCATCATCAAATACACCACCGGCGTGGTGTAGAGCGTCAGCAGCTGGCTCATCACCAGGCCGCCAGCGATGGTGATGCCGAGCGGCTGTCGCAGCTCCGCGCCGTCACCACTGGTGAGCACCAGCGGCAATGCACCAAACAGGGCGGCGAGAGTGGTCATCAAAATCGGGCGGAAACGTAGCTGGCACGCCTGGAAAATTGCGTCACGCGCCGATAGATTGCCGTTGCGCTCGGCATCAAGCGCAAAGTCGACCATCATGATGGCGTTTTTCTTCACGATGCCGATTAGCAGCAAAATCCCGATCAGCGCAATCAGGCTGAACGGCGTGTTGAACAGCTCCAGCGCCAGCAGCGCGCCAACGCCTGCGGAGGGCAGGGTGGAGAGAATGGTCAGCGGATGGACGTAGCTCTCATACAAAATGCCCAGCACGATATACACCGCCGCAATCGCCGCCAGCATCAGATAGAGCTGATTGGATTGCGATTGCTGGAACACCTGCGCGGTACCGGCAAAACTGCCGCGCACGCTGGCTGGCACGCCAAGCGCCGTGATCGTACGATCAATCGCTTCCGAAGCCTGCGACAGCGACACACCTTCCGGCAGGTTGAACGAAATGGTGGACGCTGCCGACAAGCCTTCGTGATTCACCGACAGCGGCGCATTGGCCGGTTGCCACTGAGCAAACCAGCTGAGCGGAATCGCTTTGCCGTCACTGTTAATCACAAACATCTGATCGAGCGAGCTGATGTCCTGGGTGTAGCGCGGATCCACTTCCATCACCACTTTGTACTGGTTAAGCGGTTGGTAGATGGTAGAAATCTGGCGCTGACCAAAGGCGTTATTCAGCAGGGCATTAGCGGCGGAGACATCAATGCCGAGTCGCGCCATGCTTTCACGATCGTAGGTCAGATTCATTTCGCTGCCGTTGTCCTGCTGATCGGAGTTAACGTCCGCCAGTTCCGGCAGGGCGGCAAACGCCTGACGAATCTTCGGCTCCCATTCACGTAAATCATTCAGGTTATCCGACAGCAAACTGTACTGATAGCTGGCGTTGGATTCACGTCCGCCAATACGAATGTCCTGCACCGCGTTGAGATAGAGATTGGCGCCCGGCTCTTTCGCCAGCTTAACGCGCAGCCGGGCAATCACTTCCTGCGCGCTTTCGCTGCGTTCGGACAGTGGCTTGAGCGAGACGAACATTGAGCCGCTGTTGGTGCGCGAACCGCCGGTAAAGCCGGTGACGTTATCCACCGCCGGATCGGCCTTAATAATGTTCATGAAATCCTGCAGCTTGCCGCGCATCGCCTGGAACGAAATGCTCTGGTCCGCCGAAATAAATCCTTGTAAGCGGCCGGTATCTTGCTCAGGCATAAAGGTTTTCGGGATCGAGATAAACAGCCAGACGGTGAGCGCCACGGTGCCGAGCAGTAGCATCAACACCCAAATGGCGTGATTCAGCACCCAGCCGAGCGAGCGCGCGTAACCGTTTTGCACTTTCATCAACAGTTTGCCGAAACCGCGCGTGCGCGGCTGGCTACGCTTGACCTGCGGTTTAAGCAGGTAGGCGCACATCATCGGTGTCAGCGTGACCGAGATAAACAGCGAGATGAGAATCGCCACTGATAGCGTGATGGCAAACTCCGAGAAGAAGCGGCCAATAATGCCGCCAATCATCAGCAGCGGCAGGAACACCGCAATCAGCGACAGGCTCATCGACAGCACGGTGAAACCCACTTCGCGCACGCCGGTTAGCGCCGCCTGTAACGGCTTCATGCCCGCTTCAACGTGGCGCGCAATATTCTCCAGCACCACAATTGCATCATCGACGACAAAACCGGTGGCGATGGTTAACGCCATCAGCGACAGGTTATTCAGGCTGAACCCGCACAGATACATGGCGGCGAAGGTGCCAATCAGCGACACCGGCACGGCAGCGGCGGGGATCAGCGTGGCGCGCCAGTCGCGCAGGAAGGCAAACACCACCAGAATCACCAGCGCCACGGCGATGATCAGCGACTGCTCCACTTCATGCAGCGAAGCGCGAATGGTGGGCGAGCGATCCTGAGCAATTTGCAGGTCGATAGCGGCAGGAATCACCTCATGCAGTTCCGGCAATTCGCCACGAATGCGATCGACGGTATCAATGATGTTGGCTTCCGGCGATTTGCGCACCACCAGCAGCACCGCCGCTTTACCGTTGGTCATACCGGCGTTGCGCACGTCCTGCACCGAATCCTGCACATTTGCGACATCGCTGAGCCGCACCGCCGCACCGTTGTTGTAGTGCACCACCAGCGGCTGATACTCGCTGGCAGTTTGTAATTCACCGTTGGTGCGCAGCTGCCAGCGCTGCTGCACATCATCAATGGCGCCCTGTGGACGGCGCTGGTTGGCATTGCTGATGGCGGTGCGCACCGCATCCAGCGAGACGCCCTGATTAAACAGCGCCTGCGGATTGAGTTCCACGCGCACCGCGGGCAGCGAACTGCCGCCGACCGTTACATCGCCCACGCCTTCAATCTGCGACAGCTTCTGCGCCAGCTGCGTTGAGGCGTAATCATACAGCTGACCGGGATTATAAATGTCTGATGTTAGCGTCAGAATCATGATCGGCGCATCGGACGGGTTGGCTTTGCGATAGCTGGGGCGGCTGGGCATGCCGGTCGGCAACAGGCTTTGTGCCGCGTTAATCGCCGCCTGTACATCGCGTGCCGCGCCGTTGATATCACGATCGAAATCGAACACCAGAATGATGCGCGTGCTGCCCAGCGAGCTGGTGGAGGTCATTTCGCTGACGCCGGCAATGCGCCCGAGTGAACGCTCCAGCGGCGTCGCCACTGAGGCCGCCATGGTTTCCGGGGATGCGCCAGGCAACGATGCAGAGACCAAAATCACCGGGAAATCCAGCTGCGGCAGCGGCGCCACCGGCAGCAGGCGGAAGCCAAGAATACCGGCCAGCGCAATCGCCAGCGTCAGCAACGTCGTGGCGACCGGGCGATGGATAAACAGCGCGAAAAACTTCACGGCTGCGCCTCCGAGCGCTTAAAGCGACGGCGCGTGGCATGGGCGAGACGATCGAACAGCAGATAGATCACCGGTGTGGTGAACAGCGTCAAAACCTGACTCACCACCAAACCGCCGACCATCGCAATACCTAATGGACGGCGCAGTTCCGCGCCGACGCCGGTACTCAGCATCAGCGGCAACGCACCGAGCAGCGCCGCCAATGTGGTCATCAGGATGGGACGGAAACGCAGCAAGCACGCCTGATAAATCGCCTCGCGCGGCGGCATGCCTTGCTCACGTTCCGCCGCCAGCGCGAAGTCGATCATCATGATGGCGTTTTTCTTCACGATACCGATCAGCAAGATAATGCCAATGATGGCGATGATATCCAGCTCGTTGCCGCTCAGCATCAGCGCCAGCAGCGCGCCGACACCCGCAGTCGGCAAGGTTGAAAGAATGGTGATGGGATGGATAAAGCTCTCATACAGCACGCCGAGCACGATATACATCGCCACCACGGCGGCAACGATCAGCCACACGGTGCTGGACAATGCCGCTTCAAAGGCCAGCGTGCTGCCCTGGAACTGCGTCATCATTTCCGCTGGCATACCGACCTGATCTTCCGCCGCGCTCACCGCTTTCACCGCATCGCCCAACGAATAGCCGTCTGCGACGTCAAACGAGAAAGTCGCCGACGGAAACTGATCGAGGTGGTTGATGCTCAAAGCGGCGTGACGCTCCTCAATCTGGGCGATGGCGCTCAACGGCACGCTGCCGCCGTCGCTGCTGGTCAGGCGAATGCCGTCGAGGCTCGCCAGACCTAGCGTAGCATCGTTGTTCTGCTCCAGCACCACGCGATACTGGTTGGCCTGTGTGTAAATGGTGGAGATCAATCGCTGGCCAAAGGCGTTATACAGCGCGTTATCGACGTCGGCCATGCTGATACCCAACCGGCTGGCGCTGTCGCGATCGACGCGCACAAAGGCTTCCAGCCCTTGATCCTGCCAGTCACTGCTGACGTCGCGCAGTTGCGGCAGCGTGTTGAGCTGTTCCAGCAGTTTCGGCACCCACAAACTCAGCGACTCCAGCGAGCCCGATTGCAGCGTGAATTGGTACGGTGTGCGGCTCGCCTGGGTATCAATGGTTAGATCCTGCACCGGTTGCAGCCACAGCGAGATGCCCGGCACTTTGGCCAACGCCTGTTGCAGACGCTGTTGCACCGCCGGGATACGATCGTCGCGCTCATTTAACGGCTTGAGGTTGATCTGCAGGCGTGCGCTATTCAGCGCGGCGTTGGTGCCATCGACGCCCACAAACGACGTCATGCTCTGTACCGCCGGATCTTTCATGATGATCGACGCGACATCGCGCGTGCGCTCAGACATGTTGGCGTAAGAAACTGACTGCGGTGCCTGCAGGGTGCCCTGAATAATGCTGTTATCCTGCTGCGGGAAGAAGCCTTTCGGAATGACAATCCACAGCAGCACGGTGATCAGCAAGGTGCCGAGCGCCACCGACAGCGTGATCCACGGATGCAGCAGCACGCGCGTTAAACCGCGACCATATTGGGCAATAATGCGATCAAACATCGCTTCGCTAGCGCGTGAGAAGCGGTTCTGCTTGCGCAGCGATTCAGCGCTTAACATGCGCGCGCACATCATTGGCGTCAGCGTCAGCGACACCACGGCGGAGATCAAAATCGCCACCGCCAGCGTGACGGCGAATTCGCGGAACAGGCGACCAATCACATCGCCCATAAACAGCAGCGGGATCAGCACGGCAATCAGCGAGAAGGTGAGGGAGATAATGGTGAAACCAATCTCGCCTGCGCCTTTCAGCGCCGCCGTTAGCGGCTTTTCGCCTTTTTCGATATAGCGTGAGATGTTCTCAATTACCACGATGGCGTCATCGACGACAAAACCGGTGGCGATGGTCAGCGCCATTAGCGTCAGATTGTTAATCGAGAAGCCGAGAAAATACATCGCGGCAAAGGTGCCGACCAGCGACAGCGGTACAGCGACCGCAGGAATAATGGTCGCCGGCACGTTACGCAGGAACAGATAAATGATCATCACCACCAAACCCATCGCCAGCATCAGTTCGTGCTGCGTATCACTGACGGAGGCGCGGATGTTGGTGGTGCGGTCGGTAAGCAGTTTCACATCCACCGATTTTGGCAGCGTGGCGGTAAGTCCAGGCAACATGGCGCGGATATTGTCGGCGGTGGCGATAATGTTGGCGCCGGGCTGGCGCTGCACGTTCAGTACAATCGCCGGCTGGCGGTTAGCCCAGGCGCCGAGCCAGCTGTTCTCGGCTCCTTGCTCAATGGTGGCGACATCGCCCAGCCGCACCGGCGCGCCGTTGTTATAGCTGATGATCAGCTGGCGATACTCTTCCGCTGAGGTCATCTGGTCGTTGGCCGACAGCGTAATCGAGCGCGTTGGGCCGTCGAGACTGCCTTTCGCCGAGTTGACGTTGCCATTGGTGATGGCGGTACGCACCGATTCGCTGGTCAAGCCGAGTGCTGCCAGCGCTTGCGTGTTCATCTTCACGCGCACCGCTGGACGTTGTCCACCCGACAGCGTGACTAAACCGACGCCAGAGACCTGCGAAATTTTCTGCGCCACGCGGGTTTCTACCATGTCCTGCACCTGCGTGAGCGGCATGCTGGTGGTGGTGACGGCCAGCGTCATGATCGGCGGATCGGCTGGGTTTACTTTGCTATAAACCGGCGGATTAGGCAGATCGCTGGGCAGCAGATTGGTGGCAGAGTTGATTGCCGCCTGCACTTCCTGTTCGGCGACGTCCAATGGCAGCGTCAGCTGGAACTGCAATGTGACTACCGACGCGCCGCCCGAACTCTGCGACGCCATCTGTTTCAGGCCGGACATCTGGCCAAACTGGCGTTCCAGCGGCGCGGTGATTGACGACGTGACGACATCCGGGCTGGCGCCGGGATAGAGCGTCACCACCTGAATCGTCGGGTAATCAACTTCCGGCAGCGCGGAGACCGGCAGAAAACGGTAGCCGAGCACGCCCGCCAACAGAATGGCGATCATTAATAGCGTGGTGGCGACCGGGCGCAGAATAAACTGGCGTGATGGGCCGCCGCTTGAGTCTGGAGGCATCACCTGCATTATTGACGCTCTCCACGAGCTGGCTGTGCAGCGCGGGTGCTGTGTGTGGCGGCACTTTGCGGGGCGACAATCTCGACCGTTGCACCTTCGGTCAGGCGATCCAGGCCGTCGGTGACCACGCGATCGCCGGCTTCAAGACCCGCGCTGATCACCACTTTCTGGCTATCCTGTAATCCGGCGGTGACGCGTTTTTTGCTCACTTTGTTGTCGCTGTTCACCACCCAAACGAAATGACCATCGTTACTCATCTGCAGCGCGGCGGTCGGAATCACCACCGCATCCTGCAGGGTATCCACTTTCAAACGCGCATTAACAAATTGGTTCGGGAACAGCGTGTCATCTTGATTGTTAAAGCGTGCTTTGAGCTTGATGGTGCCGGTGGTGGCATCAATCTGATTATCCAGACTTAATAATGCACCGGTGGTCAGTAAGGTTTTATTGCTGCGATCCCAGGCTTCGACAATCAGCGGCTGTCCGCTTTTCTGCGCCTTGAGGATTTGGCTAATGTTATTTTCCGCCACGCTGAACACCACATCGATCGGATGCGTTTCGGTGATGACCACTAAACCGGTGGTATCGCCGGAGGTGATGTAGTTGCCCACATCAACCTGCTTCAAGCCGACGCGGCCACCAATCGGCGCAGTGATGCGGCTGTAGGTAAGATTGAGTTGGGCACTGGCAACGTTACCTTCATCGGCTTTAAGCGTACCGAGCGTCTCGCTCACCAGCGAGCGTTGCGTATCCAGTTCCTGCTGCGATACCAGCGAGGTTTTCGCCAGTTTTTCATAGCGGCTGAGATCGCGGCGCGCATTGGCGAGCGTGGCCTGGTCTTTTGCCAGCTGGCCCTGCGCCTGGGTTAACGCGACCTGATAAGGACGCGGATCGATCTCCGCCAGCAGCGCGCCGGCGGCCACCTGCTGTCCCTCCTGGAAGTGCAGCGCCATCAGTTGCCCATCCACGCGACTGCGCACCGTAACGGTGTTGGCGGCGGTCACGGTACCGAGGCCGCTGAGATAATAGGGTACGCTTTGTGTGCTGGCTGTCGCAGCCTGCACTGGCGCTAATGGACGACGCGCCGCGCCACTGCCACCGCCTGCGCCGCGTCCACGCTGCTGCTGACCTTCGGCCTGCGGCTGTTTAGTCGGTTCCGCTGGATGCTGCCACCAGTAATATCCCCCTGCCAGTACGGCAATGACGGCTACGGCCAGCAAGCTTGTTTTTAGTCGACGGTTAATCAAGGTGTGTGCTCTCCAGCGTGTCGTTTTCCTAAAATGCGAAATCAAATACCCTTACGGGGAACGCCTATTTCGCAAACGAATGATTGTAGTCGCCCGGACCGGACAAAAATTGAAGGAAATAAGAATATCGCCCCCGTACGGCTAAGTATTCATATTCTGTAAATATTCTGGCAGGAATACGCATAAGCGCCGCGTTTTTCCTTTGCTAAGCTCAATGCAGACCTGTCTCGTTTAAATAAGGAGAACATAATGAGTCAACAGAAACTCCGCCAGCTTGGCGACAGCGGTATAGAAGTTCCCCGTCTCACCTTTGGCGGCAACGTATTTGGCTGGACGGTGGATGAGAAAACCTCGTTTTCACTGCTGGATGCGCTGGTGGAGAAAGGATTGTTCTTCATCGATACCGCTGACGTGTACTCGCGCTGGGCGCCAGGTAATGAAGGGGGCGAATCGGAAACCATTATCGGTAAATGGCTGAAGAAAAGCGGCAAGCGCGATCGTATCGTACTGGCGACCAAAGTGGGCATGGAGCTGTCGCCGGAAAAAACTGGCGTGAAGCCCGCTTATATTCGTCAGGCGGTGGAAGATTCGCTGCGTCGCCTGCAAACCGACGTCATCGATCTGTATCAGGCGCACCGCGATGATGACACGACGCCGCTGCTGGACACGCTTAAAGCTTTCGATTCGCTGATCAAAGAGGGCAAAGTGCGCGCCATTGGCGCCTCGAACTACAACGCTGCACGTCTGCAGGAAGCGTTGGACGTGAGCAAGCAACACGGTCTGGCGCGCTATGAAACCCTGCAGCCGGAATACAATCTGTACGATCGTCAGGAGTATGAAGGCGGCCTGGAGCAGGTGGCGGTGAAAAATGGCCTTGGCGTGATCAACTACTATTCGCTGGCCAGCGGTTTCCTTAGCGGTAAATACAAAAAGCCAGAAGATGCCAGCAAGAGTAAGCGCGGGCAGGGCATCGTGGATAAATATCTCAACGAACGCGGCAAGCGCATCATTGAAGCGCTAGAAGATGTTGCTGCTTCACATGATGTGTCAGCTACCCAGGTTGCACTGGCGTGGCAGATTGCACGTCCGAGCATCACAGCGCCGATTGTCAGTGCCACTTCACTGGAGCAGCTGGATGAACTGGTGAAAGCCACCGAGCTGGAACTCAGCAAGCAGGAAATAGAAGAGCTGGCGAGTGCCAGTAAATTGTAATGTTTTCAGGGACGCTGCGGCGTCCCGCTAATTTTCTGTTATGCCTCACAAAAAATGCCATTTCCAGCAAAAAATTTTCAATCATCGACCAGCGTCACAATTGCGCTAACGCACTATCAACTTCAGGTAAACTGCGCACATATTTGCAAAAATTGACAAATCCTCAGCACTATCCTCTGTTCGATCTATCCCAGTAACTTCATATAAGAAAAACCATCATGAACAGAAAAAAAGCAGTGCAGCATATCCCTCGCGTGGCAGCGGGAACCCTGATGTTGGCGATGCTGAGCACATCTGCGCTAGCCGCTGATGCGTTCAGTTATGACTCTCCCTATATGTTTGGCGATTGGGGCGGCAATCGAACGCAGCTGGAAAATGACGGCATTAAATTCGACGTTAACTACACCATGGAGAGCGCCTCCAATCTGGCGGGCGGCGCTGACACCAATACGTCTATGCGTTACAGCGATCAGTGGGCGTTTGGCGCCAACTTCGATTTGGAAAAACTGCTGAACTGGCAGGATGCGCAGTTTCAGATGACGATTACCGATCGTAATGGTCAGAACATCTCCGATCAGGTTGCCGATCGCCGTACCGGCATGTTGTCATCCACCCAGGAAGTTTACGGTCGTGGCCAAACCTGGCGTTTAACCCAGTTCTGGTTGAGCAAAGGTCTGTTCGATAACATCGTCAACCTGAAGGGGGGGCGCGTTACCGTTGGTGAAGACTTCGATAACTTCGACAGTAAGTTCCAGAACCTGGCGTTTGGTAGCGGTCAGGCAGGTAACTGGCGTGGCGATCGTTGGTTCAACTGGCCGGTTTCCCAATGGGGCGGTCGCGTGAAAGTAAACTTCACGCCTGAAGTGTTCTTCCAGGTCGGTTTCTACAACCAAAACCGTGCTAACTACGATCGCGGCGACGGCTTCCGTCTGGATACCAGCAACTCAGAAGGGAATCTGGTGCCGGTGGAATTGGGCTGGAAACCAACCCTGGGCGCGGACAAACTGCCGGGTAACTACCGCATTGGTTATTACTACTCGTCAGCCAATGGCGATAACTACGGTAGCTGGCGCGATGGCGCTTATCAAAGCAAGGATCACGCCTACGGTGGCTACGTACTGTTGCAGCAACAGCTGACAGCGCAAGGCGGCGACGCCAGCCGTGGTTTGGGTGTCACCGTGCAGGCGGTGATGAACGACCACAAGACCTCGAAAACCGACAACTATCAATCGGTCAGCTTCACCTGGAAAGGACCGTTCGATGCGCGTCCGCAGGATGAGATTGGTGTCGGTGCGGCGCGTATTCACGTCAATAGCGCTTATACGCGCTCGCAGCGTGAGCAGAATAATGCCAACGGCGAAACCAACTTCGATAGCCCGACCTATCTGCCGATTCAGGATGGTTCAGAGTACAACTATGAGATTTACTACAACGCTCAGCTGACCAAATGGCTGCAGCTGCGTCCAAATCTGCAGTATGTGGTGGCGCCGGGTGCGGTGAGCGAAGTGAAAGATGCGTTTGTGGGTGGGATCAGTGCGAACGTGAATTTCTGATGGTTTAAGTAAGATAAAAACGTCACAAGATTACGGACTTTTCCCTCTCCCATTGGGAGAGGGCAGGGTGAAGGGAAATCGCTCCGTGCCGGCTGGCCCTCACCCTAACCCTCTCCCGCAAGCGGGAGAGGGGACCGTTCGCAATTGGATTAGCATTAACCGAACATGACTTCAGCCCAGCGGGCTAAACCGGCGGTGACCGAGCCGAAATCATCGCCGCTGGCGATAGGCGTATCGGGCAATGCCTGCTGCAGGGCGGCGCGCAGTATCGGTGAACGCGCGCTACCGCCTGTCAGATAGATCACTTCTGGTTTGGTTTCGCAGGTGCCGAGCGCCAGATGGACCTGCTCAAGAATCCGCTCCAGCGGCTGATTAATCGCCTCTTCCAGCTGTGTCGCGCTGATCTGCGCCTGTAGCTGAGCGGCGATAAATGCCAGCGATGCATCCGTTTCTGCTATTTCCGATAGCGCGATTTTGCTCTCTTCAGCGGCGCGAACTAAGCGATAGCTCAACTTCTGCTGCCACACTTTCAACAGGTGCGCCACTTTGTCGCTGTGCTCGGCGTCGCGAATCAAATCGCGCAGCAGTTTGCCGCTGGCCGCAGAATAAAAATCGCTTTGCGCCGGGACATCGTTGATCGCCACTGCATTCCACCACGGCAACGCGGGCAGCGCGGTGCCTTTCTGGGTATTGCCACCGAGACCAAGCAGCGGCATCAGGGTTTTAAATGCCAGCATGATGTCGAGATCGTTACCGCCCACGCGGCAACCGCTGTGACCGAGCAGACTTTCACGACGATCGGTTTTGTTGCGCCATTCCGGGCCCATCAGCAACATCGAGCAGTCGGTGGTTCCGCCGCCGATATCCACCACCAGCACGCGTGTCTCTTTCTGCAGCGTGGCTTCGAAATCCAGTCCCGCCGCCACCGGCTCAAACTGGAACTCCACGTCACGGAAACCGGCACGCTGCGCCGCACGCAGCAAAATACCTTGCGCCTGTTGGTTGGCGTCTTCACCGCCTAATCCCTGGAAGTTAATCGGGCGACCAATCACCGCCTGCTCAATCGGGCGATCGAGTTGAGTCTCACCCTGCTGGCGAATGTGCAGCATCATGGCGCACACCAGATCTTCGAAGAAAGCGATTTGCTGCGGTTTCAGGCCGTTGGCACCGAGGAAGGATTTCGGTGATTTCACAAACCACACTTCCTCGGGATCGACCATATACTGCTGCAGTGCAGTTAAGCCGAACTGCACGCTGCCTGGCGTGACGTCGATATCTTCTTCGCGGTTATAACGCAGCGCGCGCTGCAATAATGCCGTACCTTCGCTGTCTGGCGTGGGCACCTGATGATGGCGATGCAGCCATTCGCTGATCGCTTCGCGCGTGGGTGCACAAATCATGGAGGGAAGCAGGCGCTGACCATTCTCCAGTGTCAGCAGGCGCGGCGTGCCATTCTCGCTGACTGCAATTGAACAGTTAGCCGTGCCGTAATCGAATCCGATAAACATATTTATCCCCCATGCCGGAAAAAAGGGGGCGACTTTAGCGCAGCCAGCGCGGGCTGGCAATGGGTAGACGTGGCAGATTACATCTGTACTTCCTGATAAACGTGATACTGACCACGACCTGCATGTTTTGCGCTGTAACAGGCGACGTCAGCCTGTGACATCACCACATTACTGATGCAGTTGTGTTCATCGATTTGCGTGATGCCGGCACTTGCGCCGACGTGATAAGGCTGATCCTGCCATATAAAGCGATAGTCGCTTACCGCAGCAACAATGCGCTGCACCACATCCCGCACCTGATCGACTTCGCAATTTGGCAGCAACAAGCCGAATTCATCGCCGCCGAGCCGCGCTAACAGATCGCTGCTGCGCAGATGATGTGGCATCAGTTCAGCCAGTTCGCGCAGCAGCGCATCGCCAGCGGCGTGCCCTGCGGTGTCGTTAACGGCTTTGAATTTATCAAGATCGATAAACACCAACACATGCTGCGTTTTATGGGTCGCCGCATCATGCACCAACTGCTTCAGACGCTGCTCAAAACTGTGGCGGTTGGGCAGGCGCGTCAGCATATCGTGTGAGGCGCTGTAGCTCAGACGCTTCATGACCTTACGCGATTCACTCACATCCTGAATAACCATCACCGCGCCAATGCTGGCGCCGGTTAAGGTTTTTAGCGGCGTGATGCTGTAATGGATCTCCACATGCGCGCCATCTGGCGTATGCAGCACCAGCTCCTCATCGAGGTCGGGCGAGACTTTCTCCCCCGGCAGCTGGCATAACAGTAGGTTATCGACGCGCGGACCTGCAGCACCACGCGTGATATTCAGTAATTCGGTGATCGGCACGCCCGCGGCCTTTTCCTGTGACCAGCCGCTCAAGGTTTCTGCCACTGGATTCATAAAGGTGACGCGCATTTCATCGTCAGTGCTGATTACCGCTTCGCCGATGGAATCAAGGGTGATCGCCATGCGCTCCTTCTCCTGGAACAAGGCTTCGTTCAGTGCGCGTAGCGGCGTGATGTCCTGGCAGATGCCAAGCATGCGCTCAATATGCCCATCCTGGCTGAGAATGCGGTTGGCCTCGGAGCGTACATAGCGCGGCCCCTCCGGCAAATTGATGCGATACTCCAGTTGGAAAGCGCTACGGCGCTCAATGGCCTGCTGCACCGCCAGCGCGGCGCTTTCCCGCTCGGCCGGATCGAGCAGATGCACCCAAAGATCGTAGGTTGGGGTTTGCTGCGGACTTAAACCAAAGAGCTCATACATGCGCTTATCCCACAGCATTTCGCCGGTCAGCAGATTCCACTCCCACACGCCAATACCGCCGGCTTCGTTCGCCAGCGTGATGCGCTCCATCAGGCGGCGATTCACCTGCTCGCTCTGCTTCAGCTCTGAGATATCGATAATCTGCGCGATGAAATAGTGCGGCTGCAGCGCGGCGTCGCGCACCATCGAAACCGTCAGACGCGCCCAGACGATCTCGCCATCTTTACGGAAATAGCGCTTTTCCAGGGTGTAAGTCATGATGTCGCCGGCTATCAGGCGTTCCAGCTGCTGCAAATCGCTGTTGAGATCGTCTGGATGGGTGATTTGCTGGAAGGTGAGCTTTTTCAGCTCATCTGCCGGGAAGCCAAGCGTCTGGCACAGCGACTGGTTTACCTGCTGCCAGCCTCCGTTTGGGGAGACCAACGCCATGCCGATGGCTGAATACTCCATGGCGTTACGAAAGCGGGTTTCACTCTCGCTGATGTGATGTTTTTCGCGCTGGAAGGCATCCATCACCAGCGCCATGATGTGGCTCGGCAGCAGCACCAGCAGGAACGGCAGCCAGGTATTGGCCTGGCCGAGCAACAGGCCATTTTGCGCCAGGTTGACCCAATTAAAGGCAAGCAGAATCGAAATGAAACTCGCATTGAGGAAAATAAGCAGAAACGCTTCGAACTTGGGCAGGCGCACCGCGCACCAAAACAGGATCACCACAATAAAGGTGAAAGGCCACGGCAGAAAACGCAGCGATAAATAACTGGCGAGCAGCGTGCCCAGCAATGTCAGACAGGTTTCCAGCTGGCGGCCCGGCGTAATCAGCTGACGCAGCGGCTTATTTGGCCACAGCAGCAGCACCGGGCCAAACGCCAGCACGCCAATCACTTCGGAAATCACCCAGGTGGAGAAAAAGGGCAGTGACGCGTTATTGCCGACATGCAGCATCCACAGCGCAACCACACCGCCTAACAGCGGAGCGATCAGGCCCGCGCACAAGGCAAAACGCACCCAATCGAGCAGCGAGTTAAGCGGGGCGCGGCGATCAAGCAACGCGCGCAACATCAGGCCGCCCAGAATGGCTTGCACCATATTGAGGATAGCGAATTTGATATTGCTCAGCGCCGGGCCAATGATGATGAGGTTAGCCAGCGCGGTACCCATCACACAGGCGAGCAGTAACAGCGGTACGCGTTTTGAGGGCGCACGAAATACCAGCACCGTCATCAGCGCGGTAGAGTACCAAAGCGGGGAGATGCGTCCACTGACGACAATCAGTTCCAGACAAAACAGCGTCAGGAGAAAGGCCAGTCCACCCATGATCAGGGCATTAAGCCAAATTCGCTGGGGAGCGTGCTGTGAGGTTAATATTTCGAGGGTCATGCAAGAATCCAGCTGCGCCGCAGGGAAAATGCGCTAATCAATCTCTATTTTGCATGCTAGCACATCTGTTTAGGATGTCTGCGGAGAAATCTATTTTGGTGTTTATTCACTGAATTGATTGGCCCTTTGCAGGCAAAGGGCTGATTCGTGTTAGCGGAAAAGATCGGCGCGAGTGAAAGGTTTTTCTAAACCGGCAAGATTTGCGGAGAAGCGCTCAAGGAACTGTTGTGTGGTCGCTACCCGGCCATGACCTAATAGCAACAGCGGCACCAACAGCGCTACGCCGATCTGCGGCAGGCTAAAGCCTTTAAGCGCGGTACGGCGCTGGGTAAGCAGAAATGCCGTGCTCAGCGTGAAGCCGAGCATCAGTCCAGCCAACACTTCGCTTTTGGAGTGCGCGTGAATCACCAGTCGCGAGAAGCCCACCATTAACGGAATTAAATAACCGATGCCGATGGTAAACAGGCGCCAGCGCGGTGACCAGCGGCCAGAAATCAACCACATCATCACGGGCCACAGCGTGGCCGACATCGCACTGTGTCCGCTGAAGCCGGTAAAATTAAATCTGGCGCTACCAATGCCAAAACCGAGAAACAGAATTTTCGAAATGCTCACCACCAGGCCAGCGAGACCAAACGCCAGCACCCAATACCAAACGGTTTGGCGGTTGTCGCTTTTCCATGGCAATACCAGCGCGATAATCACCGCGGTGGGGATCAGCAACATGCTGTCGCCAAAATAGGTCAGGGTTTTCCAGCTCATACTTTTCCTTGCGGCTACATTCGGAGTGCCAACGCCAGCTACAGTGTTGGCAGATGAACAGTGTATCGATTAAGCGTCTGGCTGCAAAAGGGGATATTCTGAAAAGCCGTTGGCCCATTTCTCTGGCATCAAACCGGTGAAATACCTATAATTGCCGCCAACTAACCCTCTCATTCGGCCCGTTGCAGCTTCGGCTTAGGCAGGCTCCAGTTATCAGGTCTTAAAAAAGTATGACTGACAAGTCTCATCAGTGCGTGATCGTTGGCATCGCAGGTGCATCTGCATCCGGAAAAAGTCTTATCGCCAGCACGCTCTATCGTGAAATCCGTGACCAGGTCGGTGACGAGCATATCGGTGTGATCCCCGAAGATGCCTACTATAAAGATCAGAGCCACCTCACCATGGAAGAGAGGGTGAAAACCAACTATGACCATCCGAGTGCGATGGATCATGATTTGTTGTTGCAGCATCTGCGCGCGATCAAAGCGGGACAGGATATTGAACTGCCGGTGTATAGCTATGTTGAGCACACGCGCACCAGCGATTGCATTCATCTCAAGCCGAAGAAAGTCATCATTCTTGAAGGCATTCTGCTGTTAACCGATGCGCGTTTGCGTCAGGAGATGAACTTCTCCATCTTCGTCGATACCCCGCTGGATATTTGCCTGATGCGCCGCATGAAGCGCGACGTTAACGAGCGCGGTCGCTCGATGGACTCGGTGATGAGCCAGTATCAAAAGACTGTGCGTCCGATGTTCCTGCAATTTATCGAACCTTCCAAGCAATATGCTGACATCATTGTGCCGCGCGGCGGGAAAAACCGTATCGCGATTGATATCCTTAAGGCCAAGATTAATCAGTATCTTTAACGACACGGCGTCCGAATTAGCGTGACGCGCTGTCGTCGCCTTTCGCTACACTTAATTCATGGAGTACCTGCGATGAGATTATGCGATCGCGATATTGAAGCCTGGCTGGACAACGGAAAGTTGGCGATTGAGCCACGCCCGCCAGTGGAACGCATTAATGGCGCCACGGTAGACGTGCGTCTTGGCAACCAGTTCCGCACCTTTAGCGGTCATACTGCAGCATTTATCGATTTGAGTGGTCCAAAGCACGAAGTCAGTGCCGCGCTGGACCGCGTCATGAGCGATGAGATTGTGTTGCCGGAAGGCGAAGCGTTTTTCCTGCATCCGGGCGAGCTGGCGCTGGCGGTAACGCTGGAATCCGTGACCATTCCCGACGATCTGGTGGGCTGGCTGGATGGCCGTTCTTCGCTGGCGCGTCTTGGTCTGATGGTGCACGTGACGGCGCACCGTATCGATCCTGGCTGGCAAGGCCGTATCGTGTTGGAGTTCTACAACTCGGGCAAACTGCCGCTGGCGCTGCGTCCCGGCATGTTAATTGGCGCCTTGAGTTTTGAGCCGTTGTCGGGCCCGGCAGCACGTCCATATAACCGCCGCGAAGATGCCAAATATCGTGGTCAGCAGGGCGCGGATGCCAGCCGCATCGACAAAGACTAATGCCAACGCTGCTGCAACTTGAAGTATGAAGGCAATGAGGATTTGATGAGAAGAGTGATAACAACACTGGCCATCCTGTTAGTGGTGGTCGTAGCGGGCATGACGGCACTGGTTTTGCTGGTCAATCCAAACGACTTTCGTACCTATATGGTAAAGCAGGTAGAACAGCGCAGTGGTTATCAGCTTCAGGTCAGCGGCGATCTGCGCTGGCACGTCTGGCCGCAGCTTAGCATCCTTGCCGGACGCATGAGTTTGACTGCGCCCGGCGCCACCCAGCCGATGGTGACTGCCGACAACATGCGGCTGGATGTTAATCTGTTGCCCTTGTTATCACATCAGCTCAGCGTCAGTCAGGTGATGCTGAAAAACGCCATCATCCGCGTGACGCCTGAGAGCGCGATGCAGAAACCGGCGGGCGCCCCCGTCGGTCCTGGCGATGCGGAACCGGATAGCGGCACCAATAACGGCTGGTCATTCAATATTGGCAAACTGCGGCTTGCTGATAGCTTGCTGATCTGGCAGCAGCCGGGCGGTGATGAGTACAACTTCCGCGACCTCAATCTCAATCTCGATCAGGATGCCAGCAAGCAGGCCAGCATCGAGCTCGCTACCCGCGTTTCGCGCAATCAACGTAATGTCAGCGTGAATCTCAAAGGCCAAATGAATGTGGCGCAGTATCCGCATCGTTTGGTGGGGCAACTGGATGAGGTTAATTACACGCTGGACGGTGCCAACCTGCCGACGCAGGGGATCAAAGGCACCCTACGCGGTCAGGGTGAATGGAATGGCGACCATCAGCGCTTCTCGTTGCAGAAGCTGCAGCTAACCGCCAATGACAGCACGCTGGATGGTAGCGCCGAGGGGCGTCTGGCCCTGCCACAGCAACTTAATCTGGCGCTGCATGCGACGTCGTTAAATCTGGATAATCTGATGGCGAGCGCACCCGCTACAGATAGCAACGCGCCTCAGCAGGCCAACGTGATACGCACCCCGGTGATTGCCGAGCCGCGTATGCGCGATAACAGCGATTCACCGCTCAACCAAATGGATCTGACGCTCAACCTCGCCGCAGACAGCAGCGTATGGCGCGGTTTGACGCTGACCAATCTGCAGATCGACGCCAGCAATCAGCAAGGCCTGATGACCTTGAGTAAGCTGCAGGGCAAGTTCGGTGACGGCCATTTCTCCGTGCCGGGTGCGGTCGACATTCGCAAACCGGTGACGCAGGTGGCTTTCCAGCCTGAGCTGGATAACATCGCCATTGCGCCGCTGCTGAAAGCGCTCGAACTGCCGGAAACGCTGCAAGGCACCGTCTCACTGAAAGGCGATCTTAGTGGAGCAGGCTTGAGCATCGAAGAGGCGAAACGTTACTGGCAGGGCAGTGCCGATCTCGAAGCGGCCAACCTGCAACTGTCACAGCTGAATCTGCAACAAATGGTGCGTCGTGCCGTGGCGCGCGTCAGCAATCGTGTCACCAACGACCAGCCTGATGAGCAGGGAATTCAGCAGCTGAGCGGTCGAGTTAGCCTTAAGCAGGGCATTATCACGTTACCGGATTTGCAGGGCGGCAACAGTCGCATGGCGGTGCAAACCAAAGGCAATGTGGATATGGTTAAACAGCGGCTCGACATCACCATTAATATGATGCTGCGCGGCTGGCAAGGCGACGACAAGTTAGCCAATCTGTTGAATCAGCAAACCATTCCACTGCGCATGTACGGCGGCTGGGATAATTTGCAGTATTCATTGCCGGTGGACGACGTGGTGCGCCAGCAGCTGCAAAGCGAAGCCAAGTCGCGCTTGAATCAGTGGCTGGATCGCCAGCAGCCCGCGAAGCAGCCTTGAGGATTTCAGGTGCGCAGCCATGCGCACCTGATGTTTATGGGGTAAGCGGAACAATCTCTACTTTCTGTACGCGATGATTTTCTACCTGCAAGGTGCGCAGCAGATAATCGCCAATTTTTAACTCTTCCCCTTCCTGCGGCACATGTTGCAGGCTATCCATTAGTAAACCCGCCAGCGTATGATAATTGCGTTTGTCGTCGAGCGGCAGCTGCACGTAGACCGCTAAATCCTCCAGCGGCATGTGGCCATTGGCCACCCAGCCGCCGTCGGGAAGCGGTTGGATGTCATAGCGCGCGTCAATTTTCTCCCCTTCGTTGGGCAGGTTACCGGCGATGGTTTCCATCAAGTCACTCAGCGTGACGACACCTTCTATCGAACCGAACTCATCCACCACAAAGGCAAAATGCGTCCGTGCATTACGGAACTGCTCCAGCGCCTGCAGCAACGTGACGCGTTCCGGAAAAATCAGCGGCTGGCGAATCAGCGAGCGTAAGTCGAGTGATTTGCTGTGCAAAGATTGATGCAGCAAATCGATCACGTGCACCACGCCGAGCGGATCGCGGCCGTGTTCGGTGATGAGAATGCGCGTGTGCTGATTGCGATCCAGCTTGGCCATAATCTCCGCGGGATCTTCAGCGAGGTCGATATGCTCGACGTCATGACGCGAAGTCATAATGCTATTGATCTGCCGCTGACCCAGCCCTAACACGCGCGCAATCATGCGGCGTTCCTGGCGATTGAATAGCGCGCCTTCTTCGCTGTCGCTCACCAGTGAAGCGGTATCCGCATCAAGTTCAGCGCGCTGCGCCTCGCCACGTAGAATACGCAGAACCGCTTCGGAGGTGCGCTGGCGCAAGGGGCGCCCGGCAGTGAGAAAGCGGCGGCGGTTAAACATCGCCAGCTGGTTGAGTATCTCAATGACAATTGAGAAACCAATCGCCGCGTAGAGATAGCCTTTGGGAATAATAAAGCCCAATCCTTCGGCAACCAGGCTAAAGCCGATCATCAGTAAGAAACTCAGGCAAAGAATGACAATGGTGGGATGGCCGTTGACGAAGCGCGTTAACGGCTTACTCGCGAGCAGCATCAGAAGAATCGCTACGGTCACCGCAGCCATCATCACGGGTAACTGATTAACCATGCCAACCGCAGTAATCACCGCATCCAGCGAGAAGATGGCGTCCAGCACCACTATTTGCGCCACCACCGGCCAGAATTTAGCACCGTTCTTATTTTGACCAGTTTCCTCGTCAGCGCCTTCAAGCCGACTGTTTAATTCCGTAGTGGCTTTATAAAGAAGAAAGAAGCCGCCGGATAGCAGCAGCAGATCGCGGGCGCTGAAAGGGTGATGCCATAGCGTAAACAGCGGTTGCGTTAGCGTCACCAGCCAGGAAAGTGATGCCAGCAGCGCTAAACGCGACAGCAGCGCGAGCAGGAGTCCGATGACGCGAGCGCGGTCACGATCGGTTGGCGGCAACTTTTCGACGAGGATGGCAATGAAAACCAGGTTATCAATGCCCAATACCAGCTCCAGAACGATTAGCGTTACTAATCCTGCCCAGAGCGACGGATCAACGATCCACTCCAACATGCGTTAATCACCTTAATGTCTGTGAATTGAGCTTAATCTGATGATAGTGAATCGTAGAAAAGGGTACAAATACGTCCCAGCTCAGTAAATCCGCGTATCAGCTTAAACATAGCGAATATTCTTGATTGCTGATGGGTAAGGATAAGACGAAAGTATGGATAAACAACTTAGCTAAGTAACGATCGCTATTAATTGTTCCAGGCAGGCAAGTGCGTGCAATTTTGATGCAAAGTAATTAGAGGCTGAGTATCGAATTATTCTGATTTTTGCTGAGGAATGGGCTGAAAGCGCTGGCATCAATACTTATGGCTGGTAGTCTTTTTCCTAAAATAGTACATGCAAGACGGGGCCTACTTGTAAACAAGCCAGTAATAACTAGTATAGCAACGTGCTAGTAAATGTCTGCGCCAAAGCTGTTAATAGCGCGCTCCTTAGCCTTCTAATGTTGTGAATTGTGATCGTGCGCGAACCACGACCGGTAATTAGCGCATAAATACCGCATAAAAACAGGCTGTAAATAGGATGATTTAAGCGGTATTGGCAGCGACAGCCAAGGGCGGTAGCGTGCCAAAAGTGCTTTCTGTACGGTAATAAAGTCTGTCATTGTGGCAAGGGAAGTCAGACTAATCTGTTGGTATTCATCATAATTCTCTTGCTTACTAAAGCGAGAATGAGTTTGGCCTCAGAGAATTTGCCGCAGATTGCCTCAACAAATGCAGCGAATATATCGCTCATTTATTACACAGGCTTGAGGCGTTAGGGATTAGGGAAATAATATAAAAGAGTTAAATATGCGCGATAACGAAATTACATATAAAAGTCTTCTGACCAAAATTTTACTGGCGTGCTCGGATTTAATTTGTTTCAACGCGGCGTTGTTTATTGCCATGGCGTTGATTAATTCGTTCACAGATTCTCCGCTGGCAGATATATCTGAAAAATACCTGCATTTAAAAATCGCTACACACATTGCGCTTTCGGTTATTTGCGTAGGCTGGTTCTGGGTTCGACTGCGTCATTATACGTATCGCAAACCATTCTGGTTCGAGCTCAAAGAGATATTTCGTACCATTCTTATTTTCTCTGTCATTGATTTGTCAATTTCAGCGCTTTCACAGTGGCAAATGTCGCGTTTCGTCTGGGTCATGACCTGGATTCTGGCACTGATTCTGCTTCCTTTAGCGCGTGCTATCTCTAAACGTGTACTGAATCATTTCGGCATGTGGAAGAAGCAAACCATCATTATCGGTAGCAGCCGCAACGCACAGGAAGCCTGGCAGGCGCTGCAGAGTGAAGAGGTGATGGGTTTTGATGTCATTGCCTTTTTCGACGTCGATAAAAGTTGCCCACAAGCCAGCATCGCCGGCGTACCCGTTCTGCATAATGAGCAGGAGCTGTGGCAACTGACCAACAGCGAAACCCAGTTCATCGTGGCGGTGGAGTTCGAACAGAGCCAGCATCGCGATCACTGGCTGAAAAACCTGGCGAAGCATAACTGCCGTTCGGTTTCAGTGATTCCAACGCTGCGCGGTGTACCGCTCTACGGCACCGACATGGCCTACATCTTTAGTCATGAAGTGATGATTCTGCGTGTTAACAATAACCTGGCGAAACGCACTTCGCGCTTCCTGAAGCGTGCATTCGATATCGTCGGCGCGTTGGGCATTATTCTGGCGCTGTCACCTGCATTGCTGGTTCTGGGCTTTATGGTCGGCCGTGATGGTGGGCCGCCGATTTACGGTCACGAACGTGTGGGTATGAATGGTCGCAAATTCAAATGCCTGAAATTCCGCTCAATGGTGATCAACTCGAAAGAGGTGCTGGAAGAGGTACTGCGTACCGATCCGGTGGCACGCGCCGAGTGGGATAAAGACTTCAAACTGAAGAACGATCCGCGCATTACCAAAGTCGGCCACTTCATCCGTAAAACCAGTCTGGATGAGCTGCCGCAGCTGTGGAACGTGGTTCGTGGTGATATGAGCCTGGTCGGTCCCCGCCCGGTGATTGAAGATGAACTGTGCCGTTATGCGGGTGACGTCGATTATTACCTGATGGCAAAACCAGGCATGACGGGATTGTGGCAGGTTAGCGGTCGTAACGACGTTGACTATGAAACGCGCGTCTATTTCGACTCGTGGTATGTGAAGAACTGGTCGCTGTGGAATGACATCGCGATTCTGTTTAAAACGGTTGGCGTAGTGCTTAAACGCGATGGCGCCTATTGATAGACAGCGAGGCCGGGGAAGGGCAGCAACGTCCCCGGTTGAAAACTGCCGGTGCTGGGTGTGTCGTGATATAAACAACAGCCGTAAATGCACCCGATTAAAACGGGTTATTTGCCGGTTGATGAAATACCCACTTTAATTGATGTCGTCTTTAGACACGGTGACAACATAAAACCAAGGGAGCGAATAATAATGACCCACAGTTTCAGTGTTTAACCCGTCACATTAATTTTTTGTAAGACGCTTACACAGCGGGCGATTTCGCCTCTATCAATCATTAACTGATAGCGAAGAATCAGATGATAATGAAAATTAAATTGATACCTTTACTGGTATCCGCGACTTTTCTCTCCGGATGTACCATTGAACCGGGTTCTCACCTTTCCACCAGTGGAAAAGATGTCATTGAGCAACAGGATAGCAACTATGACATCGACAAATATGTAAACGTCTTCCCGCTCACGCCGCGTCTGGTTGAACAGATGCGTCCGAAGCCGTTAGTCGCGCAGGCTAACCCCTTGCTGCAAAATGAGATCCAGAGCTACGAATACCGCATCGGCGTGGGTGACGTGCTTAACGTTACCGTCTGGGATCACCCAGAGTTAACGACGCCAGCGGGCCAGTACCGTAGCGCCAGCGACACCGGTAACTGGGTGCAGGCAGATGGCACGATCTTCTACCCATACATTGGTAAAGTCCGCGTCGCGGGCCGTACCGTGACCGAGATCCGCACCGAAGTGGCGCGTCGTCTGGCACAGTTCATTGAAAGCCCACAGGTTGACGTTAACGTGGCCTCGTTCCGTTCGCAGAAAGCCTACATCACCGGTTCTGTGACCACCTCGGGACAGCAGCCAATCACCAACGTGCCGCTCACCGTGCTTGATGCGGTTAACGCCGCCGGCGGCTTGGCCGCTGACGCTGACTGGCGCAACGTGGTGCTGACGCACAACGGTAAAGAACAACGTATTTCGCTGCAGGCGCTGATGCAAAATGGCGACCTGAGCCAAAACCATCTGCTCTATCCGGGCGACATTCTGTACGTTCCGCGTAACGATGATCTGAAAGTCTTTGTGATGGGCGAAGTGAAGCAGCAGTCAACGCTGAAGATGGACCGCAGCGGCATGACTCTGGCTGAAGCGCTGGGCAACTCGCAAGGTATGGATCAGACCACTTCTGATGCCACCGGTGTGTTCGTTATTCGTCCAATTCGTGGCACCAACCGCACCAAGATTGCCAACATCTATCAGTTGAATACCAAAGATGCGGCTTCGATGGTGATGGGCACCGAATTCCAGCTTGAGCCGTACGACATCGTCTACGTCACCGCCACGCCAATTACCCGTTGGAACCGTGTGATTTCAGGCCTGCTGCCGACCATCGTGGGTGTTGATGATGCCAGCTCCGCGGCACTTCGTTTCCGTAACTGGTCGGACTAAGGGTCCGCCATGATTAAGTCCGTGTTAGTCGTCTGCGTCGGCAACATTTGCCGCTCCCCCACCGGGGAGCGTCTGTTCAAGCGCGCGCTACCTAATCTCCGGATCGCTTCTGCAGGGCTGGGTGCTCTGCAAGGCTATCCGGCGGACCAGAAGGCCATTGATGTCGCCGCCGAACACGGCGTGTCGCTCGAAGGCCATCAGGCGCAGCAGTTAACGGCCAGTATGTGCCGTGACTACGACCTGATTCTGGTAATGGAAAAGCGGCACGTTGAGCAGGTGAATCGCATCGATCCAGCCGCACGCGGAAAAACCATGCTGCTTGGGCACTGGCTCAACCAACAGGAAATTACGGATCCGTACAAAAAAAGTCGCGAGGCCTTTGAAGAGGTCTACGGGTTACTGGAAAACGCTACCCAGAAATGGGTCAACGTATTAAGCCGATAGTTGGGATTATCCATGAATATCAAAAACAAGGTTATGACCGCGCCAAAGGAAGATTCGAATGGATGGGATCTGGCGCATCTTGTGGGACAGCTGATTGATCATCGCTGGATCATTGTTGCCGTTACCGCATTCTTCATGCTGGTGGCGACCCTCTACACACTGTTTGCCACGCCAATCTACAGCGCCGATGCCATGGTGCAGGTTGAGCAGAAGAACACCGCATCGGTTCTGAACGAACTGCAGGACGTGCTGCCCGCTACGCCGGCTTCCGATACCGAGATTCAGATTGTTGAGTCGCGTATGGTGCTGGGTAAAACGGTAAACGACCTCGGTCTGGATACTGTGGTACAGCAGAACTACTTCCCGGTGATTGGTAAAGGTTTGTCACGCCTGATGGGCAACAAGCCGGCCAATATCGCTATTTCGCGCCTGGAAATTCCACGCACAATCGAAAAGCGTACCGTGCAGCTGGAAGTCACCGGCCCGGATACCTATACCGTCACCAACGATGGTGATGAGCTGTTTAAAGGTCGTGTTGGTCAGCTGGAGCAGCATGGCGATGTGACTATGCTGGTGAGTGATATTCAGGCGGATGAAGGCACCAGCTTCAATGTCACCAAACTCACTGATTTGCAGGCGATTAAAAACGTTCTGGGCGCGTTGACGGTAGCCGATAAAGGCAAAGCCACCGGTGTGTTGGGTCTAGAGTTCCAACACGAAGATCCAGAGCAGGCCAGCCGCATCCTGAACCAGATTGTCAATAATTACCTGCTGCAGAACGTAGAGCGCAAATCCGAACAAGCAGAGAAGAGCCTTGAGTTCCTGCGCGGACAGCTGCCGAACGTACGCGCTAAGCTGGATGATGCTGAAGATAAGCTGAATACCTTCCGTCGTCAGAACGAGTCGGTAGATATGTCGCTGGAAGCGAAATCTGCGCTGGATTCCTCTGTCAGCGTGCAGACTCAGCTGAACGAGCTGACGTTCCGTGAAGCGGAAGTATCGCAGCTGTTCACGAAGGATCACCCGACCTACCGCGCCCTGCTGGAAAAACGCAAAACGTTGGAAGGCGAGCAGGCACAGCTGAACAAGAAAATTGCCGGCATGCCGCAAACGCAACAAGAGATTCTGCGTCTGACGCGTGATGTGCAGTCAGGTCAGGAAATCTACATGCAGTTGCTGAATCGTCAGCAAGAGCTGGGTATCAGTAAAGCCAGTACCGTGGGTGATGTACGTATCATTGATGGTGCTGAAACAGCCGCAAGTCCTGTTGCACCGAAGAAGGCGCTGATCATTGCTGCCGGTCTGATTCTGGGCCTGATGCTGTCGGTCGGTCTGGTGCTGCTGAAAGCGCTGTTCCATCACGGTATCGACAACCCAGAGCAGCTGGAAGAGCTGGGCATGAACGTCTATGCCAGCGTACCGCTCTCCGAATGGCAGCGTAAGAAAGATACCGAAGCGCTGGCGCGTCGCGGTCACAAAGAGAAGAGTGACCCGCACAACACGCTGCTGGCGTTGGGTAATCCAACTGACCTGTCCATCGAAGCGATTCGTAGCCTGCGTACCAGCCTGCACTTCGCGATGATGGAAGCGAAAAACAATATCCTGATGATCACCGGCGCTAGCCCAGGCATTGGTAAAACCTTTATCTGTGCCAACCTGGCAACGCTGGTATCAAAAGCGGGTCAGCGTGTGCTGTTCATCGATGGTGATATGCGTCGCGGCTATACCCATGAATTGCTGGGTGCGGATAACAAATCTGGCCTGTCTAACGTGCTGTCAGGTAAGAGCGAGTTCTCACCGGCGATGATTCAGAAGGGCGTTTACGGCTTCGACTTCCTGCCGCGTGGCCAGGTGCCACCAAACCCGTCTGAGCTGCTGATGCACCGTCGTATGAGCGAGCTGCTTGATTGGGCCAGCAAGAACTACGATTTGGTACTGATCGATACGCCACCGATTCTGGCCGTCACCGATGCTTCAATCATCGGTAAGCTGGCAGGTACATCGCTGATGGTGGCGCGTTTCGAAACCAACACCAGCAAAGAACTGGATGTCAGCTACAAGCGCTTCGCGCAGAACGGCATCGAAATTAAAGGCGTGATCCTCAACGCCGTAGTACGTAAAGCGTCGAATGCCTACGGTTATGGCTACGACTATTACAACTATGAATACGGCAAAGAGACCAAGAGCTAAGCAGTAACCATGTGGGGCGGTTTACCGCCCCTTTTTTATGGTGAATAGGGGTTAAGCCAGGTGCGCAACAATGCGCACCCTACGCCTTGTAGGGGCGCCATCAATGGCGACCGGTGAGCAATTTAAGGGGTGCGTTTTGCATCCTTACACATACACACAGCACAGTCTTAGGTATTCCCGTGATGGTACGTACAGTCTTAATGAGAAAAGAAACTAACGGCATGATTTTTCAGAGCAAAGCCGATTCCTTTCTCAGGGCTGAACGCGTTACCGTTGAATCTGGAACAGCTGTTTAAGAGGTGCTGGCAATGCAGGACATCCGCTTCTCAATTGTAATTCCCGCGTATAACGCGTCGAAATCGATTGTAACGACGCTAGATTGCGTCAGAGCGCAAACTTACCGCAATTTTGAAGTGATTATTGTGGATGACAAATCGGCCGATGCGGCCGAACTGGCGCAGGTGGTACGCGGTGAGCGTTATCAGGATCTGGACATCAAACTGGAGCTGTCTGAGGTCAAACTCAACGGCGCCGGCGCCCGTAATAAAGGTATCGAATTGGCCACGGGCGACTTTATCAGCTTTCTTGATGCTGATGATGAGTGGCACCCGGACAAGCTGCTGACGGTCAGTGAAACCATCGCCAAACTGGAGGCGCAGGGCAAATCACGCTACGTCATCTTTAGCCAGGTGAACATCCATCAGGATGGCAGCTTCCTGAAGGTGATGCCGATGCAGCCGCCCGGTAAAAACGAAACCGTGGCGGAATATCTGTTTGGCTGTTACGGCTTTATTCAGACCAGCACCATTGTGCTGAAGCGTGAAGATGCCGCGCAGATTCAGTTTGATGCGCGTTATATCCGCCATCAGGATTACGATTTCTGCATCCGTGCCGATCGCATGGGTTACGCCTTCGTGATGATCGACCAGCCGCTGGCGACTTACCATCTGGTGACCAAATTTGGTTCCAAGCACAAAGGCGAGTCGGTGAAATACTCCTTCTTCTGGCTGGATACCATGAAGCCGCATCTGACGACGCGCGATATCCATACCTACAAAGCGTTCAAGCTGCCGCTGCGCTACAAGATGGATGGTAAATCGCTGCAAGCCAGTCTCAGCTTTGCGCGCTACTTCTTCCTCACCAATCGTGATAACCGCGCCTACTTCATGAATCGCTTGCTCGATAAGGTGAAGTCGCGCTTTTCCGGTAGAAGAGCCGTTTCCTGATTCACATTTTTTTAGACTTTCACTTGCTCCCATCACGGGGGCAATTTTTTGGTTCCTGAAACTCCGGGTAGACAAATGACAAATCATGTTGGCACCATCGGTATTGTGATGCCGATGTATAACGCGCGAAATACGGTACTGCGTGCGGTGGATTCGATCCGCAATCAGACCTACAGCGACTGGCATCTTTACCTGATTAACGATAAATCCACCGATGACTCTCTCGCCGTGGTGCGTGAGCAGTGTCAGGATGCGCGCATTACCATCCTCGATAATGAGAAGAATCTCGGTGCGGCGGAAACCCGCAATGTCGGTCTGCGCGCGGCGCAAGAAGAGATTATCGCTTTCCTCGATAGCGATGATGAGTGGCATGGGGAAAAGCTGGCCGAACAGGCCGCTGCGATTGCCGCGGGTGACGATTTTGTTATCACGCATTATCACTACAAAACCAAAACTGCCGATCACGACATTAACTACAACAAACCCTACCTGCAGCAGGAAAACTTCGTGAAGAAGCAGTATCGCGTGTGCTTCTCTTCAGTGTGTTTCCGCCGTCCTCCGCAGGGCATCTTCTTCCAGCGCAAAGGCCACGAAGATTTCCTGTTCCTCTATGAGCTGTTCCTCCGCTACAAACAAGCCCGCGTGATCCAGAAAACCCTGGTCAACTATTACGAGTTGGGCGATTCACTGTCGCGCAACAAAAATAAAGCGGCGAAGTGGCACCTCGAACTATTAAGAATTATCTATAAAAACAATCCGTTAAAAGTATATTACTATTACACGTGGTACATGGTTAATGGCGTCCTCTTCGCTCTGAAGCATCGTTAGACCCGGCATCCTTCGCGCCGCAGCCGCGTTGGCCGCGCACGTCCACCCCGGTCACTTACTGAAGTAAGCTCCCGGGGATGAACGCACTTGCCGCCTTGCTGCGCCACGAATGATTTGGGTCTCTTTATTCGGTATTTTTGAGGTGGAAAGGATTTTATGAAAAAGATCGTTTTGGTGATTAAAGATGCCTACTCGTATGCGGGCACGGAAAACATCTGCAACTTTATGTCTGAGTGCCTTGGCGAGCAGCATGAAGTCACCATTTATTCGCTGGAAGGCAACGGCAAAACCTTTTATCCGTTCGATCGGGTAAAGAAAATTGTCAGCTTTGAAGGCCACAGCAACCCGATTAAAAGCGCCGTCGCTAGCATTCATCAGGAAGGCTTCGACAGCGTATTCCTGATCAGCATGGGCCGCCTGAGCGTGATGTTTGCGTTCTGGAACCTGATGGCACTAAAGAAAAAGCGTTTCAAAGCCTATGCCTGCGAACACATTGCAATTAATTCGTTTAGTAAACCGATCAAGCTGCTGAAGTGGCTGATGCTGCGCTACTACGACCAGGTGATTGTTTTAACCGACAAAGATCATCAGGTGTTTAATCGCTGGAACATCGCCAGTCAGCAAATCCCCAATCCCGTGGTGTACAAAGCGTTTCAACGCCAGACGCGTAGCCGCCAGGCGTTAGCGGTTGGGCGTCTCGATAACCAAAAAGGTTTCGATCTGCTGCTGGATATCTGGGCTGATTTCAGTAAGAAACACCCGGAGTGGAAACTGGTGATTGCCGGTGACGGCGAACTGCGCCAGCAGTTGCACGATCAGGCGGCTGCATTGGGTATCACTAACAGCGTCAACTTCGTCGGCAAAGTCAGCAACATCAACGATTACTACCGCGAAAGTGACATGGCGCTGATGACCTCGCGCTATGAAGGTTTGCCGCTGGTGCTGCTGGAAGCCAAATCCTGGTCGCTGCCGGTGGTGGCTTACGACTGCCCAACCGGGCCGCAGGAGATTATCAACCACGGTGAAGATGGCTTCCTGGTACCGATGAATGATAAAGCCATGTTTATCAAGCGCATGGAGCAGCTCGCCAGTGATGATGGCCTGTTCTACGCCATGAGTGAAAAAACCAAAGAAACCGCGCTCAAATTTGACGGTAACCAGATCAAACAGAGCTGGCTCGCGCTTGTTTAGTGCCAATTATCGTGCCTCGGGAATCCTTTTTGGCCGCATAACCACGGGAATTGAAGCATGAAAAGAAGAGAAGTCTTGCAGACCGCAGCCTCCTCCATTGTTGCCGCGCTCTCAGTCAGCGCGTTTTCCAGCTACGCCGCAAAAAGTGGTCAGCCAACGTTGAAAGCCGTCGATCCTTCCAGCGTTCCGCAGGGCGATGTGCCGATTCTGACGCCAGAAAACGTCTATACCATGCCGCCGCAGTTCTGGCAGAACTTCGAAGGCAAACTGTGGATTGGTAAGGCGGGCAGCGATGCCAGCCAAACCGGCAATCAAATCCCGGTATTCCTGCGCGATGCCAATGGCAAAGTGTCACAAATCAGTCAGCCGATTGCGTTGAACAAGGGTAACTTCGCGCAGTTTATTCATGATAATGCCGCGTTGATTGCCAATCCTGCGCACTCAATGGTCGTCGAGGACGATCAGGGCAACACGCTGTTCTCGATCAGCGATGTATCGCGTCCTAACCAAAGCAACTTCAGCCAGCGACTGGCGCAGCCGAACGGTTATCAGCTGATCGGTGAAATTCCGTCGGTGGAGGAGTTGCGTAAAACCCGTCCGCTGTTTGCCGGTGCCAAAATTAAGCTGAAAAGCTGGCATGAAGGGCTGGAAGTGGGCGGCGGTGAGTTTGTCGGCACCTTTGGCGATGCCAAAGATGATGGCGGTGTGAACTTCAGCGGCAACGGTTTCGCCTGGCGTCGCGTGGTAGAAGACTTCAATCGTCTGACGCTGTTTGATTTCGGTGCCATCGCCGATGGCAAAACCGATACTGCACCGGCGATCAAAGCCATGTATCAGTGGTCGATTGATGCCAGCCAGCAAATCTGCGTGCAGTTCCCGGCGGGCACATTCTTCGTGTCCGAGTGTGATTTCGGTGATACGCAACGTCGCTTCTTCCGTATTTCCGGTGCCATGGTCAACTTTGGCTATTTCCCGGCGACCACGCTGGTTTCCGATGGCCGCTCCGAATTCCTGTTCCAGGTAAATGCGCGCTGGACTGAAATCTCCAACCTGAACTTCAATGGCAACACCGACAAGCGTCCGAATAAACAGGGGTTGTTCCGCAATACCTGTCCGGGCGGCCAGTTCTTCCGTGGCGCGTGCTTGCGCTTCAATCAGGTAGGCGGCGTCTCGCTCAGCCTGCTGGATACGCTGGATTGTAAAATCGACCAGTGGTACGCCAACGCCTGTACCGGTGATGTGATTAAAGCCAGCTGGTCAGGTCAAAAGGCCGGTGCGTGGGATCACAGCACCGCGATTGAGCTCTCCAACTTTAATGCGCAGCACTGTAAAGGCGGCATGGTGTTGAACCTGCCGCGCTGTAGCCAATCGATCATTCACAACGGCTGGATTGAACACAGCGATTTTCCTGGCGATATCTCGAACGGGCAGTGGATTGTTGATGCGTTAAGCATTGAGGATTGTAAGAACCCGCTGAATGCGCGCAACTCGCGCCTGAATATGCGTCAGACCAACTTACAGGCAGGCAGCTGGATTGATAACTCGCTGGAAGGTGAGCGCTGGCTGAATATTTGGGAGATGGGTTCCACGCGCGTTGAATCTTATGGCGTCGCTATCGACGGCAGCCTGAAATACAACTACATCACTTCACGTTTCCGCCTCACCAATAACACCAACCAGGAGACCTGGTTTGAGCTGGGCAACTTCTATTCGCCAGCGGTGGGTGATAGCTGGGAAATCGAAGTGTTTGGTCAGTCGCAGTTCAGTAACGGTACCGCCAATCAACCGCTGATGGATCTTATCGACGGCAAAGGCACTGGCGGACGTACGGTGATCCATCTGCAGCGCAAGAAGAGTAAAGCGGAAGCCAGTTGGTCAGCCGAAGGCAGTTCGCCGGTGGTGGATGTACGTTTCGAACCGCGCACAGAAACGGACACCAAGGTGTACGTCAAGCTGGCGGGCTGGACGCCGACCACCGCGGTGTTGATTAAAAGCACCGCCAAGGATCGCTTCCTGACCGGTCGCTGTGCGCGCGTTGATGCTGTGATGGATAAAGGTGCGCCGGGCAGCGGTGCGCAACAGGCGCCGCAGCGCTTCAGCCTGCACAACGGCAAAGCCGGCGTCGGCGGTAACGAGCAGGGTGATTTGCTGTTGGCGTCGCGCGCGCTGAAGCCGGAACAGGTGGATGCGCGTGAGCCTAAAGGGTTTATTTCCGTCGTCATTAATGGCGAGCAAGTTGCGATGCCGTATTTCGCCATTAAGTCGTAACACGTAGGAACCTAACGTAGCGGCGCAATTTATTGCGCAATAAATTGCGCCGCTACGGAATATGCATAATTTGTGAGCAGTATTGAATAGAAATGCATTTAGCAGCACTTTTTTGGGGTTTACTCCCATTGCAGTCATTTAACACAGAGTTCATTTTGCCAGTGCGGTTATTGGCGGCTTGTAAAATTACAAAAATTTTTCCGGAGTTTTTTTATGAAAATCTTATTGGTAGGAAACCATACCTGTGGAAATCGCGGGGATGGCGCGATTTTACGAGGACTGATTGATTCGCTCAAATCTGCGCGCGCGGATTTGGATATCGATGTCATCAGCCGTTATCCAACAAGCTCTGGCTATTTACTGCAGCAGCACATCCAGCAGGATTCCCTGTTCCTGCACAACAGCAAATCGGGCAAGGGTTTGGTGGGCAGCCTCAAGCGCAAAGTGGCGAACCGTCTGATGCCGGACATCATGATGGCGCACTTGGGCAAAGGCGGTTTATACAAATCGTTCTCGGTGCCACCGCACCTGGCGGCCTTCACCCAAAGCCTCGCGCAATATGATGCAATCATCCAGGTTGGCGGATCGTTCTTCGTCGACCTGTATGGTGTAACGCAGTTCGACCACGCGCTCTGTGCGCTGATGGCGAAAAAGCCGCTGCATATGGTTGGCCACTCGGTAGGACCGTTTGAAAACCCGCGCGTTAATGCGCTGGCAAACTTTGTGTTCGATCGCGTCGACAGCCTGGTGCTGCGCGAAGAGGTGAGCCACGATCGTCTGAAACAAGATGGTGTGACCACCAGCAAAGTTAAGAAGGGCGTTGATACCGCGTTCCTGGTTCAGGCGCGTGAAGTGGCGAATCCTAGCCATAACCTGCTGCACTGGCAGGCGATTATCAGCGCGCGTAAAACCATTGCGATTACCGTGCGTGAACTGGCGCCGTTTGATAAACGTCTCGGCGTGACGCAGAAAGAGTATGAAGCTGCCTTTGGCCGCGTGATCAACGCGATGATTGCCGAAGGTTATCAGGTGGTTGCGTTTTCTACCTGTACAGGTATCGACAGCTACGCGAAAGACGACCGCATGGTGGCGCTGACGCTGCGCGATCATGTCGAGCATCCCGAGCATTACCATGTCATCATGGACGAGTTCAACGACCTCGAACTCGGCATCCTGCTCAGCCATTGTCATTTGACCATTGGTACCCGCCTGCACTCCGCCATCATCTCCATGAACTTTGGTACGCCAGCCGTGGCCATCAACTACGAGCACAAATCGCTCGGCGTGATGAAACAGCTCGGCCTGCCACAGATGGCCACCGATGTGCAGAGCCTGATGGACGGTTCACTCATCGACAAAGTGCAGACGGTGCTGGCCGACTACGACAACGTGAAACACAAAGTTGATACCGCGGTGGCGCAGGAGCGTGAGATTGGTAACCGCATTACAGCAGAAATTCTCAACGTCCTGGGGTGAAGTGATGAAGCTGACCTTTTTCACCATGCGTTTTCCTGTTGCCTCTGAGACGTTTGTGCTCAATCAGGTGACGCATTTCATCGACGCAGGCTACGACGTGGAGATTATCTCCGTGTTCCCAGGCGATATGATCAATCGCCACGCTGCGTTCGATGACTACAATTTGGCAGCGAAAACCCACTATTTACTGCCGGAAGAGAAAGTATCCAACCTCGATAAGCTAACGCAGCGTATCGGCTTGATACTGCCGAAAATCACCAAAGGCGCGCTACTTAAGTCGCTGAATGTGCGTCGCTATGGCGCACAGGCCAGCAAACTGCTGCTGCCGGCAATTGTCGCCAACACCAAGCAGCCTTATACCGCTGATGTGTTTCTGGTGCACTTCGGCTATGCCGGCGCGCTGGCCAACAAGCTGCGCGAACTCGGCGTGTTGAAAGGCAAGCAAGCGACGGTGTTCCACGGCGCGGATATTTCGCGTCGCCACATCCTCGAAGAGCACAAGCTCGACTACATCAACCTGTTCAAACAGAGCGAGTTGATGCTGCCTATCAGCCACTTGTGGGAGAACAAGCTGATTGAGATGGGTTGTCCGCGTGAGAAGGTACGCGTGACACGCATGGGGATCGAGCCGGAGAAGTTTAACTTCCGTCCGCGTGAAGCGTTCCATCAACCGCTGCGCATCGTTTCCGTCGCGCGTTTGACCGAGAAGAAAGGGTTGGATGTGGCAGTGAAAGCCAGCGAAATCCTGCGCAATAACGGCGGCCAGTTCCAGTTCACCATCATCGGTAACGGCGAGCAGGATGGCATGATGCGCGAGCATATTGCGCGCGCCGGATTGCAGGAGTTCGTCACCATGCCGGGCTTTAAGCCGCAGGATGAGATTCGTCAGGCGTTGAACGAGGCGGATATCTTCCTGCTGCCGTCCAAAACCGCTGCGGATGGCGATATGGAAGGCATTCCGGTGGCGCTGATGGAAGCGATGGCGGTGGGTTTACCGGTGGTGTCTACCTATCACAGCGGCATTCCTGAGCTGATTGAGAATGACGTCAGCGGCTGGCTGGTGGCGGAAAACGATCCGGACGAGCTGGCGGCCACGCTGCTGCGTCTGTCGCGCGGGGATGTCGATGTGGCACCGGTAGTCGCGGCAGCGCGGCAGAAAGTCGAAACCGAGTTCAATCAGCACATCGCCTACGGTGAGCTGGCGAAAATTCTGGAGCGCATGGTGTGAGCGGATTAAAAAAACAGGCCGTTTGGCTGTTTGGTAGTACCTGTTTTGCCGCATTGCTTCAGGTGTTACAGCTCGCCGTACTGGCGCGCAAACTCGAAACGCACGAGCTGGGTTTACTGGCGATCATCAATGCGATTCTGGCGGTGGCGACCGTGCTGCAGGATATGGGCATGAGCAGCTACATCGTGCATCGCCAGGATATTAATCGCCGCGAGCAGAGCACCATTTACTGGGTGAACGTCTCGCTCAGTTTCTGCACCGGCTTGATTATGTTGGCGATCGCTTATCCGGTGGCGTGGTTCTATCACCTGCCGGAGCTGGTGGGTTTGATCATGCTCACCAGCCTCAACTTCCTCGTGCTGGGACATCTGTCGCAGTATCAGGCGCACTATGTGAAAACCAAACGCATGGTGACGCTGGCAAAGATTGAGATGGCCACCAAGCTGTTTGCCTTCCTGTGCACCGTCGCGATGCTGTATTACACCTCGTTAACCGTGGCGGCGGCGATTCTTGGCCTGTTCATCAACGCCTTCACGCGCATTCTCTGCATGATCTATTTCGGCGAGAAGTCGTGGCGTCCAACCTGGGAATTCGACGGCAAAACCTTTGTTAGCGCAGTGCGTTACGGCGTGTATCAGCTCGGTTCGCAAACCATTAACCAGCTGCGTACCCAGGCGGATGCGCTGATCGTCGGCAAAGTGATGGGCGCCGAGATGCTGGGGATCTACTCGCTGGCAAAAGAATTGATCTTGCAGCCGCTAAAACTGGTTTCGCCGGTGATTAACCGCCTGGCGCTGCCGCGTTTTGCTGAGAAGCAGCACGATCCTGAGCAACTGAAAAAGCTGTTTCTGAAGGGCACCTTCGTCATCATGCTATTCAGCAGCGTGATGTATCTGGCGATTGGCATTCTGTCACCGGTGATTGTCCGCGTGCTGTACGGTCCTGCACATGAACAGGTTTACCATCTCATTCCGCTGATGCTGCTGTTCGGCATGCTGCGTCCGATGGGCGGCTTAACCGGTGCGATCTCACAGGCTAACGGGCGCACCAACGTTGAGTTTTACTGGAACATTGTTGCCAGCCTGGTGGTGGTGGCTGTGCTGGCGACCACCTACATCTGGCCGAACGTGCTGTATGTAGCGCTGACGCTGTCGATCTCGCAGGTGCTGATTTCGGCCTTCGCGCATCCATTCTTCATCAAACCGGTGATTGGCATCCGCTTTATGCCGTATGCGCGCCAGTGGGTTTCGGTGTCGGTGGTGTTTGTTGGTCTGATGATGCTGGTAAATCATTTCAATCTGTTCGTCATGCCGGAATGGTTTGAAGGCATGCTGTAATTGTGTCGTGGTCACCCAGGCGGGTGACCCTGCCATCTTCCCAGGGTTCGCATGAGTGCGAACCCTGTTCATTTCCGCAGGACTATTTTCTCACCTCACTATTCTGAAAATCTCTGGTCTCACTCGTCGCAATGTTGACCCAATCCTTCCACTGTTTTTCAGCGGTTTAGCGTAGCCGATTGCCTGGTAAATCAAGCTGCAGTTGAAGGGCAAATTGGCGTTTTTTGATGGCGCGACAGAGAGTTAGTGCCGGTTTTTCAGATTAAGATTATACTTGCTCGACCGGCCGATCCTGCATAATCGACCTCACGCATTCACTTCATGAAATGGAATAAATATGACCAAGCTTAAAGCAGTAATCCCCGTTGCAGGTCTCGGTATGCATATGCTTCCTGCGACCAAAGCCATTCCGAAAGAGATGCTGCCAATCGTCGATAAACCAATGATTCAATACATTGTTGACGAATGCGTCGCGGCGGGCATCAAGGAGATTGTGCTGGTCACCCATGCTTCCAAAAATGCAGTGGAAAACCACTTCGATACCACTTACGAGCTGGAAGCGCTGCTCGAAGCGCGCGTTAAGCGTCAGCTGCTGAGCGAAGTACAGTCAATCTGTCCGCCAGGCGTGACCATTATGAACGTGCGTCAGGCCAACCCGCTGGGTCTGGGCCACTCTGTTTTGTGCGCGCGTCCGATGATCGGCGATAACCCGTTTGTCGTGGTGCTGCCAGACGTGCTGCTGGATGATTCAACCGCTGACCACCTGCGCTATAACCTCGCATCGATGGTTGCTCGCTTCGAAGATACCGGCCACAGCCAGGTGCTGGCGAAACACATGCCGGGTGCAGACCTGACCGAATACGGCGTGCTGACCACTGAAGAGCCAATTGATAACCCAGGCGACATCAGCACCATCACCAGCTTTGTTGAGAAGCCAGAAGCCGGTTCAACCGATTCTGATCTGACTGCCGTTGGCCGTTACGTGCTCTCTGCGGATATCTGGGAAGAGCTGGAGCGCACTGAGCCGGGCGCATGGGGTCGTATCCAGCTGACGGATGCCATCGCATCGCTCAGCAAGAAGAAGCCGGTAGATGTGCAACTGCTGACCGGTACCAGCTATGACTGTGGCCGTAAACTGGGTTACATGCAGGCCTTCGTCTCTTATGGCTTACGTAACAACGCACAGGGCCGTGATTTCCGCGAATCTATTCAGAAAATCCTGGCGAAATAAGCTTCCTCATTCTCTACCGCGCCATTCGCGCGGTTTAAAGGAGTACACATGGCTATTTTGGTAACGGGCGGGGCAGGTTACATCGGCTCCCATACGGTGCTGGCGTTGTTAGAGCGCGGCGACGACGTTGTGGTCCTGGATAACCTTTGCAATGCTTCCCGCGAAGCCATTAACCGCGTGGAAAAGTTGTCGGGCAAGAAAGCGGTGTTCGTTGAAGGCGATATTCGCGATCGTGCGTGTCTGCGTGACTTGTTTGCCAGCAACGATATCAGTGCCGTGATTCACTTCGCCGCGCTGAAAGCCGTGGGCGAATCCACGCGCATGCCGCTGGAATACTACGAAAACAACGTAGCGGGCACCGTGGTGCTGCTGGAAGAGATGCGCGCTGCTGGCGTGTGGAACTTCATCTTCAGCTCTTCTGCTACCGTGTATGGTGCAGATGCGCCGGTTCCTTACGTGGAAACCACGCCAATCGGTGGCACCACCAGCCCGTACGGCACCTCAAAGCTGATGATTGAATTCGTGATGCGCGATTTCGCTAAAGCGGATCCGAACTTCAAAGCTATCGCGCTGCGCTACTTCAACCCGGTTGGCGCGCATGAATCTGGTGAAATCGGTGAAGACCCAACCGGCATCCCGAACAACCTGCTGCCGTACATCGCACAGGTGGCGATTGGCCGTCTGGAAAAGCTGGGCGTGTTTGGCGGCGATTACGACACGCCAGATGGCACCGCTCAGCGCGATTACATCCACGTTGTCGACCTGGCAGAAGGGCACCTGAAGGCGCTCGATCACCTGGCTAAAGTTGAAGGCTACAAAGCTTACAACCTTGGCGGCGGCGTTGGTTTCTCGGTGCTGGAGATGATCAAGGCGTTTGAGAAAGCCTCTGGCAAGCCGATTCCGTTTGAGTTCAAACCGCGCCGTGACGGCGACTTGCCAGCCTTCTGGGCCGATGCAACGCTCGCCAACAATGAGCTGGATTGGCGGGTTACACGTGGGATCGACGCGATGATGCGCGATACGTGGAACTGGCAGTCGAAGAATCCGAACGGGTTTGAGTAATCCATCAAATTGAATTCTCGATTGGTGCTATTCACATTAATGTTTTATCAATAAAATTCTTTCGTAAATGGCTTCTGGAAACAGAGGCCTTTTTTTATTTACAGAATTAGTTAAACTTATCGGCTAAAGGTAAGGGGATCCTCAAAAAAATTGGCTGATAAATGCTCGACTTGTACAGTGTTTACACAGCCGGACTCTGCCAGTTAACACTCAATAGGCAGAGTATTTTAAAGCGAGACGCCTGCGCGCTCCCTTAAGTTTTTTTGCGGCTTGGATCTATTAGCTAGTTATAAAAAGGCTGACAAACAGAGAGGGTTTGTCTTTAAAAAAATTATCGTCAGTTCAAGAGCAGGTGGTTGCCGTAAGCCAGGGGCGGTAGCATTGCTAAAAATCACATAAATAACTTGATTCAGCACACATAACAAGACTATAGCTTCACTTGGTAGCTTCAAATGTAATTGCTCTCTACAAAGAGAAAAAAGCAGGAGAGCAATGGATTGCAATAAGTTACTGATCTCGATGAGAATGTAGGTTGAATGATGAATAAAAGAATTTTTAATATAGCCTTAAGGGGGGGGACTTTAGTTAGTCGTTTTCTATTTGTGTTCTTTTTGGCAAAATATTTAGAACCATCTCTGCTAGGTGTGTATGGAATATTTACTGCAACTATTGGATATGCATTATATTTTGTTGGTTTAGATTTTTATGTTTACACCACACGCGAAATTATCAAAACCGATAAGAGGTTGTGGGGGGGGTTTCTTAAAAATCAAGCTTTAGTATCGACGCTTTTATATTTAGTGCTTTTTTTGGTTTTAGTAGTTGCTACGTTAAGCCAAAAAATAACTGTTGCGCAATCAATTTGGTTTTTTGCAATCTTAATATTTGAACATTTGAATCAGGAAGTTTCGCGTCTACTCGTTGCCATTCATCGGCAAACTGTTGCCAGCATGATGCTTTTTCTCAGGCAAGGATTTTGGGCAATAGCTGTTGTGATACTAATGATATTTTATCCGACATTGAGAACACTTGATTTTGTTTTCGCTTTTTGGTTAATTTCGGGTATTGTAACATTTTCAATCAGTTCTATTTGTTTGAAAAAAGTAGGGATGGGTGGTTGGAAAAATAAAATTGATTATCAATGGATTAAAAAAGGCATTCAAACAAGCGGTGTTTTTTTAATCGCAACGTTGGCATTGAGAGGTATACAAACGGTTGATCGTTATTGGGTGCAAAGCCTAAATGGTTTAGATATTGTTGGTGCTTACGTATTATTTATTGGTATGGCCAGCACTCTTATGACTTTTCTTGATGCAGGAGTATTTTCATTTAGCTATCCTACTTTAATTAATCTTCACCAAGAAAGAAAACATAAAGAATTTAATCAGCAAATGTTAAAAATGACAGTCTCTACTGTTGTAATCACAATACTCTTTGTTTTGGTAAGTATTATCGTAATTCCTTACCTTCTCCAGTGGACAGGTAAAGCGATTTATTACGAATATCTCGATATATACTATATTTTAATAGTGGCGACAATTTTCAATGCATTTGGCATGATAGCTCATTACGCATTGTATGCCCGAGGGATCGACAGGCCAATAATATATAGCCATATTACATCAATAGTTGTGTTTTCTCTGACTTCATATTTCGCATCTAAGTGGAATGCGGTTTTTGCTATACCAATTGGATTAACGGCAGCATTTATTTATATCTTTTTATATAAGACTTTAACGTTAACTATCAAATCACGGTCGTGTAGCTGAATACATTATCGTCGTCGTTGCTGGTCGTTTAACAAGTAATGATAAACGAAAAGCTAAAACTATAGATATCCAAAATTGAGAATAATTAGGTTTAAATATGATTAGATATGGTCAACAAGATATTACTCAAGCCGATATAGATGCTGTTGTAGAGGTTCTGAAATCCACTAATCTTACACAAGGCCCTGCTATTACACGTTTTGAACAGGATGTGAGTAACTATTGTAATGTAAAACATGCTTTTGCAGTAAATAGCGCGACTTCAGCCTTACATATTGCTTGCCTCGCATTAAATTTAGGTCAGGGCGACTGGCTTTGGACCACGCCTAACACGTTTGTAGCATCTGCTAATTGTGCTCTTTATTGCGGAGCAAAAGTCGATTTCGTGGACATAGATGCTGATACTTACAACTTATGTCCAATTAAATTAGAAGAGAAACTCGTTTTAGCAGAAAAGGAAAACCGCCTGCCAAAAGTTGTTGTTCCAGTACATTTTTCTGGGCAACCTTGTAATATGCAAGCCATTTATAATTTATCGAAAAAGTATGGTTTCCGTATTATTGAAGATGCATCTCACGCAATCGGTGGAAGGTATAAAGATAAGCCGATTGGCAACTGTGAGTATAGTGATATTACGATTTTTAGTTTCCATCCTGTAAAAATAATCACTACTGCAGAAGGTGGCATGGCAGTAACAAATGATGACGAACTGGCTGTTAAGTTGGGATTACTGAGAAGTCATGGCATCACTCGCGAGCCTGAATTAATGACAAAAGTGATGGATGGGCCATGGTACTACCAACAGGTTGCTCTTGGGTATAATTACCGAATGACAGACATCCAGGCTGCATTAGGATCAAGTCAAATTGAACGACTAGATGAGTATGTAACTAAGCGCCATAGTATTGCAAATCGTTACAATAAGTTATTATCTGAATTGCCGGTGGTAACTCCCTGGCAGCATCAAGATAGTTACTCTGGTTTGCATCTGTATGTGATTCGTCTTGAATTAGACAAAATTGAAGTGACGCATCTCGATGTATTTAATTATTTACGTAGTAAAAATATCATCGTAAACCTTCACTATATTCCTGTCCATACACAACCTTATTACGAAAAAATGGGTTTCAAGGTCGGTGATTATCCTGAGGCTGAAAAATATTATCAGGAAGCAATCAGTATTCCAATGTACCCAACTTTAACTACAGAACAGCAAGATGAAGTTGTTAATGTCATTAAAGAAGCGTTGAAATTATGATTGTTGCAATAATACCCGCTCGAGGTGGAAGTAAACGGATACCAAGGAAAAATATCCGCGATTTTTGCGGTCTGCCAATGATTGCACATTCCATTATTTGTGCAAAAGAGAGTGCTATTTTTGATAAAATCATTGTTTCGACAGATGACCTTGAAATAGCAGATGTTGCACGACATTACGGTGCGGAAGTTCCATTTCTTAGGCCCGCAGATTTATCTGATGATTACACAGGTACTGTGCCTGTTATTTCTCATGCGGTGAGTTGGATTGAGGAAAATGTTAATAAGGTCGTTGCAGCATGCTGTATTTACGCAACGGCGCCTTTTATCAATGCTAATGATCTTATTGAAGGTTTGAGATTATTAAATGAGAAAGAATCAGATTACGCATTTTCAGTAACTCAATACCCTTTTCCTATCCAACGCGCAGTCAGATTAAATCACAAAGGTTCATTGGAAATGTTTTTCCCTGAAAATTATTCCACACGCTCACAGGACCTTGAGGATGCGTTTCATGATGCTGGCCAATTTTATTGGGGGAAATCAGAATCATGGGTCAAACAAAAACCTATTTTTAATAGCTTATCTGTGCCAATCATTCTGCCTCGGACACGTGTACAAGATATCGATACTCAGGAAGATTGGGAGAGAGCTGAGCAACTTTACTTTCTACTCAATCGGTGTTGAGCATGCTAATCGGCAAAAATATTGTTTTTAGAGTAGATGCCTCTCTGCATATCGGAACTGGACATGTTATGAGGTGTTTGACTCTTGCTGAAGAAATGACTGAGAGAGGGGCTATTTGTTATTTTGTCACTAAGCCACATGTGGGAAATGTTATTAATTTAATTGAAAATAAAGGATATACGTGCCTTAGTCTACCTAAAATAAATAACATATCAGTTAATTTTAAAGATGAATACGAAAGCTGGTTAGGTTGTTCTCAGCAAGAGGATTCTGTGCAAACATTAGATATTCTATCAAATATCAATGTTCATTTACTGATTGTTGATCACTATGCTTTGGATGAAGTCTGGGAAAATAATTTTAAAAAAATAGGAATTAAAATAGCTGTTATAGATGATTTGGCGAACCGGAAACATAATAGTGATTTTCTATTAGATCAGAATGAAGGTCGAACATCACATAATTACGAAAAATTAATTCCCAGAAATTGTGTTGCCCTTTACGGTTCGCAGTACTCATTATTGAGAAAAGAATTTCATCGATATCGAAATATTAGTCTAAAAAATACTAATAGAGGTAAGTTGAAATCTATCTTAATTTCAATTGGAGGGATTGACAAAGATAACGTAACATCTGAAGTTCTGAATATACTTTCAAATTGTGATCTTCCTAATGATTGTGAGTTAACTATCATTATGGGAGGGAAATCGCCATGGCTTGAACAAGTAAAAGCAATATCGGAAAAAATTAGCTGGCGTACGAATATACACGTTGATACTAATGAAATGGCTTTATTGTTAAGCCAGTGTGATATGGCTATTGGTGCAGCAGGTTCTTCAGCGTGGGAGCGCTGTGCTTTGGGCGTACCAACAATTATGATTGTAGTGGCTGATAATCAAAATGTCATTGCGAAAAATCTTTCAATCAATAATGCAGCATTTGTGATTGACTCAGTAGAAAAAGTAAAAAAAGATCTTGCTGAATGGTTTAACTTTATAAATGCTCATGATGGAGTGTTAGATAAGATGTCACTTTCCTGTTCATTGATCACAGATGGCAACGGTACTTATAAAGTAGCGAGAGAATTGGAGAGTTTGGTATGAGTAAAATAAATTTTTTTCCTCCTAATAAAGTTGGAAAGCTGCAGCAAGAAGACTTATCTCTTATTTTGCAGTGGCGTAATAATGATTTCGTAAGAAAATTTATGTTTAATAGCAATGTTATTTCATTACAAGATCACGAGTCATGGTTTGAAAGAGTTAAAGACAATGATAATAAACACTTATTGATGTTTGAAAGTGATAACATCAAGAGAGGTTTTGCACAATTCTCGGTTGATCAAGGTGGCATTGCTGAGTGGGGATTTTACGTTGATCCATCGTCCCAGCGAGGCGTTGGGGGCCAAATGTGTAAAGCTGTTATGCAATATGCTTTTAATGAATTAGGGCTATACAAAATAAGTGCGCGCGTAATCGAATTCAATCATCGATCATTATATCTCCATAATAAACTTTGTTTTCAACAAGAGGGTATCTTACGCGATCATTATTATGATGGTGAAAAATACCACAATGTTATGTGTTTCGGATTAATTAAAAATGATTGGCTCAATGAAGGTAACTGATAATGAATAATTCTCCTTTAATTAATATTGCAGGTCGTAAAATTGGCCTGCAGCATTCTCCATATGTAATTGCTGAACTTTCAGCTAACCATAATGGACGAATTGAGAATGCGCTAGAACTTATAAAACAAGCTAAATATGTTGGGGCTGATGCAATAAAACTACAAACATATACAGCCGATACCATCACATTAAACAGTGATAAAGATGATTTTCAAATCAAAGGAGGATTATGGGATGGCACAACACTTTATAAACTATATCAGCAAGCTTCAATGCCTTGGGAATGGCATAAGATACTGTTTGATTATGCGGCTGAGATAGGGATTACTATATTTAGTTCACCATTTGATAAAACTGCTGTTGATTTACTTGAAGACCTAAATGCTCCAGCCTATAAAATTGCCTCATTTGAAGCTATAGACCTTCCGCTAATCCGCTACGTTGCAGGTACTGGTAAGCCAATGATAATTTCTACAGGCATGGCTGATGCCGAAGAAATTGAAGACGCTATTGAAGCTGCTCGTTCAGGTGGTTGTAAAGAACTTGCTATTCTTCATTGTGTTAGTGGCTATCCTGCGCCAGCAGCAGATTATAATCTCCGGACAATTTCGGACATGATAACCCGCCATGGTTTAGTCACAGGGCTGTCTGATCATACTCTGGATAATACGACGGCTATAACGAGTGTTGCACTTGGTGCAGCTATTATTGAAAAACACTTTACTTTAGATCGCTCTGGCGGCGGTCCAGATGATAGTTTCTCACTTGAGCCAGCAGAAATGAGACAACTCTGTGAGGGGACCCAAACAGCCTGGGAAGCTTTAGGTACCGTTAATTATGGACGCAAATCAAGCGAGCAAGGTAATGCTAAATTTCGACGTTCTCTTTATTTTATTAAGTCCTTAGAAAAAGGAGAGATTATAACTAATGATTCATTTCGAAGTGTCAGACCAGGATATGGTTTGGCACCTAAATTTGCAGATGAAATTATTGGAAAGAGAGTCAATAAAAGAATTGAGGTTAATTCACCAGTGAAAAAAGAAGATATTGATTTTTTATGAAAAAGATAATTAACCCCATATTAAAAATAAAAGACGTAACACGGGAAGGTGGTAGATATATTTATAAATCATCTCGTGGGAAAAAGAAAATACTAATAATTTTAAAGCTATTTATCACTATATTAAAGTATATTCATCTTAATAGATGCAAGTGCCGCTTTGTAGGGAAAATGGTACTAGTGAAAGGTAAAAATCAAGCAAGATTATATGAATTTTATAATGATAAAATTATTAGAGAGTTAGGTGAGCATACATTACTACAATTTGAAGAAGCTACGAAACTAAGTCTCAAAACCATTATCAATTCAGTGCCATTGATATCTAAGCTGTTCTTTATAGCTTTTGCTGCTTTTTTTTCTACAAAAAGAAGATGGCTAAATATTATGATTTTAGAATTGTATAAGGCTGTGGATTTTTGCGTTGATAAACATTTTACAAACATGAACACATTTTTATGTTTCAATGATCAACCTGTAGATATAGCTATATTAATTAGTGCGTTGGAGGAAAAATCTAGAACTGAAACAATTGTGGTTCAGCATGGTTTAATTCTTTCCCCTAAATATTATTTCCCAGTTAATGCGAAGCAATTTTGGGCCTGGGGGAACAATGTTGATATTCTTTATGGAAAAATAGCAAAATGTAAAGTGTTAACTAAGGGGCGGTATACAACAGATTCAACGAATAAAAGTGAAGTGTTTTTGTGCAGTAATAAAAAATTTGTTAATGTTCTTATTGCACCATCTTTTTTTCATAAAGAAATTTTTACTGTTATCTTAAGTGCTAAAAAAATACTTGAGAAGTGCGATATCAAATGCAATGTTGAAATTAAATTACACCCTGCGACTAAATTAACATTTATCTTGAAACTATGGTTAAGACTTTACTGGCCACAGCTCAATATAACGAATGATTTTATGGAAAATTTATCAAGTGAATTTGACTGTCTTTTTACTAAGAATTCAACATCTTCACTTGATTTTTTATTAAAAGGTAAACCCGTATATTTTATTGAAACACAAAATAATGAATTCCCCAATGAGAAATACTCTTTTAAATTTGAGGATTTTAATGCCCACTTTTCAAGTAAGCCCACATTTTTTAATTTGGATTCAGAGTTAAAAAATAAGGCTAGATTAGACTTGATCAAAGGTGAACTGAATGTATAAGCGTAGAATGATTATTCTGCTAACATATATTTTCTTTTTAAATGGAGCCTTATATTATTTTTTTCCCAGTCAGCATTATCTAATGGGTGGTGTTGGTGGATGGATTCAGTATATAAAATATTTAGTTTTTATTCCAATAATTCTAATTTCATGTGCATCTCTTCCAAATTTAAAAAAATACTTATCATGGTATTTAGTTCTTTTTATGTTTTTAATTGTTACCAATTTAATAGGTATGGTTTGGGTTTCAGAGCAAAATCTACTTCTTTTTCAATTATTTTTCCCTTTTTTAACTTTTATTGTCGCCGGCGGCGAAAATAATTTCAAAATAACATTAAAGGATTTTTGTTTTTTTTATTGGGTGTTGATATTATCTACACTATTATTTTCTTTTTTCGAAGTGTATTATAATACTTTTGGGGATATATACTCGCGATCAGGATTTAGAGCTACGGGACCTTTTATGAACCCAAATAACACTGGTTTGGTAGCTTCGTTATTGTCTATCATTTTCTATATTATCGAGCCAAAAAAAACGCATCGGATTGTTTCTCTTTTACTGTGCATTTTTGTTATTCTTCTCAGTGGTTCCAAAACTGCTTTGCTAGTTTATATCATAGGATTATTTTTCTCAGTTTCGGCAATTCATAGAGTTGCTATATTTATAACATGCGCAATATTAGGAATGGCGTTTGTATTTTACCAACAAGTTATATCCTTAAATACGAGCATTAGAGAATTCACTTTGGAAAGTGCATATATAAGATATCAAACTATAACAGATTTATTTACTACTTATGGTCAAGACCTAAAAGGTATCCTTTTTGGTGTATATAATACATCACTGGTAGATAATGCATATTTGGATATCCTGCTGTTTTCTGGAATCTTGATGCTTGTGTTTTTTATTTTTGTCCAATTCATTGCCGTAGTCAAATGTATTAAAGCTAAGAATAAAGTGTTATTAATATGTCATTTGATGTTGTTTTTGATGATGTTGACTACTAACATTCCTAGGCTATGGCCTCTAGGTTATATTTATTGGTTAGTTGTAGGTCTCTCATTTTTGCTAAAAACTAGCCCCAGAAAATCAAATTTAATTTTTTCATAATTACTGTTTGGAGTTTACATGTTTAAAAATAAAGTGCTGTTAATTACTGGTGGCACCGGTTCATTCGGCAACGCAGTTCTCAAACGCTTCCTTAATTCGGATATTGGCGAAGTACGTATTTTTAGTCGCGATGAAAAAAAACAAGATGACATGCGAAAAAAATACAACAGTAGCAAGCTTAAGTTCTATTTAGGCGATGTTCGTGATGAAAAGAGTATTGCCGCTGCGATGAGAGGCGTTGACTATGTATTTCACGCTGCGGCGTTGAAACAAGTACCTTCATGCGAATTTCATCCAATGCAAGCTGTACGTACAAATGTATTAGGCACGGAAAATGTACTTAATTGTGCAATATCAGCCGGCGTTAAACGCGTTGTATGCCTTAGTACAGATAAAGCTGTTTATCCAATCAATGCGATGGGTATTAGTAAGGCTATGATGGAAAAAGTGATGGTTGCTGCTAGTCGCAACCTGGAAGGAACAGGTACAGTAATTTGTGGCACTCGTTATGGTAATGTGATGGCTTCAAGAGGTTCTGTTATCCCATTATTTGTACAACAGGTTCAGCAAGGTAAAACAATCACCATTACCGAACCAAGTATGACTCGCTTCATGATGACGTTAGCTGATGCTGTAGACCTGGTCCTTTATGCATTTGAACACGGTAATAATGGGGATATTTTTGTGCAAAAAGCTCCTGCTGCCACAGTTGAAATTCTTACTAAAGCCATTCTGAATTTAATGAAAAAGCCTGAGCATCCAGTGAGTATTATAGGCTCCCGGCATGGCGAAAAGCTATTCGAGTCTCTATTAGGTAAAGAAGAGCGCGCTTGTGCTGAAGATATGGGCGATTATTTCCGCGTTCCTGCTGATACGCGAGATTTAAACTATGCAAAATTCGTCGAAGAAGGCGAGCAGAAAATGACTGAAGCTTTATGTGGAGAAGAGTACAATTCTCATAATACTCAGCGGCTGGATGTTGAAGGTATGACTAACTTGCTAATGAAATTAGAATTCATGCAAAAAATTTCTCTTGGTGAATATGCAGATCCGGAGGAATAAGTGGTGAAAGTCCTGATCACTGGTTCTGATGGCTTTATAGGGAAGAATCTCACTCAACGTCTGGCTGAAATTCAGCAAGTTACCTTCGTCACCTTTAGTCGCAAGCAGAATAAGCAAGAATTATCAGCACTCTTACATGACGTAGACTTTGTTTTTCATCTTGCGGGCATTAATCGCCCGCTAAATCCTGAAGAATTTGTTATCGGAAATATTGAACTAACTCAATATTTATCTTCCTGCATCGCGGATATTGCCAGCAAAACAGGGCGTAAAATCCCTGTGTTATTTTCTTCTTCAATACATGCAGAAGCAAATACGCCATATGGATGTTCTAAACACGATGCCGAAAAAATACTATTGCAACTTAGAACAGATTTTAACATTCCCGTTTATATTTGTCGTTTGCCAGGTGTTTTTGGTAAATGGGCTAAACCTAATTATAATTCCGTTGTTGCGACATTTTGCTATAACATCGCCAATAATATTCCGTTGCAAATTGACAATGTAAATCATTTGCTAAGGTTGGTATATATAGATGATGTGATTTCAACATTTCTTTTGGCTATGAACGGAAAAGTCAGCGAATGTGGCTTTCTGGAAGTTGAGACTGCATATTTAACAACCGTCGGTCAACTTGCAGAAACCATTGTAAATTTCAAAAGAAGTCGTGAAACATTGGTTACAGAGCCTGTGGGAACTGGCTTTCTAAGGGCATTGTATTCCACTTATGTTAGCTACCTTCCAGTCGATGAATTCTCATATTCTATTAAAGAACATAAAGACCCACGTGGTCGTTTTGTAGAAGTAATCAAAACAGTAGACTCTGGCCAGGTTTCATATTTCACTGCACACCCAGGTGTTACGCGAGGTGGCCATTATCATCATTGTAAGACTGAAAAGTTTTTAGTTATTCAGGGGGAAGCTAAATTCAGGTTCCGCCATTTAATCACAAATGAATTTTACGAATTAACTACGAATAGCGCCCATGCAACAATTGTGGAGACTATACCCGGTTGGTCTCATGACGTGACGAACATCGGTAAGGAAGAGTTAATCGCGATTGTATGGGCTAATGAAAATTTTGATTCTGAAAATCCTGACACGTTCGCCTCTAAGTTATAAGAGCTCTCAATGAAAAAATTAAAAATAGTCTCAGTAGTAGGGACTCGACCGGAAATTATTCGACTTTCCCGCGTTCTTGCAAAGCTAGATTTATATTGTGATCATATTTTAGTCCATACTGGACAAAATTACGATTATGAATTAAATGAGGTTTTTTTCAATGATCTGAATGTCAGAAAACCTGATTACTTTCTTAATGCTGCGGGTAAAAACGCAGCTGAAACTATTGGGCAGGTTATTATTAAAATCGATGAGGTTTTTGCTGAAGTTGAACCTGAAGCTATGCTGGTTTTAGGCGATACAAACTCATGTATTTCAGCTATCGCTGCGAAACGTCGTAAAATTCCTATTTTTCACATGGAAGCGGGTAATAGATGTTTCGATCAGCGCGTCCCCGAAGAGACTAATCGTCGAATAGTTGATCACACGGCAGATGTGAATTTAACGTATAGTGACATTGCCAGAGAATACCTCCTCGCAGAGGGATTACCTGCCGATCGTATCATTAAGACTGGCAGCCCGATGTTTGAAGTGTTGAATCATTACATGCCACAAATAGATGGTTCTGATGTACTTAATCGTCTTGGTTTAAAGAAAAACGATTTTTTTGTCGTTAGTGCTCATCGTGAAGAAAATGTTGATGCCCCTGGACAATTGGTTAAGCTAGCAGACATTCTTAATACCATTGCGGAGAAATATCAATTACCGGTAATCGTTTCTACGCACCCTCGAACCCGGAATCGTATTGAGCAAAATGGTATTTTATTCCATGAAAACATCCAATTGTTAAAACCATTAGGTTTTCATGATTACAATCATTTGCAAAAAAATGCTCGAGCAGTACTTTCAGATAGTGGAACAATTACGGAAGAGTCATCTATTATGAACTTCCCTGCACTCAATATTCGCGAAGCTCATGAGCGTCCAGAAGGTTTTGAGGAAGCATCAGTAATGATGGTTGGACTCGAAACTGATCGTGTTTTACAAGCTCTCGCGGTATTAGAAACTCAGCCCCGTGGTGAGGAGAGGCTGCTTCGGCAAGTTAATGATTACAGTATGCCAAATGTATCAGATAAGATTGTGCGAATTGTTCACTCCTATACGGATTACATAAAGCGAGTTGTCTGGAAAAAATATTAATGAATTTGGCTTTAATCATCGATGATTATCTACCTGAAAGTACTCGTGTCGGCGCAAAAATGTTCCATGAGCTCGCTCTGGAATTTATTAAACGCGGACACCATGTCACTGTTATAACCCCTAAAGCCGAGCAGCATGAAGATCTCGTTATGGATTCTTTAGATGGCGTGGCAGTCTGGCGTTTCAAAAATGGGCCGATTAAGGATGTTAGCTATTTGACTCGTGGTGTAAACGAAACGCTACTATCCCTTCGAGCTTGGAAAGCTGTTCGTCATCTGATTAAAGCCAATACTTTCGACGGAATTGTTTATTATTCTCCATCTGTGTTTTGGGGTGGCTTGGTCAAAAAAATCAAACAACGTTGTCTATGCAGGTCTTATTTGGTATTGCGCGACATGTTTCCTCAGTGGGCAATCGACGCGGGCATGATAAAAAGTGGCTCTCTGATTGAAAAATACTTCCGTCACTTTGAAATGAAGTCATACACTAATGCTGATAGCATTGGCGTAATGTCAGAAAACAATCTTACGCTTTTTAATAAAATCAACCCAAATCTCAGGTGTGAAATACTCAGGAATTGGGCTGAAGTCGCACCTTTTAAAACTCGATCTAAAGATTATGTCTCAATTCGACAGTCATTAGACCTAACTGATAAAGTCATTTTTTTCTATGGCGGTAATATTGGTCATGCTCAAGATATGGCTAATTTAATGCGCTTAACTCGTAGCATGGAGAAATATGAGCAGGCATATTTTTTATATCTTGGGCAGGGTGATGAAGTTTCTTTAATCAATGACCTCGCAAAGGAATGGTCACTTAAAAATTTCACTTACTTGCCTTCGGTAAATCAATCTGTTTTCAAATCTATTCTTTCTGAAGTGGATGTAGGATTGTTTTCCCTTGCTGCTAATCATACTGCTTTCAATTTTCCCGGTAAATTACTAGGTTATATGGTCGAAAGTTTGCCTATTCTCGGGAGTATTAATGCAGGAAATGATTTGGAAAGTGTTGTAAATGATGCTCAAGCGGGTTTCATTCACCTAAATGGCGAAGATGAATTGCTTTTTCAGTCGGCAGTTAAACTATTAGAAGATGTTGAATTACGCAAGTGCAAAGGAATTGCGGCATTCAATCTTTTAAATGAACAGTTTTCGGTTTCTTCTGCTGCAGATATAATTGAACATAGTTTAGAGATGAACAATGAAAATCTTTGATGATGCCACAATTAGTACTGTATTCGATAATGCATTGAAGTCTGAAAGAAAACGTTCCCATCTCCTTCTCCATCATTCTCATAATGACAAGGTGCAAAAATTACTCATTGCTCTTGTTAAAGGAAGCTATGTCGAGCCGCACTACCACGAATTACCCCATCAATGGGAGTTATTCAGTGTGTTAGAAGGGGAGCTGGAGATAACTTTATATGATTCGAATGGCGGAATATTGAAGTCGTTTATTGCCGGCCCCAAAACGGGTATTAGTTTAGTTGAATTCCATCCAGGGGATATTCATAGCGTCGAGTGTATCTCGGATCGCGCGTTAATGCTTGAGGTTAAGGAAGGGCCTTTTGACCCTGATTATGCCAAATCATTTCCACAATGGTATTGTGGATAAGTTATTTGGCTATGTTTCCTCTCTCTTCTGGTGCTTGACATTTATCCAAACAAATCGTGCTTAGCATCTTAGGCTATCCAGTGTCATCTTTAGTGGGTTAACATCGAAGTACTTTTGTGCTGCTAATAAAAATGCGCAGCTAACACATCTGACAGGAGTATGTAATGTCTAAGCAACAAATCGGCGTTGTAGGAATGGCTGTAATGGGCCGTAACTTGGCTCTTAACATCGAAAGCCGTGGCTATACCGTTTCAATCTTCAACCGCTCGCGTGAGAAGACCGATGAAGTCATTGCTGAGAATTCAGGCAAAAAACTCGCGCCTTTTTACACTGTTGAAGAGTTCGTTGAATCGCTTGAAAAACCACGTCGTATTTTGTTGATGGTGCAGGCGGGTGAAGCTACAGATAAGACTATTGCTTCTCTGACTCCTCATCTCGATAAAGGTGACATTTTAATCGATGGCGGTAATACCTTCTATAAAGACACTATTCGCCGTAATAAAGAGTTGTCAGATCAAGGGTTCAACTTCATTGGCACCGGCGTTTCCGGTGGTGAAGAAGGCGCACTTAAAGGTCCATCAATCATGCCAGGCGGTCAGAAAGAAGCTTACGAGTTGGTTGCACCAATTTTGGATAAGATTGCAGCCCGTGCTGAGGATGGGGAAGCTTGTGTGGCTTACATCGGCCCAAATGGTGCTGGCCACTACGTGAAGATGGTGCATAACGGCATCGAATATGGCGATATGCAGCTGATTGCTGAAGCCTATGCTCTGTTGAAAGGTGCATTGGGTCTTACCAACGAAGAGTTGGCTGAAACCTTTACTGACTGGAACAACGGTGAGCTGAGCAGCTATCTAATCGATATCACTAAAGATATCTTCACCAAGAAAGATGAAGATGGAAAATATTTGGTTGATGTCATCCTCGATGAAGCCGCAAATAAAGGTACGGGTAAGTGGACTAGCCAAAGTTCACTGGATTTAGGTGAGCCGCTGTCTCTCATCACCGAATCGGTGTTTGCACGCTACCTCTCTTCATTGAAGTCTCAGCGTGTTGCTGCTTCTAAAGTACTGAGCGGCCCACAGGCTAAAGCATTCACTGGTGATAAAGCAGAGTTCGTAGAGAAAGTACGCCGTGCTCTGTACTTAGGCAAAATCGTTTCTTACGCTCAGGGCTTCTCTCAGTTACGTGCTGCATCAGAAGAGAACCAGTGGAATCTGCATTATGGTGAAATCGCCAAAATCTTCCGTGCAGGTTGCATTATCCGTGCTCAGTTCTTGCAGAAAATTACTGATGCTTATGCTACCGATGCTGATATCGCAAACCTGTTGCTTGATCCTTATTTCAAGAACATCGCTGATGAATACCAGCAAGCACTGCGTGATGTCGTTTCTTATGCAATTCAAAATGGGATTCCAACGCCTACCTTCTCAGCTGCGATTGCCTATTACGACAGCTATCGCTCGGAAGTTCTTCCAGCCAATCTGATTCAGGCTCAGCGTGACTACTTCGGTGCCCATACTTACAAGCGCATTGATAAAGATGGTGTATTCCACACAGAGTGGTTAGATTAATTATATTTAACACCTCTCGCTAATGAGAGGTGTTTTTTATTTTATGAATTTATTGAATTTTGTGAGTGTTTTTACATATGAAAGAAAGTGAACGCCCTGATTCTGATAACTCAATCTCACAGCAAGCACTATATAATAATGATGACGAGGTTGATTTAATTGATATTATAGTGCAACTCTGGAAAGGTAAGCTGATTATTTTGGCGGCCATGGTTCTTACTGTCGCATTGAGTCTTGTCTATCTAAGTGTAGTAAAAGAAAAGTGGACTTCAAAAGCGATAGTGACTCTCCCATCTGCAGGTCAAGTTGCTAATTATAACGCCACGTTAAGTACACTCTATGCACAAAATCCACAAGATAAACCTTCAATTACCGATCTGCAAAATCAGATGTTCACGCGATTCAATTCGTCAATGAGTGCATTATCAGGTTCTTTGGCTAATCTTGAAAAACCCTTAACATTGCGTATCGATCAGGTTAATAAAGGAAGCAATGATTCTCTAGCGATCTCTTTTGTTGCTGAAACTGCACGCCAGGCGCAAGAACAGTTGACGAAATACATTTCAGCCGTTAATGAAGATGTTGTGGATGATTATGGATTAGATCTTAAAAAGAACCTGGGTATTAAAGCAAAAGAATTATCAAATATTCTCGATGCGCATAAGCAAATTGCCATTAATAAAAAGCAACATCGCATTGATGTGATCAATCAAGCATTGAAAGTCGCCAAGCAATCCGGAATAAACAAATCTCAATTAAATCAGGCTGAATATTTGTCTGATGACACTCTTTACCTTTTAGGTAGTGATGCTTTGAATGCAATGATCGTTAATGAAGCGACTAAACCTTTAGATTTCGACGACGATTATTATAATGCTGAACGCGCATTGCTTGCAGTAACTCACGTTCAAATTCAAACTGATAATTTGCAATCTTTCCGTTACATCGCTAAGGCTGATCTACCATTAAGACGCGATAGTCCTAAAAAAACGTTAACAGTTTTATTGGCGCTAATTCTTGGTGGAGTATTAGGCTCCTCAATTGTTATTGGTAGAAATGTCGTTAAAGGTTATCGTAACCGGCATTAATTATAATGAACCGGCCTATCCAGGCCGGTTCTTTCACCCCACCAACAACTCCCCACGTCTCCCCGCATTCTCACCAGCCAGCCTAACTACCAACATCCCAGCCGTCACAAACTTGTTTAAATTCCTCGCATATAAAACGCCACCATACTCTGCTACCAGCGGCATCACCTGGTCAGTAATCGGGTCCACAATCTCTGCCACCACTTCACCGGCCTTGATCCATTCACCCAACTTACGGCGATACAACACCAATCCCGATTGTGCCGCATGTATGTACTCACAACCTGCCAATGCAGTCGCCGGATTGATCAGGGCAGGGGATTCACCCACTTCACCTGCAATATAGCCGCTCTCAATCAGCGCACTGATGATCGCATCTGCATCCTTCTCCGCCATCTCAGGCGATACATCCGCAACACCACGTAGTTCCAACGTCACCGGCAGTAATCCCCGCGGCATAGGAAACTTATCGCCAAATCGTTCAGCCAGAGTCAACCACGGCTCACAACATGCTTCATCAAATGGCTCACCGCCCGAAATCTGCGCCAGCAACTGTACTTCGCTACCCAGCCAACGCGCCAGCGGTTCAATATCCGGCCATGCATGCGGCGTGGTATAGAGGTGCGGCAACGCATCCCAGTCGCAGTGCAAATCAACCATCAGGTCTGCCTGGCTCGCCATGCGCATCAGCGTAAAACGCTGAGCATCCAATTCGGTACGTGCGATGCGGTCACGGTAATGACGATCAATAGCATCCCTGATCAACCGTTTATTTTCATATTCGCTTTGGGTAAGTGAATCAGCTAACTCCTCAACCAATGCTTCACCTAACGCTGGAAAGCGGCGGTTAAAGTCTTGTCCCGACAAGGTATGAAAACGGCCCAAATGGCTGCCATGCCAGTGTTGGCCCATCGCCAAAGGATTGGCGACCGGTACTAGCGTGATCTTGGATTTCAGCTGTCCGGCAGACTCAAGCGCCAGCAGCTTCTGCTTCAAATACCACGCCACCGCCATGCCCGGCAGCTCGTCGCCATGCAACGCTGCCTGGATGTAGACGCGTTGCTGCGAATCCGTGCCGAAGTGAAAGCTAACAATTTCGCGTTGCGTGCCTAGTGAGGCGCTGAGTAGAGGATGATGTTGTTGTTGCATAACGCTTTCGATGTCCTTGCTCACGGCACGTTTCAATCGCGCCTTTTTAATCAGATGATTGGAATTATAGTGCCGACTGGAAAAGGGCGGCACAAAAGCCGCCCAAAAGGTTACTGCTGAATGGAGATATCAGTGGCGAAGTACTGTTTCTGGATTTTGTCGAAGGTGCCGTTCTTTTTGATCTCGGCAAAAGCATTGTCCAGTGCGGTTTTCAGTTCGGCATCGCCTTTACGCAGCCCAATCGCAGTACCCGGACCGATGATCGGATCCTGCACAATCGGGCCCGCCAGTTCAAAGTCTTTACCTTGCGGATGTTTCAGGAAGCCGATAGCAGCCTGCGCAGCGTCAGTGAACACCGCATCAAGTCGGCCAGAGATTAAATCGCTCTCCACCTGCGCCTGATCGCCATAAGGCACAACCTGCACGCCATGCGGCTGCCATTTGGCGAGCGCGTAACGTTCCTGAACAGTGCCTTGCTCCACGCCCACGGTTTTGCCTTTTAGCGATTCAGCGGTTGGCAGTAGGCCAGAACCCTTACGCGCAATCAGTTGGGTATGGGTGTCATAGAGCGGCACGGTGAAATCGATTTGCTTAAGACGTTCTTCAGTGATGCCCATATCAGATAAAATGGCATCGAACTTACGCGCCTTCAAGGCCGGAATCATGCCGTCGAACTGGCTCTCCACCCACACGCACTTGGCTTGCATCTGCGCGCACAGCGCATTGCCGAGATCGATATCAAAACCGACCAGTTTGCCCTGTGGCGTTTTGGATTCGAAAGGAGGGTAGGTGGGGTCAACCGCGAAACGCACCTGATCAATCTTTGCCTGCGCGCCAAATGCGCAACCGGCCAGCACAGCCAGCGCCAGCGTCTGACGGAGGCGGGCGGTTAAACGAGCACTTGCCATAATATTGGTCTTCTTTTGATGTGATGTTGAATCACGAAGAGTACCGCTCAGCGCCAGGCAAGGCAATTAGAGGATTATTTTCATGACGTTACCATTATGCAACGCCTGGTAATCCGCAATATTCAGCACCACCGATTTCTCCAGCACGCCAGCATTAAAGGCGATTTCGTCATAGCGCTCGAACAGCAGCGGATCGACCACCAGCTGTAAATCCGCATGAAAACTAAACGGCGGAATAGCACCGAACACGCAACCGGTGAGTGCATCGACTTCCGCAGGCGAAGCCAGAGAAGCGCGCCGACCGCCAACCGCAGCTGCTACTTTACTGAGATCGGCCTGCTGATCGGCCGGTAGCACCGCCAGCACATGTTGTTTAACGCCATTACCTTTCACATGACACACCAGCGCCTTCGCGCCTTGCCCTACTTCGGTGCCACGAATCGCCGCCACCGCTTCACACTTGCCGGTCGCTTCATGTTCCATCACGCGATAGCGCGCCTGATGCTGGTTGAGCAGCGCGAGCAGTTTTTCATGCGTGGTCATGGCTTTCTCCGTGTTGAGTGAGTTGAGTAAGCAGTGCCTGCATCATATGTGTTTGGCGTGGCAGTAAACCGAGTTTTAAACCTAGCGGCTTAAATGCCCGATTCAACGTACTTAACGTAACACTCTCTTTGTCCTGCTCAATATCCGATAACGTGCGGCGGCTAATCCCTGCGAGTGCGGCATAGCGATCCTGGGAAAACCCCAACACTTTTTTGCGCAGGTGCATGAGTAACACGCCTTGGGTGAATTTCTCTTCTATAAACTGCTGCAGCAAATCTAATAACATGGCTTCCCGCTCAAACGGCGACAGGTTTTTGTTCATAATTTCCATCCTGCAATGCGCTCATCCAGGTGGTTAAAGCCGATGCCGGGCATCTCCAATATCGAAGCCGGTACGCCGCGAGCCTTCAGCCGGGCTTTCAATCCTTTCAACTTATTTGCTAGTACGCTTAGCTCTTGCAGGAGGACACTTTCAGATACCAAGTCATTAAGTTGCTGCGCAATAAAATGCCATTGATAATTGCCGCCTTCCTCATACGGCGATCCCCATTGCGTGGTGCGTACTACGCCTTCCGGATCGGCTTTCATCGGTGCGAAATCATAAACAGGCGCCAGCCACATACAGCCTATTTTCTTCAGAATGGCGCTATTGCGGCCGTGATTATCAGAATTACCAAAGGCGATATTCAGCATGTCGCGTTTCACCCACTCAATAACCATTTCTGCTGTTTGCTTGTTATTCAATTTCAGCACACGCACCAGACAACGTATAACCTCAAAATGGTTGAGAAAGCTACCCGGCGCTTTTTGCATAATTGAGTAAACGGATTCCAGCCCGTATAGGTTTTTTTTACCGGCGATAAAATCAATATCGAAACGCGGCAGCCAAAGGGAAGGGTAGCGCTCGCCTTCGCACAGCAACATGTGTTGCGTATCGATGGTTTCAACCCCAAGCGCGGTGAGTTCGTGATAGAAATGGTATTCCGCTCGCAGGATGTCGCAATCAATTGGCGTGCGTGCGCCGCGAGGATATTTGACCAGATAAGGTGTGTCTTGATTCAGCTGATCATCTTGCCAGGTATCGATCCACACTTCGCTGTTGCTATTACGACGCAACAGTAATTTTGGTGCTTCTCCGCCTGCGCCCGTTGCACCACCGCTTGCCGCGCCCATTTGCTGCGCGTACTCAAGAAAGTCGGTATCCCGTTCAATCGCCCATTCGGCGGGAAAACGCCGGCTTTTCAGTCGGCTGTCTGGCGGCAGTGGCGGCAGTGACTCTTTTATTCTCAGGTTGCCCACAGGCGCGATGGTTCCAGCCTTCAACAGCGTGTAATCTTGCTCGTTCGCAGGTTTACTTTGCAGACCCAGCTGTGTAATCCAGTAACGTCTGCTGGCACCGGCGGGAATGATGTCATCAAGAAAACCAAACCAGGGTTTAGCAAAATGGCTGCCAATCAGCATGACCGGATAGTTGATGCTGCAGCTGGCCATATCGTTGCGGTCTAAATGTTCAACGGCATAGTTGAAGTCGTATGCAAGCAGGGCTTCGCCGTCGCGGCCTTTGAGCGGCGCTTTAAAATCGAGCACCGCGGCATCATGCCAGCATCCATCCAGGTAGATCTGCAGAGTGAGCATGGGAAACCCAAGTTGAGCAGTATATTGCTCAATTCTAGTTTGTTTTGCTTTTTTTGAGAAGCATGCTGCTCAATTTTGGCTTCATCAGCCAATTTTGAGCAGCATATTGCACAATCAATTATTTATGACGCTTGCGCAGATTATTGATGATGGTACTCAAATCCAGATCCTGATCCTGCAGCAGCACCAGCAGGTGATAAAGCAGGTCGGACGCTTCATTGGTCAGCTCGTGACGATCGTTAACCGTAGCCGCCAGCGCGGTTTCCACGCCTTCTTCACCCACTTTCTGGGCGATGCGCTTGGTGCCGCTAGCGTAGAGTTTCGCAGTATACGAGCTCTCTGGATCGGCGGTTTTGCGCGACGCCAGCAGTTGCTCCAGCTGGTAGAGGAAAGTCCAGTCGGGCGCAGCCGGCGAGAAGCAGCTTGAAGTGCCGAGATGGCAGGTTGGGCCAATCGGATTGGCCAGCACCAGCAGCGTGTCGTTATCGCAATCCGGCGTGATGCTCGCCACTTGCAGGAAGTGGCCCGAGGTTTCGCCTTTGGTCCACAAACGGTTTTTGGTGCGTGAGAAGAAAGTCACGTTGCCCTCGCTGAGGGTTTTTTGCAGCGCTTCCTCGTTCATATAACCGTGCATCAGCACTTCGCCGGAAACGTTGTGCTGGACGATAACGGGCATCATGCCCGCGGTTTTGACCCAATCCAGCTTGCTCAGTTGTTCTGCAGTTAACACGCGCGAATCTCCACACCGTTGTCGATCAGGAAGTTTTTCAACTCACCGATATTAATAATTTGTTTGTGAAACACTGAAGCGGCCAGCGCGCCATCGACGTTCGCTTGTTCAAAGGCTTCAAGGAAGTGCGGCATGGTGCCCGCGCCACCGGACGCGATCAGCGGCACTTTGCAGACATCGCGCACTTTCTTCAGCTGCACCAGATCATAGCCATTCCGCACGCCATCCTGGTTCATCATGTTGAGAACGATTTCGCCCGCGCCAAGCTTCTGCACTTCCTGCACCCAATCAAGAGTTTCCCATGTGGTGACTTTGGTGCGCGCTTCGTCGCCGGTGTACTGATTGACGTGATATTTGCCGCTCGCTTCATCAAACCAGGTATCAATGCCCACCACGATGCACTGCACGCCAAAGCGATCGGCCAGGCGCGTAATCAGTGTTGGATCGGCCAATGCCGGTGAGTTGATAGAGATCTTGTCGGCACCGAACTGCAGAATGCGTGCCGCGTCCTCTTCACTTTTGATGCCGCCTGCCACGCAGAAAGGAATATCGATCACTTCCGCCACGCGCGAGACCCAGCTTTTGTCCACTACGCGGCCATCCGAAGAGGCGGTGATATCGTAGAACACCAGCTCGTCCGCGCCTTCCTGCGCATAACGTTGCGCCAGCGGCACGATGTCGCCGATGATTTCGTGGTTACGGAACTGAACGCCTTTCACCACTTGCCCGTCACGTACATCAAGACAAGGAATTATCCGTTTTGCCAGCATGCAATCGCCTCCGCCACCGTGAATTTATCTTCCAGTAAAGCGCGACCGACGATCACGCCCTGCGCGCCGCTGCCGCGTAACGCCGCGATGTCATCCAGCGAACCAATGCCGCCAGAAGACTGGAAGGCGATGTCCGGGAAGGCCGCAGACACTTCTTTATACAGTTCAACGTTAGAGCCGCTCAGCGTACCGTCGCGCGAAATATCGGTACACAACACATGCTTGAGGCCCACCGGCTGATACCAGCCAATCACCTCTTCCAGCGTTACGCCGGCCGCTTCCTGCCAGCCGCTGATCGCCACTTCTTTGCGGTTGTTGCCATCAATGCGCACATCTAATGCCAGCACGATGGCGTCCGCGCCAAACTCGTTAAACCAGCTCTTCACCTCTTCCGGTTGCTTCACCGCGGTGGAACCCACCACCACGCGCGTAGCGCCAGCTGCCAACAGCGCCTTTACGTCATCGCGGTTGCGGATGCCGCCACCCACCTGCACCGGCACATTCACGCCGAGCAGCAAGGTGGTGAGCAGAGGAATCTGACGTTTGGCCGGATCTTTCGCGCCGGTCAAATCCACCAGATGCAGCACTTCGGCGCCCTGGCGTTCGTAATCCTGTAAGCGCGGCAGCGGATCGCTGCCGTAATCGCGCTGCTGGCCGTAATCGCCCTGATGCAGGCGCACCACTTTGCCGTCGATTAAATCTAATGCGGGGATAATCATTACATCTCCAGGAAATTTTTCAGCAGCTGCGCGCCGGCTTTGCCTGAACGCTCGGGGTGGAACTGCACGCCGAAGAAGTTATCTTTCTGCAGGGCGGCGGTGAACGGATGGCCGTAATCGCACTGGGCGATGGTGGCGGCATTCACCGGCATGGCGTAGCTGTGCACGAAGTAGAAGTAGCTGCCATCGGGAATATCGCGGAACAGATGGTGACCGGCTTTGGCGGTGATCTGGTTCCAGCCCATGTGCGGCAGCGGTAAATCCTGCGTGTCCATCAGCGTGACCGGCTCATCAACCAGGCCCAGTGTAGTGATGCCACCGTTCTCATCGCTGCCGCGACCGAGCAGCTGCATACCGAGGCAGATGCCGAGCACCGGCTGGGTACAGGCTTTGATAAGATCAATCAGATCGCGCTCCTGCAGCTGATTCATCGCCGCCTGCGCGGTACCCACGCCCGGCAGCAACAGCTTGTCGGCATGCAATACCACGTCGGGATCGCGGCTGACCTGCGGCGTGTAGCCGAGGCGCTCAATTGCCCACTTCACCGACGACAGGTTGGCGCAGCCGGTATCGAGGATCACCACGTTCATCACAGCACTCCTTTCGAGCTCGGCAAGGTGTTGCCTTCCACGCGAATCGCCTGGCGCAGCGTGCGGCCAAAGGCTTTGAACAGGCTCTCCACACGATGGTGATCGTTGCGGCCTTTGGTTTTCAGGTGCAGCGTGCTCATCATGGCGTAGGAGAGCGAGCTGAAGAAGTGCTCAACCATCTCGGTGCTGAGATCGCCGACGCGCTGATAGCTGAACTCGGCTTTGAATTCGATGTGCGGGCGGCCGGAGATGTCCAGCGCACAGCGCGCCAGGCACTCATCCATTGGCAGCACGAAGCCAAAACGGCCGATGCCACGTTTGTCGCCCAGCGCTTTCAGCAAGGCTTCGCCAAGTGCTAAACCGGTATCTTCTACGGTGTGGTGATCGTCGATATAGAGATCGCCTTTCACATCGATGTTCATGCGGAAGCCGCCATGCACCGCAATCTGATCGAGCATGTGGTCAAAGAAGCCGACGCCGGTATTGATTTTGCTGCCGCCTTCGCGGTCCAGCCACACTTCGACTTTAATCTGCGTCTCTTTGGTGTTGCGCTGCACCAGCGCGTAGCGGTCACGTTTGGTGAGGCGCGCCTGAATTGCATCCCAATCTTCGCCTTCCGCGCCATAGCGCAGGCCCTGAATGCCCATGTTCTGCGCCAGCTGAATGTCGGTGAGACGATCGCCAATCACATAGCTGTTGGCGGTATCCAGCGCGCCAGCGGCCAGCCAGGCTTCCACCATTTTGGTTTTCGGCTTGCGGCAATCGCAGTTATCTTCCGGCAGGTGCGGGCAGATCAAGATGTCGCTGAAGTTCACGCCTTGCGAGCTGAGGATCTGCATCATCAGGTTGTGCGGACCATCAAAATCAGCCTGCGGGAAGCTATCGGTGCCGAGGCCATCCTGATTGGTGATCATCACCAGCTGATAACCCGCTTCCTGCAACGCCAGCAGCGCAGGAATGGCGTTCTTCTCAAACGCCAGCTTCTCCATACGATCCACCTGATAATCAGTTGGTGGCTCAGAGATGATGGTGCCGTCGCGGTCGATAAAAAGGATCTTCTGACTCATGCTTGCTCCACTGATAAGGCTTGCAGCGCGGCGATCAGGCGCTCGCACTCTTTACGGGTGCCGATGGAGATGCGCAGGCATCCCGCAAGGCCGGGGTTTTTATTTTGGTCGCGCAGAATAATGCCTTGATCCCACAGCGTTTTAAACACTTTTGGTGAATCAGTGAAGCGCGCCAGAATGTAGTTGGTTTCGCTTGGGAACACCTGCTGCACCACCTTAATCTGTGGCAACTGTTCAAACAGCCAGCTGCGATTGGCGTTCAGCTCGGCGACATGCTGGCGCATCAGCGTAATGCCTTGATCGCTCAGCGCTTGTCCGGCCACATCGGCGACTGGGGTGGCGAGTGGATAGGGCGCAATCACCTTCATCAGCAGGTCGATCACCGGCTTATTCGCCAGGGTGAAACCGCAGCGCAATCCGGCCAGCGCAAAGGCTTTGGACAGCGTGCGCAGAATCACCAGATGCGGATAATCCTGCAGCCAGCCCGCGAGCGTCGCTTCCGGGCAGAACTCGATGTAGGCTTCATCAGCCACCACCAGCGCTTTACCGGCGGTCATCGCCAGCAGCTCGCGGATGTCATCCTGATTGATCAGGTTACCGGTGGGATTGTTCGGGCTGCACATATAGACAACTTTTACGCCGTCGAGCTGCTCGGCAATCGCCGGCAGATTCAGCTGCCAGTCGTCGAGCGCGGCCACGGTGCGATATTCAATGCCGATGGTTTCGGCGCTGACGCTGTACATGCCGTAGGTTGGCGGGCAGAACAGAATCGCATCTTTGCCCGGCTCGCAGAAGGCGCGCATTAGCAGTTCGATGCCTTCATCCGCGCCGCGGCTCACCAGAACCTGTTCCGGCGTTAAACCGGCGTAGGCGGCGTAGCGCTCAATCACCATCTTCGGCTGGCATTCCGGATAGCGATTCAGCGTCTGCTGCGACAGCTCAAACGGCACCGGCAGCGGGAATTCGTTGGCGTTCAGCCACACATCACCATTGCCACCCAGACGACGCGCCGATTGATACGGCGTTAGCGCTCGCACGTTAGCGCGCGCTAACTCTTCAATATTCAGGCTCATGCTTGCTCCTTCAGCGCGGCAACACGCAGGGTAACGGCATTTTTGTGGGCTTCCAGCTGCTCGGCGGCGGCCAGCGTTTCAATCGTCGCGGCAAGATTGAGGAAGCCTTGCGGCGTCAGCTCTTGCACCGTCATGCGTTTCTGGAAATCAGCCAGGCCGAGGCTGGAACAGGTCGCGGTGTAGCCGTAAGTCGGCAGCACATGGTTGGTGCCAGAAGCGTAATCGCCCGCCGATTCCGGGGACCAGTCGCCAAGAAATACCGAACCGGCGCTGGTGATGCTATCGACCAAATCGCGCGGCTGGCGCGTCTGAATAATCAGGTGCTCCGGGCCGTACAGGTTGGAGATCTCGATGCACTGTTCCAGGTCGCGCAGCACAATCAAACGGCTGCTCTCTAACGCCTGGCGCGCGGTAGCGGCACGCGGCAGCTGCGCCAGTTGTTCCTCAACCGCTTGCGCCACGTCTTCAGCCAGCTGCAGCGACGGCGTTAACAGAATCACCTGTGAATCCGGACCGTGTTCCGCCTGCGACAGCAAATCGGATGCCACGAACGCCGGCGTGGCGCCTTCATCGGCAATCACCAGCACTTCGGATGGACCGGCAGGCATATCAATTGCCGCGCCATCTAAACGCTGGCTGACCTGACGTTTCGCTTCAGTCACGTAGGCATTGCCCGGGCCAAAAATCTTGTCCACTTTCGGCACGGTTTCGGTGCCGAAGGCGAGGGCGGCGATGGCTTGTGAACCGCCAACCTGAAACACCTCTTTCACACCGCACAGCTGCGCGGCGTAAAGAATCTCATCGGCAATCGGCGGTGGCGAGCACAACACCACGCGACCGCAACCGGCGATGCGCGCAGGCGTCGCCAGCATCAATACGGTCGAGAACAGCGGAGCGGAACCGCCAGGAATGTATAAACCCACCGATTTCACCGGTCGGGTAATCTGCTGGCAGCGCACGCCGGGCTGGGTTTCCACATCCACTTCGGCAAGGATCTGGGCGTTATGGAAGGTTTCGATATTTCCAACAGCTACCGCCATCGCCTGCTTGAGCGTGTCGCTAAGACGATCGCTGGCCGCCTGCATCTCTGCAGCGCTGACGCGCAGATTATCCACCTGCGCCTTGTCGAAGCGCGCACTGAATTCACGCAGCGCCGTATCGCCTTCTTCTTTTACTTTCACCAGCACGTCGCGCACGATTTGGCTGATGCTTTCTGAAGCCGAAATCGCCGGACGCATCAGTAGCGCTTGCTGCTGCTCTGCGCTGCACTGCTGCCAATCAATCGGTGTCATCAGGTTGCTCATCGTGTTACTCCAACATTTTTTCGATTGGCAGTACGAGGATCGAGCTGGCGCCCAGCGCTTTCAGTTTTTCCATGGTTTCCCAGAACAGGGTTTCGGTGCTCACCATGTGCATCGCCACGCGGCTCACGTCACCAGCCAGCGGCAGCACGGTTGGACGCTCAGCGCCCGGCAGCAGGGCAATCACTTCTTCCAGACGCTCGCTGGGCGCGTGCAGCATGATGTACTTAGACTCACGCGCTTTGATCACGCCCTGAATGCGCGTCATCATTTTATCAATCAGCTCTTGCTTGGCGGCGGGCAGTTCGCCGTCGCGCTGAATCAGCACCGCTTTCGAGCGGTAGATCACTTCCACTTCGCGCAGACCGTTGGCTTCCAGCGTCGCGCCGGTAGACACCAGGTCACAAATCGCATCGGCCAGGCCAGCGCGTGGCGCGACTTCGACAGAACCGTTTAGCAGGCAGGATTTGAAGGTGACGCCTTGTTTATCGAGGTATTTCTTCAGCAGGTGCGGATAAGAGGTAGCAACGCGGGCATTATTCAGGCACTGCGGACCGGTGTACTCGGCATCCACCGGCATCGCCAGCGATAGGCGACAACCGCCGAAATCCAGACGACGCAGCGTGAAATAGCGCGGGTCTTCACCTTGGGCACGACGGTTTAACAGTTCTTCTTCCAGTACGTTTTCACCGACGATACCGAGATCCACCACGCCATCCATCACCAGGCCAGGAATATCGTCATCACGCACGCGCAGGATGTCGATGGGCATGTTCTCCGCAAACGCAATCAGACGCTGCTGCTGAAGGTTGATTTTGATACCGCAGCGGGCCAGCAGTTCGCGTGATTCATCGCTTAAACGGCCAGATTTCTGCATAGCTATGCGAATACGGGTGTTATCTAACATGGTTCCTATCCTCTTATTCAATCCTGTCTGAACTTGTTGGGTTGCGTTCGCCCATAAAAAAACCCCCGGAAGATGATCTTCCGGGGGCTCTCTTTGCGTTCGCACCACTGGAAGATCCTAATCGTCTCCCAGCACACATCGCCTGAAAGACTAGTCAGGGTGATGGTGATGATGGTGGTTGAACTGAACGCGTGTCATAGTAAATTCCGTTGCTGAATGAGTATTCATTTGCGTGCTGATTAACCTAACGAAGATGATGACAATTGGCAACCCTTTTTTAACTGTCAATTTCCGGAATCTCCCGAAACAGTTTGCGCTGGTTTGCTACATCTACCGGCACTAAGATGAAGTGTGAGCCCATAGCAGGAGTCGATATGAAAAAGGTCGCGATTGTAGGTCTGGGATGGCTGGGTATGCCGCTGGCGATGGCGCTAACGGCACGCGGCTGGCAGGTAACCGGCAGTAAAACGTCGCCGGATGGCGTGGACGCTGCACGACGCTGCGGCATTGCCGCCTTCCAGTTGGTGCTGACGCCCGAGCTGGAGTGCGAAGCCGAAGATTTAGCGACGCTGATGGCGGTGGATGCGCTGGTGGTGACCTTGCCCGCCAGCCGCACGGTCAAAGGCGGTGAAGATTACATGCAGGCGGTACAGAACGTGGTGGATACCGCGTTAGCGAATAAAGTACCGCGCATCATTTTCACCAGCTCGACGTCGGTTTACGGCAGTGGCGCAGGAGTGATGAAAGAGAGCAGCCCGCTGCAGCCGGAAACCGTCGCCGGTAAAACGCTGGTGGAGTTGGAGAACTGGCTGCACGATCTGCCGGGAACCAGCGTGGATATTGTACGCCTCGCGGGATTAGTCGGGCCAAATCGTCACCCTGGCCGTTTTCTGGCGGGCAAAACCGGCCTGGAAAATGGCGGCCATGCGGTGAATCTGGTGCATCTCGACGACGTGGTAGACGCGATTGTGCTGCTGCTGCAAACGCCAAAGGGCGGGCACGTTTACAACCTGTGTGCCTCGAAACATCCGTCGCGCGACAGTTTTTATCCGAGTGTGTCGAAGCAGTTAGGGCTCGAGCCGCCAACGTTTTTCGCTGAATCAGAGCGTTCTAACGGGAAGGTGATTGATGGCTCGAAGATCGCTAATGAGTTGGGGTTTGAGTACAACTATGATGATCCGATGAAAATGCCGCTGGAGTAAGTTTTTTAGGTGCGCACTAATGCGCACCCGATGATGGATGGTCGCCCTTCCTGGCGACCTGGTCAAACCCCCAACCGATCCCTCAGCGCATACCAAACCGCGCCCATCGCCGTGAGCGGCACCTTAAACCGTCGCCCACCTGGGAACGGCAGATGCGGCAACTTCGCGAACGCATCAAACCGTTCCGCATGCCCGCGCAGAACCTCAGCAATCAATTTCCCCGAAAGATGGGTACAGGTGACGCCGTGGCCGCTGTCGCCCTGCATAAAGAACGCGTTCTTCTCGATTTGCCCGAACTGCGGCATGCGCGACAAGGTGAGCAGGAAATTGCCACTCCAGCGGTGGCTGATTTTGATATCACGCAGCTGCGGAAAGGTGCGCAGCAGCTTGGGACGAATCAGCGCTTCGATATCATCCGGCTCGCGCGCGCCGTACACCACGCCGCCGCCATACAGCAGCCGGTTATCCGCGGTGAGGCGGAAGTAATCAAGCAGATAATTACAATCCTCCACGCAATGATTGTTTGGCAACAAACCCAGCGCCTGGTCACGCGTTAAAGGCTCGGTGGTGACGATCTGCGAACCGCACGGCATGCTTTTGCGCGTCAGGCGCGGTTCAAGTTGTGACGGTAAATAGGCGTTGCCGGCAAAAATCACGAAGGTAGCGCTTACTTCACCTTTGGCGGTTTTCACCCGATGCGGTGCGCCGTATTTCACTTCGAGCGCTGCCGACTGCTCATAAATGCGCCCGCCATGCCGACGAATCGCTTCCGCTTCACCGAGCGCCAGATTAAGCGGATGCAGATGTCCACCACGTTTATCAAGTAAGCCACCGACATAACGATCGGTCGCCACTTCGCGACGAATACCGCGTTCATCCAGCAGTTCCAAATCGTGATTGCCGTAGCGCGCCCAGCTGGCTTGCTGGCTGCGTAGATGGCCCATTTGCCGTTGATTGAGCGCGGCGAAAATGCCGCCGGGGCGATAGTCGCAGGCGATGGCGTATCGGTCGATACGGTCGCGGATAATGTCTGCGCCTTCAAACATCATGCTGCCGAGCATCTGTGCAGTTTGTTTGCCGTAGCGCTGCTCAATCACATCCACGTCGCGGCTATACGAATTGACCACCTGGCCGCCGTTGCGGCCGCTGGCACCAAAGCCGATTTTTGCCGCTTCAAGCAGCACCACGTCGTAACCGGCTTCGGTCAGAAATAGCGCGGATGAAAGCCCGGTAAAGCCGCCGCCAATAATGCAGACATCGCACTGTACCGACTCCTGCAGCTCCGGCCAGGGCGCATGGGCGTTGGCGGTAGCAGCGTAATAACTTCCCACATGTTGCATTCAATCCTCCTTAAGCGCGAAACCTTAAAAATTGGCGGGCGTATGCGCGCTAACAATGCGACACGGCTGATCTGAGGTATTGGTAAAACTGTGCGGCAGGCCGGTGTCAATCACATAGCTTTCACCGCGGTATAAGTGATAACTCTGGCCGTTCACCACCAGCGTGATCTCGCCTTCCAGCACCGTGCCAGTCTCCTCGCCGGGATGGCGCAATTTTTCCCCGGTACTGGCGCCGGGTTCATAACGCTCCAGCAGCATCGCCAGCGCGCGTCGCGCGGCACCGTTATCTATCAGCAGCAGCGATACGCCCAGGCTGCCGATCTCCACGCACTCTTCCGGGCGCACAATCACCCGCGGCGTGGCATGGGTTTTGGGTTCGGAGAAAAACTCCGACAGCGATAACCCGTAAACCTTCAGCAGCTTCTGTAAGGTGCTAACCGCCGGGCTCACTTTGTCCTGTTCGATGGTGCTAATCGCGCTGTGCGTTAAACCTGACAATTCAGCGACGCGACGCTGAGACAATCCCAACTCTTGCCGGATCTGCGATAAGCGCCGTCCGGGGGCCAGAGTGGCATCATTCATGGCTGTTTTTCCTTGTGATAACCGGCAGCTGCGTGGATAAAGGCCTCAAATAAACGGCGCGAAACCGGATCGCGCTCAGAATGCCATTCCGGATGCCATTGCACCGCAAGGGCGAAAGGGTGTTTTGGCAGGCTAACGGCTTCAATCAGTCCATCGGGCGCACGTGCTTCCACGCGCAGCTGCGGACCGGTTTCACGAATGCCCTGACCGTGTAACGAATTGACGGCGAAGGCCTCGGTGCTGCCGAGCAGCTGGCTCAGCATGCCGTCGGCTTCTGGCTGCACCTCATGCACCGGCGCATATTGCTCATCCAGCGAGAGCGTGTCGTCTTCCCGGTGTTCCTGAAAAAGATGCGTCATATGTAACTGACGATGCAACGCGCCGCCGTTGGCGACCACCAGCTCCTGCAGGCCACGACAAATGCCAAACATCGGCATCTTTTTACCAGCCGCATGTGTGATCACGCCGAAAGCGAGGCGATCGCGCGCCGGATCGGCATGCGCCTCTTTGCCGTCTTCGCCATAGTGCCAGGGTTCAATGTTACTTGGGCTGCCGGTCAGCAAAATGCCATCCAGCACGGTCATACTGTTTTCTAATAGATGAGGCGCCTGCATTAGCTGATGCGGCAAGGGCAGCGGTACGCCACCGGCGAGGACGATAGCGTCGAGATATTTATTGTGAACCGTTTGACTGGCATGGCTGCCGATAACGTTCTGGCACATCACTACGCCAATCAAAGGCTTGTCAAAAATAATGCCCATAACGTCTCCACGCTGCTGTTCAATATTTTCGCCGAAATGGCACGGCTGGCGTTAAAAGTGTGCAATATTTTGTCAATCTAGCAATCAGTCGTTCATTCCTCCAGCAGAATTGTTACATTTGCACACTTTTTGCGTTAGCGCTATGTTAGAGGAGTGGCTGTTATTTTGAGCATTGCGCGCACCAATTCTAAACGGTAAAGGGCGGGTGGGATCATGACGAACCTCGTAGAAGTAGAAGACTTCACGCGACACAGTGAAGAGAAACGAACAAGCGCGTTCCAGCTGGAGGTCAAAACCTGGCTGGAACGCCATCCTGAAACGCAGTATGTCGATATTCTTCTTAATGATTTAAATGGGGTGTTTCGCGGTAAACGCATTCCCGTCTCAGCGCTGGCTAAACTGGAAAAAGGGTGTTACTTCCCGGCCTCGGTTTTCGCCATGGATATTCTCGGCAACACCGTCGAAGAAGCCGGACTTGGACAGTCACTGGGCGAACCCGACCACCTCTGCATTCCGGTTCCCGGAACCTTAATTCCCTCTGCCGCCGATCCCACGCACATCGCCCAGCTGCTGCTGACTATGTGTAACCAAGATGGCACTCCCTTTGACGTTGAACCCCGTAATGTCCTCAACCGGTTGTGGCAACAGCTGCGCAATCGCGGATTATTCCCGGTGGTAGCGGTAGAGCTGGAGTTCTATCTGGTGGATAAAAAGCGCGATGCGGAGGGGTTTATCCAGCCGCCGTGCTCGCCGGGCAGCGACGATCGCAATATGCAGAGCCAGGTTTACTCGGTCGATAATCTTGACCATTTTGCCGACGTGCTGCGTGATATCGATCGTCTAGCCAAACAGCAGGGCATTCCGGCGGATGGCGCGCTGGCGGAAGCGTCGCCTGGTCAGTTCGAGATCAATCTGCATCACGCGCGCGACGTGCTGAAGGCGTGCGACCATGCCATCCAGCTGAAACGGCTGGTGCGTCAGGTGGCAGAAAATCACGGTATGACAGCCACTTTTATGGCTAAGCCGTATGAAGAGTACGCGGGCAGCGGCATGCATGTACACATCAGCATGCTGGATGCCGCCGACCACAATGCCTTCGCCCTCGATGACGGCAGCGATTCTCCACTGATGAAACGCGCGCTGGCGGGCATGATCGACCTGATGCCGGCCTCGATGGCGCTACTGGCCCCCAACGTGAACGCCTATCGCCGCTTCCTGCCGGAAGCCTACGTGCCGCTGCAGGCATCGTGGGGACACAACAACCGTACGGTTGCCCTGCGCGTGCCTTGCGGCGATGCCGATAACCACCGCATCGAGTATCGCGTGGCCGGTGCGGATGCAAATCCCTATCTGGTGGTGTCAACAATTCTTGCCGGAATATTGCACGGTCTGGATAATCAGCTACCTTTACCGCCTGCGGTGCAGGGCAACGGACATGAAGCTGAAGGGCTCGCATTGCCGATTCGCCAGAGCGATGCGCTGTATGAATTCGAGAATAGCTATCCGCTACAGAAGCTGTTGGGCGAGCGATTTAGCGGGGTGTGGCACAGCTGCAAACAGTATGAGTTAATGCAGTTTGAGCGGCTGATCACCTCGACGGAAATCGACTGGATGTTGAAGAACGCCTGAGCCTGAGAAGAATTGATCTAACGTCTTGTGCCGATGGCATAAGTTGGGGCAAAATACGCGCCCTGCAAAATGAGAACTAACCGACGTTAACCGCGTCGGTTATTTTTTTGCATGATGTACTCACTGAAATTTAAACGAGGCCGGACACGCATCCGGATAGATAGATACCGACAAACACGCTTGAGCGTGAGATTTGAGGAAAACAAAGATGGGACTGTTTAACATTGCACCAGCTCAGGCTGGTTCTCGCTTCCGTGATGACTACGGCGCCGCGACAATCGTAAACACTTATATCACTTCTCACTGCAGCAAATTGCGCAGTATCCCGGTAGCTCAGCCGATCGCGGTTGTCGCTTGCGGGGGCCTGAACAATGTCGCTTAACACCTCTGCCGCACCTCAGCGTGCACACCTGAAAAAATCCCTGACCTTGATCCCGGTTGTCATGATGGGCCTGGCGTATATGCAGCCAATGACCCTGTTTGATACCTTCGGTATCGTGTCTGGATTGACCGACGGCCACGTCGCCACCGCTTATGCTTTCGCCCTGATCGCGATTCTGTTTACTGCCGTGAGCTACGGCAAGCTGGTACGCCGCTTCCCATCTGCGGGCTCCGCTTACACCTATGCTCAGAAGGCAATCAGTCCGCACGTCGGCTTTATGGTTGGCTGGTCATCACTGCTGGACTACCTGTTCATGCCGATGATCAACATCCTGCTGGCGAAAAGCTACTTTGAAACGCTGGTGCCGGGCATTCCGTCGTGGATTTTCGTGGTGCTGCTGGTGGCCTTTATGACCATCTCCAACCTGCGTGGAATCAAAACCGTTGCCAACTTCAACAGCGTGATCGTCGTGTTGCAAGTGGTGGTGATGGTGGTGATTACCGGCATGGTGGTTTACGGTGTGGCGCACGGTGTTGGCGAAGGGACGTTAACCAGCAGCAAGCCGTTCTGGTCTGAGAATGCGCATGTGGTGCCGATGATTACCGGCGCGACCATTCTGTGCTTCTCGTTCCTCGGCTTTGACGGCATCAGTTCGCTGTCGGAAGAGACCAAAGATGCAGAACGCACCATCCCACGCGCGATTTTCCTCACCGCGCTGATTGGTGGTGTGATCTTTATTGGTGTCTCTTACTTCCTGCAGCTGTACTTCCCGGACATCTCGCGTTTCCAGAATCCGGACTCTTCACAGCCAGAAATCATGCTGTTCGTAGCGGGTAAAGCGCTGCAGATTGGCATTCTGATCTTCTCGGTGGTGACGGTGCTGGCTTCCGGTATGGCCGCACACGCCGGTGTTTCACGTCTGATGTACGTGATGGGCCGCGATGGCGTGTTCCCGCAGCGTTTCTTTGGTTTCGTGCATCCGAAATACCGCACGCCGTCACTGAACGTGCTGCTGGTGGGTGCCGTGGCGCTGATGGCGATAAACTTCGACCTGGTCACGGCAACCGCGCTGATTAACTTCGGTGCGCTGGTCGCGTTCACCTTTGTGAACCTGTCGGTGATTGCCCAGTTCTGGATCCGTGAGAAGCGTAACAAGACGCTGAAAGATCACCTCAACTATCTGGTGCTGCCGGTAATGGGCGCCCTGACAGTCGGTGCGTTGTGGATTAACCTGGAAGAGACCTCGATGGTGCTCGGCCTGGTGTGGGCGGCGATTGGTATTATCTACCTGGCGTTTGTCACCCGCACGTTCCGCAATCCAGTACCGCAGTTCAGCGAAGAAGTGTGATTTGATTGAAGTCGCTGTCCCCCATCCCGGCCTTCCCCCGCAAGCGGGGGAAGGAGACGCTGCCACATGCCACTCCTAACTCGCATGTAGCAGCATCGTCCTCCCCCATCAATGGGGGAGGACCGAGGAGGGGGACAGCGAGCACAATTTAAAAAACTCATCCCGCAATCACCAATTCCCAACTCCCCGCACTTAACGCTTCGCGTCCAGCTTTACTCAACTCCGCATCCGTAACCAGGATATCAAATCGCTCCAGCGGCAACGCCAGATGCGTAGCTATCTTGTTGTACTTTGAGCTGTCGCTCAGCAACACGCGCTTACTGCTAACATCGCTCGCCGCCTGCTTCACCGGCACTTTATCCTCATCCGGCGTATACAGTCCGCGCGGGCCCCAACAGGAAGCGGAAATAAAGGCGATATCAATCGCCAACTGACGCAAACTGCGCGCCGCCGCTTCACCTACGCTGGAACGGTTCTCACGACACACCGTACCGCCCGTGTGAATCAGCTTGCAGTCGCTACTCTCCATCAGCAGCCGCGCAATCACGAAATCATTGGTCACCACCAGCAGATCGTCACGCTCAACCAGTTCACGCGCCAGCGCTAACGTGGTGGTGCCGGCGTCCAGATAAATGCAGCTGTTGCGTGGAATATGACGCGCAGCGTACTGACCAATCGCCATTTTCTCGCCGCTGTACATGTTGGTTTTCGCCAGATGCGACGGTTCTGCCGCCAGCCGATCGGCCGAACGCACACCGCCCGATACCGACAGTACCGCGCCTTGCTCTTCCAGCTTCTGCACATCGCGACGAATCGTCATATGCGATACGCTCAACCGCTCAGTCAGCTCGGCAATGCTCACCACGCCGCGTTCAGCAACCAGCGTTAGAATTTGTTGATGACGTTCAACCGGAATCACCATGCTCTCCCTGAATTATCATTTTTTCACATTGTAGATCATCGATTCACAGCCCGCAGCACAATTTATGTTGCCGAAATCTAACAAGAAAGCCGGGCTGCCAGGGGATTTCGCGTCAGGGCGGTACTGTGAATTGATGTTAATCATTACGCATCTAAGTTAATTTTTGTGATGTTACGCACGTTTATTGCCCAGTATCTGCGGCAGACTTAACACCAATGAACAAATTATCACTTAAATTAACAATGGAGGTTTGCTGTGTCAGCAACCGTGAATAACATCGGCGTGATTGGTTTAGGTTCTATGGGCATGGGTGCCGCGCAGTCTTGTATCCGTGCAGGATTGAATACCTGGGGAGTTGATCTGAATCCGCAGGCGCTGGAAACCCTGCGTCAGGCCGGAGCACGTGATGCACAGACCTCCGCTGCCAGCTTTGCTGCAGAACTGGATGCGGTGCTGCTGCTGGTGGTTAACGCCGCGCAGGTGAAGGCCATTCTGTTCGGTGAAAACGGTGTGGCGGCGCAGCTCAAGCCGGGCACGGTGGTGATGGTGTCGTCCACCATCTCTTCACAGGATGCGCAGGCGATAGAACAGCAGCTGGCTCAGCATCAGCTGCTGATGCTGGATGCGCCCGTTTCCGGTGGCGCGGCCAAAGCGGCGGTTGGCGAGATGACCGTGATGGCGTCCGGCAGCGATGAGGCTTTTGCGCTGCTCAAGCCGGTGCTGGATGCGGTGGCGGCGAAAGTCTATCGCGTGGGCAGCGAAATTGGTCTGGGCTCCACCGTCAAAATCATTCACCAGCTGCTGGCGGGTGTGCACATTGCCGTGGGCGCCGAAGCGATGGCGCTGGCCGCGCGTGCCGGTATTCCGCTCGACACCATGTACGACGTGGTGACCAACGCCGCCGGTAACTCATGGATGTTTGAAAACCGCATGCGTCACGTGGTCGATGGCGATTACTCGCCGAAATCTGCAGTCGATATCTTCGTCAAAGATCTCAACCTGGTGGCGGATACCGCCAAGTCGCTGCACTTCCCGCTGCCGCTGGCGTCCACCGCGCTCAACATGTTTACCGAAGCCAGCAATGCCGGTCACGGTCGTGAAGATGACAGCGCGGTAATCAAAATTTTCAGCGGCATTACGCTGCCGCAGGCGAAGGAGCAGTAATCATGCGTTTAGGCGTAATCGCGGACGACTTTACTGGCGCCACCGACATTGCCAGCTTCCTGGTACAGAACGGTCTGCCGACCATTCAGTTCAACGGCGTGCCAGAAGGTCACGATGAGTTAAGCGCGCAGGCGATTGTTATCAGCCTGAAGTCGCGCTCGTGCCCGGCCCAGCAGGCCATCGATCAGTCGCTGGCGGCGCTGCAGTGGCTGCAACAGCAGGGCTGCGATCGCTTCTATTTCAAATATTGCTCCACTTTCGACAGCACCGAGCATGGCAACATCGGTCCGGTGACCGATGCGCTGTTGCAGGCGCTAGGCGAAACGCAAACGGTGATCTCGCCGTCGCTGCCGGTCAACGGTCGTACGGTGTATCAGGGCTATCTGTTTGTTGCCGACCAGCTGCTGTCCGAATCGGGCATGCGCCATCATCCGGTGACGCCAATGACTGACAGTAATCTGGTGCGCCTGATGACGCGTCAGGCCAAAGGTCAGGCAGCGGTAATCAATGCAGCACAGCTGGATCAAGGTGCCGATGCGGTGCGTACGCAGCTCGATGCGCTGAAAGCGCAGGGCATCAACTATGTGGTGCTGGACGCGCTGCACGAGCAGCATCTGCTGACGCAGGGCGAGGCGCTGAAAGAGATGCGTCTGGTGACCGGCGGTTCAGGTCTGGCGATTGGGATTGCCCGCGCCTGGGCGACGCAGCAACAGAACCGCGATGCCGAACAAGCCGGTCGTCCACAGGGCGAGCGCGCGGTGGTGATTTCTGGATCCTGCTCGCAGATGACCAACCGTCAGGTAGAGGCCTATCGCCAGCACGCGCCATCGCATGAAGTGCGGGTTGAACGCTGCCTCGACGATGTTGCTGGCTATGCGCAGGAACTATGCGATTGGGTTGCCGCCCATCATCAGCCCGATCTGGCACCGTTGCTGTTTGCCACTGCCGATGCGCAGCAGCTACAGGCTATTCAGCAGCAGTACGGTGCGGCACGCAGCAGTGAAGCGGTTGAGCAGCTGTTTGCCGCCGTCACGCGCGAACTCAAAGCGCGCGGCTGGCAGCGCTTTATCGTCGCCGGCGGCGAAACCTCGGGCGTGGTAGCGCAAAGCCTGGGCGTCACCGCGTTCCATATTGGACCGATGATTTCACCGGGCGTGCCGTGGGTGCGTGACATCCAGCAGCCGCTGTCGCTGGCGCTGAAATCAGGCAACTTTGGCGACGAGCAGTTCTTTGCCCGCGCACAAACGGAGTTTTCACGATGACCGAACAACAAGCACGCGAAGAGATGGTCCAGCTCGGCGCGTCCTTCTTCCAGCGCGGTTACGCCACCGGTTCGGCAGGTAATCTGTCGCTGCTGCTGGAGGATGGCAATCTGTTAGCTACGCCTACCGGCTCCTGCCTCGGCGAGCTGCAGGCCGATCGCCTGTCGAAAGTGACGCTACAGGGCGAATGGCTTTCCGGTGATAAGCCCTCAAAAGAGGTGGCATTTCATCGCGCACTCTATCTCAACAATCCAAACTGCAAAGCGGTGGTGCATCTGCACAGCCACTATTTGACGGCGCTCTCCTGCCTGAGCGATCTCGACAGCGAAAACTGCATTCGCCCCTTCACGCCGTACGTGGTAATGCGCGTCGGTGATGTACCGGTGGTGCCATATTACAAACCAGGCGATCAGCGGCTAGCGGACGATTTGGCCACTCTGGCCTCGCGTTATAACGCTTTCCTGCTGGCCAATCACGGCCCGGTAGTGGTGGGTAAATCCTTGCGCGAAGCCGCTAATAACACTGAAGAACTGGAAGAGACCGCGCGTTTGATGTTTACGCTCGGCGACCGCCCGATTCGTTATCTGACCGATAGCGAAGTGGCGGAATTGAGGAACTACTGATGCCTAAGTTTGCAGCCAACTTATCGACCCAATTCGGCGAACTGCCGTTTATCGAACGCTTTGCCGCCGCGGCAAACGCCGGCTTCCGCGCCGTCGAATTCCTGTTCCCGTATGACTTTCCCGCCGAGATGATTAAAGCCGAGCTGGAGAAACATCAGCTGGAGCTGGTGCTGTTCAACACCGCGGCAGGCAATGTGCAGGCGGGCGAATGGGGCGTTTCTGCGATCCCAGGACGTGAAGGTGAGGCGCGCGCCGATATCGATCGGGCGCTGGAGTATGCGCTGGCGCTCAATTGTCAGCAGGTGCATATCATGGCGGCAACGGTGCCAAACGGTGCCGATCGCGCCGCTTATGAAACCACTTTTGTGCAGAACATGCATTACGCCGCGGAACGTTTCGCGCCGCACGGTATTCGCCTGCTGCTGGAAGCGCTGAACCCCGTCACTAAGCCGAACTACCTCTACTCCAGCCAGTATCAAACGCTGGCGATGATGGCGCGTATCGATCGTCCGAACGTCTTTACCCAGCTCGATCTGTTTCATGCGCAGCTGGTGGACGGCAATCTGACTCATCTGATTCGCGAATATGCCGGGCGGTATCGTCATATCCAGATCGCCTCGGCACCGCATCGTCACGAACCGGATGAAGGTGAGATTAATTACACCTATCTGTTCAATCTGCTGGATGAGGTGGGCTACGACGGTTGGGTGGGATGTGAATATATCCCGCGCGGCCGCACCGAAGCCGGTCTTGGCTGGTTCGCGCCATACGCAAAATAACCCTTGTTTTACCCCCAGCACAGCGCTTTAACGCGCTGTGCCAATGACGTCTTACTCCAATACCTTAAAAAAACAAATTCCAACTCTACCGTAAATAATTCGAGCTGCAGGAAGGCGGCAAATGGGTGAGTCCCCAGGAGCTTACTGAAGTCAGTGACAGCGGCGAGCACACGCAGCCAACGCACCTGCAGCGTGAAGTATTTAGGGTAGTTAAATTAGAGGGATACCATGTCTACCGCGTTGTTATTAGCTATCGCTACCGCCAGCATCGTGATCTTGCTGTTGCTGGTGATTAAAACCAAAGTGCACCCTTTCGTGGCGCTGCTGATTGTCAGCCTGCTGGTGGCGATTGCTACCGGCATTCCGGCGGACAAAATCATGGAAACCATCTTTAGCGGGATGGGCAATTTGCTGGGGCATATCACTATCATCATCGTGCTGGGGGCGATGCTGGGCGCGGTGATTGAAGCCTCGGGCGGAGCGGAGTCGCTGGCGCAGCGCTTCAGTAAATCGCTAGGTATCAAACGTACCGTGGCGGCGTTGACCATGGCGGCCTTTATCCTCGGCATTCCGGTGTTCTTCGAGGTCGGCTTTATCATCGTGATTCCGCTGATTTATGGCTTCACCAAGGTGGCGCGCGTCTCGCCACTGAAGTTTGGTTTGCCTATGGCGGGCGTGATGCTGACGGTGCACGTGGCGCTGCCAACCCATCCGGGTGCGGCAGCGGCAGCGGGTATTCTGCATACCGATATGGGCTGGCTGATGATGCTGGGCATCCTGATCTCGATTCCGGTGGGCATCGTGGGCTACTACGTGGCGAAAGCGATGAACCTGCGTCAGTACCACCTTTCGGTCGATGTGCTGGAGCAGTTGCAGCTGGCGAAGCCGGAAGGGCAGGCGAAAAATGACGCGCCACCGCCGGGTGCGCTGACCATTACCGGCCTGATTGTGGTACCGATCCTGTTAATCGTGATGGGGACCTTGGCACACACCACGCTGGCAGAAGGCAGCATGCTGCGCTCAGTAATGACGGTAATTGGTACGCCAGCGATTGCGTTGCTGATTGCCCTTGGGCTGGCGGCATGGCTGCTGGGCGTGCGTCGCGGCTGGAGTAAAGAGAAGCTGGAAGATTTGACTGGCCGCGCAATTCCCAGTTCCGCCAGCGTGATTCTGGTGGCGGGTGCGGGCGGTGCATTTGGTAAGGTGCTGGTGGAGTCTGGCGTGGGTAAAGCGTTGGCGTTGACGCTGGAAACCCTGCATCTGCCGCTGGTACCGGCTGCGTTTATTCTGTCGCTGGCGCTGCGTGCCTCGCAGGGATCGGCAACGGTAGCGATTCTCACCACCAGCGGTTTGCTAAGCCAGGCGGTCGGTGATGTGACGGATATGCAGCGCGTATTGGTGACGCTGGCGGCCTGTTTCGGCGGGTTAGGCTTGTCTCACGTCAATGATGCGGGCTTCTGGGTCGTGACGCGCTATCTGGGCTTATCGGTAGCGGATGGACTGAAAACCTGGACGGTGCTGACTACCGTGATGGGCCTGAGCGGTTTTGCGCTGACGTGGCTGGTGTGGGGAATGATTTAAGTTCTCAGGTCGCCATGAATGGCGACCCTAAAAACGGGCATTGCATAGGGTCGCCATTCATGGCGACCTCTCACCAGACCGCAGAGGACTAAGACACCAGCTCCTGCGCATACAAATACAGCGCCTTCAGCTGCGCCATCTTCTCGCTGTTATCCTCATGCAAACTCGCCAGCGACTCAAGCTCCTGCAGGAACGCCTGCACCCGATCGGCATTAAGCACTTCGCGGCGATGTTGCAGCCAGCGCTGCTGCTCTGCGTCATCCAGCGTGCCGGGGAAATTACGTGCACGATAGCGGAACAGCAGTTTGCCAATGCGCTTATCTTCGAAGGTCAAATCCAGGGCCGGTAAGTTCTGCGGCGGCGTCTGGCGCAGAATATTCATGCCCGCGCGATCGGCATCGCTAAAGAATCCGTCATACAGCTGCGCATCCACGTCATCTGTAGGTTTAAACGGCTCCGCTTCGGCAAACAGCGCCACCACTTTTTCCCGTACTTCCGCATGCTCGCGCAGCACCTTGAGGTTCGCCAGGCAGCGTTGGCGATCGATACCTAAGCGCGCAGCATCTTCCGGACGCAGCGTGCTCGCCGGCGCCAGCACCGGACATTTATTGATATGCACCAGCTTAATTGGCACCGCTGGCAGATCGCCTAAATCACTGTGGCGCGTATACAGGCGCTCACGCAGTTCCTCTGATTCCAGCTCAAGCAGCGGCGACATATCACCGGCCAAATCAGCGACAATCAGCGCATTGCGGTTGTCCGGATGCCACGCCAGCGGCACAATCCAGCTGGTGTTGCCGCGCGCCGCGCCGAACATGCCGGAAACGTGCACCAGCGGCTTCATCTGCGGGATATCAATCAGCGTCATCAATTTCTGCTTGTTGCGATGGGTAAACAGAAACTCAAACAGCTTCGGCTGCTTCTCTTTCACCAGTTTCGCCATCGCCAGCGTGGCGTAAACGTCGGACATCGCATCGTGCGCCTGTTCGTGCGCCACGCCGTTGGCCTTAGTGAGATGCTCCAGCTTAAAGCTCGGGAAGCCATCATAATTCTCTGGCCACACGATCCCTTCCGGACGCAGCGCGTAGCAGGCGCGCATCACGTCGAGTAGATCCCAGCGCGAATTGCCGTTTTGCCAGCTCCAGCAGTAAGGATCGAAGAAGTTGCGGTAAAAAATATTGCGCGTCACTTCATCATCGAAACGCACATTGTTGTAACCAATCACACAGGTTTGCGGTTCGCTAAACAGGCCATGAATGCGTTCAGCAAACGCCGCTTCTGTAACGCCGCGCGCTTTGGCGGTTTGCGGCGTAATGCCGGTGATCATCACCGCTTCTGGCTGTGGCAGATAATCGTCGGCGGGCTGGCAATAAAAGACCTGCGGTTCACCTACTGCATTGAATTCTTTATCGGTACGCAGGCCGGCAAACTGCGCCGGACGGTCCAGCGACGGACTTTTACCGAAGGTCTCATAATCGTGGAACAAGAAGGTGAACTCAGAGGCGGGCACGGCGTTATCCTGGCTAGATAGAATCAACGCACAGGATAGTCGTCCCTGGTTAGCAGTACAACCTTCATCCTGTTCGCTGCGAGCGGGCGCGCAGCATTTATGCGCAGTTCATACTTTTTTTCAATTTATTCAGATCTGTAAGCGCTATTTGCCGTAAAACGTGCGGCGGTAAATTCATTTTTTGATTTCGAGGAAGAAGTGTTGAAAAGGCGTCTGCTGGTTACTGTATCTGGAATGATTGTTTGGGCATCGTTGGCGCAGGCTGACGACAGCATGCCGTTTCCCCTGACGCCGCCGCCGATTGATGCGGCTTCGTGGGTGTTGATGGACGCCACTACCGGTCAAATTTTGACAGCCGGTAACCCGGACGAAGAGCGCAACCCGGCGAGCCTGACGAAATTGATGACCGGCTACGTTGTTGATCGCGCCATCGATCAGAATAAAGTCAGCCGCGATGACAAAGTCACCATCGGCAAAGATGCGTGGGGCGCGGGCAATCCGGTGTTCAAAGGCTCTTCACTGATGTTCCTCAAACCGGGCGATCAGGTCACGGTGCGCGATCTGATGCGCGGCGTGATCATCGATTCCGGTAACGATGCCTGCGTGGCGCTGGCGGATCACGTGGCCGGCAGCGAAGGCAGCTTTGTCACCATGATGAACAGCTACGTGCAGAAGCTCGGTCTGACGCACACCCATTTTGAAACCGTGCACGGCCTTGATGCGCCGGGTCAACACACCACGGCACGCGATTTGGCGGTGCTGTCGCGCGCGATTATCAGCGGCGAGCCCGATTTCTACGCCATGTACGGTGAGAAAACCCTCACGTGGAACGGCATCACCCAGAACAACCGTAACGGTTTGCTGTGGGATCAAAATCTGCACGTCGATGGCCTGAAAACCGGTCACACCGAAAGCGCGGGCTTTAACATCATCGCTTCCAGCGTGGTGGGACGTCATCGCCTGATTGCGGTGATCATGGGCGGCAAGAGCCCGAAAGGCCGTGAAGATCAGGCGCGTAAGCTGCTGGTGTGGGGCCAAAACACCTTTGATACCGTGCAACTGTTCCACGCCGGCAAAAAAATCGGCACGGAAAACGTCTGGTACGGCAATCCGCATAAAGTCGATGTTGGCACCACGCAGGATATCTACCTGTCGCTGCCGCGCACCGAAGTCTCTAATGTGATGGCGAAGTACGTGATCGATCGCAAAGACCTGGAAGCGCCGCTCAAAGCGGGTGAGCAGATTGGTGAAATTCAGGTGATGGACAAAGATAAGCAGCTGGCCAGCTATCCACTCTATACCCTGCAAGCGGTTGAACAGGCTGGCATCATTACGCGCATCAGCGATTACGTGAAACAGAAACTGTAATCCATCGCGTATTTCAGCGCCGTCACGCGTGCCGTGGCGCGCTGGTGGTGGCACAATCCTGCTTTCGGCGGCTGAATTGAGGCAAGGTATGAAAGCATCGATTGTTGAACGTAATCCGCAAAGCTGGCTGGGCTACTCTCTGCAAGGCCCGTGGCAGGAAACCGTGCCGCGCGGCTTTAACCGGCTGAAACGCTGGGTGAGCGAACACCAGGCAGCAGGCGAATGGCTGGCGATTTATTACGGCAATCCGCAGGAGCTGCCGCCTGAAGCGCTGCGCGTGGAAACGGTGATTACCGCAGCGGACGACGCAATCCCTGCGGTGGGCGACGATATCGAAAAAGGATTATTGCCCGGCGGACGCTATTTCCATGCGCGCATCGAAGTACTCGAGAATGATTTTTTCAGCGCGTGGCACAGTTTGTTCGACAGCTTAAAAGCACAGGGCGGCTGGCAAGTGGACAATCGTCCCTGTTTCGAACACTACCTTACTGATGGATCTGACAGCGGCACCTGGCTGGTGGATATGTACATTCCGGTGCGCGCGGCTGAATAAAATACGCGGTCACCATAAATGGCGACCGATTCAATCACCGCACAAAACCCGATGCGTTACATCAATGTTTCTATTGAGGAAATTAGATGTAACGCGCATGTTGAATTTCAGCCAAAGACAAAAATAATTGCGTTCAACCCTGATGGTTCGCGCATCGCCAGGGTAACATAGCGCGCAAATTTGTATCGTTCCCGGACAACCATGTTACGCGCTGACAAGCCCATCTCGCAGATTGAGTTCTGGTTCTACCGCCACTATCGCGCCGTACACGGCGTGCGCATCGCCATCGCCTTTGTACTGTGCTTCCTGTTTGTACGCCTCACCGACATTCCTGAAGGCACCTGGCCGCTGATTACGCTGGTGGTGGTGATGGGGCCGATTTCAACGTGGGGCAATGTACTCCCGCGCGTGGTGCAACGCATTAGCGGCACCTTCGCCGGTCTGATCTCCGGTTTGATTGCGCTGAAGCTGGAACTGTTTTCGCTGCCGGTGATGCTGGTGTGGTGCGCCATCGTTATGGTGGTCTGCGGCTATCTGACGCTGGGAAAACATCCCTATATGGCGTTGCTGATTGGCATTACGCTCGGTGTGGTAGTCGGCGCGCCGGCGGGCGATTTTACTATCGCTATGTGGCGCGGCGGCGATGTGATTCTGGGTTCGCTGATGGCGCTGCTGTTTAGCGCTATCTGGGCGCAGCGGGCTTACACCCATTGGCGCATCCAGCTGTCGGACGCGTTTATTGCCATGGCCAAGCTGCATCACACCGGTTTCTCTGCCAACCTGCTGGAAAAACCGCGGCTGAATAAGCCCTTTCAGAAGCTGCTGAGCAGCGTGATTAAAATGCGCTCGCTGCTTGATCCCTCCAGCAAGGAGACGCGTATTCCGAAATCGGTGTTTGAGGCCATTCAGACCATCAACCGGAATATGGTCAACACCATGCAGATGCAGATTGATGCGTGGTGGTCATCGCGCGAGAGTCATCTGATTATGCTCAACGCGCCGACGCTGCGCCGCACCCAGCAGATGACGGAAGACACGCTCAATGCGCTGGGGACGCTGATGGTAAAAGGCGAAACCGAGGAGATCACCGCTAACAGTCACGCGCTGGAAGAGATCACCCAGGAACTGGAGCAGCTGATTGCCAATCGCAGCGGACGCTCTGAAACCACGGCGATCTACGGCTATGTCTGGCTGAGCCTTGAACAGGCGCGTCAGCTGGAGCGTATGACGGATTTAGTGCGTCTGGCGCTGCGTAAATAGTTTTCTCAGGCAATGACTTAATGTGAATCACGCTTTCTTTGCGCTAAGATAAGCGCCAGTCCGAATTTAGCTGTGAGAATTGCAACCCTTGCGGCCAACCCGCTAAGCTAAACGTTATGACTATTCCGCCTGCCGATGCAGGCCTTAAGAAAGGTGCCAACATGGAAAATGCCAAGCAATCATTTCAGGACGTACTGGAGTTTGTGCGTATGTTCCGTCGTAAAAACAAACTGCAGCGCGAAATCGTGGATAACGAGAAGAAAGTCCGTGATAACCAGAAACGTGTGTTGCTGCTGGACAACCTGAGTGAATACATCAAGCCCGGCATGAGCATTGAGGCGGTTCAGGAAATCATCGCCAGCATGCGTGTGGACTATGAAGACCGCGTGGATGAGTACATCATCAAAAACGCTGACCTCTCTAAAGAGCGTCGCGAGCTGTCGAAGAAATTGAAAGCGATGGGCGAGCCTAAACCGCAGTAATTCTCGTTTTAGCTTCCACACTGAGGTCGTCATTTATGACGACCTTTTTTATTTCTGCATCCCGTTCAACGTAACAGCTGACGCGCCAGCGCCTGCAGCTGCTGTGCAATCTCCGTCACATTCACCCGATCCTGCTGCGGTGCCGCCGTGGTCTCACGCAGCACCAGCTCGGTCTCCAGCGTTTTCTCAGCGGCATCGCCGCCTTCCAACTGCGCCAGTAATCGCTCGACGCTGACCGCGCCTAACTGCTGCAAATCCTGACGCACGGTGGTTAACGGGGGCTGATACCACGCGCTTTCTGCCGTGTCGTCGTAGCCAATCAGCGAAATCTCTGCGGGAATCTTCACGCCGTGCTGATGCAGGGCACGCATCGCGCCGAGCGCCATCTGATCGTTGGCAACCAGCAGCGCCTGTGGCAGCCGATCGGGCAACTGCGTCAGCAGTGCCTGATAACCGGATGCCGCGCTCCAGTCGCCGCTCAGGACGCAGCAGGGCGCCAGCTGGTGTGCGGCCAGCGCCTGCTGCCACGCCGCATAGCGCGCGCGGGCTGAAGCGGAACTGGCGGGGCCATTCAACACGCCTATCTGCCGATGGCCGAGCGCTACCAGATGATCCACCGCCTGCTGCGCGCCAGATTCGCTCTGATATTGACACTGCGCGACTGCGGCGTGGCGCTCAACATCAAGAAACAGCACCGGTTTGCGATCGCACTGCAGCTGAATCTGCGCCGCTTGCTCTGCATCCAGCGGCAGATTAATCAGCAGCGCATCAACCCGCTGCGCCAGCAGCTCATTGACCGTATCCTGCGGCGCGCTGCCCGCATTCGCCATGGCGATCACCAGATGATAGCCCTGCGCCGCGGCACGTTGCTGAATTGCCGAAGCAATTTGCGCCGGTGCCATCAACGCCAAATCGCTGGTGGCGAGACCCAAAGTGCGGGTGTTTTTCCCCGCCAGCTGCTGCGCTACGCGATTTGGCACATAGTTGAGCTGCTGCATCGCCGCTTCCACTTTGGCGCGGGTACGCGGCGAAACCTGCTCAGAATGGTTAAGTACGCGGGAAACGGTTTGATAGGAAACCCCAGCCAGATGAGCGACATCGTCAAGGGTTACGGAACGCGCAGTCATTGATCTCTCCTGAAGATTGAGCGGCGAGTGTAGCAAATTTTTCCCTGCTGCCGCGCGCTTAAGCCGCTACACTGCCAGAGGAAACGTGAGGAGAATGGGATGCAGCTCAACAACGATCAGATTCAGGATATCAACACCCTGGCGGCCTGGCTGGCACTGGATCACATGCCTGCCGACGGCACGCTCGATATCGATTTAGCGATTTTAGCCGGTCACGCGGTACTGCCGAATGTGGAAGCGGTGATTGCCGTAGCGAAAAAGTATCAGCTGCCGCTGTTAATCAGCGGGGGTATCGGCCACTCAACGCCGCTGTTGACGGAGATGCTGGCGGCACATCCGCTGTATCGGCAAATCGACAGCAACGATAAAAGCGAAGCCGCCTTGCTGGCCGACGTAGCACGCGTATTCGCCGCGCTGCCGGACGATCAGCTGCTGCTGGAAACCGCATCGCGTAACTGTGGCGAAAACGCCGCCTTCAGCCAGACATTACTGGATGAGCACAACTGGCAGCCGCAGCGTGTGCTGCTGGTGCAGGACCCGCTGATGCAGCGTCGCACCTGGGAAACCTTCCGCTACCAATGGCGCGATCGCGCAGATGCACCGGAATTTATCAGCTGGCCGGTGTTTAAGCCGCAGGTGATGATGGATGCGGGCATGCTGCGTATTATCGGCGCGCCGCCGCAGGGCTTGTGGTCGATGGAGCGTTTTCTATCGCTGCTGATGGGGGAAATCCAGCGCCTGCGTGACGACGAAAGTGGTTACGGGCCGCGCGGCAAAGGTTTCCTCGGTCACGTTGAGGTGCCAGAGGAAGTCGAAGCCGGCTGGCAGCGGTTGAAACAGCTGCCGGGCGTGCAGTCACGTTTATGATGTTTCGGTCGCCATTCATGGCGACCGTTGTTACCGGTTCTGCACATACACCTGCAAATTGACATACACCGCGTTAAGCAACGGCGTAACGATGCCGCTGCGCGCGCCGCGTACCAGCAAATCACCAATCACCTGATCGGCTTCAATCTCGAAACCTTGGGTTAAATCGCGGTACATCGACGAGGTCATCGCCGCCTGAGAATTGTTCAGCGTCTCATAAATCTTTGCCGTTACCGCCGGACGCTGTTGATAACCTTCCGCACTCAGCACCGCCAACACTTCGCCAAAAATCGTTTGCAGCAGCGCTTCGCCGCCGTTTGAGTTCAACACCTGTTGCGTATTACCGCGCGCGATGCAGCACACGGCACCCAGTGTGCTAAGCAGCAGCCATTTTTCCCACAGCTCGCTGATAATGTTGTCGGAAAAAATGGTATCAAACTGCGCCGCGCGCAGGGTTTCATCTATCCGCTGCAAGCGCGCATCGTTATTGCCGTCCAGCGCGCCGTAATAGAGCCTATGCAGCGGCGTCATCTGCATCACTTCGCCATTCTCACCCAGCGTGGCGTTAATTTTGCACAAGCCGCCAATCACCTTGTCGTCAAAACGTGCGCGCAGCGTATCAATATGCCGCATGCCGTTAAGGATCGGCATGATCAGCGTGTCAGGACCGACTGCGGGCGCGATATCGTTCATCGCCTGATCCAGACCGAAGCTTTTCACCGTTAAGATAATCAGATCAAAGTGACCATTCAGCGTGCTGGCCTGTGCCAGCTGCGGTGGTATAACTTCCGTGCCGCCCGGCGTTTTCAGCACCAGACCGGTCTGCTGCAGCTGCTGAAAGCGGCGCTCGCGCACCAGAAAGGTTACATCACGTCCTGCTTGCGCCAGACGCGCGCCGAAATAGCCGCCGGTTGCGCCGGCGCCGACTACCAGAATGCGCATGGTTATTCCTTATCAGAGTGAAAGCCTTACCTTAAAGTGCCGGGCGGCGGCTTTCCAGCCCGTAAATGCTGAATCGGTTACAAGGTTTTAACGATGTTTAAAAAAGGCTCAAACTGTTCGTATTTATTCGTACAATGGGTTTAGGCTGTTACGCAGCGGCGGGCAATGGTGCACGCCGCATTTTCCAGTCGAATGACTAAGGACGCATCATGCCCCGAACCCTCCCCATCGAACGTTATCGCAACATCGGCATCTCCGCGCACATCGATGCCGGTAAAACCACCACCACTGAGCGCATCCTGTTTTACACCGGAATGAGCCACAAGTTAGGTGAAGTGCACGATGGCGCGGCAACCACCGACTGGATGGCGCAGGAGCAGGAGCGTGGTATCACCATTACCTCGGCGGCAGTAAGCTGCTTCTGGCCCGGTATGGACGGCAGCTTCACGCCGCACCGCATCAACATCATCGATACGCCCGGACACGTTGACTTCACCATTGAGGTCGAGCGCTCAATGCGCGTGCTGGATGGCGCGGTGATGGTGTATGACGCGGTTGGCGGCGTACAGCCGCAGTCGGAAACCGTGTGGCGCCAGGCCAACAAATATCATGTGCCGCGCATCGCCTTCGTTAACAAGATGGATCGCCAGGGCGCAGATTTCTTCCGCGTGGTGCAGATGATGAAAGATCGCCTGCACGCCAATCCGGTGCCGATTGTGATTCCCATCGGCGCCGAGGAGCATTTCAGCGGCGTGGTCGATCTCAATAAAATGCGCGCTATTTACTGGGATGACGCCAGTCAGGGCATGAGCTTCAGCTATGCGCCGATTCCAGAGGAGCTGCAGGTGCTGGCGGCCGAATGGCGCGAGAACATGCTGGCTGCGGCAGCCGAAGCCAGCGAAGCGCTGATGGATCGCTATCTCGAGCAGGGCGATCTCAGCGAAGACGAGGTGATTGCCGGTTTGCGTCAGCGCACGCTGCTGGGTGAAATTCAGCCGATGCTGTGCGGCAGCGCCTTCAAGAACAAGGGCGTGCAGCGCATGCTTGATGCGGTGATTGAGCTGATGCCATCGCCGCTCGATGTTCCGGCGGTGAGCGGCGTTAACGAGCAGGGCGAACACGACGAGCGCCATGCCGATGACAACGAACCCTTCTCCGCGCTGGCGTTCAAGCTGATGAGCGATCCCTATGTCGGCCAGCTGACGTTTGTGCGCGTCTATTCTGGCGTGCTGCGTAAAGGCGACAGCGTGTGGAATGCGGTGAAAGGGCGCAAAGAGCGTATTGGCCGCATCGTGCAGATGCAGGCGAACGATCGCATCGAAATTGAAGAGATTCGCGCCGGTGATATCGCCGCCTGTGTCGGCCTGAAAGAGGTCACTACCGGCGAAACGCTGTGCGATCCTAATGCGGTGATTACGCTGGAGCGCATGGAGTTTCCCGAGCCGGTGATTTCGCTGTCGATTGAGCCGAAAACCAAGAGCGATCAGGAGAAAATGGGGCTGGCGCTGCAGCGTTTGGCGGCGGAAGATCCGTCGTTCCGCCTGCACACCGATGAGGAGTCGGGTCAGACGATTATTTCCGGCATGGGCGAGCTGCATCTGGAAATTATCGTTGACCGCATGAAGCGCGAGTTTGGCGTGGAAGCCAATATCGGTCGGCCGCAGGTCACCTATCGCGAAACCATCCGCAAAACCGTGCGCGAGGTAGAAGGCAAATTTGTGCGCCAGTCCGGCGGGAAAGGGCAGTATGGTCATGTGGTTCTGACGCTGGAACCGCAAGCCGCGGGCGCCGGTTTTGCCTTTGAAGATGCCACCAAAGGTGGCGTGGTGCCGCGCGAGTTCATTCCTTCGGTGGAGAAGGGGATTCGCGAAGCGCTGAACAGCGGCGTGCTGGCCGGTTATCCGGTGGTGGATATCAAAGCCACGCTGACGTTTGGTTCGTATCACGATGTCGATTCATCGGAAATGGCGTTCCGCATGGCAGCGATCTTTGGCTTCAAAGCCGCCGCAAAGTTGGCCGATCCGGTGATCCTCGAACCGCTGATGCAGGTGGAAGTGGAAACGCCGGAAGAGTATGCCGGTGGCGTGATGGGCGATCTCTCATCACGACGCGGTACGCTGCAGGGCATGGATGAGCGTTTTGGTGCGCGCATTATTCGCGCTGAAGTGCCGTTGTCCGAGATGTTTGGCTATGCCACCACGTTGCGATCGATGTCGCAAGGCCGCGCAACCTACAGCATGGAATTTGCGCACTACGCGGAAGCACCACGTAATGTGGCTGAAAGCATCATCGCGGCTCGCGCGTAACTCACTTAGCACCAAAAATGGACAGTTAATTTCCGCCGGTTAGCCGCTACTATTTGCAGGATGAGGGATAATTAGCGGAAATTAATCATGGATGTGTTTTATCTGGATCAGTCCTGCTTTCACCAGCAGGGCTTATCTTCGCTTCTGAAACAGTTAAATATTACCTGCTGTAAAAATATCGCTGAATTGAAAAGTCGACTCAGTGAGCGGGATAAAATCACCTGTCTTTCACCCGTAATTATTTTTGATTTACCTGCAAACTTTCGTACGTCGCTGACTTATATTCATTATCTAACCAGAGTAAAAAACGCTCGCAATGCGACGCTGATTTTCTTTTCTGATTTAGAGAAAAATAAGATTAACTATAGCAGTCATGCCATCAAAGCTGATTGTTTTATCGATAAAAAATCTTCTACCGACATCATCAGTAGCAAGCTCGCTATCATGCTTTGCCATCACAAAAACGGCCGGTCATTCGCCTCTCCCGTCGTCAATAATCATTTAACCCGCAAAGAGTTTAACTTCCTCTGTTGTTTATTCACTTACCAATCAATTGAAGGTATAGCGAAAATAACCGGTGAAAACAAAAAAACACTTTACAGTCATCAGAATAAGATTGTTAAAAAGCTGAATCTGAAAAACAGCCTGCATCTCTATCAGCGTTTCACCAATAATTTTTAAACCACCAATCTATACCGTAATGCCGATAATTTGATAACCGCATCAAATTATTGCACATTCCGTAGCGGCGCGATTTATCGCGCAATAAATTGCGCCGCTACCGTGTGTGCGCTCGGTAATTTCGGTTTTTATGACATCACTACTGGCGCCGTTACTGCGTCGTCGGGGTATAAATAATTCTCAACGTACCCTGATAACGGCCCGCTGTTTTTGATGATAACGTGAAGGCCGGTGTAATAAGCTGCATCGGCGCGGGAACGCACAGCACCGAATTGCTCTGGCCCGGCAACACCACACGCCTTAGCACTCCTCTGTTGGTGCCGCTCCAGATAATTTCACTGCCGTTCTCAACTGCCTGGCGCGCTTTGGTCAGCGGGTTGATCACTTCGACCGCATAATCGAGACGATTTTGCGCCAGATTTTTGTCCGCGCCATTGAGATATAGCGAAAACAACCCCGTGGCTCTGGCGGGCGCGGCGGCACCTTCATCCTGAAAGATCAGGCTTACCCGGTTACTGTCTGAATTATTGCCGTCGTACAGGCACATATCCAGCGAACGGCTGCCGCTAACGGTGGTAGTGGCGCGCGCGCCGGGGAAGGTTTTCAACCCGAGGTCAACGTTGGCGGCCGCATTGCCAAACTCTGGCAAATAGATCTGCTGATTGCCGTAGTCCGTTACCTTAAACGTCATGGTGGCGATCCAGTCACCGAGTTTCGTCACATTGGTACATCCCATGTTCACGTTCTGCGAATTTCCGGTGCAGGAGGTAATTGGCCACTGCATCAGCGACATTTTTAGCGTTGCGCTCCAGTTGCCGGCCGACGGGAATTTACTCAGTTCGGAGGAGGGGAGATAGGCTGAATAATCTGTACCATCCCCACGCGGGATGACCGCGCCGCCAAAGGCGTTCAGCGGCACCTGGTTGGTTGCTACCACCACATTATTCAGCGAACGCCTTTTGGTGAGGTAGACATTCAGTACCTGCGTCTGCCTGGTGCTGCTTTCAGTAAACAATACCGGCACGGGATAGGGTGACGGAGACGCCTCCAGCCAGACCGGAAACGTCAGGCAGGCACCGTACTGATTGCTGGTGCGCGACTGGCAAACCAGCGTATTTCGCCCCCATTTCGGCGCGTCGTTGGTATCGTAACCGCCGCTTTCATTGGTCCAGATCGGCAATTGTGCCGGCACTGACATGCGATCAAAAGTGACGGCAACGCTGGTGTTGCGCCCTGAAGGTGTGAGCAGGGCGGCCTGCGCCTGCATGCCCACCATCAGCCATAACAGTGTTAATGCGGTGAGAAATCGGGTTTTCATCGAATATCCCTATTGTTGTTGCTGTGAAGTAAGCGCGGTGCGCGCCAGTGGCACCTCTTCTGACCGGCTGCGGACGATCAGCATTTTTGCCCGCTGCTGCACGTCTTGAGGTACTGAGGCAAGTTCGATGGGTTGACAGGCGCTATCGCCGACGTAACGCACCACGTCGTGAGTGCTTTTCACCTGCATTTCACAGCGGTACATCTGCATGCCGCGCACCATGTACAAATTTTTGATGCGGTGATCGGTTTCTGCGCTGAATCCGCCCTGACCTAAACCTGACCAGCTGGCGACATTGATCGGCGTGGCCCCTTCCAGCGGCATCTGTTGATTGATCATTAGCCGTCCGAGCCAGGTGTAGCGCGAGACAATATTCACCTTGCTGACCAGCATGCGCCCCGGTGCGATAAACAGCGTGCGTCGTCCGGCACCCTGGGTGATTTCGCTGCGCATCGCGTGGGAGGATTCGATGGAGTCATTGATGCTGAGCGTGCTCTGGGTATAAGCCGGCAGACTGAACAGCGTGCGGCCAGTACCGTGCAAGCTGGCGCTGCCTGCACCCTCAACGGACACATCCACTCGCGTATCGCGACTCTCATCACTGCTCGCGACCTGTAGACCAACAGCCGCACCGGGCAGCCCGTTCCCCCATTTTCCCCAGTACAAGCCGGAGCGCGCCACGGCCAGCGAAGAGTTGTAGCTACCGCTGCTGCTAAAGCGCTGGCCCGATGAACCCGATGATGCTGAGCTGATCGCCAGGCTACCGCTGCCGTATTCGCCGCCGGTTTTGCCGTAAAGGGAGGCATTCAGGGTATTGTCCTGATTACCGTTGAGATTGACGCCGATTTCCTGCTGATTCTGCGCATCGAAATACCAGTTTTGCGCCAGGTTATAACCCACCTGATCTTTACTGTTGCGGTCGGTCTGGTAGGTCATGCCGATTGAACTGTAATTCGAACGTGAATTCATGGTTGGCGTGCTGACACGCGAAAGTGAAACGGAGAGGAAGCCGCCGTTATCGCGCTTGATCCCGCTACTGCTGGTGCGCGTAAAGAGGTTGGCACTGGTATTAACATTGATGCCGTTGAAGCTGAAGCCACGCCCAAGGCCAGCCTGCCATGTGGTGGTCTGCGTTTTGCTGTAGGTGTTACGGCGCGCCCATAGCGGCACGACAGCGTTATCATCCAACTGGACCGGGATCACATTGCGACCTTCATTCTTGCTGGTGCTGTAACCGGCATTCAGATACCAGCTGTTCACTGGCACGCTAAACATCAGGCTGCTGCTCTGGTAGCAACCGCTGAAACCGTACTGACCGCCGTTGCTGCTGTAGCAATCTTGCGCATACAGGGCGCTGCGGTAAAAACTCAGGGAGAAGCCGTCGTTATAAGAGACTTGCTGGATATTACCGCGCGAGCCTTCACTGCCTTTGAGATAGCTAAAGCGGGTAGTGAGAATGCCGTCGAGCAGTGAGTTGTCGAATCCATGACTCCAGTCGAGTGCACTTTCGATAAAGTGGTTGCGGTTGGTCACGGCAACACCGCCAGTCAACGCGGCGTCCTGCGTGACAGGGACTTTAATACCTGCCTGCATGACGCGGCGGTCGGCACCCTGTTGCGACGCTGTGCCGTTGCCCTGCACTTCGCCATCGGGGATGGCACCGCCTTGCACAAACCACTCAATGTTCTGACTGGTGGTATTGCCGGTGCGGCTGAAAGGAACCTGCTCGGTACGCGACAACTGATTATCTTCATAGATGCGTAACGTCACGCTGTAGCTGCCATTGGGAAAGGCGCTGGTATCAAGGTTTTGCGTACCCGCATTCAGGTAAAACGTGCCCAGTAGTTGTTGAGCGCGGTAGGCATCAACACGTGAAGGACGCGTAATAAACACCGTCACCGGCGTGCCCTGGGCAGCCAGCGCCGTGTTCATCCAGGCGAGCGTTGAGCCGATACGTGCGCCTTCGATAGTACTGAGCGGCAGCTGGCTTAAGGTGATGTTGCCGCCAGCGTTACTGAAAATGTCCCGCGCATCCATGCGCCCGGCCTGCACGTAATAGCGTTTGCCGAGATCGCGGCGCAGGAAGACGTTATTGAAGCGCACTTCCTGATGATTTTGCTGAAGGTATTTCTGTGCGAGATAGTCCCAATCAATACCGGCATAACTGTTTTCAGTTAACCCGAGCGCGCCTGCGCCCTGTAGGGATAGCGTCTGGTCATCGCGGTTGGTGACGAAATTGATATTCTGCTGATGAATAAATGCCGCTTGCGTTTCTGCGGTCTGTTCGTAATAGGGCGAGTGAGATTTTGCGGCCAGTGGCACAAACTCTGGAGCGAGAAACAGCGACACGTTGGCACTGTTTTCGTCATAGATAAGCGCGACCGAATCTGTTTCAAGATAGTCACACCCCGCCGCGCCGCCATTGCTACTGCAGGCCTTATTGCCATGACGTGCCAGAGGTGCACCGATCAGGCTTGCTAACCGCTTTTCCTGCTGCGCATCTTTTTGATAATGCTGCATCACCGCCAGGGCTACGTCTTGCGGCTTAAGGAAGGTGACACTATCAAGCGAGACCGAGGCTTCAAACAGACCGAGCGATTGCCCATAGACAGAAAGGTTAACCCAGAGCGTTTGGCCGGTGACCAGCGATTCAAACCCAGGCGGAACCTGTGTAGTGGCACGGGCTGAAAGAGAGGGGATCAGGGTAATGAAAGAGGCTATTAAAACTACGCGAATATTGACCTTCATTACAGCGTCCTGCTGAAAAAGAATAACAAGGGGGCGAACCGCCCCCCGAAATAATCGATCAGTCAATTACGGCAAATTAACTCTGCGTGGTTGCCTGGGTAATTAACAGGCTAACGACACCGGAATAGGTGCCGGTTGCCAGCACGCCTGGCGTGGTTTGAGAGATTTTCAGCGGCAACACTGAGGAACCGTTCGTTGTGCCTGCTGGGAACAGCGAAGCATACGTCAATGGCGTCACGGTAGTGGTGATCGGTTTTAAATCCGCGCCCAACGTTACCGTTAATGGCACCGCCGTACCGGTGACGGTTTCGTTTAACTGCGCGGCGCTCACCAGCGCCACGTTAATATTGGCCGTTTGGGAGTTCGACCAGATTTTAGTATCCAGCGAATAGGTAGACAAACCACGACCCGGAATATATTGCATATTAATGGTGCCCGGTAACGCGGTGCCGTCCGCCTGCGTCATGTCTACTGTCGCATCGACGTTGGCATTCACTGTAATATCTTTTTGCACAGCCTGTGCGTTAAATGCAGCCGTTAACGCAGCAGCGATGACAAGTGGTTTAATTAATTTTTGCATTTGTAGCTCCATGAAAATCCGTGTACTGGCCTTAAATGACCGTCTCGATGGGAATAAACTGCTTCATAACAACCGGGTTGTTATTCGGTTACAACAGGCCGATCATTTACCGAGAACGTATTCGTTCATATTTCTCGTTTTTTGATCAACATATTTTATTCTGACTTGCTGGGCTAAGTTTAACTCTGCCGGCGTCCATGCCTTGAATTGCAGTGACTCATCGGGATAAACCGTGGCATGTTCCTTTCTCCACTGACAACTGTGGCTGGATTGTGGGTCAGAGCAAAGCGCGACCTCACGAATAACTACGCGCACCGTTCCTGAGTTTTTAATTTCACCCGATGCTAAACGGCTGAGAGATAACAGCGGCGTTTGCGGTGGAATATGAACCAGCACGCCCCAGACCAAACTGATGCCTAGCTGATTACTGATTTTATTTTGCTGGTGCATTTTATCTTTCAATTCGTCAGGGGCACCAACCGCCTCGAAGTACACACGCCAGGCGGTCTCTTTTTCCGGTGGTTGTAGTGAAATAAGGCGAATGATGCGTTGCGATCCTGAAGCCAATGCAAACTTATCCGGAGTCGCAATAAGTGAGTGTGAAACGGCATCTTTAACCAGCGTTTCTTTTTCGAACGGTGTTGCGGGACGCTCAATTCGCTTAATGCTGACGCGAATAAATTGCGCTTCACTGCTTTGCGATAACGTCTGAACCTGAGCCGCGCCTTGATTATTTAGCGTGACTTCCATCGGATAGACACTCATATTTGCCCATGCCGATGTGGTGAACATAAAAACTATGCTTATCAGAGGGTAAGCGAGTTTTTTCACGATATGACTATTGGGGAATATGCCAGTCATCACACCGCGACGCAGAGTCTGAAGAAGTGAATCGTCCATGATAAATCCTTATACAATCCATTAAACAATAGAGCGGAAATTCCCCATCCTGTACGGCTTGTCTATAAGCCAGGATGTGAAGATTAAACGGAATAACCGTGCGTTAAGAAAGTTCTCATACGCGCTTTGTTTAGTCACTGTCCATTTTTGTGGTTAATTTTTTTAAGATTTTTTGCAAGGTGAAGTTTTTTGAAAATAAAGTGACCTAACGTAATGAATTGGCTGTAAAAAAAGAAGGCTGTTTTGCCTTTCAGGAATTCATTAATCTTGCCTGAATAAAATCAGGCTTTACAAAAAATAGTCCGTTGATGTTAGGATTATGCTTAGAAGGGCAAAAAGACCCTCGCGGATATTTGAATATTTGCAACGTTTCGAATGTTGCCATATAGCAGGCTGAACGGTTATTCAATAGATCGCGAATAACCCGAAAGGCGTATGGTGATTATTTTTAAGTAAATAACCGGGCACGCAGAACAGCAATATGAAAAGCAAACAACAACTCACGCAGTTGATTTTTCAACGAGCGCAAGAGATTAAGTCGCATAAAAATATAGCGTTAGTCATGCAAAAGCATTACAAACTGCTGTTCAGACTTTATCTGACTAAACCACTCTATTTCAAAGCTATTTTTAAAGCGAATCGCTTTATTATTGGTTCGGCAATTATGGCGTACTTTTTCACTACCCATAAGCCAACGCTTTGTCAGGTAAAGGACTTCTGTAAGAAAACCGGACTAATCAGCAATAACACCATTGACTCGTTTTTACTCTTTATTCGGGTAAGTGGACGTATGGAGGTGGAAAAAGATGCGCAGGATAAACGTAAGTTAACCTACAAAGTGACAACGAAAGCGCTGGATGAAACCCGAGCTTTAATTAATACCATGATGATCCCCTATGGCATGCTGTATGAAGATTTTGATGTCTCAGCTTGCTTGAAAATGAAAACCTTCAAAACCGAGTATTTTAAAAAATACGCGGACATTACCCTCAATCATGTCTACTTATTCGATATGGTGCCGGAGAGCAAAGCATTCATTTTCCGCGATGCCGGGCATATGTTGCTGATGGATCTGTACATCGAAACCCTCAAGCAACAGAGTAGCGTGATTGAATACAACTACCTTAAAGCCTCCCTCAAATGCGGAGTGTCACGTTCGCATATAAAACGTTGTCTGCAGGCAGCCGAGGCTGTTGGCTTGCTGACGCTTGACGCAGCGAACAACAGTATTATTTTACATCTCTCGTTCATGCAGATGGCGCTGGATTATTTTGCCGTTTATATGGCCATGGTGGAGTATGGATTACGCGGTTTATCGGGCGTGCCTCCGTTAGCGGCGCGCTGATGCTGTAGCCGCTAAAGTCCAGGCAACGCTATTATTGCTGAATTGCCATATTCAACAAATCGATTGCCACTATTGTCGTTTTACTTTTATTTGTCCGAATTTTAATAATTCAGCGGGAATTAAATCAGGCTTGCTGTTGGCCATTAATAAAATTTACCTGCAATCACCAAGGATAATATGAAAATAAATACAATAGCTCTGGCGCTGGGTTTCAGCCTGCTGGGAAGCGCGTTTAGCGTTGTGGCTGCCGATCGGCCCGTTAACGGCGGCAGCCTGACGGTCGGCGTCGAAACCGAACCGACCACCTTTAATCCACAGCTCAACGGCCAGGATAAGGCCGAAATTACGCTGCGGAACTTCTGGGAATCGCTGCTGGCACGCCGTCCGGACGGCAGCTTTGTGCCCTGGCTGGCGGAAAGCTATCAGGCCAGCGAGGATGGCAAAGTAATTCGCTTTAACCTGCGTCGCGACGTCACCTTCTCGAACGGTGAAAAATTTGATGCCAACGCCGTTGCCGACAATTTCCGTCAAACCCAGGTGGCGCAATACTGCGCCGGAACCAGCTTGTGCCTGATGGGTTCGCACATTGATAAGATTGAAACGCCTGACGATCACACGGTGGTCATCACGCTGAAAGCGGTCTATTCACCGTTCCTCTCCTTCGCTGCGGGCTTGCAGATTCTGGCACCGGCCAGCTGGAAATCGCCGCAGCTGAAATCGGGTGGCAAAGATCTGGCGGGCACCGGGCCGTTTATTCTCGACAGCTATGAAAAAGGTCAGCAGGTCACTTACGTTAAAAACCCGAAATACAACTGGGCGCCCGCCACCGCTAAACATCAGGGACCGGCGTATCTCGATCGCGTTACCTATCGCTTTCTGTCGGAATCGTCGGTGCGCACCGGGGCGCTGCTCTCCGGTCAGGTGGATGCGATTGAAGGGATTTCGGGCAACGATGCTGGCGAGTTCAAAGACAATGCAGACTTCACCTATCAGCATGCACTGAACACCGGCACGCCCTATTCGCTGTTCCTCAACGTGGAATATGGCCCGACGCAGGATGTCAAAGTGCGCCAGGCGCTGTTGCAGGGGTTGGATATTGATCCGCTGCTGAAGTCGGTGTATCGCGGTGAACGCACGCGCGCGTGGGGCATCACTTCGCCTATTGATCCGCTCTACAATAAAGAGCTGGAAGGGAAGTACGGCAACAATCCGGCGGCGGCCAACAAGCTGCTGGATGACGCCGGCTGGCAAACGCGCGATGCCGAAGGCTTCCGCAGCAAAGAGGGCCAGCGTCTGCGCATTGAGCTGATTCAGGCGCAGGCGACGGTGCGCGATCAGCGCGATGTGCTATTGCAGGCGATTCAGGCGCAGGCGCGTCAGCGTCTGGGCGTGGACCTCAAGCTGAACTATGTCGACTCCGGTACCTACGCCGACGTGCGCAAAAGCGGCAAGTTCGGCACCATCGCCAACTCCAACACGCCAACCGATGGCGTGGACATCGAAAACCACTATCGTCCGATTGCGCAAGGTGGCGCAATTAACTACAGCCGTGTCAACGATGCGCAGATCAATGGCCTGCTGGATCAAGCCGCCAGCACGCTGGATCTTAAACAGCGCCGCGATTTCTATAGCCAATTGCAGCAGGTGGCGTTGCCGCAGCTGGCGCTGGCCGTGCCGCTGTATGAACCGGAAGATCAGTTAGCCACCGCCAGCTACGTGCACGGTTACGGTTTCCGCAGCTACAAGCAGATGCCTGAAAGCGTTTACGATGTTTGGGTGGATAAACATTAAATAATCGCACCTATTCGTAGCGGCGCAATTTATTGCGCTCAATTGATTTTAAAAGTCAAAACAGCGCAATAAATTGCGCCGCTACGATATGGGCATTAATTAACTATTATCATTTCCCGCCATATTATTGCATTGCCATATTCAACAAATCGATTGCCGTTATTCTCGGTTTACTTTAATCCGCCGGATTTTAATACTTTCCGTAAGATTGATTAAGAGAACGGAAAATATGAGCCAGCTGATTGAAGTCGCTAAACCTGAAGACGCCGAAGAGGTTTTTGCCCTGCTGCAGCGTGCCTATGCCGCGCTGGTGGCGCTGGATGTGCATTTCACCATTTCGCAGGGCAACGTCGAGCAGGTTCGCCGCGTCATCGAACAGGAAACGGTGCTGGTGCTGCGCAAGTGGAAACGCGCGGTCGCCACAGTGACGGTGCGTTTTCCGTGGCAGCAGGATGAACATGCGCCATCAACGTTGCCGTTCATTCACTGGTTCGCCGTCGATCCCGATTACAAAGGTCAGGGTTATGGTCGTGACATCATCACCTACGCCGAAGAAACCTTGCTGAAGCAGACGCTGAAAGCGCCCGGTGTCTATCTGGCCACCGCCACTAAACATCCGTGGCTGAGCGAACTCTATCTGCGCCGTGGCTATCAACCTTTCCATCACCGCACCAATCCCTTAGGCGAAGCGCTGGTATTTCTGAAAAAGGAATTCAACCCGCCAGCCGAGCAACCCATCGCCAAAATTGCCTGAACAACTAAAAAAACACCTGCAACCTTCAAGGATCTTATGAAAGCGAATTCAATCACTCTCGCGCTGGGTGTGGCCTGCCTGCTGGGAAGCGCATCATTATTGGCTGCCGAGCAACCCCGCAGCGGCGGCAGTTTGACGTTTGGTGTGGAAACCGAGCCGGTGCCGTTTAACCCGCAGCTGAATGGGCAATCGAAAGCCGAAGTCACGCTGCGTAACGTCTGGGAATCGCTGCTGGCGCGACGTACCGACGGCAGCTTCGTGCCGTGGCTGGCGGAGAGTTATGAAGTAAGCCCTGACGGTAAAACCTATCGCTTTAGCCTGCGCCGCGACGTTACCTTCTCCAACGGTGAGAAGCTCGATGCCAACGCGGTAGCCGAGAACTTCCGCCATGTGCAGGACGCAAAATACTGCGCGGGCAGCAGCATCTGCGCCCTGGGCGCGCGTATTGCCAGCGTGGCGACGCCGGACGATCACACCGTGACCATCACGCTGAAGCAGGGCTATTCGCCGTTCCTGTCGTTTGCCGCCAAACTGCAGATTTTGGCACCGGCCAGCTGGAACTCGCCGCAGCTAAAGGCTGGCGGCAAAGAGATTGCGGGCACCGGACCGTTCATTATCGAGAGCTACGAAAAGGGCCAGCAGGTCACCTTCGTGCGTAATCCTCACTACAACTGGGCGCCTGCCACCGCAAAGCACCAGGGCCCGGCCTATCTGGAACGCGTGACTTATCGCTTCCTGCCGGAATCCTCGGTGCGCACCGGCGCGCTGCTTTCTGGGCAACTTGACGCGATAGAGGGAATTTCGGGCAACGATGCCGGCGAATTCAAAAACAATCCTGACTTTACCTATCAGCACGCTCTGAATACCGGCACGCCGTATTCGCTGTTTCTCAACGTGGAGTATGGTCCAACGCAGGATGTGCAGGTGCGCCAGGCGCTGCTGCAGGGATTGGATATTGATCCGCTGCTCAAGTCGGTGTATCGCGGTGAGCGCACCCGCGCGTGGGGCATCACCTCGCCGGTCGATCCGCTCTACAACAACGATCTTGAAGGCCAGTACGGCAACAATCCGGCGGCGGCCAACAAGCTGCTGGATGACGCTGGCTGGCAAACGCGCGATGCCGAGGGTTTCCGCAGCAAACAGGGCCAGCGTCTGAGCATTGAGGTGATTCAGGCCCAGGCGACGGTGCGCGATCAGCGTGATGTGCTGCTGCAAGCGATTCAGGCGCAGGCGCGTCAGCGACTCGGCGTGGAGATTAAACTGCGCTACGTCGATTCCGGCACCTACACCGAGGTGCGCAACACCGGCCACTTTGGTTCAATTGCCAACTCGAATACCGAAACCGACGGCATCGATATCGAAAATCACTACCGTCCGGTGACAGCGGGTGGACCGATCAACTACAGCCGCGTCAACAGCCCGCAAATCAACGGCTGGCTCGACCAGGCCGCCGCCACGCTGGACATCAATCAGCGCCGTAAATTCTACAGCCAGCTGCAGCACTATGCGCTGCCACAGCAGGCGCTGGCGATTCCGCTGTATGAACCTGAAGACCAGATCGCCACCGCCAGCTATGTGCACGGTGCCGGTTTCCGCAGTTTTAAACAGATGCCGGAGAACGCGTACGACATCTGGCTCAGCGACCACTGATCAGGAGGCGAAGATGAGTCTGGAAAGCATTGTCACCCGCACGCCACGCGCGCGGCGGCCATCGGTGTGGCGCAGCGATTTAACGCGCCGCATTGTCAGCCGTCTGCTGGGCGGCGTACTGGTGCTGTGGGCGGCGGTATCGCTGGCTTTTCTCGGCGTGCATCTGGCGCCGGGGGATATTGTCAGCCTGCTGATTGGTGAGCAGCTGCGCACCCCGGCAATTGAGGCGGCGATCCGCGCCGAATGGGGCCTGAACCAGCCGCTGTGGTGGCAGTATCTGCACTACATGTGGCGCGTGCTGCACGGCGACTTTGGCCGTTCTTATATGCTCAACACGGAAGTCAGCCATCTGCTGGCAACGCAGTTATGGCCCACCATCAAACTGACGCTGGCAGCGCTGCTGGTCAGCATCCTGTTTGCGGTGGCGATTGCCGTCGGCACAGCGCATCGGCGCATCGGCCGCCGCATCGCTAACGCGGTTGAACTGCTGTTGGCCTCCACGCCCTCGTTCTGGATGGGCATTGTGCTGCTGTTTATTTTCAGCTTTACGCTGCGCTGGTTCCCGGTGGCGGGCGATCGCTCGCTGTCGTCGCTGGTGCTGCCGGCGCTGGCGCTTGGCCTGGCGCAGGGCGCCGTGATTGCCCAGCTGCTGCGCCGCGAACTGGAGCGCGCGCTGGATGCGCCGTTCACCTTGACGCTGCGCGCGTGGGGCGTGGGTGAAAGCACCATCCGGCTGCGTCACGCGCTGCGCCATGCGGCGCTGCCGGCAGTGACCTTAACCGGCTGGCTGGTGGGCGGCTTACTCAGCGGTGCGGTGATCACCGAGCAGGTGTTTGGACGTCCCGGGCTCGGTAAATTAACGGTGGATGCGGTGCTGGCGCAGGATCTACCGGTGGTGTTGGCGGTGGCGATTCTGTCGGCGCTGATCTACGTGGTGATGAGCACCTTAGTCGACATCCTGTCGCTGTGGATCGATCCCCGTCTGCGTGGGGAGAGCAAATCATGATTGCCGCGCTGCAACGCCTGCCGGTTGCTCTGCCCGCCGCGGTATGGGCTGCCATTCTGTTTCTGCTGGTGCTGGCTGCCGCGGTGATCGCGCCGCAGTGGCTGGCGCATAGCGATCCACTGCTGGCCGATCCGGTCAACGCCCAGCTGCCGCCGTCGGCGCAGCACTGGCTCGGCACCGATCAGCTCGGACGCGATCTGCTCACGCGCGTGATTTATGGCAGCCGCTATTCGCTGCTGATAAGCGTAGCGGCAATGGCGCTGGCGGTGGTGTTCGGCACCTTGCTCGGGCTGGCGGCCGCGCTGGCGCGTGGCGTGGTTGATGAGCTGCTAAGCCGCGCAGTGGATGTGATTTCCGCCTTTCCCGATCTGCTGCTGGCGCTGATGCTGATCGCCTTTACCGGCCCCGGTACGAATAACCTGATCATCGCGCTCGGTGTGGCATCGGTGCCGCGCTTTGCCCGCGTGGTGCGCGCCCAAACCTACAGCGTGATGACGTCTGGCTACGTCGAACAGGCGCGCACCTTTGGTTTGTCACGCTTTACGCTGATCACCCGCCATATTCTGCCGCACGCCATTGCGCAGGTTCCGGCACTGGCGACGCTCGGACTTGGCACCGCGATTATCGGCACTGCCGGCTTGAGTTTTCTCGGCATGGGGCCGCAGCCGCCGACGGCCGAATGGGGCCTGATGCTGGCGGAAGGGCGCAACTATCTGCGTAATGCCTGGTGGATTGCGGTGTGGCCGGGCGTGTTCATCACGCTGACGGTGATTGCGGTTAACACGCTGGGCCGTTACTGGCAGGCACGTTTTGAAGGACGCTCAGCATGAGTCAGCCATTTATTGATATCCACAATCTCTCGATTCGCTTCGGTCCACAGCAGGTGGTGAAGAATCTCAGCCTGCAGGTGGCGGCGGGAGAATCGGTGGCGCTGGTGGGGGAGTCCGGATCCGGCAAAACCCTCACCGCGCGCAGCCTGCTCGGCCTGTTGCCGGAAGGGGCCATCGTCACGGCCGACCGATTCACCATCGACGGGCGCGATATGCGCCATGCCAGCCGCAGCGACTGGCGCGCGCTGCGCGGTCGCCGCATTGGCTATGTGTTGCAGGATGCGCTGGTGTCGCTCGATCCGCTACGCCGCATTGGTCAGCAGCTGGGCGATGCGTTAAGCGCCGTCGGACATCGCGGCAATCTGCAGGATAAAAGCATCGAATTGCTGAAGGCGGCGGGCATTCACGATGCGGAGAGCCGACTGGAACGTTATCCGCATCAGCTTTCGGGCGGCCAGCGTCAGCGTGCGCTGATTGCCACCGCGCTGGCGGGTACGCCGACGTTATTGATTGCCGATGAACCGACCACCGCGCTGGACATGACGGTACAGCGCCAGATTCTGCAGCTGCTGGCGCAGCGGCGGCGTGACGGGCACGGCCTGCTGTTGATCAGCCACGATTTGGCGGTGGTTGCCGAGTTGGCGGATCGCGTGCTGGTGATGCGTGATGGCGAAGTGGTGGAGCAGGGCCACAGCGGCCCGCTGCTGCAACGCCCGCAACACGCCTGGACACAGCGTCTGCTGCGTGCGGTGCCGACGCCCGCCACGCGCGGTTTACGCCTTAGCGCCGCCGAGCCAACGCCGCTGCCGCCACGGCCACAACGCAGCCACGCGCCGCTGCTGGAAGGCATCGGCCTGCACAAAGCCTACGGCGATCGACTGGTGCTAAATGACATTAACTTCACGCTGCATGCCGGCGAAACGCTTGGCGTAGTCGGTGAATCCGGCTCGGGTAAAACCTCGCTGGTGAAAGTGGTGATGGGCTTAACCGAACCGGATAGCGGCACGCTGCTGCTGGAAGGTGAGCGCTGGGATCGTCTGCCGGAGAAAGCGCGCCGCGCCCGGCGTGCGCGCCTACAGCTGATCGCGCAAGACCCGTTCAGCTCCTTCGATCCGCGTTACACGGTGGAAAAAATCATCGGTGAAAGCCTCGACAGCGCCGGTATTTATGGCGATGCGCGACGTCAGCGCGTGCGCCAGCTGCTGGACGAAGTGCAGCTCGGCGACCGCTTTCTGCAGCGCTATCCGCAGCAGCTGTCCGGCGGGCAGCGCCAGCGCGTGGCAATAGCGCGCGCTTTTGCACCTAATCCGGCGCTGCTGGTGGCCGATGAGCCGGTAAGCGCGCTGGATGTTTCGGTGCAGGCGCAGGTGCTGGATCTGCTGGCCGATATGCAGGCTGAGCACGGCACCGCGCTGCTGTTTATTTCGCACGATCTCGGCGTGATCCAGCACCTCGCGGATCGTGTGCTGGTGATGCAGAACGGACAAGTGGTGGAGAGCGGCGCGCTGCAGCAGGTATTCGCCGCGCCGCAGCATCCGTGGACGCAAAAACTGTTACAGGCGCTGCCGGTGATCCCCGACTGGCAGCCCGCACACGCATATTAAGGAGAGCAGAATGAGTCAAACACAACGCCAGCTGCGACTGGGCGCGATTATTCAGGGCGTATCCGGCAACATGTCGGCATGGCGTCATCCCGATGCGGTGGCGGATGCCAGCATCAACGTTGATTACGTGCTGGATCTGGCGCGTAAAGCGGAGCAGGCGAAGATTGATTTCCTGTTCGTCGCCGACGGCTTGTACATTACGCCGCAGTCGATTCCGCACTTCCTCAATCGCTTCGAACCCATCACTTTGCTGTCGGCGCTGTCGCTGGTGACGAAAAACATCGGTCTGGTCGCCACGCTCTCCACCTCCTACAGCGAGCCGTTCACCGTGGCGCGCCAGTTCGCCAGCCTTGACCACCTGAGCGGCGGTCAAGGCTGGAACGTGGTGACCTCGCCGCTGGAAGGTTCGGCGAAAAACTTCTCACGCAGCAGCCATCCGGAGCACGACGAGCGCTATCGCGTGGCCAGCGAATATTTGCAGGTGGTCAAAGGGTTGTGGGATTCGTGGGAGGGCGATGCGTTTGTGCGAGATAAGCACAGCGGCGAGTTCTTCGCCGCCGACAAGCTGCATACGCTGAACCATAAAGGCCACTACTTCTCGGTGCAGGGACCGCTGAACGTTGGGCGTTCGCCGCAGGGACGTCCGATTGTGTTCCAGGCGGGCGCGTCTGAAGCGGGTAAAGCTTTCGCCGCCGAAGCCGCCGATGCCATCTACACGCGCCAGGAAACGCTGGAGCAGGCGCGTGAGTTCCGCGAAGACGTGCGCCGTCGTCTGGTGGCGCGCGGCCGCGATGCGGATGATATTCGTGTGTTTCAGGGCATCAGCGTGATTATCGGTGAAACGGAACAGGATGCCGAACGCCGCTATCAGCAAACTGCCGAGCTGGTGACCATCGATAAAGCGCTGGAGTATCTTGGCCGCTACTTTGAGCATCACGATTTCAGTCAGTACGCGCTGGATGAACCCTTCCCGGATATTGGCGAATTGGGCGCGAACAGCTTCCGCAGCACCACCGATAAGATTAAACAGAATGCGCATGCTCGCGGCTTAACGCTGCGCCAGACGGCGCTGGAGGAGGCCACGCCGCGCCCGAGTTTCCTTGGTACGGCAGAGCAGGTGGCGGACGGGCTGGCAGACTGGTTCCTGGCCGGCGCCACCGACGGCTTCATCGTGCGCGGCGGCACGCCAACGGCGTTTGATGATTTTGTGGCGCAGGTGATTCCACTGCTGCAGGCGCGCGGTATCTATCGCAATGAGTATGAAGGCGAGACGCTGCGGGAAAATCTCGGGCTGGCCGAGCCAGAGAACCAGTTCGCGGTGCAGCGCGGAAGTCAGCAGGTGGCGTGATGTTTGCCCGGTCGCCATCCCTGGCTCATGCCGCGCTTTCGCCGACGTCGTGTCGGCTCATCCTGGCCGTCCCTCTGCGCTCGGCGCTGCGGATAGCGCCCAACACCATCGCCTGTCATTACCGTATCTGGTTTGAAATTTTGCAGGCTGAAGATTGTGGGTTACCTGGTCGCCATGAATGGCGACCCTACAGGCGTTACAGCAATGATGATTCAGGAATAGGCATTGCTGCTGCAGCGCGCGCGTTGAGGCGACATCCCAACCCGCTGAGCGAGTGAGGGATTCCAGGGCGAGCCGCAGGGATGCGGCGAGAGGCGGCGCTGAGCAGGAGCGAATCGCCGCTGGTCCGTCAGGAATCGTGAGGGAGTGAAGGCACCGCGAAGCGGCGGGATGGGCTGGCGCAGGGCCCGGGAGTGAAGAGGGCGCGGCCAGGCGTCCTCTTCTCGGTCGCCGCACGGCATAGCTGAAACTGCCTCAGCCGATGGCGAACGAAAGTCGCTCAGCGCTTAACTGATCGGCATTACGCCATAAATGGAGACCCTACTGTAGGGTGCGCATTCATGCGCACCTGGACATTACAACGTCGTTACGCCGTGCACCTCGGCGTAATCTTTCCACGCTTTTACTTCAGCATAAAACGCCCGATCGGTGACGCTGAACCCGCCAATCAAACTCTCATCCAGCAGATCCTGATAACGCCGATCGCTGGTCAGTTCCTTCAGCGCACTGCGCAGTTTCACCAGCGTTGCCGCATCGGTTTTGGCGGAGGTAATCAGCGGCAGCGCGGCGCACAGCGGCGTTTCGCCGATAATCTCCAGCCCCGCCAGCTCCTCCGGGAAATTGCGGCGCAGCAGCGCCCAGGTGATGCAGTCGATGGCGGCGATATCCGCCTGGCCGCAACGCAGCGCCGCCAGCGATTGCCGATGGCTGCCGCTAAAGTGGGTTGCGCTAAAGAATCTGCCAGCGTGCGCCAGCGGCGCAATTACGTAGCGCAGCGCATTAAAGCCGGAGTGAGAATCGTTGCTGTTGCACACCGCACGCCGTCCGCGAAAATCACTCAGCATCAGCTGCTCGTCTTCGCGGCGCGCTACCAGCCAGCTGCGATAGCGCAGTCCGTCGCAGCCTTGTGCGCTTGACTGAAAGGTACCAACCAGCTGCACATCCGGCAGCAGATCGACCAGCGGATAGCCGCAGGTTTGGCTCAGCAACACATTGTCATCACGCCAGTGCGGCAGTAAATCCTGCGGCCACGCGACCTCAGCCGGCACGTCGCGTTGCAGCAGCAGCGTCGTTAGCGCTGCGGTCAGGCCGACGGTAGCCTGATGATTGATGTCGTACATCGGTAACGAAATGATGGGCATCCTGTGCATCCTTTTGCGTGCCCGGATGGGCATTAACCTCGACCGATTTGCGCCAGAAGCGCGTCAACCATTCGCCATAACCGGCGACGCGAAAACCGTGATTACGAACATGGTAGCCATCGCGATACAGCAAATAGACTTTGCGCAGGCCATACCACGGCAAACCGGGCAGATCGTGATGTACAGAATGATAGTTGAGATTGAGGAACAGCAGGCGCCACGGCAGCGCGGCTTCGTTATTCACCGACCGTGCCAGCGGTTCTTCTTCTGCGCGATGTTCGTAGAATGAGCGCACTTTGGTCAGCATTAGCGCCGGATAACTTACCGCCAGCACCAACCACAGCGGCGAGAAGCCCTGCTGCGTCATCCAGTAAAACAGTCCGCTCAGCAGTGTGAAATGGCTGATCCACATCGCCATGGCAGGTTTATCACGTTGACTAAAGGCGTTTACGCAGGTTTTGATGGTCGCGGCCATGTCCAGCAGCGGACCCAGCAGCAAACGCCCGGGAAAGGTATTGCGTAGATGAATCACCTGCTGCTGCCACGGCTTGAGCTGCGCCCAGCGTTCCGGCGCAAGGTAATAGGTTTCAGGATCTTCGTCGGGATCGGTCAGGGTGTGATTACGATGATGCGCCAGATGCGAATCACGATATAGACCATAGGGATACCACACCGCCAGCGGCAGCGTGCCGAACAACTGGTTGAGGCGGGGAAAGCGCGTTGGATGGCCGTGAATCAGCTCGTGCTGCAGCGACATATACCAGGTAGTGAAAAGGATCAGCAGCAGCGTGCTGACGGTTAATCCCAACGTTTGCCAGTAGATGACGCTGGCAAACCAGCCGCTATAGATCACCACCATTAATAGCCATGTCGGCAGTTCGCTGCGCCACAGCCAGCTGCGCGCCAGTTGATGTATCACCTCGCGCTGTTGCGTATTGAGATAAGCCGCTGTCCCTTTACTCATAACCCTACTGAACCTGCTAAAGCGGGAATATGCTGCCAAAGATGATTGATAACGGTGATCATCACAAAGAATCTCTTTTTCTTACTTATGCAAAAAAGTTGATGAAGCGCGCGAAATCTATTGGCTATCAGTCATCTCGGGTCTGGCGTAACCTTGCTGCATTGAAAACGTTCGGGCCTGCGTGGCTCACGAGGAGAATTTCAGCATGAAAAATATTGGCTTTTTATCCTTCGGTCACTGGACGCCGTCATCGCAGTCCGCCACCCGCTCGGCGCAGGACGTGCTGCTGCAATCGATTGATTTAGCGGTCGCTGCCGAAGAGTTGGGTGCCGATGGCGCCTATTTCCGCGTGCATCACTTTGCCCGGCAGCTTAGCTCGCCGTTCCCGCTGCTGGCGGCGGTGGGTGCGCGTACTAAAAAGATCGAAATTGGTACCGGCGTTATCGATATGCGTTACGAAAATCCGCTGTATATGGCAGAGGATGCAGGCGCGGCGGATCTGATCTCCAACGGCCGTCTGCAGCTTGGTCTGAGCCGGGGTTCACCTGAGCAGGTGATTGAAGGTTATCGTTACTTTGGTTTTGATCCACAGAACGGTGAAAGCGATGCCGATATGGGCCGTCGTCACACCGAAGAGCTGCTGGAAGTGCTACGCGGCGAAGGTTTTGCCAAACCTAATCCACAGCCGATGTTCCCGAATCCGCCGGGCTTGCTGCGTCTTGAGCCCTTCTCGGCCGGTTTGCGTGAGCGTATCTGGTGGGGATCCGGTTCCAACGCGACATCGATTTGGGCGGCACAGCAGGGCATGAACCTGCAAAGCTCTACCCTGAAAGATGATGAAACCGGCGAGCCGTTCCATGTGCAGCAGGCGAAACAGATTCGAGCCTATCGCGCAGCCTGGGAAGCCGCGGGACATCAACGCACGCCGCGTGTCTCAGTGAGCCGCAGTATCTTTGCGCTGACCAACGACACCGACCGCGCCTACTTTGGCCGCAGCGGACAGGATCAGGATTCGGTTGGTTTCCTCGACGAGAAAACCCGCGCCATCTTTGGCCGCAGCTATGCCGCCGAGCCCGATAAGCTGATCCAACAGCTGGCGCAGGATGAAGGCATTGCCGAAGCCGATACGCTGCTGTTGACCATCCCGAATCAGCTCGGCGTGGATTACTGTGCGCACGTGATTGAAAGCATCCTCACCCACGTCGCGCCCGAGTTAGGCTGGCGTTAAGTCTCCAGGTGCGCAGCAGTGCGCACCTGTATGAATCTATGCGCAATGAATTGCGCCGCTACAATAAGGGAACAATCCTGTAGCGGCGCGATTTATCGCGCTGTTCCAAATTATTCCGCCGCTAACTCCCACCACAGCTTATCCAGCGCGTAGTAACGGTCGCGCTCAGCTTCGGGTTGGTTCAAATCGCGCTTCCACGGTTTGGCCAGAATGAAGTGCAAATTCTTCACGTCTTCTTCGCGCCACATCGCGCTGTGCTGGAACGGCAGGGTTTTCAGCGCATTGTAGATGTAGGGCAGCGGCAGCCAGCGATTTTCGAACACTTCATTGAGCAAATCCTGCTCGGAGAAGGGATAACGGCGCAGATCGCTAATCTCCGCCACTTTCTCTTGTAACCACTTAAACACCGACAAATCAGGCTTCAGCACCAGGAAGCCGCCGTTGAGATAGCGATCGAGCGTGGACGGGGCCGGTTCGCCGCGATCCTGCCACGTATAGTGACAATTCTCCGTCTGCCAGCTGGCCGGATAACTGGCGATTTTATTCGGATTGCAGCGACAGGCGTGACACGCCGCCAGCGCATGCTTGCCGAGATCGAGCGTGAACAGCTCGTCCATATTGCGCAGCACCAGCATATCGGCATCCAGAAACACCACGCGCTCGCAGTCGACCAGCTCCCACGCGCGCAGCTTGCTCCACACTTCGCCAAATTGCGCCGAAGCGTAATGCTGCTCTAGTTCGGCATTGGGCATCAGCGGTTCAACCGGATGGATTACGCAGCCAAGCGCCTGCAACGCTTCGCGCGTTTCCAGATCGATAGCGTCTGTCACCATCACAATCAGCGGCCAGCGTGTTTCGCTGCGTTTCAGCGAACGATGCAGCGCTTTCACACCAATAAAATAGTCAGGCTGCGTTAACAGCGTTACCCATGCAAACATGGTTTCTCCCCTTCAAACTTAATCAAACAAAGCAGTGACATAGTCATTGCTAAAACGGCGTTGTGGATCGAGCTGGTTACGCACTTCACGGAAAGCGTCCCATTGCGGATAGATATCGCGCCACTGGTAGCGCTGGGGATCGTAATATTTGCCCCAGTGCGGACGTCCACCTTCGGCCGCCAGCAGCTTCTCCACTTCGGTAAGAAAGTGCAGGCCATCTTCCGACAGCGAGCCATCATCGGCGTAATAGACCACAAAGCCAAAGAAGCAGGTGGCGTGCTGGTAAGCCGGGCTGAGCCAGGCTTCAGACGCGCCGGTACAACGCAGGATAATCGGGTAGTGCATATGCGGATGGTTCTCGGCATACCACGCTTTAATCTTGCTGATAATTTGCGGCGTTTTCTCCAGCGGCACGCCGATCTCCACGTTGATTTGCGGCACGGCAATGCCACGGCAAAACAGCTGATAGATATCGCCGCTGATGTCGGTAAAGTCGCGGAAGCGCGTCACGGTGCGGAATTGTTTGCCGCCTTTGCCGTGAATCTGCGTGTCACGATGCATCTGCGCCAGCGTCTGGTCGATCGTGTCGTTCAGGCTGCTGTCGGTATCGTCGCCGTGCTCAATCACCTCGCGCTGATTGGCATACCAGGCTTGCGTCTCTTCATCGCTGGCCTGCTGTGCATTCCACACATGCATTAGATTGTCATCAACAAACCACCAGGCTTTGCTCATCTCATATTGCTGATTCCACGCGACCAGATCCTGCTCCAGCGTATCGGCAGGAACAGCGAACTTGTGGCAGGTAAACAGGCGGAAAGGGCGCGTACGCAGCGTAACGGCGGTCACGATGCCCAGCGTGCCGAGTGAAACCTGTGCCGCCGCGAAATCAGGCTCGCCGCGTACAAATTCACGCACGCTGCCGTCAGCCAGCACCATACGGATGCGCAACGCTTCATCGGCCAGCGAGCTTTGGCCTAAACCCTGGCCGTGGGTGCCGGTCGCCATTGCGCCCGCCAGCGTTTGCACCGCAATCACACCTGGCGAGGACGCCAGCATGCGATCCATATCGGTCAGCGCGCTATAGACCTGCTCCAGCGGGGTGCCGGCAGCAAAGGTCACGCTATCCGCATCTTGCGCCATCACGCCGTTAAAGGCGCTGAGATCCAGCAACAGATCCTGCTCATCCACGCCCAGCATACGACCGGGCGATAGACGACTGCCCAGCACGCGCACGTTGCCATTGGCGTTACGCAGCAGTTGTTGTAACTCCGCTTCGTTTTGCGGCTGCTGTAACTGACTGCGCTGACCAACCACCGTGTTCTGCGCCCAGTTCCACAGAGCGCTGTCCTGGTCGGTGTTGTGCGTATGGCGTAAGGGATAAAGGTGGGGGTCTTTGTTCACTACGGCGTTCCTTAGTCTGAGGTCTGTGACGGTCCCAAGCTTTTAAGCGTAGACCATCACAGCGAAGCCGCAGACTACGGGGCTTTGCGCACATATCGCAAGGTGGCGGTGACCGCTAACTGCCGATTACGGCGGATGCTGTCCTCCTCGCTATCGTTTGGCGTGAACAGCGTATGAAAGGTGTAGCGATTGGAAACGTGATGCACACAAATGCTGCTGAGCAGGCGGTGCACATCGACGGTATCCAGCTCCTGAATAAACAGCCCCTGCTGCTGACCGCGCGTCAGGATGTCGTCGAGCACATCAAGCGCACTCTTATTCAGCGTTTTAATGCGTTCCGATTGCATGATGTAGCGGCCGCGCAGCAGGTTTTCGGTACACACCAGCCGCATAAAATCCGGATGCGAAACATGATAATCAAAGCTGGCCTCCACCAGTTTGGTCATCGCCAGCTCCGGCTCCATCGCCGCCAGGTTCAGGCCGGTTTCATGCTGACGAATCGCCTGATACACCTGCTCCAGCACCTCGATATAGAGCTGCTCTTTATTGCCGAAGTGATACACCACCATGCGTTTGGTGGTTTGGGCGTGCTCAGCGATCTGCTCCAGCCGCGCGCCCTGCATGCCGAACTCGGCAAACATTTTCAGCGCACCGGCGAGGATGCGTCTCTTGAGCCCTTCAGGGTCATTTTTTCGTTTGGTTATGGTGTCCGACATAGCGCTCAGTAACAGGTCAATCAAAAGGGGAAGGATAACACAGCCATTTTCGCGCTTGTGGCGATGCGAGCGGCGTGATGCCTTTATGCATTTCAGGAATAGCATTCCCGAATAAATCATAATGCAGGAATAAGCAACTGCGTATACTGCGGTCATCTGTCGTTACGACAGCTTATTTTGACTCGCGCAATTATAACGATTGGGAAACATTTTATGCACACACGTTTGGCCTCGGTAAAAAATAAATTCCTGTTAACCGCCGGCGCTTTGCTGCTGGCGAGTGCGGCGCTGTCGCCATTGTCCATCGCGCATGCGGCGGATAAAACCTCAATCAAAGTCGGCATTATGAGCGGCGAAGATGAAGATGTCTGGCGCGAAGTCATCAAGCAGGCCGCCAGCAAAGGCCTGACGGTGAAAACGGTCATCTTCAACGACTACAACCAGCCGAACGAAGCGCTACAAAACGGTGAGGTGGACGCCAACGCCTTCCAGCATCAGCCGTTCCTGAATAACCAAATCAAGGTGAATCACTACGATATCGTACGCGTGGGCGATACCGCCGTCTGGCCGATTGGTCTCTACTCGAAGAAAGTAAAAACGGCCGCCGAGCTGAAAGAGGGCGCGGTCATTGGCGTGCCAAACGATCCCTCCAACGAAGCGCGCGGCCTGGTGCTGCTGGAGCAGCAGGGGCTGATCAAACTGAAACCGGGCGTGGGCATCGCGGCGACCACCGCTGATATCACCGCTAACCCCCATCACCTGCAAATCAAAGAGCTGGATTCCGGCATCATTGGCCGCTCTGTTCCCGATCTGGATGCTGCGGTGGTGAACACCGACTGGGCGCTGAAAAGTGGCCTGACCGCCGCAGACCGCATTGCCCAGGAGCCGGTAAAAGATAACCCATACAACAACTTCATTGCGGTGAAGAAAGAGAACGTCAGCGCGCCATGGGTGAAAACGCTGGTCTCTTCTTATCAGAACGATGCTGTGAAGACCGTGTTTGACAAGGTCTACAAAGGCACCGGTGAGACAGCCTGGTAAGGAACAGAAAGATGACGCTATTCTCAGCAGCCGAAACGCCCTTTAACGCTTTAACGCGCGGCGTGGCCGACAGTACGCATGACGAGGCGCAGGTGACGTTTCGCAACAGCACCAGCGTGGTGCGCCTGCAAGGTGTGTCGCGGCGCTTCAGACAGACGCAGGCGCTACGCGATATTTCGTTAACGGTGCAGAAAGGCGAAATTCTTGGCCTGATTGGGCGCAGCGGGGCGGGGAAATCCACGCTAATCCGCTGTCTTAACGGGCTGGAGCAACCTGATGAAGGCGTCATCGAAATCGAAGGCCGGAACATCACCGGCCTGTCAGAAAAACAGTTACAAACGGTGCGCAGCCGCGTCGGCATGGTGTTCCAGCACTTCAATCTGCTGTCGGCGAAAACCGTGGCGCAGAACGTGGCGCTGCCGCTGAAAATCGCTGGCATGGCTAAAGCGCAACGCCAGCAGCGCGTAGCGGAATTGCTGGAATTGGTGGGATTAGCGGACAAAGCGCAAAGCTATCCGGCGGCGTTATCCGGCGGACAAAAACAGCGTGTCGGCATTGCGCGCGCGCTGGCGGCCAGTCCGGCGCTGCTGCTGTGTGATGAAGCCACTTCCGCGCTCGATCCGGAAACTACGCGCTCAATTCTGGCGCTGCTCAAATCCCTTAATCAAAAACTTGGCATCACTATTCTGCTGATTACCCACGAGATGGAGGTGATCAAATCTGTCGCGCATCGCGTGGCGGTGATTGATGCCGGGCAAATTATCGAACAAGGTCCGGTGTGGCAGGTGTTTGCTCATCCGCAATCGGCGCTGACGCGCACGCTACTGCGTGGCTTGTTGCCGCAGCTGCCGGAAAACCTGGCCGCGCGCGTGAGCGATCAACCGCAGGGTGAAGCCATCTACAGCGTGCACTTTGCCGGCGACGATGCGCAGGGCGATCTGCTGACGCGTTTTGCCGCGGCGCTGCCGGGCAAATTCCGCCTGCTGCAAGGCGGTGTCGATCACATCCAGCACTACGCGGTGGTGCGTTTCTTTATCGCGCTCCCGGTGGCGAATGCCGCCGATGAGCAACAGATTCTCAGCTGGCTGCACACGCAGCAGGCACAAGTGGAGTTGGTAGGTTATGTCGCCAGTCATGATTGATTTACTGCTCAATGCGCTGGGCGAAACGGTATTGATGACCGCCATTTCCGGCCTGTTTTCGCTGCTGGCGGGCTTGCCGCTCGGCCTGATTCTGGTGATGACCAGCCCCGGCGGCATTGCTGAACATCGGGCGATCAATCGCGTGCTTGGCCTGGTCATCAACAGCTTCCGCTCGCTGCCGTTCATTATTTTGCTGGTGGCGCTGATTCCCTTTACCCGCTTCCTGGTGGGAACGTCGCTCGGTACCTGGGCGGCGATTGTGCCGTTGTCGATCACCGCAACACCGTACTTCGCACGCGTGGCGGAAGTTTCGCTGCGCGATGTCGATCGCGGCTTGATCGATGCGGTACGCGCCATGGGTGCCAGTAAACTGCGCATCGTCTGGGATGTGCTGATCCCGGAAGCGCTGCCCGGCATTCTTTCCGGCTTTGTGGTCACGCTGGTGGCGCTGATTGGCGCTTCAGCAATGGCCGGTGCGATTGGTGCGGGCGGGCTGGGCGATCTGGCGATCCGTTACGGTTATCAGCGTTTTGAAACCTCGGTGATGATCGCGGTTATCGCGGTATTGATTGTGTTGGTATGCGGCATTCAATGGATCGGCGACCGCCTGGTGCAGCGCATTGATAAGCGTCATGCGTAGCCAGGTGCGCATCAATGCGCACCCTACAACACCGCTATCTGCCGTCATTCCGCATCGCCCATTCCGCCATCGGCCCCGATTCACCGTAGGGTCGCCATTTATGGCGACCGCATAGCAAAAGGAGAATGACTATGACGCTGAACGCCCTTCAGCTCACGCTTGAAAACAGCCTCGAACAGCACAGCGCCGCCTATCTCAAGGTCTCGCAGGCGATATTTCAAAACCCCGAAACCGGCAACAACGAGTATTTCGCCAGTGAACAGCTGACACAGCTGCTGACGGCGCAGGGTTTTGACGTCACCCGCAACGTCACCGGACATGAAACCGCCTTCTATGCGGTGAAGAGCAGCAGCAAACCTGGCCCAACCATCGCTTTTCTGGCGGAATATGATGCGCTGATCGGTATCGGACACGCCTGCGGCCACAATCTGATCGGCACAACCAGCGTGGCGGCAGCAATCACACTTTCTCAGGTACTGGAAGAAACCGGTGGCCGAGTAGTGGTGCTGGGTACGCCAGCTGAAGAGGGCGGATTAGCCGGGCCGGGCGGCCCCAAAGGCAACGTGAAGAAACGCTTTGTCGAAGCCGGATTGCTGAAAGAGGTCGACGTGGCGCTGATGGTGCATCCCGCCGGTAAAACCCGCTTGACCGAGTCAACGCTGGCCAACAATCACCTCTATTTTCATTTTTACGGCAAGCCATCGCATGCCGCCAGCGCGCCGCATGAGGGCATTAACGCGCTGGATGCCTTGGTGCTGCTGTACAACGGCATCAGCGTGCTGCGCCAGCAACTGCCCGACGGCGTGCGCGTGCACGGCATTATTACCAACGGCGGTCAGGCCCCGAACGTGATCCCGGAATATGCTTCGGCGCATTACTACATTCGCGCCGACAGCCGTGACGTTGTCGAATCACTCGAACCGCGTCTGCGCGCTATCGCTGAAGGCGTGGCGCTAGCCACCGGCGCGCGCGTCGAGATTGATCATCAAATTGGCCCGCGCGATTTCAAACTCAATCCGGCGCTGGATGCGCTGCTGCTGGATGAGTTTAGCGCCGCAGGCGAACAGGTTGATCTGTCGCCACAGAAGAACAAAGTGTCGACCGATGCCGGTGACATCAGCCATGCGGTGCCGACTGCGCATCCGTGGCTGAAAATCGGTCCTGACGATCTAATTTTCCACACCGTGCCGTTCCGTGAAGCAGCGAACTCAGAACGCGGCTATCAGGCGCTATTGATTGGCGCGCGGGTACTGGCGCGTACCGGCTTACGTCTGCTGACCGATGCGGATGCATTAACCAACGTCAAAGCGGATTTCGCGCGCCAGCCATAAAGGAGAGTGTTGTGTCGCAAACCTATCGCAGAAAATTGAAAACGCTGGTCGGCGCCAGCAGTGTTATCTCCGCCGCCAATGATGCTCAGCCAGGCGTCGGCATGGCACGCGCCATCGAACTGGCGAAGATTGCAGAACGCGAAAAGATTACCGGGCTGTTCACCGCCGATTTACTGCAAGCCGATCCGGCGGGGTTAGCCGGCACCACCGGCACCCAGGATCCGCTGATTGCGCTGGCGGCGTTGAGCCAGGTGACCTCACACATCGGGTTGATTGCCACCGTCAGCACCAGCTGGCTGCATCCCTACAATCTGGCGCGTCAGGTCGGCACGCTGGATCACATCAGCGGTGGACGCGCGGGCTGGAACGCGGTGACGTCTTCGGTCGGCGAAGAGAACTTTGGTGAGAGCCAACTGCCGCCACCGCAGGAGCGCTACGCGCGCGCCACTGAGTTTATTGAGGTCATGAATGCGCTGTATGACGCCAACGAACGCGCGGCGGTGCAGCGCACTGCCAGCGGCGGCATCCGTCTCGATCACCAAAAGCTGCATCCGATCAACTATCGCGGCGACTATTTCCAGGTGGCGGGCCCGCTCAACGTGCCACCACCACCGCAGCGCCGTCCGGTGCAGTTCCAGGCGGGCCAGTCTGAAGCGGGCGTGACGCTTGGCGCACGTTACGCCGAAGTGATTTACACCTCGCAGCCAACCTTTGAGGCCGCGCAGGCGTTTGTCGCCGATGTGCAGCAGCGCGCACGACGTTTTGGTCGCGAACACAATCCGCCGCTGATCATGAATTCGTTCCACGCCATCATTGGTGACAGCGACGCCGATGTGGCGCGTCGTTTACGCGATAAGCATGAGCGCATCAACTTTGAACAAGGCAGATTACGCGTGGCAGATATGCTGGGCGGAGAGGTCGATCTGCGCGATGCGCCGCTCGACCAACCGCTTGCGGCAGCATTGATTCCCGAGTTGTCACAGGTGCATCGCCGCCAGGGGCGCGCGGCCATCTTCCGTGGTTATGCGCTGGAAGGATTGACGTTACGCGAGCTGATCATTAAAGCCGAAGAGACCGGCCACTGGTTTGTCGCTGGCACGCCGGAAACGCTGGCGGATGCCATCGAACAGCGCTATCGGGCCGGTTTGCTGGATGTGATTTCACTGCACGGCCTCGGGCAGCCGGACCAGCAGGATTTACTGCTTAACGGCCTGCTGCCGGAACTGCGTCGCCGCCAACTGATTGATACGGATTATGTGGGTAATGATTTCCGCAGCAGTCTGGAGCTGGCGGATTTACCACGCGGCATCGATTAATCAGCGCTGTTTCCATGAAGGTGCGCATCACTGCGCACCTGGCTGGCGACTGTACGAATCGCAAGTCCAAGGGCGTTAGCGCGAGATCACGCTAAATCTCCGTTACCGCCAGTAAGGTTATCCGCCGCGCAACATATTTGAGAACAGCTTCTCGTTGCGCTTCAGGCATGTGACTTTTGGTGTAGGTATCAATAATCAGCTGATGATTACTGATAATTTCGTTTAGCCATTTTTGTGCCAACGCGGGATGAATATTCATACCCTGCGCGAGCACAATAAAGTCTACTCCCAGGTATTCTCCGTAAAGCGAATTAATCCCTGGCGCACTCTCCACATCATTTTCTTCACGTTCTAAAAGAGGCAGTGCTAAATATTCTTTAAACGCCGCAGAGTAGGGGACAACGCTAATAAAGTCATAGACTGGGGCCAGGTAAGGTGCTCCCTTTTCAGGGAGGATGATCCCGATATTACGCAGATGAAAATCATTATTACCCAGTAGGTAGGCATAGACGATGCGTAAAAAGATATCTCGCTTACTTTTTAAACCTCCGTTCACTGAACGGTTCAAAAACTTAGCGGCTTTCTCGTAGCTGGTGGTCTTCTTATTATCTATATTGCCATATTTATCGCCGAGGCCCATCGCACCATCCAACTGCTCCTGATGCAGTCTTGCTTTATCTTCTCCCAACCGGTCATATCTTTTAATAACAAAAGCGAGTTCATCTGGCCGGCTGTCATCATGCTTAAATGGCATAAGCCCAAAGGGGGGAACGTCAAATTTTAGGCGCTGCATGATGCACATAGTTGCATGCTCATTTTCCGCCAGATGTGGATACTCTTCTGGTGAGGGCTTTAGGATATAGGTCCCATCGTTGCTGACGACATTCAACTCGCCATTTTCCAGGCGGAGGGAGAGTTTGGGTTGATAGCCTGAAATACTCATCCCTTTCTGACGTTCTGGAAGTTCCTGAATAAACTGGCTACGTGTAAAAGGCAGGCTGAGGGATACGTGTAAACTCCCCAGTAAGTGTTTAATACCTTTTGTTGAGTAGCCCGTTGTTAACTCGGATCCTTTAAGCAGGTGTAAATTTATCAGACAGCGTTCCGGGTTCATTATTTCATCTCTTTGAGTACGACTGCACCGAGCAAATCGTCACCATTCTGCATCAGTAAACCGAAGAGATCTTTATCATCAATTTTTTGAATTTCAGCATATCTCTTTCGCAACCATCCCTCCGGGGCCAATCCTTTGAAAAAGGGGTGAAGTTCTTCACTGATATAAGGCTCCGGTCTCACCGGCATACTTAGAGAGATCGCCCGCCCGGTATAATTGGCTTGATAGTAGAAAGCAAACCCCATTTCCACTTCACTCAACGTACCTACAGGATGGTTGTATAACCACACACCTATTTTTCGAGCCATACTTTTATTCCTAGCTCTTTGAGCAGCGCATGAAGATTGGCAGCCTTAGCTGATGCTGGCTTAGCAATCATCCGCTTAAACGTAGAGATGGAAACGCCAATTTGTATAGCCATTTCTTCATAAGTGATGTTTTGACGCTTAAGCTCTCCTGTCAGGAGTGTCGGCAATAATGGGAACTCGAGGGCATTGAGAATCGGCATGTCGTTAGAGTTACGGAAATTTTCAGCGACGACTAACGAATCAGTTTTCAACATCCACTCTTCTATTACTCTCTGTTTATCTGATGCAGAGAGTTTCTCAAGTAGCGATTTGATTTCATCAAGTTTCATTTTTGACACTTCCGCGCATTTTAACGCTGACAAAGAGCGATATGACTCGACTATAGTGAGTAAAGGTTCATTTTTGAACCTATTAGGTGATTTTTCGTCGTGTGGAGGCAAGAAAATGAAAAATTTTTATGAAAAGTATCATTTATGATACTTCGAGGGTGCGGAGCATTAACCGTAAAACACGTGTAAGGATGCAGGAAAACAAAAAGCCCGCTTAGTTTCCTAAGCGGGCTTCTCTAAATTTGGCTCCTCTGACTGGACTCGAACCAGTGACATACGGATTAACAGTCCGCCGTTCTACCGACTGAACTACAGAGGAATCGTGTGAACGAGGCGCATATTATCGATGCCGATCCCTATTGTCAAAGCCCGACTGCACACTTTTGGTTTAAGTGCGCGTAAAAGCAGCGGAATGCTGCTTTTCTGGCTTGAATGATCAGATTCTAAACTGCCAGCAAGATCTCACTTTAAACGCAATTCTGGTGAGATGTTAGATGCGTGTCAAAGTTTTGTTATTTGCCGATTTTAAAACAATCATTTCAGTGCTTTTATGATGAAAGTTTCAAATGTCAGTTAGATGAAATAAATGAACTGCTTATCATCACCTGCGAAACCACTTGCGGTAACTGAAACAGGATTTCGAAAATAAGTAACTGATAAAGATTAAGTTGTAAGAAACGACGATAGCAAACCGATAGCGTTAGACCAGAAGCCTTACCTCTACAACCACAAAAAAAACGCCAGCGATGTTGAGTGAATGTAAAAGATATTTTTCATTCGTGGTATCAGCCAACCTGAGCTTGTTAACGTAAAAGAAGGGTTACCTATGAAATTCAAAAAAGCGTTAGTGACTTCCCTGTTAGCTTGCATGTTACCTGCCGCAGTGATGGCAAAAGACCTTCAGGTGGGCGTTTCTATGGCGCTATTTGATGACAACTTCCTCACCATTCTGCGCACCGCAATGCAAAAAGAGATGACCAAAGATGGCATTAAAGGTCAGGTCGAAGATGCAAAGGGTGACGTTTCACAACAGCTGCAGCAGGTGCAGAACTTCATCGGTCAGGGCGTTGACGCCATCATCGTTAACCCGGTCGATACCAACGCGGTGAAACCACTGGTGGACGCGGCAGCGAAAGCCGGCGTGCCGCTGGTATTTGTGAACCGTAAACCGGCGGGTGAGCTGAAAGATAAAATGGCGTTTGTCGGTTCAGATTCTGAACTGGCAGGCCGTCTGCAGATGGAAGCGTTAGCCAAGAAGATGAACGGCAAAGGCAACGTGGCGATTCTGTTGGGCGATTTGGCCAATGAATCCACCCGCGAACGCACCAAAGGTGTTGAAGCGGTAGTGGCGAAATATCCGGACATCAAAGTGGTGCAGAAACAGACCGCGAAATTCACCCGTAACGATGCGGTTGACGTGGTGAGTAACTGGCTGACCGCCGGTGACGACATCCAGGCCATTGCTTCTAACAACGATGAAATGGCGATTGGTGCGCTGCAGGCGCTGGGTAAAAACCCGAATCACATCCTGGTTGCGGGTGTCGATGGCACGCCCGATGCGCTGCAAATGATCAAGAACGACAAAATGGTCGCTAGCGTGTTCCAGGACGCTAAGGGCCAGGGCGAAGGTGCGGTGCAAACTGCGGTCAAACTGATTAACGGCGAGAAAGTGCAAAAAGTGGTCGATATCCCGTTCCAGCTGATCACCAAAGAAAACTACGAAAAATTCGCCAGCCAGAATCAGAAATAACCCGTTCCCGACTTAGCCGTACGGAGGTGATGTATGACCGCTTTTGCGCTTGAAGCCGAAGGCATCAGCAAGTTCTTCCCCGGAGTGAAGGCACTCGACAATGTCTCACTGCGTATTAAACCGGGGTCGGTACATGCCCTGATGGGTGAAAATGGCGCGGGCAAATCCACTTTAATGAAATGCCTTATCGGGATGTATCGTCCCGATAAGGGCACCATTCGCATTAAAGGGGAGCCAGTGCAGTTTCAGGACACCATGGATGCGTTACGTTCCGGCATCTCCATGATTCACCAGGAGCTCAATCTGGTGCCTCACATGACCGTGGCTGAAAACATTTGGCTCGGTCGCGAACCGATGAAGTACGGCTTTGTTGATCACGGCAAGCTGAATAAGCAGACGCAGGAGTTACTCAATAGACTTAATATCCGTCTGAAAGCCGATCGTATGGTCGGCGAGCTGAGTATCGCTTCACAGCAGATGGTGGAAATTGCGAAAGCGGTGTCGTGGAATTCGGACATCGTGATTATGGATGAACCGACGTCGGCCCTGACGGAAACCGAAGTGGCGCATCTGTTCACCATCATCCGCGACCTGCGTGAGCAGGGCAAAGCCATCATCTATATCAGCCATAAGATGGACGAGATTTTCGCTATTACCGATGAGATCAGTATCTTCCGCGACGGTGCGTGGGTCGGCAGCAATAACACCAGCGAGTATACCCGCCAATCGCTGATTACTCAGATGGTAGGACGCGAACTGACCCAGCTGTTCCCGAAGTTCAACGGTGAAATTGGCGAAGATGTGCTGACGGTGCGCAACCTGACCTGCAAAGATCGCTTCACCGACATCAACTTTACGGTGCGCAAAGGCGAAATCCTCGGCGTGGCCGGACTGGTTGGCGCCGGACGCAGCGAAGTGATGGAAAGCCTGTTCGGCATGGAGAGTTTCGATAGCGGTGAAATTCTGATTGATGGTGTGCCGGTTAAGATCGATTCGCCGTCCACGGCGATTGAGAAGGGCATGGCGTTCCTGACGGAAGATCGTAAAAAGTCGGGGCTGTTCCTGGTGTTGTCGGTGATGGAGAACATGAGCATCGTCAACATGCCTGATTACACCCATAAAAGCGGTTTTGTCAGCCACATCAAAATGGCGCAGGACTGCATGGATCAGATTCGCAAGCTGAATATCAAAACCCCGACCATGGATCAGATCATCAATAACCTCAGCGGCGGTAACCAGCAGAAGGTGCTGATTGCCCGCTGGCTGCTGGCGCAACCGAAGATCCTGATTCTCGACGAGCCAACGCGCGGTATTGACGTTGGTGCAAAAGCAGAGATTTATCGCTTAATCAGTGAACTGGCAAACCGCGGCGTGGCCATCATCATGGTGTCGTCCGAACTGCCAGAAATTCTCGGCATGAGCGACCGCGTGATGGTTATGCACGGCGGACGTATAACCGGCATCCTCGATAAAGAAGAGGCCAATCAGGAATCCATTTTGTCGTTGGCATCCGAGTGAGGCGTGAGACACCTATGAGTAACGTAAAAATTACGGCCCCGCAGGCCGCAGAACAGAGTTCTTTTTTTGGCAACCTGCGTCATAAGTTGCCAAAAGATACCGGGATTTTTGTTGTCATGTTGGGCATTGCCCTGATCTTTGAAATTGCCGGTTGGTACGTGCGTGACCAATCTTTCCTGATGAACACTAACCGCCTGGTGCTGATTATTCTGCAGGTGGCGATTATCGGTATTATTGCGGTCGGCGTGACGCAAGTCATTATCACCACCGGTATCGACCTGTCGTCTGGTTCGGTTATTGCCTTAACGGCCGTGGTCGCAGCCAGTCTGGCACAAACCTCTGACAGCTTGTCGCCGATGTATCCATCGCTGGTTAACCTGCCGGCAGTGATCCCGATTGTCGCCGGGATTGGCGTGGGGCTGTTGTGTGGCGTGATGAACGGCGTGCTGATTACCAAAACCGGTATTCCACCGTTTATCGCCACGCTCGGTATGATGGTGTCGGCGCGCGGTCTCGCGCAGTACTACACGCAGGGTAACCCAATTAGTTTCCTGTCAGATGGCTTCACCTCCATCGGCCAGGGCGGCATGCCGGTGATTATCTTCCTGGTCGTCGCGTTCCTGTTCCACATTGCGCTGAAACACACCCGCTACGGCAAATATGTCTACGCGATTGGCGGCAACATGACCTCCGCCAAAGTCTCGGGTATCAATGTTAATAAGTACCTGATCATCGTCTACACCATTGCGGGTGCACTCTCAGGCCTGGCCGGTGTCGTGCTGGCGGCACGTGTCAGTAGCGGCCAGTCAAGTATGGGAATGGCCTACGAGCTAGACGCCATCGCCGCAGCGGTTATCGGCGGCAGCAGCCTGATGGGCGGCGTCGGACGCATCACCGGTACGCTGATTGGTGCGGTGATTCTCGGCCTGATTAAGAGCGGCTTCACCTTTGTTGGGGTGGATGCTTATGTGCAGGACATTATTAAAGGCATCATCATCGTCGCCGCAGTGTCCATTGATATGCACCGCAACCGCAAAAAACGCTGATACGCTGCATACTTCGCGCTGTAGCGGCGTTGGCTGCGAAAATTCACCCCGGTCACATAGTGAACTATGCTCCCGGGGCTGAATTTTCTGGCCGCCTTGCTACAGCGCGAATTATTTTGCGTATCAAGAATGTGCACAATCGGTTCCCTCTCCCGCGTGCGGGAGAGGGCTAGGGTGAGGGACAGCGCGCACATAACGCAATATTCCCGTTCGGTCGGTTCCCTCTCCCGCGAGCGGGAGAGGGCTAGAGTGAGGGACAGCGCGCACATAACGCAATATTCCCGTTCGGTCGGTTCCCTCTCCCGCGTGCGGGAGAGGGTTAGGGTGAGGGACAGCGCGCGCATAACGCAATATTCCCGTTCGGTCAGTTCCCTCTCCCGCGTGCGGGAGAGGGTTAGGGTGAGGGACAGCGCGCACCGGCCCACATAAGTTTTCCAGCTGGTTAATTACCTTCTTTCCTGCTCGATCTCTTTCGTTATCGCCATTTCTGCCCGTTTCCGGCTACTTCTGCACCATATCCTCTCATTGAGCCATCACTTTTTTGCACGCCTGCCTCGCATTTCCTGCCCCATCGCGGTGCAATGCGCTGGAATCCTAATCCTTTTGCGTCATCGCTCGCGCTTATTAACTCCTTCGAGGTAACCACAAATGCTTATTTTCCGTGCCTTTAGGAAAAATCCGCTAATACTTTTCTGCGTCCCTAACAAACCTGGCCTGCATATTGCAACTTCATGAACATAAGCCAGCAGGCTGAAACACCCAACCTGGGTATTCGGGGATTGACGGAGGCAACATGAATTTAAGACGACTCAAGTACTTTGTAAAAATCGTCGATATCGGCAGCCTGACTCAGGCAGCAGAAGTGCTGCACATCGCGCAGCCTGCGCTTAGCCAGCAGGTCGCTACGCTGGAAAATGAACTCGATCAGCAATTGCTGATCCGCACCAAGCGCGGCGTGACGCCAACCGAAGCCGGTAAAATTCTCTATGCTCACGCCCGCACTATTCTGCGTCAGTGTGAACAGGCGCAAACGGCGGTGATCAATGCCGGGCAGGCGTTGAACGGTCAGGTGTCTATCGGCTTAGCGCCGGGCACCGCTGCATCCTCGCTCACTATGCCGCTGCTGCAAACGGTACGTGAACAGTTCCCGGATGTGCTGGTGTATCTACACGAAAACAGCGGCTCGTCGCTGAATGAAAAGGTGATGAACGGCCAGTTGGATATGGCAGTGCTGTATGATCGTGCGCCAACCGCAGGCATCAACAGCATTCCATTAATGAAAGAAGAGTTGTATCTGGTGGGCGCAACGGCATGTCCAGGTGCCAGCGTTGATCTGGCTGAAGTGGCGCAGATGAGCCTGTTCCTGCCACGCGACTACAGCGCGGTGCGTAAACGTGTTGATGAAGCCTTCTCGCTGCGTCGCCTCAGTGCGCGCATCATCGGCGAAATTGAATCGATCTCCACGCTGACCGCTGCCGTAGCCAGCGGCATGGGCGTCACGGTCTTGCCAGAGTCTGCCGCACGTGCGTTAGTGAGTTCCACGCATGCGTGGATGGCGCGGATTAACAGCCCGTCGTTGAATCTGCCGCTGTCGTTGAATATTTCTGCCCGTTTGCCGCTGTCGCCATCGGCGCAGGCAGTGAAGAATATCCTGCTGTCGCTGTTGAATAAGCCGATGGTGGAAGATCGTGAGTTGATGTTGGTGGGTTGAGTTAGTCGCACTTTTCCCCTCACCCTCTCCCGCAGGCGGGAGAGGGAACCGATCCAGCCCTTCCACAGCAAAATTGATCACCTCACTAACCCGTTCCCCATCTTGCAGATGGGAGAGGGAACCGATCCAGCCTTTTTAACTCGCATTAATCACCTTACCCATTAGCCGCACCGTCGGCTCCCACGCCCGCTTGCGGGAGAGGGCTGGGGTGAGGGCGTCTCTCAAACCCTCCCTTATTACTATTCCGCATAACACACCGTTTTTTATTATTTGTTGCGATGACACCAACTTCATAACATGGATGAAACAGGGGCAGGAACCAGGAGAAAAGGGTGTGAATTTCCAGCAACTTAAAATTATACGTGAAGCGGCCCGTTGCGAGTTCAACCTGACCGAAGTGGCGAATACGCTGTTTACCTCCCAATCCGGGGTGAGCCGCCATATTCGCGATCTGGAAGATGAACTGGGCGTGGAAATTTTTATTCGTCGTGGCAAGCGGCTATTGGGAATGACGGAACCGGGCAAAGCACTGTTGACCATTGCTGAGCGCATCCTTGATGAAGCGGGTAAAGTTCGTCGCTTAGCGGATGTGTTTACCAATGAAACCAGCGGCGTATTGACCATCGCCACCACGCATACGCAGGCGCGTTACAGCCTGCCGCGGGTGATCAAAGCCTTCCGCCAGCTCTATCCCAACGTACGTCTTGAGCTGAATCAGGGATCGCCGCAGGAGATCGTAGCGATGCTGCTGGCCGGTGAAGCCGATATCGGTATCGCTTCCGAGCAGTTGGTGAATAACAGCAGTCTCGCAGCGTTTCCGTGGTTCAGCTGGCACCACTCGCTATTGGTGCCGCACGACCATGAGTTGCTGCAGCATCAGCCGGTGACGCTCGCCAGTCTAAGCCGCTATCCGCTGATCACCTATCGTCAGGGCATTACCGGCCGTTCGCGCGTCGATCGTGCTTTCCAGGCGGCAGGACTCAGACCGGATATCGTGCTCAGCGCCCAGGACTCTGACGTGGTGAAAACCTACGTTGAATTGGGTCTCGGCGTCGGCATCCTCGCCGATCAGGCGTGCGATATTTATGAAGGTGAAGACCTGGTGAAAATCGATACGCACCATCTGTTTGATGCCAACACCGTGTGGCTCGGCCTGAAGCGGGGTCAATTACAGCGCAACTATGTGTGGCAGTTCCTTGAGCTGTGTAACGCCAATCTGTCGCTGGAGGAGATCAAACGTCAGGCGCTCTCTTACGAAACCGAGAACGAACCGGCTATCGATTTCCAGATTTAAGCGGCTTTTCGGTCGCCACAAAGGCGACCGAATCCCACAGCATAAAATTTCTTTTCCCACCGCAAAACAGACGCCAATCAACATTCCCTCCAGCAGAAAAACATCCTGCGCTGTCGCGTCACGTTACAGTGAAATGACGAAGATACAGGGGATTGTCATGTCGCGAATTCAACTCAAAGATACGGAACTACTGCGCCAGCAGGCGCTGTTTGGCGGTCGCTGGCAGGATGCGCATCAGGGCGCAACGCTACCGGTGATCGATCCTGCCACTCAACAGCCGATAGCCACCATTCCCGCATTGGGTGCGGCGGAAACCGAGCAGGCGATAGATTATGCCGAATCGGTGCGGGTGAGCTGGGGTAAAACGCCCAACGCCACGCGCGCTGCGCTACTGGAGAAGTGGCATCAGCTGATTATTGCTAATGCCGATGACCTGGCGATCATCATGACCGCCGAGCAGGGTAAACCGCTGGCGGAAGCCAAAGGCGAAGTGCTGTACGGGGCCAGCTTCGTTAAGTGGTTCGCCGAAGAGGCACGACGCATCTATGGCGACACCATTCCGGCACCGAGCGAAGATCGCCGCATTCTGGTGCTAAAGCAGCCGGTGGGCGTGGCCGCAGCCATCACGCCGTGGAACTTCCCGATAGCGATGATCACCCGCAAAGTAGCGCCCGCGCTGGCGGCCGGTTGCCCAATTATCGTTAAGCCCTCTGAACTCACGCCGCTGTCGGCGCTGGCGCTGGCGGTGTTAGCCGAACGCGCCGGATTCCCGAGCGGTGTGCTGCAGGTGCTCACCGGCCTGCCGACCGACATCGGTAGCACGCTCACCGCCAGCCGCACGGTGCGCAAAATATCCTTTACCGGTTCCACTCGCGTGGGGCAGCTGCTAATGCAGCAGAGTGCAGACAGCATTAAGCGTCTGAGCCTCGAGCTGGGCGGCAACGCGCCGCTGATTGTGTTCGATGATGCCGATCTCGATGTCACCATTGCTGGCGTGATGGCGAGTAAATTCCGCAACGCTGGACAAACCTGCGTCTGCGCCAATCGCATTCTGGTGCAGCGCGGCATCTACCAGCGCTTCAGTGAACGCTTGTTACAGGCGGTGGCGGTGCTCAAAGTCGGCGACGGCTTTGCGCCCGACAGCACTATCGGGCCGCTGATCAACGATCGCGCAGTCGAGAAAGTTAACAGCCATATCGACGATGCCCTCAGCCAGGGCGCGACCTTGCTGCACGGCGGCATCAGCGCGCCGAACGGCACCTTTGTCGAGCCAACGGTGCTAGGCAATGTCACCAGCAGCATGCGGATTGCGCATGAAGAGACCTTTGGTCCGGTCGCGCCGCTGTTTATCTTTGATAGCGAAGAGGAAGCGATCCGTATGGCGAATGACACGCCTTATGGACTTGGCGCCTATTTCTTCACCGAAAATATTCGCCGGGCATGGCGCGTGGCGGAATCACTGGAATTTGGCATGGTCGGCTTTAATACCGGTGCAATATCATTAGATGCCGCACCTTTTGGCGGAATTAAATTATCTGGATTAGGCCGTGAAGGATCGCGATACGGAATAGAAGAGTATCTGGAACAAAAAACCTTTCATATTGGCAGTCTTTAAAATCAACAACGCGCGATAAATCGCGCCGCTACAAATACCTGCACTTATCGTAGCGGCGCAATTTATTGCGCGATCCTATAAACATAAACAGCGCCGCAGCCTCAGGTTCGCGGCGCTGTTTATTTGTGCGCCGCGTCATACTTTCCCGCTTATCCCCGTTTTAGTGCAAGTTTCATGCGAGCTGCACCGCTGCGGCGCACGAAGTTTGTGAGATAAATCATCTGTTTATTCCTTCGGCAATTCCGCAAAATTTCGCTCATCAATACGGCAGAAAATTTCTTAGCACCGTTTTTTACGCATTTTTATTTTTTAGCTGGCTGGCATACTTTCTGCATTAGCTTATTAGCGTGGCAGAAAAACGCAGTGCAAATCGTTAATTAGCGCGTCTGTGATGGGTGTAACAAATAAGGAATTTTCCATGTTAAGTTTCGACCCTGAAAAAGTTTTACTTCCTGCCGGTCATTATATTGGCGGGCAACATCTTAAGACGGCGGGCGCGCTGTTTGCCGTTAAGCGTCCGTCCGATGGCAAAGTCTATGCCGAACTGAGCGAAGCGCAGAGTGAGGATGTCGATCGTGCCGTCACCACCGCGCATCAGGCGCTCAAAACCAGCGGCTGGAGCAGCTGTGCTCCTCGTGCCAGAGGTAAAATTCTGCGTCGCTGGGCCGATCTGATTGAAAACGACCCTTTACTCGCCCAGCTCGAATCGCTCGGTTCTACGCGCCCGATCAGCGATGTCATCCAGCACGAAATTCCTTTCACCGCCGAAGCCATCCGTTTCTACGCCGAGTGCGCCGACAAATACAGCGGCGACCTGTTCCCGACTCAGGAGAGCAGCCTCGGCATGTTGATTGCTGAGCCATATGGCGTGATCGGCGCCATTACGCCGTGGAATTTCCCGCTATCGATGGCGTCGTGGAAGTGCGGTCCGGCGCTGGCCGCAGGCAATGCCGTGGTGCTGAAACCTTCTGAGCTGACGCCATTCTCCACCGTGCGCATGGCCGAGCTGGCGGTGCAGGCCGGCTTACCGGCAGGCGTACTGAATATCGTGCAGGGCAGCGGGGCGGTAACCGGCAGCGCGCTGGTGACGCATCCGCTGGTGCGCAAAGTCTCCTTTACCGGCTCAACCGCGACCGGCGCACGCATCATGGGCGATGTGGCGCAGCACGGCATGAAACCGGTGACGCTGGAGCTGGGCGGCAAAAGTCCGCAGCTGGTGTTTGATGATGCTGGCGATATCGACGTACTGGCGCAGCGAATTCTGCGCGGCTTCACCGCCAACGGCGGCCAGGCGTGCGTCGCTGGCACCCGTCTGATTGTGCAGCGCGGCATTGCGCAGCCGCTGTTGGATCGTCTGGTGGCGCTGTGTCAGCAACCGCGCCCGGGCGTCACCTGGCAGGAGAGCAGCCGCTATGCGCCGCTGATTGATGAGCGCCAGGGCAAAAAGGTGGCCTCGGTGATTGCCGATGCCAAAGCCCAGGGTGCCGAAGTGCTGGTGGGAGGCGAACGCTTCGCCGACACCGCAGAAGGCTGGTTCTGGCAGCCAACGCTGCTGTGCGCTGTCGCTAACGATAATCCGGCGGTGCAGCAGGAAATTTTTGGCCCGGTGCTCACCGTGCAGCAGTTTGACGACGAAGAGGAGGGGCTGGCGCTGGCGGCGCACGAAACCTACGGCCTGTGCGCCGGCGTGCATACGCTGAGCCTGCCGCGCGCCCTGCGATCGGTGCGCGCGCTTGAGTCCGGCACCGTGTGGGTCAATCGCTATGGCCGCTCCGGTGACTTTATTATCCCGACCGGCGGTTTTCTCGGCTCGGGCATTGGCAAGGATCTGGGACGTCAGGCATTCCAGGCCTGTCAGCGCCAGAAGAGTGTGTTAATCGATTTCTAATTTATCTCCCTAACCGCGAGGTCGCTTCATGGCACTGTTTAAACCGAAATTCATCACCTTTGATTGTTACGGCACGCTGATCAACTTTGATATGGCGGGTGCAGCCGAACGCTGCTTTAAAGATCGCGTAGCGCCGCAGGAGATGCTGGCCTTCACCACCGATTTCGCCCGCTACCGTCGCGACGAAGTGCTCGGCGCGTGGAAGCCGTACTACGCGGTGGTCAGCGATGCGTTAGAGCGCACCTGTAAAAAATGGGGCGTGCAGTGGAGCAAAGCGGACAGCGATTTTATCTACACCGACTGCGCCACCTGGGGTCCACATCCTGACGTGCCCGCCGGCTTAGCCAAAGTGGCCAAAGAATTCCCGCTGGTGCTGCTCACCAACTCAATGAAAGACCTGATTCCCCACCACGTGCCACGTCTCGGCGCACCGATTCACATGACCATTACCGCCGAAGAAGTCGGCGCGTATAAGCCGCAGATGAAAGGCTTCGAGTACATGCTGGATAAGCTGAACTGTGGCCCGGAGGAGATTCTGCACGTCTCATCCAGCCTGCGTTACGACCTGATGACCTGTCACGACATGGGCATTAAAAACAAGGTGTGGGTCAATCGCGGTCACGATCCGGCTAATCCGGCGTATGAATACACCGAAATCAGCGATATCGGCGGACTGCCCGCTGTGGTTGGACTGTAAACCTGGAGGCGGCGATGAAACTCGAATCATTCTGGCAAGCCACCGCGCCAATGTTTAGTGGCGCAGCGACCGGCCCGCTCCCGAGCGTAGCCGATGTGGTGGTGATTGGCGGGGGCTTTACCGGCGTCTCGACGGCGCTCAACCTGGCGCGCAGCGGCATCAATGTGGTGCTGCTGGAGAGCGGCGAGGTGATGAGCCAGGCATCGGCACGCAACGGCGGGCACTGCAATACCGGCGTGGCGCAGAACTTTGCCTCACTGGTGGAGAGCCAGGGAATCGAGCAGGCCAGCCGCTTCTATCGTGCCTACGACGACGCGGTGAGCTATGTCGAACAGCTGGTGCACGACGAGCAGATTGATTGTGATTTCCGCCTGTGCGGCAAACTGAAACTGGCCAGTAAAGCCTCGCATTTTCCCGGTCTGCGCAGCGCGTGGCAGTTGATGCGCGACACCGTCGACCCGGAAATCGAACTGATTAGCAAAGATGAGATTCGCCGGGAAGTGGGCAGCGACGCCTTTCACGGCGGCCTGCTGCAGAAGCGCGGCGGCCAGATGCACATGGGCAAGTTTGGTATTGGCCTGGCAGAAGCCGCAGCGCGCAGCGGGGCGAAGATCTTCCCGCATCACGCGGTCACCGGTTTAACCCGTCTTGACGGTTATCGCCACCGCGTCATCACCGCGCACGGCGACATCGTTGCCGACAAAGTGATGATGGCTACCGGCGTCTCTAACGAAGGCCCGTTCCCGTGGTTCCAGCGCCGTATCGTGCCGGTAGGCAGTTTTATTGTGGTCACCGAACCGCTCGGCGATGCAGTGATCAATCAGGTGTTGCCACAGGATCGCACTTACGTTACCTCGCTGAATATCGGCAACTACTTCCGTACCACCGCCGATCGTCGGCTGGTGTTTGGCGGTCGCGCCCGTTTTGCCGTCAGCAATCCCACCTCCGATACGCGCAGTGGCGACGTGCTGCGGGCGGCGATGACCGCGCTCTTCCCACAGTTGGGCAAGTCACGCATCGATTACTGCTGGGGCGGCATGGTGGATATGACCGCCGACCGCTTGCCGCACGCCGGTGAACAAGACGGCGTGTTTTATTCGATGGGCTACAGCGGCCACGGTACGCAGATGTCGGTGTGGATGGGGCGCGTGATGGCCGATCTACTGGCGGAAAAACGCAACGAAAATCCCTGGCAGCGCGATACCTGGCCTGCGCTGCCCGGTTACCACGGTAAGCCGTGGTTTTTGCCCCTGGCGGGCTGGTATTACAAAGCCAAGGACCGGCTGTCGTGACACGCCGTGTGCCTAAAACCGCGCGATAAATCGCGCCGCTACAACAAGGTGCACAAACCGTAGCGGCGCAATTTATTGCGCAATGTTGGCGAGGGACATTGCGTTCCTGGAATTCGAAAAACGAAATCAACAACAATTCATATTGAGGGTGTGCAGATGAGTAAATTCGATAAAGAGTCTGACGCTGTAAATCCGGCCCTGAACCGCATGCTGACCGAAGGGTCAATGTCGCGCCGTGGCCTGATGAAGTTGTTGTCTGCTGGTGCCGTGATGAGCAGCGGTTTGATCGCTTTCCCGCAGATGAGCTTTGCGGCCACCACTCCAGTGAAAGGCGGCAAGCTGCGCGCCGCCATGTCCAACGCCTCAGCTACCGATACGCTCGATCCGGCCAAAGGCAACAACAGCGGCGATTACACCCGTCAATTCATGGTCTACAGCGGCCTGACCGAGCTGGATAAAAGCCTCGCGGTGCAGCCGGCGCTGGCGGAATCGCTCGATTCCAGTGACGGCATCACCTGGCAGATCAAACTGCGCAAAGGCGTGACCTTCCATGACGGCAAACCGCTGACCGCCAAAGACGTCATCTACTCGCTGAGCCGCCACAAAGATCCGGCGGTGGCCTCCAACGCCTTTAAGCTGGCCGATCAGTTCAAAACCTTCACCGCGATAAACGATAACGAGCTGACGCTGGAACTCAGCCAGGCCAACTTCGACGTGCCGTTTATGCTGGCCAGCGCGCCGTTCCTGATCGTGCAGGACGGTACCAAAGATTTCAGCAAGGGCATCGGCACCGGGCCGTTCAGGCTGAAAGAGTTCACACCGGGCGTGCGTTCGGTTGGGGTGAAGAACCCCAATTACTACAAGCCAGGGCTGCCGCATCTCGATGAAGTGGAGCTGCTGGGCGTCACCGATCAAGCCGCGCGCGTCAACGCGCTAATGTCGGGCGATCTGCACATCGTCTCTACCCTGAGCGCCGCCGACTGCAACCGCATTAAAGCGACGGCCGATTACGGCGTGCTGGAGAGTAAATCCGGCATGTACACCAACCTGATTGTGCGCACTGACGTTAAGCCGGGCAGCAATGAAGACTTCGTGCTGGCGATGAAGTATCTGCAGCCGCGCGACATCCTGGTGAAAACCGTGCTGCAGGGTTATGGCGACGTCAGTAACGATACGCCGGTGCCGCCATGGCATCCGCTGTACAACGCCGATCTCAAACCGCGCCCGCTGGATGCCGAGAAAGCCAAATTCCACATCGAGAAAGCCGGGATGAAAGGCGCGACGGTGGAGATTATCACCACGCCAAACATTGAGGGGTCGGTGGAGGGCGGCCAGCTGATTCAGCAGGTGTCGCGCAGTACCGGCCTCAACATCAAAGTGCGTCGCGTGCCGTATGACGGTTACTGGTCCACGCACTGGACCAAAGATCCGGTCGGCTATGGCTCAATTAACCCGCGCCCGACGCTGGATATGCTGTTCTCGCAGTTCTATCTCTCATCGGCGGCGAATAACGAATCGGGCTGGAAGAACGCGCAATTTGACCAACTGGTGGTGGCGGCACGCGGCGAGCGTGAGCAGACCAAACGTAAGCAGATGTACGGTGACATGCAGAAGCTGATTTACGATCACTGCGGCACCATCATCCCAACCTTTATCAGCTCCACCGATGGCTACAGCAAGAAAGTCGGCGGCGTGGAAGCCTGGCCAAGCGGCATGATGATGGGCTATCGCTTCCATGAGTTCGCCTGGCTGAATGCCTGACCTCGGGTCGCCATTGATGGCGCAATGGTTGCCAGTTAAGAGATGAAAAACCCTAATTACCCAGCGCACACATTGTAGCGGCGCAATTCATTGCGCGATAAATCGCGCCGCTACGTAAAGTGCGGTGATCTGATACTGCGCTTAACTGATCGGCATTACGCCATTCATGGCGACCGATTACCCGGTGCCTGATGATTCTGTACAAGGAGATCGCCGATGAACCGATACATGTTGTTCCTGATTGCCCGGCGCGCAGGCGCGGGCATCCTGACCTTACTTATCGTCTCGGCGGTGGTGTTCTTTATTACCAGCCTGCTGCCCGGCGACGCTGCGCAGATGATTCTGGGGCAAAATGCCACGCCGGAGACGGTGGCGGCGTTACGCCAGCAGCTGGGACTCGATCAGCCGCTGCTGGTGCGCTACTTCACCTGGCTCACCGGCATGCTGCAAGGGGATTTTGGCACCTCGTTCGCCAGCCATCTGCCGGTGCTGCAGCTGGTGGAGCAGCGTATTCCCGCCACGCTGCAGTTGGCCGGCATTACCACGGTGATTTGTGTGCCGCTGGCGCTGCTGATTGGCATCATCGCGGCGATGAATCGCGGCTCTGCGCTGGATCGCTTCCTGGTGATCAGCACCATGGCCACCGTCGCCGTACCGGAGTTTCTGGTGGCGACCGTGGCGGTACTGATCTTCGCGGTGAAGCTGCATTGGGTGTCGGCAATGTCGTTTGGCAGCCCGAATATGGATGTCATTAGCTACCTCAAAGCCTATGCGCTGCCGGTGCTGACGCTGTGCTGCGTGCTGGTGGCACAAATGGCGCGCATGACACGCTCCGCCACCATCAACCAACTCGACAGCCCCTATCTGGAGATGGCGCTGCTGAAAGGCGTGTCGCCGCTGCGTGCAGTGCTGCGTCACGCGCTGCCGAATGCGGTCGGGCCGATTGCCAACGCCATCTCGCTTAGCCTTTCATATCTGTTCGGCGGGGTGATCATCATCGAATCGATCTTCAGCTATCCCGGCCTGGCGAGTGCGCTGGTCGATGCGGTGAGCAACCGCGATCTGCCGGTGGTGCAGCTGTGCGTGATGCTGTTCGCCGCCTGCTATCTGGTGCTGCTGCTGGCGGCCGATATCCTCACCATCGCCTTTAACCCGAAGTGGAGGAGCTGATGAATACATTGCTGCTGCCTGTACGTCTGTTTCAGTCGCTGTCGGTCTCCGGCCGCATCGGCCTGCTGATCTCCCTGTTTTGGCTCTGTATGGCGCTGTTCGGCACCCAGCTGGCCCCGCACAGCGTGGAAGATATCGGCGGCGGGCCGATGCTGGGCGGCATGACGTCTGCCAACTTGCTCGGCACTGATTATCTGGGCCGCGATATCCTCAGCCGCATTCTTTACGGCGCGAAATTCTCCATTGGCCTGGCGCTCACCGCTGCGCTCTGTGCCAGCATCATTGGTACTTTGCTGGCGCTGCTGGCGGCGGTCGCCGGGCGCTGGCTGGAAGAGGTGCTGGGGCGCGTGAACGACGCGCTGCTGGTGCTGCCGGGCAAAGTGCTGTCGCTGATGATTGTCGCGGTGTTTGGCTCTTCGCTGCCAATGCTGATCCTTACCGCCATCTTCACCTACTGGCCGGGCGCGTTCCGTATCGCCTTCGCCATGGCGAGCAGCTTGCGCAATATGGATTACGTGCGTGCGTCGCGTCTGCGCGGTGAAAGCCGCTGGTACGTGGCGATCCACGACATCCTGCCAAATATGGTGCACCCGATGCTTACCGACTTTGGCCTGCGCTTTGTCTATATCGTGCTGCTCCTGAGCGGTTTGAGCTTCCTCGGCCTCGGCGTGCAACCGCCTTATGCCGACTGGGGCACGCTGGTGCGTGAGAACCTGCAGGGCTTATTCAACGGTTCGCCTGCGGTACTGATGCCGGCGGTGGCGATTGCCAGCCTGACCATTGGTGCCAACCTGTTTATCGATAGCCTGCAGCAGATGCGTCCGCTGACGCTCGCGAAGGAGGGAGCATGAACGTGACGCCACATACCGCCATGCCGGTGATCTCGGTTGAGAACCTGCGCGTTACCGCGCAGACCGACAAAGGCGAAGAGATAGATCTGGTTGCTGATATTCGTTTTACCGTGCAGAGAGGAGAAGTGCTGGCGCTGATTGGCGAATCCGGCTCCGGCAAAACCACCATTGCCATGGCATTGATGGGTTATGCACGCCACGGCTGCCGCATCGCCGACGGCAATATTCATATGGCCGGCACCGACGTGCGCAGCCTGTCGCCGGGCCAGCTGCGCGCGTTTCGTGGCAACAAAGTGGCCTATATCGCGCAGAGTGCGGCGGCGTCGTTTAACCCCGGCATGCGCATTCTCGATCAGGTGATTGAGCCGGTGGTGATCCACGGCACTATGAAGCGCAAAGACGCCAAACAGAAGGCGATTGCGCTGTTCCGTGAGCTGGCGCTGCCCAATCCCGACACCATCGGCGATCGCTTTCCGCATCAGGTTTCCGGTGGACAGTTGCAGCGTTTGATGACGGCAATGGCGCTGATTGGCGATCCGGATGTAGTGATTCTTGACGAACCGACCACCGCGCTGGACGTGACGACTCAGGTTGAGGTGCTGAAAGCGTTTCGCCGCGTGGTAGCGCAGCGTGGCGTAACGGCGATTTACGTCAGCCACGATTTGGCGGTGGTGGCGCAGATGGCGGATCGTATTCTGGTGTTGCTGCGCGGTCAGATGGCGGAGTACGGCACCACCGAACGACTGATTGGCGCCCCGCAGGCGGAGTACACCAAACTGCTGATGGAGGCGGCGCGACAGAAAGAGCGCCCAAGCAGCTGGACCTGCGCCGAGGCGGACATGCAGCCGCTGATGGAAGTGCGCGATCTCAGCGCCGGTTACGGCCCGCGCGACAGCAATGGCCATTCTAAAATTCGCATTCTTGAAGACATCAATCTGAAGCTGTGGAAAGGGCAGGCGATTGGCATCATTGGCGAGTCCGGTTCGGGTAAAACCACGCTGGCGCACGCCATTGCTGGACTGAACGCGCCGAGTCACGGCCATATTCTGTTTAACGGTCATTACATCAATGGCGACATGCATAAGCGCCCGGACAATGAGCTGCGCCGCATTCAATATGTGTTCCAGATGGCCGATACCGCGCTGAATCCGGCGCACAGCGTCGGGCAGATTTTGTCGCGTCCGCTGACGCTGTTCCACGGCCTGAAAGGGGCCGATCGCGATCGCCGTCTGCATCAGTTGCTGGATCTGGTGAAGCTGCCGCGCACCTTGCTGTGGCGCCGCCCGTGGGCGCTCTCCGGCGGGCAGAAGCAGCGCGTCAACCTGGCGCGCGCGCTGGCGGCGGAGCCAGATTTGATTCTGTGCGATGAAGTGACCTCGGCGTTAGATACCGTGGTGGCTGCCGCGGTGCTGGATTTGATCAGCGAACTACGCCGCGAGCTCGGGCTGTCGGTGCTGTTTATCAGCCATGACATGCATGCGGTTCGCGCCGTTTGTGATGATATTGTGGTGATGAAATCGGGCAGAATTGTCACCCAAATCGCCCGTGCCGACTATGACAAACCGACCAGCGAACTCTATTTCGAACGCCTGAAACGAGCGGTGCCTGAACTGCGCCAGGGCTGGCTGGATGAGCACGAAGAGGTGCTGAAGGCAGAGTAAATGCCAGGTCGCCATGAAAAGCGAAATGCCGACCAGCTAAGCGCCGTATCAAATTACCGCACCTTCCGTAGCGGCGCGATTTATCGCGCAATGAATTGCGCCGCTACACTGTGTGCACGCCATTTATGGCGACCTCATTTGCAAGGAACAACCATGATTACACTACGCGCAATGACGCAGGACGATATTGAACACGGCTACGCCATCACCCAACAGCTCAAGTGGCCGCACCGTCGTGAAGACTGGCAGCAGGCGCTGGCGCTGGGTGAAGGCGTAGTGGCAGAGCAGCAGGGCGAATTTGTCGGCAGCGCCTTTGGCTGGCGCTGGGGCGAGCAGGCGGCAACCATCGGCTTGGTAGTGGTGAATCCTCAGTTCCAGGGCCAGGGTATCGGCAAGCAGCTGATGCTGGCACTGCTGGAGAAATTCCCACAGTACAACATTCGTCTGCACGCTACAGAAATGGGCAAAGGGCTGTATCAGAAGCTCGGTTTTAGCGTCACCGGCCAGATTCAGCAGCATCAAACGCGCGAGCTGGCGGCGGTGCCCGCGGTTAGCATTCCTGCTGGCTTAACGCTGCGTAACGCGCAAGCCACAGACGCCGATCTGCTGATCGAACTTGATCACCAAGCGCACGGCATGTGGCGTCCCGCTCTGATCAACAGCCTGATTAGCGATGTTCAAACCGTGCTGTTGCAGGATGCGCAACAGCGCGTGCACGGTTTTGCCAGCCTGCGCCGCTTCGGTCACGGCTGGGCGATTGGTCCGGTAATCGCTCTCAATAGCGATAGCGCCACAGCGCTGGTCGCGGCACTGATGCAAGGCCTGCGCGGTGAGTTCGTGCGTATCGACACGGACGGCGCGCTGCCGCTGGCGGCCTGGCTGGATACGCTCGGTTTGGTGCAGGTGGATGCACCAACCACCATGGTACGGGGAACGCCATGGTCACCGCAGACCGGTGGCATGCAGGCGTTTGGGTTGATGACCCAGGCGATGGCCTGATGCATATCGTCTATAAATCAGAAGCCACACGCGGCGCGCACTGGCAGCGCTGGCTGGCACAGCATGCGCCAGATATTCAGCTGCATATCTGGCCAGATATCGGTGATGCACAGCAGGTTGAGCTGCTGGTGGCGTGGCAGCCGCCGGAAAACCTGATGCGCACCTTTCCTAACCTCAAAGCGCTGCTCTCGGTGGGCGCAGGTGCAGATCAGTTCGATCTCAGTCAACTGCCGCCGGATTTGCCGGTGGTGCGCATGATCGAACCCGGCCTGACGCAGGGCATGGTTGAATACGTTACCTTTGCGGTGTTAGGTCTGCATCGCGATATGCCGCGCTACTTCCAGCAGCAGCGCGCAGAACAGTGGCAAACCCATCCGATTCGCACCGCCAGCCAGCGCCGCGTCGGTGTGATGGGCCTCGGCGAACTCGGTCAGGCTGCATTAAAACAGCTGGTCGCGCTGGGTTTTGACTGCGCCGGCTGGAGCCGTACACCGCGCGAGATCGCGGGCGTACGCTGCTGGCACGGCAGTGAACAGCTCGGCGATTTCCTTGCCCACAGCGACATTCTGGTGTGCTTGCTGCCGCTCACCGACAGCACGCGGGATTTGCTCAACACGCAGCTGTTTGCGCAGTTACCCGACGGCGCGGCGCTGGTGCAGGTGGGACGCGGTCCGCAGCTAAATGAAGACGATCTTTTGGCGGCGCTGGCGAGCGGCAAACTCAGCGCGGCGGTGATCGATGTGACCGATCCCGAGCCGCTGCCCGCCGGGCATCCTTTCTGGCAGCATCCGGCGATTTGGCTCACGCCGCACATCGCCAGCCAGACGCAAACGGACAGCGCCGTCGCCGCGCTGCTCGACAACCTGCGTCGCTACCAGCGCGGTGAACCGATGGTCGGACTCATCGATCGCCAGCGCGGATACTGATCCAGACGCCGAATTTCCCTGCTGAAACGCCTGGGATTTTGACAGGAAATGCCGCTGCCCGCGCGATTACGGCAGCGTGACAAACCAACCGATTGCGATACTTGAGCCAACCGAACGTTACGTGAAAGAGGGTTTTTAGAATGCAGAATGTCATGGCGGAGCAGCAAACCTATACCGATAACAGCCTGTTACTGGACGCGCGTGAGCAGCATGTGCCGCGTGGCGTGGTCACCGCGCATCCGCTGGTGATTGAGCGGGCAAAGGGCAGCGAAGTGTGGGACGTGGAGGGCAATCGCTATCTGGATTTTGTAGGCGGCATCGGCGTATTAAATGTAGGCCACAACCATCCGGCGGTGGTCAACGCGGTGACCAAACAGCTGGGTTTGGTATCGCACGCCTGTTTCCAGGTGGTGGCGTACCCCGGCTATATCGAGCTGGCCAAGCGTCTCAATGCGCTGGTGGGGGGCGGTGAAGCGTTTAAAAGCGTGTTCTTCACCAGCGGGGCGGAAGCGGTAGAAAATGCCGTCAAAATTGCCCGCGCCCACACCAAACGCAGCGGCATTATTGCTTTCGACGGCGCCTTCCACGGCCGTACGCTGCTTGGTACCACGCTGACCGGCATGTCGGCACCCTATAAGCAGAACTTCGGTCCGTTCCCGTCCGATATTTACCGTTTGCCGTTCCCAAATGCGTTCCACAGCGTGAGCGATGACGACTGTCTGCAGGCGCTGGATCAGCTGTTTGCGGTGCAGATTGCGCCAGAGCGCGTGGCAGCAATCATTATCGAACCGGTGCAGGGCGATGGCGGTTTCCTACAGGCCGGCGCCAACTTTATGCAGGCGCTGCGCCGCATAACCGAGAAGCATGGCATCGTGCTGATTCTCGACGAGGTGCAAACCGGCTTTGGTCGTACCGGCAAGATGTTTGCTTTTCAGCATCTCGGCATCACGCCGGATCTGGTGACGGTGGCGAAAAGTATTGGCGGCGGTTTACCGATTTCGGGCGTGGTGGGCAAAGCGGCGATCATGGATGCGCCACAGCCTGGCGGATTGGGCGGCACGTACGGCGGCAACGCGCTGGCCTGTGCGGCGGCGCTGGCGGTACTGGATCTGCTGGAGAATGACAATCTGCTGGCACGTTCGAATCAGCTCGGTGAACAGCTTAATGCGCGCCTGCAGCAGCTGGCGGAAAAATATGCCTGCATCGGTGATGTGCGCGGCATTGGTTTTATGCAGGCGGTGGAGATCATCGACTTCGAAACCAAGCGTCCGGACGCTGCCATGACGCAGAAAATCCTCGACTGCGCCTGCCAGGAGGGTTTACTGCTGATTAAGTGCGGCATTCACCGCAATACCGTGCGGTTCCTTGCGCCGCTGGTGACCACCGATTCGCAGCTGGAAGAGGCATTGCATATTTTTGATATCGCGCTGGCACGCGCCAGTGGACGACTGGGTTAGTCCGGCTTCCTCATTGAAATTGCAGCAGTAATTTGAAAACCTCCCGCTGGTATAACCAGTTAACGAGATAGCACATTTACCTTAAAGCGTGTTATATCTTCGGGAGGGTAAACCTAAATGGTTGGCAATGAGGGGTGCTATGAACGGCTTAATGAAACTCGACCGCATCGACATCAATATTCTGGTACAGCTCCAGAAAGATGGCCGTATTAGCAACGTTAATCTCGCCGACGCCGTCGGGCTTTCACCCAGTCCGTGCCTGCAACGGGTCAAGCGTCTGGAGCAGGCTGGGTTTATCAACGGTTATGAAGCCCACATCAATCTGACCAAAATCACCGATTCCGTGACGGTTTTCACTGAAGTCACGCTTTCCGGCCATCGCCGCGAAGATTTTATGAAATTCGAAAACGCGGTGCGCGAGGTGGATGAGTTGATGGAGTGCCACCTGATCACCGGCGGTTACGACTATTTGCTGCGCTTTATTACCCGCAGCATTGAACACTACCAGGAAGTGATTGAGAAGATGCTTGATGCGCAGATCGGCATCGATAAGTACTTCAGTTATATCGTGATTAAGTCACCGATTATGAAAAGTAGCGTGCCGCTAAGATCGCTGATTTCGAAACAGAATTCCGTGGAGTTTGGCGTTTAATGTTTTAACCAGGTCGCCATAAATGGCGACCCTACGATCTTGTAGGCTGCGCATTTATGCGCACCGGGACGAATAACATTCCTTCTTTTCCCCCACAGCATAAAATTTCTTACGCGCCCTAAATTCCCTTTATCTTGCTGGTTCAAACTGCCGCTTCAGCGGCGTACGCTGGCTACTCGCCTTTACACTCAATCTAACCGCTTACAAGGAGTTGCCATGACCGCCTTCACTATTGCCGACCAGCTATGGCAGCGCGATGACTTCACCATATCCACCGAGCGCCAACGCCTCGATATGGCGTGGATCCACACGCAGCTCACGGAAAAATCGTACTGGGCCAAAGATCAGACGCGCGCTAAAACCGAGCGCGCCTTTGCCGGTTCGCTGCCGTTTGGTGTCTATCACCTGCAGCAGCCGATTGGCTTTGCGCGGCTGGTCACCGATTACACCCGTTTCGGCTGGCTGTGCGATGTGATGATAGATGAAAACTGGCGCGGTCACGGCCTGGGCAGCTGGCTGGCGAGCTGCGTACGGGCGCATCCGGAACTGGCGACGGTTCACCGCTGGATGCTGTCGACCAATGATGCCCATCAGCTGTATCAACGCCTCGGCTGGCGCGTGGTGCAGGATCCACAAAAACTGATGGAATTTCCTCCCTTCTGATAACGGAGCTTTGACATGGGTTACCGCGTTGGCGTCGATATTGGCGGATCGTTCACCGATTTCGCCGTGCTGGATGAACAAACCAATCAGCTCCACACCTTGAAAGTGCTGTCGCGACCGGATCAACCCGGCAGCGAAATCCTCACTGGATTAACCCAGCTGCAGCAGCGCGACGCTATCGACCCGCAACAGATTAATCACTTTACCCACGGCACTACCGTGGGCATCAATGCGGTAATCCAGCGGCGCGGCGTGCGGCTGGCGCTGTTCGCCACCGACGGTTTTTGCGATGTGCTGGAGCTGGCGCGCCTGAAAATCCCCCATATTCACGATCTGTTTTCACGTCGACCGGCCCCCTTAATTTCGCGTGACCGGGTGTTTGCCATCAAAGAGCGCACCGATCGCCTCGGCAACATAGTGCATGAGGTGGATCGGCAAAGCGTGCTGGAGGCGATTGCCGCCGCGCGCGCCGCAGGTTGTCAGGGCATTGTGGTGGCGCTGCTGCACAGCTACCGCAATCGTCACAATGAAGCGGCGGTGAAAGCCATTATTGATCAGCATGCGCCCGAGCTGCTGACCTCCTGTTCCGCCGATATCTGGCCCATCATCCGCGAATATGAACGCACCATCACCGCCACCATTAACGCCTATGTGCAGCCGATGGTGATCAACTACCTCGAGTCATTTGAGCGTGCCTTGCAAACCATGGGCGTAACACCCCCGCCGCGTATCACCAAATCCAACGGCGGGGTGATGGGCGTGGAGCAGGCGAAGCGTGAGTGCGTGCAGATGGTGCTGTCCGGCACCGCATCTGGCGTGATCGGTGCCAGCTTCCTCGCCACGGCCTGCGGTTTTGACAAAATTCTGAGCCTTGATATTGGCGGCACCAGCGCGGATGTGGCGGTGATCGTTAATGGACAGGTCGCGCAGGGCAACGGGGAAATCATCGGCGATTTCCCGATTTATATTCCGTCCGTGGCGGTGACCTCGGTGGGTCAGGGCGGCGGTTCCCTGGCGTGGATCGATAATCAGGGCGTGCTGCAGATGGGGCCGGACAGCGCCGGTTCGCTGCCGGGGCCGGTATGCTTTCAGCGCGGCGGCACCCAGCCAACCGCCACCGATGCCTTTGCCGCCTGCGGCATGATCGGTCACGGTGCGCTCGGCTATAACGCGGTGAGCGTCGATGTCGCCGCCGCGCGCGCCGCCTGGCAGCCGCTGGCCGCTGCGCTCGGCATCAGCGTGGAAGAGACCGCTGAAACTGCCATCGAGCTGGCAATTTCCAGCATGTATGGCGACACCAGCGGCTTGCTGTCGCGCTTTGGTCTCGATCCGCGAGAGTTCTGGTTCCTCGCGTTTGGCGGCGCCGGCCCGATGATGGGCTGCTTCCTCGCACGCGAATTGAACATGAAAGGCGTCATTGTGCCGCCGACGCCGGGCGTATTGTCCGCGCTTGGCGGAGTAGTCGCCGATATCCGCAACGACTTTATTCGCACGCTGTATAGCGATCTCGATGCCGCGCTGGCCGATCGTTTGGCCAGCGAAGCCCAGGCACTCAGCCAGCGCGCACGTGCCTGGCTGAGCGAGCAGCACGGCGCCAGCATGCCGTTCACGCTGCACTACAGCGCGGATATGCGCTATCGCGGCCAGTCGTTCGAAATTGAAGTGGCGCTGGAGCCAGCATGGCTGGCGCAGACCAATGTTGCGGCACTGCACGATGCCTTTGATCGCCAGCATCAGCAGCTGTTTGGTCATTGTGATGCCCGCGCGGCGGTGCAAATCATCAATCTACGTCTGGTGATCGCGTCTCCCACAGCCAAACCGACGCTGATGCCGCTGGCGGCAGCAGAGGCGCCGGTGGTTGTGGCGCAGCAGGTTAGCGCGTGGATCGACGGTGCGACGCATCAGGTTGATGTGGTGCTACGCGCCACGCTGCGCGCCGGACACCAGCTTAGCGGTCCGGTGATTATCGCGCAGGATGACTGCACCACCTGCGTGCCACCGCATATGCAGGTGGATGTGGACAGTTTTGGCAACCTGCTGATCACGCCTGTGGAGGCGCACTAACATGGCAATTGACGGACGTAACCTGCAAATTCTGGCTAACTACTGCGCGGCCGCCGCCGATGCCATGGCCTTTACCTTGATGCGCACCGCGCACTCAACCTTTGTCAAAGAGACCGAAGATTTCTCCTGCCAGATCGTCAGCCGCGATGGCCTGGCGTTTGCCTCACCGCGCAGCTTCGGCGCGCCCTGGTACAGCGGCATCGATTACGCTCCGGTATTGGCGTTGATCGACCGTTATGATGAGGGAGATATCTGCATCACCAACGACGCCTACGCCGGTAACGTGGCGACGCACTCGCCGGATATTCATATCTGGAAGCCGGTATTTCACGGCGGCGAGATTGTCTGCTTTGTGGTGGGACACATCCACAACACCGACGTCGGCGGCGCGGTGCCGGCCTCGTTATCACGCTCGCTCACCGATATTGTGCAGGAGGGCATTCGTATTCCGCCGCTGAAAATCGTGCGCAATGGCGAACTGAATGAGGAAGTAGCGCGCATTATGCGCCTTAACGTGCGCGCGCCGGAGCAAAACTGGGGCGACTTCAAAGCGCAAATTGCGTCGGTTAACGTTGGCGAGCGCAAGATCCACGACATCATTGCGCGCTTTGGCGTGGTGGATTTTCTGCAGGGCATTGCCGGCATTCTCGATTACGCTGAAGCGCAGGCGCGCAGCATTATCGCCACGATTCCCGATGGTGAATACTTCTATGCCGATTTCGCCGATGAAGATGGCGAGGGCGGCTTCCCGTGCCGCGTGGCGATTACCTTGCGCGTGACGGGTGAAACGCTGGAGCTGGATTACACCGGCAGCGATCCGCAGCTCGCTTCGTCACTGAATATGCCGACCGGCGGGCGCGAGCGGCATCCGCTGGCGCTGGTTGGCGTCACTTACGTGCTTTCGACGCTGAACAGTAAGCTGTTGCTCAACGCCGGCACGCTGCGCCCAACGCGCGCCATATTACCGCCGGGCACGGTAATGAATTGCGAAGCGCCGGCGGCGGTGGGGATGCGCTCGCTGACCTGTGCGCTATCGCAAATCGCTACGCTCGGCGTGTTCTCGCAGGCGATTCCCGATCGCTTACCGGCTAACTCGCCGGGCGGCAACTCGATCATGAACATTCGCACCACCGACAGCGCCAACCGCAGCGTAGTGGCCTCGCTGGGCCCGGTCGGCGGCGGTGCGGGTGGCACGCCGCGTCACGATGGGCCGGACGGTTCGGGCGGTTTGTCAGCCTTCCTGAAAAACACTCCGATTGAGATCAACGAAGCCGAAGTGCCGATCCATTTCCATCGCTACGGCTTAGCCGCCGATAGCGCGGGGGCCGGACGCTATCGCGGTGGCTTAGCCACAGAAATGGCGTTTGAAATCTCTGCCCCCAACAGCACGGTGACGGCGCGTAACCGTAATCGTTCGGTGTTCGCCTCGGCGGGGGTGCTGGGTGGAGCGTCTGGTGGCCTGTCGCACTTCCGCACGCTGCGCAATGGGGTGGCCATTGAGCACGGCAACACCGATGTAATCCACTGCCAACCGGGCGATATCGTCGAGGTGCGCGGTCCAGGCGCCGGCGGTTACGGCTTGCCGGTGGAGCGCGAAGTGCAGCAGGTATTACAGGATGTGCGCTGCGGTTTTGTCTCTGAGCAGGCGGCGCGTGACAGTTATGGCGTGGCGCTACGCGACGGGGAGATCGACCACCACGCCACGGCCCGGCTGCGGGCAGAGATGCGTGGCAGCGCAGCTCAACATTTCGATCACGGCGCAGCGCGCACGGCATTTGAAGCGGTGTGGACGCCGGAGCGCTATCGTTTGCTCACGGCATTTCTGGCGGCGGCACCGGTCAGCTGGCGGCACTTCCTCAAACAGCAAGTGTTTACGGCGGTGGCCGCGCAAAGCGCATCGCTGCCGCTGGATGAACAGATGCACGCTATTTTTGACCAGCTCAGGCAGCGCTATCCGGCGATGCTGAACTAGTCGCACGCAACGCTAATCGCCCTGAAACGACTTTGCCATAGTTATTCTCTTTGCCCGATGAGCTTTCATCGGGCGCCTTCGCTTACAAGGGGACATCACTATGGCTTCAGCAACGACTCCGGTGTGGTTCATTTCAGGCTGTTCAACCGGTTTTGGTCGCGAACTGGCACAGCAAGCCATCGCGCGCGGTTTTCACACCGTGGTGACCGCGCGTGATGCGGCGAAAGTGCAGGATCTGGTGACGGGCCACGATAATGCCATCGCGCTGGCGTTGGACGTCACCGATCAGGCCAGCATCGAACAAGCTGTCACCGCGGCTATCGATAAGTTCGGCGGCGTGGATGTGCTGGTGAATAACGCCGGTTACGGTTATCAAAGTTCAGTGGAAGAGGGCGAAGAGAAAGAGATTCGCGCCCAGTTTGATGCCAACGTATTCGGCCTGTTTGCGCTGACCCGCGCGGTGCTACCCGCCATGCGCAAGGCGCGCAGCGGTCACATTATTAACATCACCTCCGTGGCCGGATTTATCGGCTTTGCCAGCTCGGGTTATTACTCCGCGAGCAAACACGCGGTGGAAGGCTGGTCTGATTCACTGGCGTTAGAAACGGCACCGCTCGGCATCCACGTGACCTGCGTTGAACCCGGTCCGTTCCGTACCGATTGGGCCGGTCGTTCGCTGCATCAAACCCCGAGCAAGCTGCCGGAATACGCCGAAACCGCGGCGGCACGCATGAAATCCACGTCTGAATACAGCGGCACCCAAGCGGGCGATCCGGCGCGTGCAGCCTCCGCGATGATCGCCATCACCGAACACGCCAATCCCCCACGCCATTTAGTGATGGGCGCATGGGGTTATGATGCGGTGACCGAAAAATTAAAAGAGCGCCTGACGCAGATCGAAGCGTGGAAACAGACCTCGATTGATACGGATTTTCCGTCGTAAGTTAAAGTTCAGGTCGCCATTCATGGCGTAATGCTCGTCAGTTAAGCAGCGCACTGGCTCCGCGGGGGTTCCGCCCGCTAAGTATATGGCAGTTTCAGAATGTGTGAAGCCGGCGGCCGGGCTAAGGTCCGAAGGCGCGGACCTTAGCAATCCGCGCCTGCGCCGTCCTCGCTGTTCCCTCGCTTATCGCTCCGGCCTGACGGACCGCGCGGATTCGCCATCCCTGGCTCATGCCGCGCTTTCGCCGACGTCGTGTCGGCTCATCCTGGCCGTCACTCTGCGCTCGGCGCTGCGGATAGCGCCCAACACCATCGCCTGCCATTACCGCATCTGATTTGAAATTTTGCAGGCTGAAGATTTTGGGTCATGTGGTCGCCATGAATGGCGACCCGACAGGCGCTACAGCGATGATGATTCAGGAATAGGCATTGATGCTGCAGCGCGGGTGTTGAGGCGACATCCCAGCCCGCTGAGCGAGTGAGGGATTCCAGGGCGAGCCGCAGGGATGCGGCGAGAGGCGGCGCTGAGCAGGAGCGAATCGCCGCCGGTCCGTCAGGAATCGTGAGGGAGTGAAGGTACCGCGAAGCGGCGGGATGGGCTGGCGCAGGGCCGGGGAGTGAAGAGGGCGTGGCCCAGACGCCCTCTTCTCGGTCGCCGCACGGCGTAGATGAAACTGCCTCAGCCGATGGCGAACGAAAGTCGCTCAGCGCTTAACTGATCGGCATTACGCTATTTATGGCGACCTGGTATTCTGGCGTTTACACCATCTTCTCAATCTCTTCGAATGGCACCGCGTGACTAAACAAATACCCCTGCAGCTGATTGCAGCCGGCATCGGCCAGCGCATTTTTCTGACTTTCGGTTTCCACACCCTCGGCGGTAACGGTTAAGCCCATCGCGTGCCCCAGCCGCACCACCGATTCGACAATCGCGGTGGAGTTCTGCGCCACTCCCAGCGACTGTGTAAACGAACGGTCGATTTTGATTTTATCCACCGGGAAGCTGCTGAGGTAATTGAGGCTGGAATAGCCGGTGCCAAAATCATCCAACGCAATGCGGAAACCGGCGTCACGCAGTGCGATGATACTGTTGCGCGCCTCGTGTTCATCCTCAATCAGCACGCCCTCGGTGATTTCTAATTCCATGCGTTTCGGATCGGCGCCTTCTTCCTGCACAATGTTGATGATGCGCTCGACAAAATTAGTGGCGCGGAACTGCACCGGTGAAACATTGACCGCCACCACGATCTCGGGCAGCTTGAGCGCGGTTTTGCAGGCCTGGCGCAGCACCCATTCGCCGAGCGGAATGATCATTCCGGTCTCTTCGGCGATGGCGATGAAATCACCTGGCGAGACATCACCGCGCACCGCATGGTGCCAACGCAGCAGCGCTTCGAGACCGACCACCTGCTGGCCGCTGATATCCATTAACGGCTGATACCACACCGCCAGCCCCTCGAATTTCACCAGTGCCTGGCGCAAATCCGCCGCCATCTGCTGCCGAGTTCGCAGCGACTCATCCATCACTTTCTCAAACTGGCGATACTGGCCGCGCCCGTGATTCTTGGCATCGTACAGGGCAATATCCGCTTTGCGCATCAACTCCAGCCGATCGATGCCATCCTTCGGCGCCAGCGCTAAGCCGATGCTGACGCCTACCCACAGCTCGCTGCCCACCAGTTGATACGGCTCGCTCAGGCGGGTGATGATGCGATTCGCCAGCGATTGCACCTGGCCAATATTCTCGACATCCGGCATCACAATAATGAATTCGTCACCACCGATACGCCCGACGGTGTCGCTGGCGCGCACGATATCGTTAAGCCGGCGCGCCACTTCGATGATCAGTTCATCACCGGCATGATGACCATAGGTATCGTTGATGTTCTTGAAGCGATCGAGATCCAGCAGCAGCAGCGCCACACGCTGATCGTGGCGTCCGGCCACTGCCAGCGCCTGGGTTAAGCGATCTTCCACCAGTGAGCGATTTGGTAAGCCGGTCAGCACATCATGAAAAGCCAGGTGCTGCGCCTGCGCTTCGCTGGCACCCAGTTTCAGCAGCGACTGTGACAGCTTGAGTGACGAGGTCCAGATGCGTCGCACCATCACCAGACACAGCAGGGTAATCAAAATAACGGATAACAAGGTGGAAGGGCCGATGGTGCGCAGCATCTGCGCGCCGGGTTTGTCCGGCTGCCAGCTGAGATAGCCGACGGGATCGCCCTGCTGTGAATTGAGCAGGTAACGCGCTTTGGTTTTTTCCGCCGGTTCGCTATCGCTAAAGTGCAACTGGCGCAGCTGGCTGCGATCGGCAAGGTTACGCAGGTAGCCATCATCAAGGAACTTAATGCTCACCAGACGATAGCGTCCCGCCTGTTTGGTGCTGCTGATATCGCCCACCGCCAGCGCGGCGGCGCGTTGACCAATGCGCACGAAATCGGCGTGATCGGTCGGGCCGGCCACCACATCACTGTTTTGCACCAGCGGGCTAGTGAGCATGTCTTGTAAATAGGGGCCGATGCGTTTATCCGGCACCGGCTGGCCGTTGCGCCACACGTTAATCAACTGATTGTCACGGTCCAGCAGCACCACCAGCTGGTGATCAAACATGTCATACAGCCAGCCGCCGACATTTTGCGTCAGCCAGGTTTGATCGGGATGCGACGACGCCAGCTGATCGGCCAGCGGCGACCAGCGCGTCAGGCTGCGCAGCTGGCGCAGATGCTCCGTCAGGCTCTGGGTAAATGAAGCCTCAATCATGCGCTGCTGCTGATCGCGCGCCTCATTGTTGGTTAACGACGTGCCCCAGAACAGACCCACGCCCGCGCCGGCAAAGGTCAGCAGTAAAATCGCCATCAGCGGCAAAATAACTTCGCGAACAAAGGTGCGGCGAAAACCATCCGATAGTTTCAACGCATTAATCATTTTAAGCTTCGCCCAGGAAGTTGAATTCATCTTTTAACTTAGCAGAACATCCGCAAGCTGTACTCGCTAAGGCCAGTGAAAGCGTGATGTAAATAAGCGTTAAATTTTTGAACACTGTCACAAACAGAACAGTTAAAAATAATTTATTAAAACCGCTGCCGTTTCGCTGCGTTTCTGCTGCCGTAAAGCAAATTCATCTTTGCGTCATTGAGCCGTCACGGCGCTGTCATCTGCCGCCCGCAATGTAATCGCCATCCCGCAGCGAGCTTCGCTGCCATCCTCAACCAGATGAGGTATTGAGCGTGATGGAGATATCCAGACATCCGACCACTGTGTACCAGGCCGTTGCCGCCCAGCTCGAGCAGGCGCTGCAGGAGCGCTATCGCTGCGGCGACTATCTGCCTTCCGAACAGCAACTGGCCGATCACTACGAAGTGAACCGTCACACCTTGCGGCGTGCGGTCGACGAACTGGTGAATAAAGGGCTGCTGCAACGGCGTCACGGCGTGGGCATTTTGGTGCTGATGCGTCCCTACGATTACCCGCTGCATGCGCAGGCGCGCTTTAGCCAGAATCTGATGGAGCAGGGCAGTCATCCCACCAGTGAACGCCTGCTGGCGGTGGTGCGCCCGGCCAGCAGCGACGTGGCCAGCGCGCTGGGCATCAATGAAGGCGACAACGTTATCCATCTGCGCACGCTGCGTCGCGTCAACGGCGTCGCGGTGTGCGTGATCAACCATTTCCTCGCCGATCTTCGCTGGTGGCCCGCGCTGCAGCAGTTTCACAGCGGTTCGTTGCACGACTTTATGCAGCAGCAGCTCGGCCTGCAGCTGACGCGCAGCCAAACGCGCATCAGCACCCGCCGCGCGCAGGCCAAAGAGTGCAAGCAGCTGGAGATTGCGCTGCAGTCGCCGCTGCTGTGCGTGCGCACCCTGAACAAGCACAGCGACGGCCAGGTAGCGGAATACTCCGTCAGCCTGACGCGTGGCGACATGATTGAACTGACTCTGGAGCACCAATGAAACAACAAACCGCCCGCCAGCACTGGCTTTCGGTGCTGGCACACAGTGAAGCCAGCCAGCTTGAGGCGCACTGGCAACCGCTGCGTTTGAGCCCGGATTTTGAACGCGTGCGCCCGGCAGAAACCGGTTTAACCCGCCTGCAGGCGCGCATGGGCGGCAGCGGCAAGCGCTTCGTGATGGGCGATGCCACGGTGACGCGCGCGGTGGTTAAACTGCACGACGGCACGCTCGGCTTTAGCTATGTGCTGGGGCGCGATAAACCCCACGCCGAGCGCTGCGCCGTGATTGATGCGCTGCTGCAACAGCCGGAAACCCAGGCGCTGTTACAGGAAAAACTGATTGCCCCGCTGGCAGCACTGCGTGAAGAGCAGCGTCAGCTGCGTGCGCGTGAGATCGCCAGCTCCAAAGTGGATTTCTTTACGCTGGTTCGCGGAGATAACTAATGACTTTACTGGCTAGTTTTAACCATCCGGTTGCGGATGCACAACGCGCCTTCCGCCGCATCCTCAAAGCGATGAGCGAGCCGGGCGTGATGGTATCGCTGCCGCTGCAGCAGGGCTGGGGCGATCTGTCGCCGGCGGCCACGTCGGTGCTGCTGACGCTGGTCGATCAGGAGAGCGCACTGTGGCTCGATGGTCGTATCGATAACGAGGTGGTACGCAGCAATCTGCGTTTTCATACCGGCGTACCCATTGTTGATGAGCGCGATGCGCCGTTTGCGCTGACGCACGCTGCGGCCAATCCCGATCCGGCGCTGTTCGCCTCTGGCGACAATATGTCACCGGAAAAGAGCACCACGCTGATTGTCGAATTGCCGTCATTAAGCGGCGGCTTAACCCTGCGCCTTTCTGGCCCTGGTTTACGCGAGTCGCGCGCTATTGCGCCGCAGCTGCCGGAAGCGATTCTGCACTACCTGCGCGAGCGTCCGCATCCCTTCCCGCAGGGCGTGGATCTGATTTTCACCTGCGGTGAAGCGATGATGGCGCTGCCACGCACCACCGACGTGGAGGTGTGCTGATGTACGTTGCGGTTAAAGGGGGCGAGAAGGCAATTGCCAGCGCCCATGAGCTGCAGGCCGATTTGCGGCGTGGCGACCGCGCACTGGCGGAAGTGCAGTGCGATCAGGTGGCACAACAGCTCGGATTAGCGGTCGATCGCGTGATGACCGAAGGCGGCATCTACGATCCGCAGCTGGCGGCCCTGGCAATCAAACAGGCAAGCGGCGATTTAGTCGAAGCGATCTTCCTGCTGCGCGCCTACCGCACCACGCTGCCGCGCCTTGCCGACAGCCTGGCGCTGGCAACCGATGAGATGCGCCTTGAGCGCCGTATCTCCGCCGTCTACAAAGATCTGCCCGGCGGCCAGGTGCTCGGCCCAACCTATGATTACAGCCATCGTCTGCTCGATTTTACCCTGCTGGCCAATGGCGAAACGCCCGCCGCGCCGCGTGACGATCAGGCGCTGCCGCAACGTTGTCCGCACGTGTTCAGCATGATGACCCACGAAGGGTTGGCGGCACGCGAAGAGGATGACGGCAGCGAACCGTGCGACATCACCCGCGAGCCGCCCGGTTATCCGGCGACGCGCGCGGCGCGTCTGCAACAGCTGGTGCGCGGCGACGAAGGCTTCTTGCTGGCACTCGGCTACTCGACGCAGCGCGGCTACGGCCGTAACCATCCGTTCGCCGGCGAAATTCGCACCGGCTATCTCAGCGTCTCGATCTGCCCGGAAGAGCTGGGGTTTGACATCGAGATTGGCGAAATCCTGCTGACCGAATGCGAAATGGTCAATGGCTTCACCACCGAAACCCGCAGCGCGCCGCACTTCACGCGCGGTTACGGCCTGGTGTTTGGTCGCTCCGAGCGCAAAGCGATGGCGATGGCGCTGGTGGATCGTGCGCTGCAGGCACCGGAGTATAACGAACGCATTGCCGGTCCGGCGCAGGACGAAGAGTTTGTGCTGTCGCATGCCGACAACGTCGAAGCGGCGGGCTTCGTCTCGCACCTGAAACTGCCGCACTACGTCGATTTCCAGGCGGAGCTTGAGCTGCTGAAACGGCTGCGCCAACAGCATCAGGAGCAGAACCATGAGTGAGTTAACCGGCTACAACAACGGTTATCTGGATGAGCAGACCAAACGCACCATCCGCCGCGCAATATTAAAAGCGGTAGCGATTCCCGGTTATCAGGTGCCGTTTGCCGGACGCGAAATGCCGATGCCGTATGGCTGGGGCACCGGCGGCATTCAGATCACCGCCAGCATTATTGGTGACGCCGATGTGCTGAAGGTGATCGATCAGGGCGCCGATGACACCACCAACGCGGTATCGATTCGGCGCTTCTTCCAGCGCGTCAGCGGCGCGGCCACCACTGAACGCACGATTGATGCCACGCTGATCCAGACGCGTCACCGCATTCCCGAAACGCCGCTGGAGGAGGATCAGATCCTGATTTTCCAGGTGCCAATCCCGGAACCGCTGCGCTTTATCGAGCCGCGCGAGACCGAAACCCGCACCATGCATGCGCTGGAGGAGTACGGCATCATGCAGGTGAAACTGTATGAAGATATCGCCCGTTATGGCCATATCGCGACGACGTATGCCTATCCGGTGAAGGTCAACGATCGCTACGTGATGGATCCGTCGCCAATCCCTAAATTCGACAACCCGAAGATGCACATGATGCCAGCGCTACAGCTGTTTGGTGCCGGACGTGAAAAACGCATCTATGCGCTGCCGCCGTTCACCAAAGTGGAGAGCCTCGACTTCGACGATCACCCGTTCAGCGTGCAGCAGTGGGATGAACCCTGCGCGCTATGCGGTTCGCGCCACAGCTACCTTGACGAGGTGGTGATGGATGACGCCGGTACGCGCATGTTTGTCTGCTCCGATACCGATTTTTGCCACCAGCAGCAGGAACAACAGCATGCACAGTGAACAGCCGCTGCTTGCGGTCAACAATCTCACCCACCTTTATGCGCCAGGCAAAGGCTTTGAAGAGGTGAGTTTTGAACTCTATCCCGGCGAAGTGTTAGGCATTGTCGGGGAATCCGGTTCGGGCAAAACCACGCTGCTGCGCAGCCTGTCGGCGCGGTTAGCGCCGCAGCAGGGCAACATTCTCTATCGCGCGCAGGATCTCTATCAGCTGAGCGAGAGCGATCGTCGCCGCCTGCTGCGCACCGAATGGGGCGTGGTGCATCAGCATCCGCTGGATGGTTTGCGTCCGCAGGTGACGGCGGGTGGCAACATCGGCGAGCGCTTGATGGCGGTGGGCAATCGCCATTATGGCGATATCCGTCAAGAGGCGATGCGCTGGCTGCAGGATGTCGAAATCCCCGCCAACCGTATCGACGATCTGCCCACCACCTTCTCCGGCGGCATGCAGCAGCGTTTACAGATTGCGCGCAACCTGGTGACGCAGCCGACGCTGGTGTTTATGGATGAGCCGACCGGCGGTCTGGATGTATCGGTGCAGGCGCGCCTGCTGGATCTGCTGCGTACGCTGGTGCGTGAGCTGAATCTGGCGGTGGTGATTGTCACCCATGATCTCGGCGTGGCGCGTTTGCTGGCGCATCGCCTGCTGGTGATGAAGCAGGGTCGCGTGGTGGAGAGCGGGTTGACCGATCGGGTGCTGGACGATCCGCATCATCCGTATACCCAGTTATTGGTTTCGTCGGTGCTGAGTTAATCGCGCGATGAAGGCGAGCACATTCCGTAGCGGCGCAATTTATTGCGCATACGCAGGCACGGTGTCGCAACTACGCGCGATGAATCGCGCCGCTACGATGCTGTGCAGGCAATGAATGAATTCATCAGGACATCAACATGCAACCTTTATTGCGCGTAGAGCAACTCAGCAAAACTTTTGTGCTGCACAACCAGAGCAGCGCCGCGCTGCCGGTGCTGCAGAATGCCAATCTTGAAGTCAGCGGCGGCGAATGCGTGGTGCTGCATGGCCGCTCAGGCAGCGGAAAATCGACGCTGCTGCGCGCGCTGTACGGCAATTATCAGGCCAACAGCGGCCATATCTGGCTGCAACATCAGGGTGAATGGATCGACATGGCCAGTGCGCCCGCGCGGCAGATTCTGGCGATTCGCTGCCATACCGTTGGCTGGGTCAGCCAGTTTCTGCGCGTTATTCCGCGCGTGCCGACGCTGGAAATCGTCATGCAGCCGCTGCTGGAGCGCGGTACCGCACGCGCCTTCTGCGAAAAGCGCGCCAAAGAGCTGCTAACGCGCCTCAACGTGCCGGAGCGTTTATGGTCGCTAGCGCCGTCGACCTTTTCCGGCGGTGAGCAGCAGCGCGTCAATATCGCGCGCGGATTTATCGCCGACTATCCAGTACTGCTGCTGGATGAGCCGACCGCCTCGCTGGATAGCGCCAACAGCGCCGCGGTGGTGGAACTGATTGAGCAGGCGCGCGCCCGTGGTGCCGCTATTGTCGGTATTTTCCATGACGAAGCGGTGCGCGAGCGCGTCGCCGATCGCCTGCACGTCATGCAGCCAGTCAACACAGGAGCAGAAGCATGATTATTAATAACGTCCGGCTGGTGCTGGAGCAGGAAGTGGTGGCCGGATCGCTGGAGATCCGCGATGGACGCATTGCCAGCTTCAGCGACAGCGTTAGTCAGCTGCCGGGTGCACTGGATGGCGAAAACGCCTTCCTGCTGCCGGGTTTGGTGGAGCTGCATACCGATAACCTCGATAAATTCTTCACGCCACGCCCGAAAGTCGATTGGCCGGTGCACTCGGCGATGAGCAGCCATGATGCGCTGATGGTCTCCAGCGGCATTACCACGGTGCTGGATGCGATTGGCGTCGGCGACGTGCGTGATGGCGGCCATCGTCTGGATAATCTGACGAAAATGATCGACGCGATTCAGGACAGCAATCGCAAAGGGATTAACCGCGCCGATCACCATTTGCATCTGCGCTGCGAGCTGCCGCACAACACCACGCTGCCGCTGTTTGAAGCGCTGATGAATACGCCGGAGCTGTCGCTGGTGTCGCTGATGGATCACTCGCCGGGCCAGCGCCAGTACGCCTCGCTGGAGATGTATCGCACCTATTATCAGGGCAAATATCAGCTCAGCGACGAGCAGATGGATCAGTTTGAGCGCGAACAGCTGGCGCTGGCCGCTGAGTTCTCGACGCCGAACCGCAATGCCATCTCCAGTTTGTGCCGTTCGCGCGGCATTCCGCTGGCCAGCCACGATGATGCCACGGCGGCACACGTCGCCGAATCGCATGATGTCGGCAGCGCCATCGCCGAATTCCCCACCACGCTGGAAGCGGCGCGCGCCTCACGGGAATGTGGCATGCAGGTGCTGATGGGGGCGCCTAACATCGTGCGCGGCGGATCGCACTCCGGCAACGTGGCGGCGGCGCAACTCGCCAGCCACGGCCTGCTGGATATTCTCTCCTCCGATTATTATCCCGCCAGTCTGCTCGACGCGGTGTTCCGTTTGGTCGCTGATGAACGCAATACGCTGACGCTGCCGCAGGCGGCGGCGCTGGTGACGCGTAATCCGGCACAGGCCATTGGCCTGCACGATCGCGGTCGCATCGCCGAAGGGCTGCGTGCCGATTTGGTGCTGGCGCATACCGATCACGGACATTCGCATATTCGTCACGTCTGGTCGCAAGGCAAGTTGGTGTTCTGATGGCGCGCCTCATCTGGCTGACCGGGCCTTCGGGCGCGGGCAAAGACAGTCTGCTGAATGCGTTGCGTGAGGCGCCGCCGGATAACCTGCTGATCGCCCATCGCTACATTACGCGCGCGGCCGATGCCGGCGGCGAGAACCATGTGGCGTTGAGCGAGCTGGAGTTCCGGCGGCGTGAAGCGCTCGGTCTGTTTGCCGTCAGCTGGCAGGCGCATGGCCTGCACTATGCGCTGGGTAAGGAGATCGATCTGTGGCTGGCGCAGGGACTTAACGTGCTGGTCAACGGTTCGCGTCTGCATCTGCCGCGGGTGCAGCAGCATTACGGTGCCCAGCTGTTGCCGCTGGTGTTGCAGGTGTCGCCAACGGTGCTGGAACAGCGGCTGCGCCAACGTGGGCGCGAGTCGGAAGCGGAAATCGAGAAGAGGCTAGCGCGCGCGGCCGAACCCTTGCCGGCGCACTGCTATGCGTTGAACAACGATGGTGCGCTGAGCGATACGCTCGAGCAGCTGCGACATTTGCTAGGTGCGCGATAAATCGCGCCGCTACGGATACGTGCGTTTTGTATGTCTCGTTCTCACCATTCGCACCATCCGTAGCGGCGCAATTTATTGCGCAATGCCCGGATGGGTGCGGTGCCGATCACCACGCTTTGCCGTGAAAACGCGCTGTCACCGTTTAATCATTTTACTGTCATCAAGCTTTCATGCGATTTGCCCGTAATAGCGGGCAATCAACCGCTCAGAAGAGATGGAGTGCACCATGGCACAAGCATTACTGAAAACCGTCGTCGACAATCCTTTTCCGCCCCTCACCGGGCAGGGCAACAAGGTGCTGTCGGTGCAGGGATTGTGCAAAGCGTACGGCGCCAACCTGGTGCTGGATAATGTGAGCTTCGATCTGCATGCGGGCGAGCTGGTGGCGGTGATTGGCCGCTCAGGCGCAGGCAAATCGACGCTGCTGCATATGCTCAACGGCACTATCAGCGCCTCACAGGGCGCGATTCTTAGCAATCGCCAGGGCGAAGTGGATCGCGATGTGGTGACGCTGAATAGCCGCCAGATGCGTGAATGGCGCAGCGAATGCGGCATGATCTTCCAGGATTTCTGTCTGGTGCCGCGCCTCGATGTGCTGACCAACGTGCTGCTGGGGCGTTTAAGCCAGACCTCAACGCTCAAATCGTTCTTCAAAGTGTTTTCCGAAACTGACCGCGCCCGCGCCATCGAGCTGTTGCAGTGGATGAACATGCTGCCGCAGGCGCTGCAGCGCGCGGAAAACCTCTCTGGCGGCCAGATGCAGCGCGTGGCGATTTGCCGGGCGCTGATGCAGAACCCGCGCATTCTGCTGGCGGATGAGCCGGTGGCGTCACTCGATCCGAAAAATACCAAACGCATCATGGACGTGCTGCGCCAGGTGAGCGAGCAGGGCATCAGCGTGATGGTCAACCTGCACTCAATCGAACTGGTGAAAAGCTACTGCACCCGCGTTATCGGCATTCAGCGCGGCAGAGTGCTGTTTGATGGACATCCTTCCCAGTTGACCGACGGCCTGATGCATGAGCTGTACGGCGACGAAATTAACCAGCTCCACTAACTTCCACGGCAAGAGAACAACCACCAATGAAACTGACCTCTTTAGCTTTACTGACTATTGCGATGGCTTTTGGCGTTAACGCAGCGGAAGCACCAAAAGAACTGAATCTCGGCATTCTTGGCGGCCAGAACGCCACGCAGCAGATTGGCGATAACCAATGCGTGAAAGATTTCTTCGATAAAGAATTGCAGGTCGATACCAAACTGCGCAACTCGTCTGACTACTCCGGCGTGATTCAGGGCCTGCTGGGCAACAAAATCGATCTGGTACTGAGTATGTCGCCAGCCTCTTACGCTTCGGTTTATCTGCAGAACCCAAAAGCGGTAGATGTAGTCGGCATTGTGGTGGATGACAAAGACGGTTCCCAGGGCTATCACTCGGTGGTGATCGTTAAAGCGGACAGCCCGTACAAAAAGCTGGAAGACCTGAAGGGCAAATCATTCGGCATGGCCGATCCGGATTCAACCTCCGGCTTCCTGATGCCAAACCAGGCATTTAAGAAAGCGTTCGGCGGCTCGGTTGATGACAAGTACAACAACACCTTCTCCAGCGTGACCTTCTCGGGCGGCCACGAGCAGGACATCCTCGGCGTGCTGAACGGTCAGTTTGACGGCGCGGTGACCTGGACGTCGCTGATTGGCGACCGCGAAAGCGGTTATACCTCCGGCGCCTTTGGTCGTTTGATTCGTATGGATCATCCGGATCTGATGAAGCAAATCCGCATTATCTGGCAGTCACCGCTGATCCCGAACGGCCCGATTCTGGTGAGCAACAACTTGCCCGCTGACTTCAAAGCGAAAGTGGTGGCAACCATCAAGAAACTGGATAAAGAAGATCACGGCTGCTTTGTTAAAGCGGTGGGCGGTGCCCAGCACATCGGCCCGGCAACCGTGGCGGATTATCAGAATATTATCGATATGAAGCGTGATTTGATGAAAGGGTCGCGCGGGTAATTTATTGGGTGCTCGCTGCTGCAGGGATAGTGCTGGCTGTCCCCCTCCTCGGTCCTCCCCCGCGAGCGGGGGAGGAAGATGCTGCCATATGTTGCTTATGCAGCTGCATGTGGCAACGTCTCCTTCCCCCACAAGTGGGGGAAGGCCGGGATGGGGGACAGCCAGCACGAACCAGCCAGCACACCACCCCAACCAACAGGAATCTCCCTCTTGACCGATTTCGAACACTACTACCAACGCATCCGCCGCCAGCAAAAACGCGACTCGCTGCTGTGGTCGCTGCTGTTGCTGGCGCTTTATTTGGCCGCGGGCAAGATGGCTGAATTCAATCTGCTCACCATCTGGCAATCGCTGCCACACTTCTTTGACTACATCGGTGAAACACTGCCGGTGCTGCACCTGTCGTTGCTGTTCGCTGATGGCAAAACCGAAGGTTCGCTGGCCTATTGGGGCTATCGTCTGCACTTCCAGCTGCCGCTGATCTGGGAAACCTTGCAGCTGGCGCTGTCGTCGACCATCGTGGCGGTCGGCGTTGCTGGTGTGCTGGCGTTTTTCGCCGCCGATAACACCCAAACGCCGCGCAGCCTGCGCATGGCGATCCGCGCGTTCGTCGCCTTCCTGCGTACCATGCCCGAACTGGCGTGGGCGGTAATGTTTGTGATGGCGTTCGGCATTGGCGCCATTCCCGGCTTCCTCGCACTGGCGCTTCACACCGTCGGCAGCCTGACCAAACTGTTCTACGAAGCGATTGAGAGCGCCTCGGATAAACCGGTGCGCGGCCTGGCCGCCTGCGGTGCCAGCAAACTGCAGCGCATGCGCTTCGCCTTCTGGCCGCAGGTCAAACCAACGTTTCTCTCCTACAGCTTTATGCGTCTGGAAATTAACTTCCGCTCTTCGACTATTCTCGGCTTAGTCGGCGCGGGCGGCATCGGCCAGGAGCTGATGACCAATATCAAACTCGATCGCTACGATCAGGTCAGCATCACGCTGTTGCTGATTATTGTGGTGGTGTCGCTGCTGGATACGCTGTCCGGCTGGCTGCGTCGCCGCGTGGTAGAAGGAGACGTGCCATGATTGCCTTAGCGCCGGATGTCGCCAAACTCAAACAGGAGCATGCTGCGCTGTTTGCTGCCCAGCATCGCTATCTGCGTCGCGTGGCGCTGGTGGCGTTGGCCATCGCGCTTTACTACCTGTTCTTTTTTGAATTTTTTGGCATTGAGTGGAGCCGCTTTCTCATCGGCTGCCAGCAGCTTAGCCGTTATTTCCTGCGCATGTTTGTCTGGCAGGATTTCCTCAACTGGCCGTTTGGCTACTACTTCACTCAGGTGGGGATTACGCTGGCGATTGTGTTTTCCGGCACGCTAACCGCTTCACTTATCGCGCTGCCGGTTTCGTTCCTTGCGGCGCGCAACGTGATGCACGATCCGCTAACGCGACCGATTTCACTGGTGGTGCGCCGCGTGCTCGATGTGCTGCGCGGCATTGATATGGCGATTTGGGGGCTGATCTTCGTGCGCGCCGTGGGGATGGGGCCGCTGGCGGGGGTATTGGCGATTGTGATGCAGGACGTGGGCCTGCTCGGCAAACTGTATGCCGAAGGGCACGAAGCGGTGGAGCGCTCACCGAGCCGCGGCCTGAGCGCGGTGGGCGCTAACAGCCTGCAGAAACACCGTTACGGCATTTTCACGCAATCATTCCCGACCTTCCTCGCACTCAGTCTGTATCAGATTGAGTCCAACACCCGTTCGGCGGCGGTGCTCGGCTTTGTCGGCGCCGGGGGCGTTGGCCTGGTGTATGCCGAGAACATGCGCCTGTGGAACTGGGATGTGGTGATGTTTCTGACCCTTATCCTGGTGGCAGTGGTGATGATGATGGATGTCATCTCCAGCAAGCTGCGTAAACGCTACATCACGGGGAAAGGGGTGCCGCTGTGGCAGCCTGCCGCGCGCGATTAAGCCGTTCACTGCGCTGCCAGGCGCGCTCTAGCGCCTGCACCAGCTGCGCCTGCTGCCAGGGTTTCGCCAGCCGCTCACACAGCGGCAGCGTCACCGGAGTCTGGCGCAGATCCTGGCCGCTGATTAACACGGTAGCCAGCTGCGGCCACTGCGCCTGCGCCTGACGAATTACATCCGCGCCGTTAATCCCGCCCGGCAGCATCAAATCACTGATCAGCAGTTCGATATCCGGCGTCTGACGCAGCAGCGCCAGGGCGCTTTCGCCATCGCCACACTCCAGCGTCAGATAACCGAGCTGATGCAGATGCTCGCACAGCGTTTGCCGCACCGTCGGCTCGTCATCCAGCACCAGCACCAGCCGGTCGTTGCTGCGCTGCGGCACTAACGGCGGCGGCACGCTGAGCGGCTGCGCCGCTTCGGGTGCACGTGGCAGCAGCAGGCGCACGGTGGTGCCCTGGCCGGGCGCGGTTTCCAGCTCGATTTGTCCGCCGGACTGGCGCACAAAACCATAGACCATCGATAAGCCCAAACCGCTGCCGCTGCCGATGGCTTTGGTGGTGAAGAACGGCTCGAATACCTGCTCGCGCACCTCGGCCGACATGCCGCAGCCGTGGTCGATCACTTCAATGGTGACGCGATCGCGCTTGCCGTCGGCCTCCTGTTTGCGTTGATTCCAGATGCGCAGACGGATTTCCCCGCTCTGTTGCGCCATGGCATCACGCGCATTCACCACCAGATTGATCAACGCGTTCTCCAGCTGGCCGGCATCAATCCACGCTGGCCAGCCGGGGCGCTGCGCATCGATCACCAGCTGCTGACCGGGCAGCAGCGCGTGCTGCAACAGCGAATGCAGATTATCCACCAGCTCCACCACCGCAACCGCGCGCGGGTAGAGCGCCTGTTTGCGCGAGAAGGCCAGCAATCGCTGGGTGAGCTGCGCCGCGCGGTCGGCGGCCTGACGGGCGCGTTCGATGCGGCTTGCGAGCGTGCCGGGCGGCAGCTGATCGACGGTTAGCGCCAGGCTGCCAATAATCACCGCCAGCAGGTTATTGAAGTCATGCGCCAGTCCGCCGGTTAGCTGGCCAACGGCTTTCATCTTCTGGCTGTGCAGCAGCGCCTCTTCCAGTGCCTTACGCGTGGTGCGCTCCAGCACGGTATTCACCATGCCACGACGCGGCACCGGGCTGAAACGCAGCTCCAGCGTGCGCCCATCATCCAGGCGGACTTCCTGTGCATCCGCCAGCCCGTTGAGCTGGATATTGACGCGGGTTAGCAGCTGCTGATAGTGCAAGCCGCGATGCAGTTCACGCGGCGCGATGCCCAGCAGCTCGGCATATTGTGCATTCCACACCACCAGCTGGCCGCTGTTATCAAACAAGGCAAAACCATCGCGCATGGCGAGGAAAGTGGATTCCAGCTGGTTACTTTTCTCTTTCAGCAGGCGCGAGGTGTGCGCCAGCGAGGCGGTGTTGCGGGCAAACACGTTGAAGGCGCGCGCCAGATCGCCCAGTTCATCGCGGCGCGCCAGGCCCGGCACGTTGACGCTCTTTTCGCCCTGCGCCAGCCGCGTCATGGCGTGGGCGATGGCGGTCAGGCTCGAACCGAGATTACGGTAGATGTAGTAACCGGCGTAGCCGGTGATCAGCAATGCCAGCAGCATAAACAGGCCGATAAAACCGATGATTGAATCCAGCTCTTCGTGCGTGACCGCGCTGCGTGCGTCGCTCTGCTGCGCCACCAGCTGCACATAATGCGTGATGTCGTCGTTGAGCATCGCCACCAGTGCTTTAATGCGGTAGGTGGCGTAGGCGATGGCGATATCACTCTGCTCCAGCTGCTGCGCCACCGGCAAGAGGTCGCTGCTGGTGGCGATCAACCGCTGAACCTGAATATTGAGCACGCCGCTCAGCGTTAACGCTCGCCACTGGCGCAGCACCGATTGCAACTGCTGCACCGCCGCCTGCGGTGCCGAAGATTGAATCGCTACGCTTAATAAGCTGTGCGTTTGCTGGCGCAGCGCGTCAGAAGGGGAATAGGCTTGCGTGAGCAGATCAATTCGGTTCAGCAGCAGCTGCGATTGCCACAGGCCACTCAGCATTACGTTGCGCTGCAAGTGGCGTTGATGACCTGCGCGCAGGAGCTGATTAATGCTCTGTTCCAGCATCTGGCTGCGTTCACGAATGTGCGTCAGCTGTTGCGGCTGCTGCGCGGCGAGCGGCGCGTGAGCCAGCAGCGTCAGCGACTGCTGTAACGCGAGTTGAGTTTGCTGCAGGCGCGCCGATTCGCTCTGATACTCCAGCGCACCGACCACCTGCGACAGGCGCACGGCAGCGATCGCCACGTTGGCGGTATCGCGTGCCAGCGCCAGGCTGCCGTTCATATCGGCCAGGGTTTGCGCCTGCGCCTGTTCCTGAATGTGACCTGCGTGGCGAAATCCAAAAATTGCCACCAGGCTCACCGCCAGCGTCACCGACATTACCAGCAGATTAAACAGCAGCAGGCGACTTCGCGCGCCAGCGTGCCAGTGCAGACCGTGACTCATTTTCGCCACCTTTTACCGCGTAACTCCCGGCGAGTATAGAAGCGCGAGCGGGGCGAAATATGACAAATATGAACGGTCGCTGACATTTTCCATTTATCTGGACAGGCTTTACTCGCTGCAACCTTTGCCAGCAGGAGCCTCTCAATGGACGGCACTCCGATACTCTCGATGCGTGGTATCACCCGGCGCTTTGGCAATTTCTATGCGCTTAAGGGCGTGGATCTCACGGTGTGGCCCGGTGAAGTGCATGCGCTGATGGGCGAAAACGGCGCAGGCAAAAGTACACTGATGAAAATTCTGGCCGGTGCCTATACCGCCAGCAGCGGGGAAATTCTTATCGACGGCCAGCCGTATGCCATTAAAGGCCCAAAAGAGGCGTTGGCGGCAGGCATCACACTGATTTATCAGGAGATCAATCTGGCACCGAATCTGACGGTGGCAGAAAACATCTTTCTCGGCAGTGAAATCACGCGCGGCGGGCTGGTGAAGCGTCGCCAGATGGCGGAGGAGGCGCAGCGGGTGATCGATCGCCTGGGCGCACAGTTCAACGCCACCGATTTGGTCAGCCGTCTCAGTATTGCCGAGCAGCAGCAGGTGGAAATCGCCCGCGCGCTGCACCGCAACAGCCGCATTCTGGTAATGGATGAACCTACCGCAGCGCTGTCGAATCGCGAAACAGAGCAGCTGTTTGCGCTGATAAAACGTCTGCGCAGCGAAGGTATGGCGATCATCTATATCAGCCACCGCATGGCGGAAGTGTATGAACTCTCGGATCGCGTCAGCGTGCTGCGCGACGGTGAGTATGTCGGCAGCCTGACGCGTGAACAGCTCAACGCCAGCGAGCTGGTGCGCATGATGGTTGGCCGCCCGCTCAGCGACCTGTTTAACAAAGACCGCACTATTCCGCTCGGCGACATCCGGTTGGCGGTCAATCACCTGTGCGACAAACACAAAGTCCGCCCCAGCAGCTTAGTGGTGCGCGCCGGCGAGATCGTCGGCCTGGCGGGCCTGGTCGGTGCCGGGCGCAGCGAGCTGGCGCAGCTGATTTTCGGCGTGCATAAACCGAGCGGCGGCGAGATCTGGATCGACGGGGAAAAGGTGCAGATTCACTCTCCACGTGACGCGATTGCGCGCGGTATCGGCTTTCTCACCGAGAACCGTAAAGAGCAAGGCCTGTTCCTCGAACTGGCGGCGCAGGACAACATTGTGATGGCGACGCTGGAGCGCGATGCCAGTTACGGCCTGCTGAACCGGCGCAAAGGGCAGACCATCGCCAGCGAAGCGATTGATGCCCTGAACATTCGCGTGCCGCATGCGCAGGTGCGCGCCGGCGGTTTGTCCGGCGGAAATCAGCAGAAGCTGTTGATTTCACGCTGGGTGGCGATTGCACCGCGCATCCTGATTCTCGACGAGCCGACGCGCGGCGTGGATGTCGGCGCCAAAAGCGAAATCTACCGCATGATGCAGCAGATGGCGCAGCAGGGCGTGGCGATTTTGATGATCTCCAGCGAATTGCCGGAAGTGGTGGGCATGAGCGACCGCGTATATGTGATGCGCGAGGGATCGATTGCCGGCGAGTTGAGTGGGGCAGAGATCAGCCAGGAAAACATTATGACACTGGCCACCGGCGCGCAGCCGGTTCAGGCCTGAGGAGAGCGCAATGACCAGTGAATCCGCACGCGTAAAAAGCCCAACGCTGAAGCGCGCGTTAATGAGCGACCTGCTGCAAACCGTCGGCATCCTGCCGATTCTTATCCTGATCGTGGCGGTGTTTGGCTTTGTCACGCCGAACTTCTTCACCGAGGGCAATCTGCTGAATATTACGCGCCAGGCGTCGATCAACATCGTGCTGGCGGCGGGCATGACCTTTGTGATTCTTACCGGCGGGATTGATTTATCGGTGGGATCGATGCTCGGCACTACGGCGGTGGTGGCGATGGTGGTGTCGCTCGATCCCGCTTTCGCGTCGCTCACCATTCCGGCGGCCTTGGGTGCCGGGCTGATTATGGGGTTGTTCAACGGCATTTTGGTGGCGTGGGCTGGGCTGCCGCCCTTCATTGTCACGCTGGGCACCTATACCGCACTGCGCGGTGCGGCCTATCTGCTGGCTGACGGCACCACGGTAATTAACTCCGATATTAACTTTGAGTGGATCGGCAATGGCTACCTTGGGCCGGTGCCGTGGCTGATCATTATCGCCTTTGCGGTGATTGCGCTGTGCTGGTTCATTCTGCGTCGCACCACGCTTGGCGTGCACATCTATGCGGTAGGCGGCAACGTGCAGGCCGCGCGTCTGACCGGCATCAAAGTCGGCGTGGTGCTGCTGTTTGTCTACGCCATGAGTGGGTTGCTGTCCGGACTCGGCGGACTGATGAGCGCCTCGCGCTTGTACAGCGCCAACGGCAATCTCGGCGTCGGTTATGAGCTGGATGCAATTGCAGCGGTGATTCTCGGCGGCACCAGCTTTGTTGGTGGCATCGGCACGATTACCGGCACGCTGATTGGTGCGCTGATTATCGCCACGCTGAACAATGGCATGACGCTGATGGGCGTGTCGTATTTCTGGCAGTTAGTGATTAAGGGCGCGGTGATCATTATCGCGGTGCTGATAGATAAGTATCGGACACGGCATCACGTGAGTTGAGTTGTAACGTGCCGGCTGTCCCCCTCCTCGGTCCTCCCCCATTAATGGGGGAGGAAGATGCTGCCATATGTGAGTTTTGAAGTGGCATGTGGCAGCGTCTCCTTCCCCCGCTTGCGGGGGAAGGCTGGGATGGGGGACAGCGAGCACTCATCATAAAAACCAAAATAAGCAGGAGAACATCGACTATGCGTTTTAATCCGATTGTAACCGGGCTGCTGGCGGCGACGCTGTTCAGTGCTGGCGTGGCTCAGGCAAAAGAACTGAAATCTATCGGCGTGACGGTCGGCGATCTCGCCAACCCGTTCTTCGTGCAGATCACTAAAGGCGCGGAGCTTAAGGCGCGGGAGCTGGCGGGCGATAAAGTCAACGTGACGCTGGTGTCGAGCGGTTACGATCTTGGCCAGCAGGTGGGGCAGATTGATAACTTTATCGCCGCCAAAGTGGACATGATTATCCTCAACGCCGCCGATTCCAAAGGTATTGCGCCTGCGGTGAAACGTGCGCGTGATGCCGGCATTGTGGTGGTGGCGGTGGACGTGGCGGCAGATGGCGCCAACGCCACCATCACATCCGATAACACCGCCGCCGGTGCGATGGCGTGTAAATACATTTCCGATCGTCTGAAGGCCAAAGGCAACGTGGTGATCATTAACGGGCCGCCGGTTTCGGCGGTGCAGAATCGCGTGGAAGGCTGCATGACCGAGCTGAAAACCCATCCGGATATCAAACTGCTCTCCTATAACCAGAACGCCAAAGGCAGCCGCGAAGGGGGGCTGGAGGTGATGACTGGCCTGCTGTCGGCCAATCCGAAGATTGATGCGGTGTTTGCCATCAACGACCCCACCGCGATTGGCGCCGATTTAGCGGCGAAACAGGCGCAGCGTAATGAGTTCTTTATTGTGGGCGTCGATGGATCGCCTGACGGTGAAGAGGCGCTGAAACGCAAAGGCTCGCTGTTCGTTGCGACGCCAGCGCAGGATCCGCAGGTGATGGCGGCGAAAGCGGTAGAGATCGGTTACGACATTCTGCAGGGCAAACCGGCGCCGGATAAGCCGGTGTTGATCCCGGTGACGATGATCGATCGCAACAGCGTTAGCGGCTACAAGGGCTGGACGGTGAAATAATTGCGGTTTTCCCTCACTCCAGCCCTCTCCCGCAAGCGGGCGAGGGGGCTGCCCGAGAGAGTTGAAAGTTTTACGTTTGCTCCACCTCTTCATTCCCTCTCCCGCCAGCGGGAGAGGGTTAGGGTGAGGGCCAGCGCGCACTCACCTAAAAAAGGAGGAGCCAATGCAACGCTCTGAAGTGAATGCGATCTTACAACGTACCCGCGAATTCTTTATGCGTCAGGATGTGCATCTGCCGCCATGGGCCGATTACGGCCTCAGCCAGTGGCGCGCGCTGGATAAACACCATGCTGGCGAACTGCTGGCACTGCACCTCGGCTGGGACGTCACTAGCTTCGGCGCCGACGATTTTAATCAAACCGGTTTAACCCTGTTCACGCTGCGCAACGGCTCGCGCGGGGGGCAGCCGTGGGGCAAGCCCTACGCGGAGAAGATTATGCATGTGCGCGAAGGGCAGCTAACGCCGATGCATTATCACCCGCAAAAGATGGAAGACATCATCAATCGCGGCGGCGGCAATCTGATCGTCACACTGCATAACCGCGCTGGTAATCAACTGGCGGATACGGCAGTGGACGTCACGCTCGATGGCATCCGCCAAACCCATGCTGCTGGCTCGCAGTTACGCTTATCGCCCGGCGAAAGCGTCACCTTGCTGCCCGGCATCTGGCACAGCTTCTGGGGCGAAGAGGGCTACGGCGATGTGCTGGTGGGTGAAGTCTCGATGCCCAACGACGACGAACATGACAACGTATTTCTCACGCCGCTGGCGCGGTTCAATCCGCTTGATGAAGATGAAGAACCGCGCTGGCTGCTGTGTAACGAATATCACCGCTGGCTGGCATAAAGGAGCGCATCATGGCACTGATCTCCCTGGCGCAGGGCTTAGCCCATGCGCAACAAAATGGTTACGCGCTCGGCGCGTTTAACGTCCTCGACACGCATTTCCTGCGCGCGCTGTATCAGGCTGCTGAGCAGCAGCGCTCACCGTTTATTATCAGTATTGCCGAGGTGCATTTTAAATATGTCAGCCTCGAATCGTTGGTAGCGGCGGTACGCACCGAAGCAGCGCTGCACGATATTCCGGTGGTGCTGCATCTCGATCACGGCTTGCATTTTGAAGCGGTAATGCAGGCGATTCGCCTCGGCTTTACCTCAGTGATGTTTGATGGATCGACGCTCAGCTACGACGAAAACGTGCGTCAGACGCGTGAAGTGGTGAAGATGTGCCACGCGCTCGGCGTATCGGTGGAGGCAGAGCTCGGCGCGGTAGGCGGCGATGAAGGTGGCGCACTGTTTGGTGAGGCCGATAGTAATAAATTCACCGATCCGGCGCAGGCCGCTGATTTCGTCCACTCGACCGGTATTGATTGTCTGGCAGTCGCGATTGGCAATGCGCACGGCAAATATAAAGGCGAACCGAAGCTCGACTTCGACCGATTGGCGGCGATTCGTTCTACGGCCGGCATTCCGCTGGTGCTGCATGGCGGATCCGGGATTAGCGATGCCGATTTCCGGCGTGCTATCAGCCTCGGCATCAACAAAATTAACTTCTATACCGGCATGTCGCAGGCGGCGCTCGGAGCGATTGAAACGCAAATCACCGAGCGTGATGCGCGCTACGACGCCTTCGCCGAGTTGCTGATGGCGGTGGAGCGCAATATCGCCAACGTGGTGGCGCAACAGATGCAGGTATTTGGCAGCGCCGGGAGGGCCTGAGATGGAGGGGCGTAGCGGCATCATCGGGGCGGGTAGCATGCTGGTGGATCACGTTCAGCGAATCAGCCACTGGCCGGATCAGGGCTGGCTGGCGGATATTCAGCACAGTGAAAAAAGCAGCGGCGGTGCCGCGCTCAACGTGCTGTTCACTCTGGCGCGCATGCAGGTAAATCTGCCGCTGGCGGGCGTTGGTATGATTGGTGAGGACAGCGATGGCGACTTCATCCTGCAGTTGCTGGACGAGCATCATATCGATCGCCAGTTTGTGCTGCGCACCCGAAGCATCAACACCGCGATGACGCAGGTGATGACCACGCCGGATGGCCAGCGCACCTTCTTCCACGCGCGCGGCGCCAATGGTCAGCTCGATTTGCCGCATTTCGCGGCTGTCACCACCTCGCACCGCATTTTTCACCTCGGCTATTTGCTGCTGCTCGATAGCCTTGATGTGCCCGATGCCGAGTTCGGTACGCGCAGCGCACGGCTGCTGGCACAGATGCAGCAGCGTGGTTATCTCACTTCACTCGATTTGGTGTCGCGCGTCGGCGAGTATCGTCCGCTGGTGGTACCCGCGCTGCGCTGGCTCGATTATCTGGTCATTAACGAACTGGAAGCGCAAGCGCTCACGGGCGTCAGTTTGCGCACACCGCAAGGACTGGCTGCACCCGCCGCGTTTGCCGAGGCGGCGACGTGGTTGCTGCAGCAAGGCGTGCGCCAGCGGGTGGTGATTCATGCGCCGGAAGGCGCGTGGGGCCAGCAAGCGGACGGAGAAGGGTGTTGGCAACCTGCATGGTGCTTAGCGCCAGAAGAGATTGTTGGCAGCGTGGGGGCGGGCGATGCGTTTTGTGCGGGAGTGTTATACGCCAGCCATGAAGGCTGGTCGCTGACGGACACACTGCGGCTGGCGCATACCTGCGCCTGTTTTAATCTGCATGCAGCCAATGCGCTGGACGGCACGCGGCCACTGGCCGAGATGCAGCGCTGGATGGCTCAGGCAATCTGCGTTTCGCGCGCTGCGGACGAGGGGCGCATTACGTCGGCGGAGAAGACGTAGCCGAGCCCGCGAATAGTACGGATCAGGCTGGGCTGATGCGGATTGGCTTCTATTTTGCGCCGCAGACGCATAATCAGCACATCTATAGTGCGATCGAACACCTCAAGACTCTCGCTGTGCGTCAGCTCCAGCAGCTGATCGCGGGTTAACACTTTTCGCGCGTGCGCCACCAGCGCGCGCAACAGGGCATATTCTCCCTGCGTCAGTGGCACATTTTCACGTTGTGGATTGAATAACTGACAGCGCGCATCATCCAGACGCCAACCGTTAAATTGCCAGCCCTCATCCGCTAAATATTCTGGCTGCGTCAGCCGACCGCAGCGGCGTAGGGCCGCACGCGCACGCGCCACCACCACGCGCGGATTAAAGGGTTTGGCGATGTAATCGTCGGCCCCCATTTCCAGTCCGACTACCATATCCGCCTCTGATCCCATGCCGGTTAGCATGATCACCAGCAGGTCGGGTCGTTGCCGCTGCATCTGCTGCAGCACCAGCAAACCGTTGGTATCAGGCAGCATCATATCCAGCATTACCAGCGAAATGTCCGGATGCTGGGCCAGCAGCGCCAGCGCATCTTTACCCTGATGGCAGCTATAAACGGTAAACACATGCTCATTCAACACATCGTGCAGCAGTTCGCACACTGCACGATCATCATCAACCACCAGAATCGCGGGCTTCATGGACGCGCCTCTTTTGTTACGAAAGGGTTAAAAGCAGTGTAACCCGCGGTTTTTTACCTGCTGATTCAGGCAACAGAAACGTGAGCGCCATCGCCTGGCAGAGTGCGAAAGCGTGCAGTGCCGCAATATTTTGAGCGTTGAACAGCCAGAGGGGAAAACGATTGCGCGGCGCCGGTGCAATGCACCATAATCGCGCCTCGTTCTGGTTCAGAATTATCCTAACCGTAACCGCAATTGAAAACGTAATCGATTGCGTCGGAGAGTGGCATAGCTATTGCTATATGGACAGGGGAAAGCGGAAGGTTTTACCACCTTTTGTCCAGTTTGCTTCGCTTTCAATACAACAATAAGCATGTAAACCACATTGGCAAGGAGCGCGCGCATTCGTGCCGACTCCGCTCATGAGAGATGATGATGTTAGAAAAACTCTTCAAATTAAAAGCGCATAACACAACGGTTCGCACCGAAATCATTGCGGGTCTCACCACCTTCCTGGCAATGGCTTATATCCTGTTTGTTAACCCGAGCATTCTCGGTGCAACTGGCATGGATAAAGGGGCGGTCTTCGTGGCGACCTGTCTGGCGGCGGCGATTGGCTGCGTATTAATGGGTCTGATCGCTAACTATCCGATTGCGCTCGCGCCGGGTATGGGCCTCAACGCCTTCTTTACCTATACCGTGGTTCTGCATATGGGTTACACGTGGCAAGTCGCGCTCGGCGCGGTGTTCTTGTCGGCGGTGATCTTCTTTGCCATGTCGCTTTTCAAAATTCGTGAGTGGATTATTAACAGCATTCCGCTGCCGCTGCGGGCTGGTATTGGCGCAGGTATCGGTCTGTTCCTGGCGATTATCGCCCTGGAAGGCGCGGGTATCGTGGTGGATAACCCAGCCACGCTGGTTGGCCTGGGCGATCTGACCAAACCGGGTCCGCTGCTGGCGCTGCTCGGCTTCTTCATCATTGTGGTGCTGGAAGCGCGTCGCGTCACCGGTGCGGTGCTGATCGGTATTCTGGTGGTGACGTTCATTTCGATGGGCATTGGCCTGACGCCATTTGGCGGCGTGTTCTCCGCTCCGCCCTCCATCGCGCCAACCTTTATGCAGCTGGATATCGCGGGTGCCTTCAACGTGGGGCTGGTCAGCGTGATTTTCGCCTTCCTGTTCGTTGACGTTTTCGATAACACCGGGACATTACTGGGCGTGACCAAGCGCGCGGGTTTAGCGGATGAGAAGGGTAACGTGCCGAAAATGGGCCGTGCGCTGATTGCCGATAGCGCCGCAGCGCTGTTCGGTTCGCTGCTCGGTACCTCAACCACCACCAGCTATGTGGAATCTGCTGCGGGCGTCAGCGCCGGTGGCCGCACGGGTTTGACGGCGATTGTGGTAGCGATTCTGTTCCTGCTGAGCCTGTTCTTCTCCCCGCTGGCGGGCAGCGTTCCTGTGTATGCAACTGCACCTGCGCTGCTGTTTGTAGCGGTGCTGATGGCGTCTGGTTTAGCGGATATTGACTGGAAAGACATCACCACCGCGGCACCGGTTACCGTGACGGCGTTGACCATGCCACTGACCTACTCCATCGCCAACGGTATTGCGTTTGGTTTCATTACCTGGACGGTGGTTAAGCTGCTCAGCGGTCGCACCAAAGAGGTTAATCCGGCGCTGATTATTCTGTCGATTCTGTTTGTGATCAAACTGGGTTGGCTGAGCGCGTAAGTCTTACTTAACGGAAGCCCGCTCGGGCTTCCGTGTCTGCTGTTGCAATCCTCTGCTGATTTTCTGCGTGAGTCCTCGCACTTCTTTTTAATTCCCGCTTCTCATCCCGCTTGCGCCCGTTCACGCTGTGCTTGTTGTTTAATCTTGCCCGCTAAAATAGTGCTGTGAATGGCGGGATCGTGGAATGTCAACGCCGTGCAAATCTGTTTCACTACGGGTGTGGTGGAAAGAGTGAATCAAGGCTATAGAAGAGGATTCGGTAATGGATTACCCCATTAGCGCTACAACTCGTGTGTTCCCACCGCTAATTTTTGATGCGGGTTACAAAGGAGATCGGCAAATGGAACAGTTAACCAAACGGGTCGAACAGCTGGAAAAAACTACCCAGCAGATTCAGATGGATGTGGCGGTGCTAACCGCGCGTTCAGAACATTTTGCGACAAAAGCGGATATTGAAACGGTACGAACCGAGCAGGCTGTTATGCGTTTCGAAATCATGGGAGAACTGGGGGAACTTGAAAAACGTATCGATAAAAAGTTTGAGCGGATGGAAGAGAAATTTGATCAGAGGTTCGACAACGCTGATAAAAAGTTCGACAGCATCGATAAAAAGTTCGAAAGGATTGATAAAAAGTTCGACAAGGTTGATGAAAGATTCAATCAGTTGAACGATAAAATTTCTCAGTTAAATAACAGCCTTACCTGGAAAATCATGTTACCGACTTGCCTTCTGGTGTTGGCGTGGTTTGTTCAGAATATCGTTTTGAAAATGTCATGACGCGCTTTACTGTTCCGGCCCTCAAGGGCCGGAACTCATCATGACTATCTAAACGGCGGCTCGTTGAAGGTTCTGAGCTTCCTTGAGTGCAGCTTATCGCCCTCGGCACGCAGCAGTTCCACCGCGCAGATGCCGATCTGCAGGTGCTCAGATATCGCCCCTTCATAGAAGCGGTTTGCCTGACCGGGCAGTTTGATCTCGCCGTGCAGCGGTTTATCGGACACGCACAGCAACGTGCCATACGGCACGCGGAAGCGGTAACCCTGCGCAGCGATGGTGGCGCTTTCCATATCAACCGCCACGGCGCGGCTCAGGTTGAAGCGCAGCGCAGAAGCGGAGTAGCGCAGCTCCCAGTTACGATCATCGGTGGTGACGACAGTGCCGGTGCGCAGACGCTGCTTAACTTCCTCACCCGGCATACCACTCACTGCTTTGGTGGCGTCATACAGCGCACGCTGTACTTCGGCGATGCTGGGGATCGGGATATCGGGCGGCAATACGCTATCCAGCACATGGTCATCGCGCAGGTAGGCATGTGCCAGCACGTAATCGCCGATGGTCTGGCTTTCGCGCAGGCCGCCGCAGTGACCAATCATCAGCCAGGCATGCGGGCGAATCACCGCCAGATGGTCGCAGATGGTTTTTGCATTGGACGGACCAACGCCAATATTGACCAGCGTAATACCGCGACGATTAGGCGAAGTCAGGTGCCAGGCGGGCATTTGATGCTTCTTCCACGCCAGATCGGACATCATTGCGGTCGGATCCTGGGTATCCGCGGTGATCACCACGTCACCGGCGCAGGCTAGGCTGTCATAAGGCGTATTGGGGTCTTGCACCTGCTCAATGGCCCAGCGCACAAACTCATCAACATAGCGTGTGTAGTTGGTGAACAGCACGAACGGCTGGAAGTGCTCAACGCCGGTGCCGGTGTAATGACGCAGGCGCGCCAGCGAGAAATCGGTACGCAGCGCATCAAAATGCGACAGCGGGAAAATCGCATTGGCATGGAATAGGCCATCGGCGGTTTCATCGCCAATCTGTGACAGTTCGGTGGTGGGGAAGTGGCGGGCGATGCTGGCGCTCATTGAGCGATCGAGCGACAGGCCGTCAATCACATAAGGATAAGGAATCTCCTGCTGTGACGGCTCCACTTCAATCAGCACCTCATACTCTTTCTCCAGCATCTGCAGCTGCTCACTGAGATAGTGGCGCAACAGCGCCGGACGCGTAATGGTGGTGCTATAGCTGCCGGTATGGGTAAAGCGTCCCCATGCGCGAGTGCGGTTTTTCTGCGGGCCTTCGCCCAGCCAGGTAATGCGCAGCTGCGGGTAAACAAACAGCCCTTGCTGGCGAGCCGCTTCATCCGGCAGCTGCCCGCTGGCAGTGAAATCGCGAATCGCGTTGCGCAAGGCATCAACGGCCGTGTCGTACAGACGCTCTAATTCGTCCAGCGCTTGCTGGCTGCTCAATCCGTTCCGTTGTGTATTCATGGGTTCTCCTTCAGGAAACGTGGACCGTTTTCACCAGAGCATAGCGGATAAACGCTTCACAACGATGAAGAATCTGTGATCGACCGCATTCTGCACCATCGCGGTGCTGGTGCCTGGCGTAACCTTAGCTATGTTTATGATCAGCAGGGATGTTACATCGCGTGTCTCCAGTCCTGGAGCGATGCCAATGCAAAAAATCGCCCGCGTTTTCGTGAGTTGGCGAGGTTATTGCTTAATTTTCAACCGTGGCCTTCATAAACCTATGCTGTTGAGTTCAGGGCGCGCATTGATGCGTGACTGAAAGCAGGTCGCCATGCATGGCGATCCTTCGGGTTTTATAGGCCGCACTCTGTTCTGCCGCAGTTTCAGAAATTGATTTCTCCCAGGCCGTGGTATGGCTCCGTTCCTGACCCGTTGAGGATTGAAAGCATGTCTTTGAAATTCATAAAACACCCAATGAAGGTGGCGATAGCAGGTTGTTTAAGCGTGGCCTTTTACGCTCAGGCAGATATTAAAATTGGTGTGGCCGGTCCGTTCTCTGGGCCCAATGCGACCTATGGCGCGCAATACTGGAAAGGCGCGAGCCAGGCCGCGGAAGACATTAATGCCGCCGGCGGTATTAACGGTGAAAAAATTGTGCTGGTGCAGGGCGATGATGCCTGTGAACCGAAGCAGGCGGTCTCGGTCGCCAACCGCTTGGTCGATCAAGACAAAGTGATGGCGGTAGTCGGCCACTTCTGCTCCTCATCCACTATGCCGGCGTCGGAAGTCTATGATGAAGCTGGCGTTCTGGCGATCACGCCCGGATCAACCAACCCGAAAATTACTGAACGCGGCATGAAAACCATGTTCCGCATGTGTGGGCGTGATGACCAGCAGGGCGCGATCGCCGCTGACTACATCATCGACAAGCTCAAGGCGAAGAAAGTGGTCATTATTCATGACAAAGACACATACGGCCAGGGCTTAGCGGATGCCACCAAAGCCTCGCTCGAGAAGCGCGGCGTGAAAGAAGTGCTGTATGAAGGACTGTCGCGCGGTGAGAAAGATTTCAATGCGCTGGTAACCAAAATCGGTGCGCTGAAACCGGACGTGGTCTATTTCGGCGGATGCCATCCGGAAGCCGGCCCGCTGGTGCGCCAGATGCGTGAGCAGGGCGTGAATGCGGCCTTCTTCTCCGGTGATTGCATCGTCACCGAAGAGATGGTGACGGCGGCAGGCGGACCGCAATACACCAAAGGTGTGTATATGACCTTTGGCAACGATCCGCGCACCATTGCCGATGGCAAAGCCGTGATTGAGAAATTCCGCGCCGGTGGTTTCGAACCAGAAGGTTACACCTTATATGCCTACGCTTCAGTACAGACGCTGGCGGCTGCCTACAAAGCGGCAGGAAAAGACAATGCGAAGGCCAGCGAATGGCTGAAAGCGAATAGCGTCGACACCGTGATGGGCAAAAAAGCCTGGGATGGTAAAGGCGATCTTAAAGTCTCGGATTACGTCGTTTATCAATGGGACGACAAAGGCAAATACCACCAGCTGTAATCGGCCACGCGGCCCCGCAACGTGCGGGGCCATTCGCGATTGAGCGCGAGCTGTGCGCTCCCATTGAGTACGAGACGACATTATGGACGCCTTTTTCTTACAGCAACTGATTAACGGTTTAACACTGGGGGCGGTTTATGGCTTGATCGCCATCGGCTACACCATGGTTTACGGCATCATCGGGATGATCAACTTCGCCCACGGCGAGGTGTATATGATCTCCGCCTATCTGTGCGCCATTGGCTTATCGCTGCTCAGCTTTTTCGGCATTCACTCCTTTCCGCTGCTGATTTTCGGCACCCTGATCTTCACCATCATTGTTACCTCAGCCTATGGCTGGGCGATTGAACGTATTGCCTATCGGCCGCTGCGTAACTCCACGCGCCTTGCGCCGCTGATTTCGGCGATCGGCATGTCACTGATTCTGCAGAACTACGTGCAGCTCAGCCAGGGACCGAATCAGCAGGGGATTCCAACGCTGCTGACCGGCGTGCTGCGCATGGAGATTGATGGCGGCGTGGTGCAAATTACCTGGACCAAAATCTTTATCCTGATCGCGGCATTTTGCGGCATGGCTCTGCTGACGTGGATCATCCAGTACACCAGGTTGGGGCGTATCTGCCGCGCGGTGCAGCAAGATCGGCGCATGGCATCGATTCTCGGTATTAACACCGATCGCGTTATCTCGCTGGTGTTTGTGATTGGTGCGGCGATGGCCGGATTAGCCGGTGTACTGGTGACCATGAATTACGGCACCTTTGATTTCTATGCCGGATTTATCATTGGTATTAAAGCCTTCACGGCGGCGGTGCTCGGCGGTATCGGTTCGCTGCCCGGCGCGATGCTGGGCGGATTACTGCTTGGCGTGGCGGAAGCGCAGTTCGCCGGCATGGTGAACTCGGATTACAAAGATGTGTTCTCGTTTTCGCTGCTGGTGGTGATTTTAATCTTCCGCCCGCAAGGATTGCTGGGACGACCGCTGGTCGCCAAAGTGTGAGGAAGCTTTGATGAATGCAATGACGCAAAATCCGTTGCGCCAGGCACTGCTCGACACGCTGTTGGCGGGGCTGATAGCGCTAGTGGTATTTGGGCCGATCGTTGGCGTAGTACTTGACGGTTACAGTTTCAAACTGTCGCCACAGCGCGTGGCGCTGCTGGTTGCCGTGGTGATGGCGGGGCGTTTGCTGTTTAGCCTGTTTGTGCACGCGCCCTTTGGTCAGCGCATGATGCGCAGGTTCGCCAGTAGCGATGATGGCGTTTACGTACGCGATCCGGGCTATCGATCGCGTTTGCGCTGGATATTGCCACTGCTGCTGATCGTGGCGCTGGCTTTTCCGTTTCTCTCCAGCAAATACCTGCTAACGGTGGCGATTCTCGGTCTGATTTACGTGCTGCTCGGGCTGGGCCTGAATATCGTGGTAGGCCTCGCCGGATTGCTCGATCTCGGTTATGTCGCCTTTTATGCCATCGGCGCATACGGCCTGGCGCTGGGCTATCAATATCTTGGCTTGGGTTTCTGGAGCATGCTGCCGCTGGCGGCGCTGCTGGCCGCCTTTGCCGGGGCGCTACTCGGTTTTCCTGTGCTACGCATGCACGGCGATTACCTGGCCATTGTTACCCTCGGCTTCGGTGAAATTATCCGTCTGGTGCTGACAAACTGGCTCTCCTTTACCGGCGGTCCGAACGGTGTTTCCGTTCCGTCGCCGACCTTTTTCGGCCTTGAGTTTGCCCGACGCGCGCGCGAAGGCGGCGTGCCGTATCATGAGTTCTTCCATGTCACCTACAACCCAAACATGAAGTTTATCTTCATTTATGTAGTACTGGTTTTGGTGGTGCTGCTGGTGTTGTGGATCAAGCATCGCCTGACGCGCATGCCGATTGGCCGCGCCTGGGAAGCGCTGCGTGAAGATGAAATTGCCTGCCGCGCGATGGGGCTCAATCACGTATTGGTTAAGCTTTCCGCCTTCATGCTGGGTGCTTCCACGGCAGGCATTGCCGGGGTGTTTTTTGCCAGCTATCAGGGGTTCGTCAATCCCACTTCGTTTACCTTTTTTGAATCGGCACTGATCCTCGCCATTGTGGTGCTCGGCGGTATGGGTTCGACGTTGGGCGTGGTGCTGGCAGCATTTGTCCTGACGGTGGCACCTGAACTGCTGCGCAGCTTTGCCGAGTATCGCGTGCTGCTGTTCGGCATGTTGATGGTGCTGATGATGATTTGGCGGCCGCGCGGTTTGGTGCGCACGGCGCGCGTTGGTGTGCCGCTACGCAAAGGAGTGCGTCATGAGTGATGCCATTCTGCAAGTGAACAACCTGATGATGCGCTTCGGCGGCATTAAAGCGTTGAATGATGTCAGCCTGGCGGTAGAACGCGGTTCGGTCACCTCGCTGATTGGCCCTAACGGCGCAGGCAAAACCACGGTGTTTAACTGCCTGACCGGCTTTTATCGCGCGAGCGGTGGCCGCATTGTGCTGAATGCTAACCAGCGCAGCACCGATGTGATTCAGGTGCTGGGGCAGAAAATCCATGCGGCAGACTTGATTAATCCGGCACGGCTGGGGTCGCGTCTCTGGTACAAAATGTTTGGCGGGGCGCATCTGGTTAACCGCGCTGGGCTGGCGCGCACCTTCCAGAATATCCGCCTGTTCCGTGAGATGTCGGTGATTGAGAATCTGCTGGTGGCGCAGCATATGAAGGTTAATCGCCAGTTGCTGGCGGGTGTACTGAACACGCGCGGCTATCGCGAAGCGGAGAACCGCGCGCTGGATCGCGCCTTCTACTGGCTGGAAAATGTTGATTTGGTCTCCAGCGCTAATCGGCTGGCGGGCACGCTCTCTTATGGCCAGCAGCGCAGGCTGGAGATTGCGCGCGCCATGTGTACGCGGCCAGAGTTAATTTGCCTGGACGAACCAGCGGCTGGGTTGAATCCGGTGGAAACCGAAGCGCTGAGCCAGATTTTGCATCGCCTGCGCGCCGATCATCGCATCAGCGTGTTGCTGATTGAACACGACATGCCGATGGTGATGCGCATTTCTGACCACATCGTGGTGCTGGATCACGGTGATGTGATTGCGCAGGGCACGCCGCAGCAAATTCGTCACGATCCTAAAGTGATAGCCGCCTATCTTGGTGCAGAAGAGGAGAGCGACCATGGCTGAACCGATGCTGGCGTTTGAGCAGGTAGACGTGTTTTACGGTCCGCTGCAGGCACTGAAACAGGTTTCATTAACCGTTAATCAGGGTGAAACCGTGGCGCTGATTGGCGCCAACGGGGCCGGTAAATCGACCCTGTTGATGTCAATCTTTGGCAAGCCGCGCATTACCAGCGGTGAAATTCGTTTACGCGGCGAGGCGATTAGTCAGCGCTCAACTCATTTCATCGCCGCCAGCGGTATTGCGCAGGCGCCGGAAGGGCGGCGCATTTTTCCCGATATGACGGTAGAAGAGAATCTGCTGATGGGCACCATCGCCATTGGCGAGCGCTTTGTTAAACAGGACAAAGAGCGGATGTACCAGCTTTTCCCGCGCCTGCTGGAGCGGCGCAAACAGCGCGCCATGACGCTTTCCGGTGGCGAGCAGCAGATGCTGGCGATCGCCCGCGCGCTGATGAGTCGACCCAAACTGTTGCTGCTCGATGAACCCAGCCTTGGCCTCGCACCCATTGTGGTGAAGCAGATTTTTGCCATCCTGCGTGAGTTGACGCAGCAGGGCATGACGTTGTTCCTGGTGGAGCAAAACGCGCGGCATGCGCTACAGCTGGCGGATCGGGGTTATGTGATGGTCAACGGTGAGATTCGCCTGAGCGGGAGCGGCACAGAGTTGCTCAATAATGACGAAGTGCGCAGCGCCTATTTGGGCGGCGCAGCCGATCCTGCGGTGGTGGCGACAAAAAGTTTGTAATAATGATTAAATGGTGATGGGAAACACTTTGCATAATTCTCAGTGGCCTATCATCATTATTACTCTTCTTCCTCTCCAAAGTGATTTGGTAATCCCTTGCAAAATCCTGGCGTAGCAGTGATGCGGGCGGTCAGAAACACGGCGTGGTATCCCAAACGTCGCTCTTATCGTACGTTGTTCTGGCGTGAAATTACCCCATTAGCCGTGCCCATCTTTATCGAAAACCTCTGTGTGATGCTGATGGGCGTCCTCAGTACCTTTTTGGTGAGCTGGCTGGGTAAAGAGGCGATGGCGGGCGTTGGCCTAGCCGACAGCTTCAATATGGTAATTATCTCTTTCTTTGCCGCAATCGATCTCGGCACCACGGTGGTGGTGGCGTTCAGTCTGGCAAAACGCAACGGTAAACGCGCACGAGCCGCTACGCGCCAGTCGCTGGGATTGATGACGGCGCTGGCGTTTGTGCTGGTGATCGCTATCGAGTTTTGGGGGCACCTGATCATTGACGTGATCGCCGGCAGCGCCGATCCCAAAGTGAAAGAGCTGGCGCTGAGTTATCTGCAAACCTCGGCGTGGAGCTATCCCGCAGCGGCGATTGCGTTGATTGGCAGCGGTGCATTGCGTGGTGCGGGCAATACTAAAATTCCGATGCTGATTAACGGCGGCATGAATATCCTCAACATCGTGATCAGTAGCGTGTTGATTTATGGTTGCCTTGGATGGGAAGGGATGGGATTTGTTGGCGCCGGGTTGGGGTTAACTATTTCTCGCTATATCGGCGCGGCAGCGGCGATTTACGTGCTGTATCGCGGCATTACTCCGGCATTGAAAATCTCCATCGCCAGCTATTTCCGCCGCTGGGATCGCAACATCCTGATGGAAGTGCTGGGCATCGGCGTGCCTGCCAGTATTGAATCGGTATTGTTTAACGGCGGTAAATTGCTGACGCAGATTTTTGTCGCCGGCATGGGTACCAATGAAATCGCCGGTAACTTTATCGCCTTCTCGATTGCTTCGCTGATCAACCTGCCGGGTAACGCGCTGGGTTCGGCTTCAACCATCATTACCGGCCGCAGGTTGGGGCTCAATCAGGTGATGCAGGCTGAGCGGCAAATCAAACACGTGTTCTGGCTGGCGATGATTGGCTTGTGTTCGCTGGCGTTGATTACCGTACCGCTGGCTGGAACCTTAGCGCAGTTTTACAGCCGCGATCCGGAGGTGATTTCAGTCACTAAGCATCTGATTTGGCTGAATGCCGCCTTTATGCCGATCTGGACCGCGTCCTGGGTGCTACCAGCCAGCCTCAAGGGGGCGCGTGATGCGCGTTACACCATGTATGTATCGATGTTCAGCATGTGGGGCGCACGCGTGGTGGCCGGCTATTTCCTCGGCATTGTGCTCGGCATGGGTGTCGTCGGCGTGTGGCTGGGAATGTTCCTCGACTGGACGGTGCGCGGCGTGTTCTTCTGGTGGCGTCTAACCAGCGGTAAATGGCTGAATAACTACCGCAAGATGATGGCAAAGAGCAGAGGATAGGTGGATTTTCTCTGACCGCCATGAATGGCGTAATGCCGATCAGTTAAGCGCTGAGCGACTTTCGTTCGCCATCGGCTTAGGCAGTTTCAGCTATGCCGTGCGGCGACCGAGAAGAGGGCGTCTGGCCACGCCCTCTTCACTTATATCTTGATTACCGCATTCGCGCGATAATCCCCCGACTGATCATTGGGGATATTGCGGTGAGTTTCGCTTTTCACTTGTGTGCATAAACTCGTCCCGGAGAATAAACCACCGCAATATATCAGTCGCCTTCAAAATTGAACGATATCTTGTGCATAAGAGCACCCATTTATAAGTTTAATTATGGCGACATATTCTTCATAAGCTAAGTGGTTGGGGGCTTTATGGAACACGGTATTGTTGTCGGTATTGATGTAGCCATGTTGAAATTCGATGCGGCTGTCTGGCTCGGTGAGACAAAGTACAAAACGAAAGTTTTTGCTAATACGCCCAAAGGTTTTGAGCTTTTTATTGCGTGGTTACAGCCTTATCAGGGCGCTCATCTCTGCATGGAAGCAACGGGTTCTTACTATTTCGCATTAGCCACCTTCCTGTATGGATCCGGCTGGACTGTCAGCGTCGTTAACCCTTTCCAGATCCACTCTTTTGGTAAAAGTGAAATTATTCGCAATAAAACCGATCAGGTTGATGCGCGGTTAATCGCTCGCTTTTGCGCCAGTCATAAACCCCAGCCATGGCAGCCAGCGCCCTTAAATGAACGTCAGCTTCTGGCCCTGGTTCGCAGGCTGGAAGGGCTGAGAGAAATGCGTCAGATTGAGTTAAACCGGCTGGGTGTTGCGGATAATGTTGTAAAACCATCGATATTCGAAATAATTGAAGCCCTGACACAACAGATATCTGAGACTGAGAAAAAAATAAAAAAGCATATTGATGCTGACCCTGTTCTTCGGCAAAGAAAAGCGCTTCTTACGTCTATCCCCGGAATTGGTGATATTCTGAGCGCATCATTAATAGGCTATCTCGGTGATATGTCGCAGTTCGGTAATAGTGGCAAAGTAGTAGCCTATGCGGGTTTAAACCCCTATCAGAAAGAATCCGGTAAGTGGCAGGGGCAAAGCCATATATCTAAGCGCGGATGTGCCAACCTGCGCAAGGCGTTATACATGCCTGCACTGACGGCTATGACGTTTAATCCTGTCGTAAAATCATTACGTGATCGAATGCGGGCTCGTGGTCAGAAAGGTAAAGTTGTGGTGTGTGCGGCGATGAGAAAATTGCTCCAGATCGCTTATGGCGTACTGAAATCAGGTCAGCCTTTTGACGAAAAAGTACCTCTTGCTAAAACGTAATTAAGACGGTATCTCCGGGCCCTGCGCCAGCCCATCCCGCCGCTTCGCGGTACCTTCACTCCTTCTCGATTCCTGACGGACCGGCGGCGATTCGCTCCTGCTCAGCGCCGCCTCTCGCCGCATCCCTGCGGCTCGCCCTGGAATCCCTCACTCGCTCAGCGGGTTGGGATGTCGCCTCAACACCCGCGCTGCAGCATCCATGCGTTTTTCTAGATCACCATCGCTGTAACGCCTGTAGGGTCGCCATTCATGGCGACCAGGTAACCCAGAACCTTCAGCCAGCAAAATTTTAAACCAGATGCGGTAATGACAGGCAACGGTGTTGAGCGCTATCCGCGCCTGCTTCACACATTCTGAAACTGCCATACGCTTAGCGGGCGGAACCCCCGCGGAGCCAGTGCGCTGCTTAACTGACAAGCATTACGCCATGAATGGCGACTTTACGGTTGTCTAAAGGGTGCGCTGTTATGCGCACTTTTTTATATGCATAACCTGGCAAAGAAGCGCACAACTAATCGTTTTGGTTATATCTCTGGGTGAGGTTTACTTTCAGCGTCAATCATTTGTGGAGAAGCTGGCAATGAAACACCTCTTGCAGCAGTGGTTTAACCAACTGGTCAATGGCGAGAAGCCGCGTGCAGAAGAGCGCGAATTCGATCTTAGCACCCATATCGACCTGCTGATTCCCATCAGCCAACTGTATGGCGTTGAATTCCATCCATCGGTGTATCGCTACTATGAGAGATGAGCGCCTACACCATTTGATGCGCTACAGCTACTGGAATGAGCTGTGCGCTGAGGAATAAAAAACCCGCTGTTAGGCCAGCGGGTTTTTTTATAGCGGAATTTAATTGAGCGCGTTTTTAACCGCGAGGTAATCCCAACCGTTGGTTGAGCGCATAGCGGTATGCGTTCCGACACCCTTTAAGACGTCAGGACATTTGGATTTATTAATTGTGGTTGCATTGTACAGAACGATGATGTTTAAGTCGTCTTTCAAGGCTTTATCGCATTCATACTCAATATAACTTCGATGATCTACTGAGTATCCCCGGTCACATTGACTACTTAGACTATTGTAGCTATCACAGTATCGACAGCCGCCACTCCGTGCTGCCTTGGTATTGTTTCCGACGATGAGGACAAATGTTTTTGAGGCATTTAAGCGTGTTGCAAGGGACGATTTTATATTGCAATTTAAACTGCTATCTCTGGCTTGTGTTATATCGTGAGCGTCGGTGAAAGAGAAGTCCCAGTATTTGCTCTCATTCCAGGTATGTAATTGTTCAATGGCATCCTGATCGCCATCCCATTCACCCGCAATGTATGTTTTGGTACGGTATATCATGGTTTGTCACTCCTTTGTTGTGAAAAATCCCGCCTATACTTCAGTTGAAAGATGTCCCTTGTGTAAAGTCTTTTTCTCGACTTAAAACTATTTAATTATGAAGTTTAATAACTGTATGTGCCTCGCCTGTTAAATTTTTCAGGGAGTTTATAAGCCGCTTCTTGCCATCTGAAGCTCAAATAGGTTTACTTTACTAATCTTGTCTTTATGAATAATTATTGTTAATTTCGCAGGATGGGTAAATCGCATTTCACTGACCCTGAATGTCCATAACATGATTTTTAGCAACTCTTCATCACTGATCAGCTTATGCCCCTTAATTCGTGTTATACCCGAACCAAAAATCGGCACAGTAACACTTTGCTGGGCATAAACGCGGTTGACCTTATTCCAAAAGTTAATCAGGAACTCAAGATATTCAGGCATGGATAAATGAGCTTCGTTATACTTGTTGAATTTAGAAAAAGCCGTCAGCAAGTACTCATTCCAGACGCAAATTGTCCCAATTTTATAGCGTTGATTCTTACCGGATAACCGCGTTGAATTAATATCAGCAAAGTCTTCTGCTTCGTAATTATATTCATCAATGTAGGTATCCAATTGTTGCACTGAGCAGGTGAGTTGATCCGTAACAAACTGGCCGTTGAGACTCTGATGAGCAATAACTATGTTATCCACTTTAGTATCAAAGTACTCATTAAAAGCAATCGCTTTTAATCCTTGCTCAGCGAAAATATCGCCAGTTTTAATGGTTACTGTGCTTCCTTCAACAGATAAGTTAATTGCTGTAAGTTTGTTGGCTTTATACCATAACATGAGATAAATCATTACTAAAACAGCTATGCAAGCCAATCCAGAGTAATGCTTATACTCTTTAGGGATATCCCAAAACAGAGCAGCTGCAGCAATGCTTGCCGTTGTGGCCGAAGCATATTTAAAAAAAAAGGGTTCTGATTTTTTTATCGCAAAAACTAACCTTTAACATATCCTTCACTCCCTTTTTATAAAAGGCGCACAATTCCCTTTGGCATGCTTAATACTATATTCCGGTAATTGAGGGTTAATCCTATTATCAATGATGGGTAATGCACAACGGTAAGAGGTTTAATTCTCGATTAAAATTACAAAACCATTAAGCATTTCACTAAAAAAATAATCGGCTAAATAAACGAGACATTTCTGCAATACTTAACGCTATTATCATAAGTAATGAGAGGATATTGAACGGAAAGTATATTCACATCATGCGATTCTTGCGGAAGTGTAAAAGCAAAAAGCCCGCTTAGTTTCCTAAGCGGGCTTCTCAAAATATGGCTCCTCTGACTGGACTCGAACCAGTGACATACGGATTAACAGTCCGCCGTTCTACCGACTGAACTACAGAGGAATCGTGTGAACGAGGCGAATATTAATGGCGCCTCGTGGCGGTGTCAACAGCTTAAAATACATTTATATTCAACTGGCTAGCATTAGTACAAAGCGATCGCGATTTAAGCAGGTTTTGCTGTCAGTAACGCCAGGCGCGCCAGCGGATCCTGGCGATAGAACTGCTGCAGATGGCGATACATCACCGGGAAACGGTTAGCCAGTAAATCCGGTGCGCTGAAAAAATATTCCGACAGCACGGCAAAGCACTCTGCCGCATCGCTCGCGGCGTAGGGATCGATAGTGGCTGCCTGTTCACCCACTAGCTCCACTTCAGCCTCAATCTCTGCCATCGCGTGCTGCAGGTCCTTTTCCCAGTTGGCGACATCGCGCAATGGCATTACCGGAATACCGCTGGTGTAGCCGCTGCCGCGCGCATCAAGTTTGTGTGCCACTTCATGGATCACCAGATTGAAGCCGGAGAGGTCGAAAGAGTCCTGAATATCTAGCGCATTCAGCACTACCGGGCCTTGCGTCCAGCTCTGTCCGGCGTGTACTGCCGGTGCGTGATGGACCAGGCCGTTATCATCTTCCCAGCGGTCATCAACGTTGAATGGCTCGGGATAGATCAGCACTTCATGGAAACCGTCGAGCCACTCAATGCCAAGCTTTAATACCGGCAGGCAAAACAGCAGCGCTAAACGCGCCAGCAGCAGTTCATTAAGTTGCAGGTCCTGCAGGGGAGAGATTTTTTTCTGCTGCAGGAAGCGCTGAGCCAGCGCAGTGAGAGCGGATTGTTCTTCCTGGTCGAGCAGGGAAAAGATCGGCTGCGCCAGCGCCTGTTGCCAGGGTAGCGCCAGTAATGACGTCTCTATTTGCGCGTGCCACGGCCATTTGAACATTGCGTCACTCACTCTTTGGCTGAAAACAGTATGCTGGCGCAGCGCAGTAGAAAGTGCCAGCGCGGAATCAAAGCCGGTTATTCAACCAGTTAGTAGGGGATTTGTCTGTGATTAGCGTGGCAAAGCGGAAAAGTAATGGCGAGGAAATAAAAAGGTCGTCATGAATGACGACCTTACGAGTACGTGCGTTGCAGCGATTCGCGTTAGCGTTCAACACGCTGGAACGCAATCACCCATACCCACGGGTTCACTTCCCAACTTGTGGCGCCGTACTGTTTTTGCCACGCTTTGCGATAGGCTTCTTTCGGCGATTCGGAATTCATATTCATCGTAAAGAAGTTATTCAGGAAGTGCGTATCGGTCTGCACGCCTTCCGCCATAATGTCATCTTCACTGATATCCTGAATCTTCTCGGCACGTACCGAGGTTATTTGCAGATCGATGCGGCTAGCCCAACGCGGCATATGAATGGCGGTTTGCCAGCCAAACTGCTCGGCATTTTGCAAATTCTCATCCAGTTGCCCCAGCTCGTTGCTGTCGGCGCGATACTGGCAAAATGCCGGACTACGGAACGGCAGCGGATCGCGTTCATACTCAGCCAACAACGCTTCCGGAACGATCGGGCCGCGCCAGGTTTCACGCACCCATAAACCATCGCCAGCCTGACCAAACGGACAGTGCGAGCTGACATCGGTCATCGACATTAATTTATAACCGTGCAGATGATTAGCGCTGACGTCAAAGGCATGCACGCCTTCGTGATGATCCTGACCCGGGCCAAAGGCCTGAGTTTTCATAATGCGCCGGGTCTGTGTCTGCTGGCCAACCAGCAGGGCGCGCACCCGCTGTTCGGAAAAAAGAATCGGCCGTTCTTTCATTGCATACCTCTTATTGTGTCACAAACCCGAAAACTGCGAAGAATCCCCTCGCATCCGTAGATGTGAGCGTTAGCATAATGGGTTTGAATCAGTTTGCTTAATAATTTGTCGCCTTAGTATCAGGCTATTCTTGCAATTTTAGGTTTTAAAAATGGTTCATAAGCAAAATGTGTGCTGAAAAGGACTTCTAAAGGTTCAGAAGCCAGAATTTTTCCAGATACAGTACGTTATAAAGCCCATAATGGAAACCTTTTCAGATTATGTCGCGTTGATCTGCCCTCCCTGGAGCGGATAAATCAGCACATTTAACTAGAATAAATGGCCTAAGCGAAATTTGTACATTATTGAAATACATTACTCCTGTTAAACAGAGTTATTTAACTTAAACGGCAGTAAGGAAATGCCTAAATCGCTGCGCATGCTAGGCAACAGCTATTAACAGCGCTATAACAAGATCGGGATCTCATTTTTTCACTTTGCCCATCCAGGAAGGATGTAAAAAAAGTGTCATGACCAGGCCGCTATGATGTCCCGAGGAACCCAGATAACAGCAATAACAGGAGAAGCACGATGTCACTTACTCACTGGCAACAACGCTACGAGAACTGGCTGCAGCTGAACTGGCTGCATGATGATAAAGCCCATGATATCGCGCATCTGCGCCGCGTGTGGATGAGTGCCAAACGCATCATGCAGCACAGCGACGCCGATCCTATGGTGGTGATGACCGCCTGCTATTTCCACGATGTGGTTAACCTGCCGAAAAATCATCCTGAGCGTCATTTAGCCTCAACCTACGCGGCCGAAGAGACGCGCCGCATTTTGCAGCAGGATTTCCCTGACTTTCCCTTCGCATTGCTGGACGCCGTCGCGCATGCGGTTCAGGCCCACAGCTTCAGCGCGCGTATCGCGCCGCAAACCCTGGAAGCGAAAATTGTGCAGGATGCCGATCGTCTCGAGTCTTTAGGTGCTATCGGCCTGGCACGCGTTTTCTACACTGCCGGTGCGTTAGGAAGACCGCTGTTTGATAGCGACGATCCACTGGGCAAGGATCGCGAACTGGATGATGTGAAGTGGACGCTGGATCACTTCCAGAAAAAGCTGCTGGGATTACCACAAACCATGCAAACCGAAGCCGGGCGCTTGTTGGCTGAGCACAACGCTGATTTCCTGGTGCACTATATGGGCAAACTGTGTGCGGAGTTGCAGGGGAATTTGACCTCAATCGATGAATCGGTGTTAAGGGATTTCAGTCCCATACACTCCTAATATTAAATTTTTATGACACTCTGTTAACTTTCGTCGGCTTCCGCTACGTTGTTGTAAATCAAAAGGGAGTATGAAAATGACCGAGACCGTTAACTTAACCATTAAAATTGACCCGGCGCTGAAAGAACACATCAAACAGTTAGCCGCCGATAACCAAATCTCCATGAGCCAGGAGATCGTTAATCGCCTGCAGGCCAGTTTAGATGCGGTTGCGCAACCGGCCATTGATAGTCTGGATACGCAAGAAGCGTCATCGGATCAGCTCTCTGCCGCAGAACTGAAGCAGATACGTACGCTGCTGAAGAAAGGCAAGAAGAAGAAATAAGCCACAGACCCGTCAGATGACGGGTTTTTTGTGGCTGCGTTTTAACCATGACTGATGCGGAACTGCTGCGCGCGCTGCGCCAGCCGGTCCGATAACTCACGCAGTTGAACAGCGGATTGCACCTGATGCGCGTTCAACGCCTCGTTTTGCTGCAGTTGGCCACTCATCTCCACCACTTCTAGTGCGATCTTTTTCACCCGATGACTTTGCGCGGCGCTATTTTGCTGCAGCTCATTCAATTGCGTCACCACGCCGGAAACCGCAGCGCTGATTTGTCCGAACAGTACCTCGAGCGTTTTCACTTTATTGAAGCCATCATGCACATGCTGCTGCGTGTGTTGAATCAATCCATCGATCTGACGCGTAGATGCGCCACTTTGCTGTGACAGCAAACCCATCTCTTTGGCGACGACCGAGAAGCTGCGGCCATAAGCGCCGGCATGAGCGGATTCAATCGCGGCATTGAGTGACAGCAGCCGCGTTTGCATGGACAGATCATCCAGCATGCCCACAATCCCGGCGATGTCATCGGAAGCAGTAACAATCTGCTGCATCTGATTCTCCATGTTATCGACTTCCACCGCGCAGTTACGCATTAACGCATCCGCAGACTGTGCCTCCTGCGTTGCCTGCTGGGAGAACTGGGCGCCGATTTCCACCTCTTCTGAGACGCGATCCAAACGTTGCGACAGATGATGGAAACTGGCGTTCTGCTTCTGATGTTGCTGCATCACCTGCTCATTATGCTGCTGCATATCTTCAGCACCGGCGGCGACACTGACCGCCACGGTATTAATATCGCGAACGATCTGTTGCAGGCCACGACGCATGGTATCAATCGACAAAAACAACTGACGCGTTTCCAGGGATTGGCGGCGCGGGGTGTTATCGCAGGCCAGCAGATCACCGGTAGCGATCTGTTCCAGCTGCGTATTGGCACGCCGCAGCGGCAACAGCACGCCACGCATCAGTAAGCTGGAGGCCAGCACCAATAAGGCCATCAGTACCGCGCTGACCATCAGCGACATATTGCGGCTCTGTTTCAAGGTGCTGAGTGTGTTTTGGTTAACGCTGCTCAGTTGCTGGTTGGCCTGCTCGATTTCACTGAACCAGGCATCATTAAACTGCTGCTGGAATGCCTGCATCGGCACCATGAAAAAGGCGTTGATGTCGTTGGCTGCCAGTCCTTTCAACTGCTCCTGCAATCCTTGCGCTAGCATAGCGAAACCCTGTGCCAGCGGACTTTCGGCGTTAGCGTGGTAGGCGGCAAACTGTTGCTGCGCCTGTTGCAGCGAATCATCGGCCGCCGTGGCGAGGCTTTTCCAGCTGTCCACCGAGCCACTTTGCTGGTCCTGCATTAAATAGATGCCGGCGCGGTGGCTGTTATCGCTGGCCGTGAGCAGTTCGATACGGGCTTTATCCAGCAGGGCCAGGCGTTCACGCAGTTGATTCGCCTGTTGCAGCGAGGTTTGCGTCTGCTTGACGTGGTTGTTGAGTAGCAACACACCCGCAAATTGCAGCAGGCAGAACAGCAGAATGAACAGCAAAAACTGGCTACGTAAACTGGTGAGCCACAGCGGTATGCGCAGGGATAACCGCGCGCGCAGCCGATGCGGCAGAGAAAAAACGGACAGGAGTGACATCACACGCCTCCAAAAAATAAAACAGGAGTATTGGCAGCATGCATGACAGTTTGGTGACAGCGGGCGCGATTAAGCGGAAAACAGCATAAAGCGCGGCCCTAAATAAAATTGTGGTCCTGAATAGCTAGGCTTTTTGCGTGGTGTATTGCTCAATCAGCGGCAATAACAGCTGCGCCACCGCAGCAAATACCGGCACCACCACCGAATTGCCAAACTGCTTGTAAGCTTGGGTATCGGATACAGGAATGCGGAACTGGCTTTCGCCCGGCGCTTCAAACCCCATCAGACGGGCACATTCGCGCGGCGTTAACCGGCGCGGGCGGCGCGCCATATTGTCGGCCTGCTGGAAATCCGCTTCGCCTTGCGCGTGATCCCAGCCGCGATCGATCAAAATTTCCGAGCCATCTTTGTAATAGCGCGCCGATAAGGTGCGCACGCAGATATTCTCATTACGCGGATCGTTCAGGCCAAAACCAAAACCGTTGCCTTTAGCTTTATGCTTCTTCGCATACTGATACAGATAGTTCCACAAGATGGGCGACAGCGTATATTTCGCCTCCGGCTGCGCTTCCAGCAGACTGTGCAGCGGCGGTACATTTGGCGGATAGAGCGCTGGCAGGGCGCGCAGTGAAAAGCCGTTGCTGAGTCCGCTTTCGCGTCGAATACCCACCAACACAATGCGTTCACGATGCTGCGGCAGGAAGTGGCGCGCATCAATAATCTTCGCATCCGGCAAGCCGCTGTCGTTGGCATCCGCTACGTCGTAGCCGAGTTCATCCAGCGTTGCCATGATGATGGCGAAAGTGCGGCCTTTATCGTGGCTCTTCAGATTTTTAACATTTTCCAGCACGAAGAACGGTGGCTTTTTGGCCGCGAGAATGCGCGCCACGTCGAAGAACAGCGTGCCTTGCGCTTCGCACTCAAATCCGTGCGCGCGGCCCAGCGCATTCTTCTTGCTGACGCCCGCCAGCGAGAAGGGCTGGCAGGGAAAGCCGGCCAGCAGCACCTGGTGATCGGGAATGGTGCGATCGATATGCTGATAAATTTCCTGCTCATCGCTGATGCCTGCCGGCTGCGTGACCAGGCGGATGTCACTATTAAACTGATGCTGCTGCGGATCGCTATACAGATTGGCTTTATAGGTGCGCACCGCTTCTTTATTCCATTCGCTGGTAAACACGCACTGGCCGCCAATCTGCTCAAAGCCGCGACGAATGCCGCCAATGCCGGCAAACAGATCGACAAACTGGAAGCGGGCATCGTCATAATGCGCCGGACGTGCAGGCAGCAGCGCTTGCAGGCTGGCCACTTCAGCGCTGGAGAGCGGCGGAGCAACACTTTTACCGGCACGAATACGATTCAAACGCGGCACGTTCCAGTCGCGGCCACCGGCTTCGCTAAGTGTGATCACCACATCACGTGCGGCATAGATATCGAGCACCTGCAATAACAGCGACGTCGCGTCATCCTGAGCGGTGGTTAACGGGGAGGGCGAGACGGGCGCGGCGGGGTCGATAGCAAGCATGCGTTTTTCCTTAACAGTGAAGCGGCTATGCTATCACTCCTCAGGCGCTGATGATATTGGCGGGACGTGCCCGCCAATCGGCATTACTTCTTCTTGCGCGCTTCCAGCGCGTATTCCACGCCATTGATGCGTACTTTCACCAGCTCGGGCGTTTCGTTGTACTCCGCCGCGTTGGCTTTGGCGGCGCGCAGCAGCAATTCACCGTTGTTGTTATAACCGAAACCGACGCTTTTATTGCCGGTCCAGTGCTGCTCAAACACCACCGGTGTTTTAACCGCTTCATCCAGCTCGGCGGCTTTTTCCTCCGCGCATTTGGTAAACACTTTACGATAGAGGAAATGCACGCCAGCGCGATGGCGATCCTCACTGTTGGTATCAAGCAGGACTTTGGTAAAGCCGCTATACACCGCCACTTTGACGTAGATACGACACTCGCCGGTTTTGATCTGCTCAATATGGACTTTGGTAATCGGGCATGAACCTTCGCTATACCAGCTACAGGCAATCTGGCTATTCAGCATCTGGAAATAGATGTGGCCGACACCTTCGGCGGTGCGATCGCTGAAATCAACCTGGGTGCCGGACATGCTGTTGTATTGCGCATTGCCAATCACGCGCATATGCGCCTGCTGCGACTGCTTCAGCTGAATTTCGCCAACGCACCACCAGGCTTCTTTCGCGCTACGATTATCCATCGCATGCTGCGACGTGACGTAATCATAATTCAGCGAGCCGTTGATAATGGTGCCGCTACTATCAATCTCAATCGAACCGCGCTCATATTCCGACAGCCATTCGCTGTCGGTGGGACGCGGCGTGAAATCAAAGCCGTGGCTGCCCTGAATATTCTTTTGCAAAGTGATGGTGCGGCAATAGGCCATATTCAGCGGAGAGTCGCAGGCTTCGATATTCATCGCCTCAATAATCCACTGACCATTAGAGAGATCGCCAGGATCGCTGGAGTGTTCAATCCAGCCATTGCGAATCAGCGATTGGGTGCAGCGCGGTGCATAGATCGCCGGATGCGCGCTGTTGCGCTGAATATTAAAGTTGGAGAGTTCGATAGCGGTGGAGTGATCCCATTTGCCGTTGGGATTATCCGACCAATAGGCATGAATCAGTGAGTTCTGACAATTGCGGGCATACCATTGGTCGATTTTGCAATCGAGCGTGTCGAGCAGATCCAATCCGCGGCCGCCTAAATAACGGAACTCCATGCTGCTGACGCGCAGGAACTGACCGGCTTCAATAATATTTTTAAAGAAGCCTTTGCTATTGGCCGGCAGCGAATTTTGCAGGCTTTCGCCTTCGACGACAAAGCCGGAGATTTCAACATAGCGCGCTTTTACCGAGAACATCACTTCGTTATCTTTACGATCCGAAAGCAGTGTTGTTGTGGGAAAATAGCCGAAGTTGACTGGCGCTCCCGAAAGTTTAAAGCGGTTAACTTCCTTCGCGGCAATATCAAATTTTGAGATAAAGAATCTGCCGGCGGTAAAACGAATGCCGGTAGCGGGATAATTCTTCTGTGACCAGTTAAACATGCGCGTTACGGCTTCAAGGCAATCAGTTTTGCCATCCGCCACCGCACCAAAATCCAATACCGTGACGCTGTTATAGTCAAAAACCACTCGTTTCCAGCGCGCGCCTTTGGCGGTCACAATATTCAACCCATAATCTTCAGGCGTGGTTTTATCGGTAATGTCGTAAACGAATAGACCGCCGCCCATCGCTGTACCGGTGGTGTACTCCAGTACGGAAGCGAGCTCACCGACTTTTTTCGGCTCGGTGGCACGCAGCGCCGCGACGTCGCGCAGCTGAATAAGCGCTTCGCCGCCACCGGCATTCGCCAGTTCAAGCACCACTTTACTGAATGAGAGCGGGTTGCCATTGGCATCCAGCACCTGAAGCGTATTACTGCTGCCAGTAGGCGTATCAAGATTGGCACTGTCCGGGTTTTTTACCATGGTCAATCCTATAAAATTGGAAAGTAAATTGAGCGCGCCACAGCAGTATAATTATTTGATTGTTAATGTGTTGGTGAGTGCCATTGCTGAATTTAGTGAAATTACTGGCTGCTTTATAAGTCAAAAAAGAAGTGGATGATTTTGATAATAAAGCGCAGCGGCTGGGTGTGTTTTTACAGAATAATCGCAGCGTTATTTTATGCATGACTGGCACGAAACGGCGGTCAAAGCGTTAATGAGCCCAATCGGTTATGCAAACGGATTAATTGAATCGCGCTCGCTTTAATGCGTTTCGCTAACGTGGCCGCTGAATGCGGCTGTGCCGATGCACGCCACACTCTTTGTCTCGCGTGCTTTCGCTTTTGCCCTAAACCGCTAAAGTTGAAGAAGCGCCAAAACAAGGAAACGCCATGGCAGACGTTCATTCGCAAGCTATTCGCAGCAAAAACATGCGCGCCATTCGCAATCAGGACACGGCAATTGAACAGCGTATTGCCTTAATTCTGAAAGATCGTGGTTTTACTTATCGCGTACAGGACAAAGCCTTACCGGGCCGACCCGATTTTGTCCTGCCCAGTGAGAAAGCGATCATCTTCGTCCATGGCTGTTTCTGGCATCGACATCACTGCTATTTATTCAAGATGCCCGCTACGCGCACTGAATTCTGGAGTGGCAAAATTAACAGCAACGTCGAGCGCGATCGGCGTTATATAGAGCAACTGCGTGAAGGAGGATGGAAAGTTCTGATTGTTTGGGAGTGCGCGCTGCGCGGCAAACTGCAGCTGGCGGATGGCGCGCTTATCGAACGTCTGGAAGAGTGGCTGTTGGCCGCGACCGACAGCAGTGAAATCGATCATCAAGGCTTGCATCACTATCGCGTTGAATAGTGCGAGATTGTTGCTTTTAGCCACCATAACAGTTTAGATCTCCCTTTTCTCTGGGACGCGGAATTGAGCCATGAGCAGCATCAAACTTACCGTTAAGCGCCTGTATCAACTCCGCGATGAGCGGATGGTGAATACCCAAGCCACGGCGCGCATTTATCTTGGCGACCAGCTGGTAGCCACCGAGGAGATCAGCGGCATGACGGAAAGTCCGGTGAGCAAGTATTTGCACGCCGGCGATCTGACGGGGCCGTTACGCGTCGAATGGGACTGTGCGGGCATCGCCGATATGTCAGTGACGGCGGTTGAGCGTTGCCCCTGTTGTCAGGATCACCAACCGGAATAATAAGGAATACCATTTTGGCAGGAACCAGTTTACTCACGCTTCTGGATGATATTGCGACGCTGCTTGACGATATCTCGGTAATGGGCAAAGTTGCAGCAAAGAAGACCGCGGGCGTATTGGGTGACGATTTGTCACTGAATGCGCAGCAGGTTAGCGGTGTCAAAGCCAATCGTGAACTGCCCGTCGTCTGGAGCGTAGCGAAAGGCTCATTTTTAAATAAATTAATCCTGGTACCGCTGGCGTTGCTGATCTCAGCTTTCGCGCCCTGGCTAATTACGCCGCTGCTGATGATTGGTGGTGCCTACCTCTGTTACGAAGGGGTAGAAAAAGTGCTGCATAGCCTGAATCACGACAAATCAGAGCAGAGTCCGGAAGCGCGTCAGCAGCGTCTCGACAAACTGGCGCAGCAGGACGCAGGTGCGTTCGAAAAGGATAAAGTGAAAGGCGCGGTGCGCACCGACTTTATCCTCTCGGCGGAAATCGTGGCGATAACGTTGGGCATTGTCTCCGAAGCGCCGCTGTTGAATCAGGTATTAATCCTGGCCGGCGTGGCGATTGTCGTGACCATCGGCGTTTATGGCATCGTGGCGATGATCGTGAAAATTGACGATCTCGGTTTTTGGCTGAAGGAGAAATCCTCCAGCGTGGCGCAGGCGATCGGCGGCGTGCTGCTGGCGCTGGCGCCGTGGCTGATGAAAGTGCTGACGCTGGTGGGCACCATTGCGATGTTCCTGGTCGGTGGCGGCATTGTGGTGCACGGCATCACGCCGTTACATCACGCCATCACCGAGTACAGCGCCGGTTTCAACGGCTTTATCTCGACGCTGCTGAGCAACGGCGCCAATCTGGTGATCGGCTTTATCATTGGGTCGATCGTGCTGTTGGGCGTAAATCTGATTGCTAAGCTGCGTAGCTAGCAGTTATAAAGCGCAGGAAATTTCTAATCACGGTCAGGAGAACGATGATGAATGACGATATGTTTGAATTTGATATCGATGCACAGCTGGAACAGGCTGAAGCCAAAGCGGCAGAAAAAGCCAACGAAGTCCCCGCAGAGATCAGCGACGAAGCGGACTGCGAAGGCTGCAAAATCTGATTTTCCTGCCCAGGACGCGTTATCAAAGCCGACAATAAATCTTGTCGGCTTTTTTTATTTACAGGATTTTTAACTGCTTATTCTGATTTGGTCACACTAATAGATTTATCGTATAGGAAAATATCGCGCACCGCTGCTATACCTAATATCGTTCATTCAACGGTTAAAGGAGGGTGCGGTTATGATCTTTGCAATCAGTGACGAAGTTCAGCACAAACAGGGCGGCCCCACGATGGTGGTGACCGGCTATGCCAGCGGAATGGTCGAATGTCGTTGGTATGATGGTTACAGCGTGCGACGTGAGGCGTTTCGCAGTGACGAACTCAGTCACCTCTCTTCCGCGCAACAGCTGGCCAGTTAAACACATTCGGGACGGTTCTCGCCGTCCCGAATGTGGTTCCCCCGCGTCAAACCTTGCCGTCATTATCCTCTTCTACTGCCTGATAAATTCGCTGCAGGATGTCAGGAAACGCCGATTGCACGCGACTCCAGCTTGGAATAAACGGTTTCTCGTTGGGACGTTCAATAAACGCCTGTCCGGCATCAAGAATCGCCTGAGTAAACATCTCCACCGCCGCTTCTTCAATGTGCTGGTCAAACTTGAGGCCGTTCATGGTGGCTTCATGGTTATAGACCTCCATCATATCCAGCGCATTGCGATAGTAGGTGGCTTTCAGCACGCGGAATGAATCGCTGGTCAGCGGAACTCCCATGGTCGCCAGCTTACGCAGCAGCGACTGCACGATGTCATTACTCATGCGCTTCAATCCGCCGGTTCCGTCATCCTCAGCCAGCGGCTGATGTTTATGATCGTAGTTGTCGGCGATCTCCACCTGACAAGTTTGGCGCGTGGTGTAATTACGATAAATCTCCGACAACACGCCAATCTCCAGTCCCCAATCGCCAGGAATCTTGATGCCGTTGAGCACGTGGGTGCGCATGGCGAACTCGCCGGAAAGCGGATAGCGGAAGCTGGTGAGGTAGTCGAGATACTCGGAGTGGCCGTAAACTTTCTGTAACGAGCGCAGTAGCGGGCCCACCAGCAAACGGCCGACGCGGCCATTCAGCTTGCCATCGGCCACGCGCGCATAAAATCCTTTGCAGAACTCATACTGAAATGATGGATTGGCCAACGGATAGAGCAGACGCGCCAGCATGCCGCGTTCATAGGTAACGATATCGCAGTCGTGCAGCGCCACGCACTGGGTGCGATCGGATGCCAGCGTGTAACCGGTACAGAACCACACGTTGCGCCCTTTGCCGGGCTGGCTCGGCGACAATCCCTCTTTATCCAACTCGGCGTCCAGCGCTTTCAGGCGCGGGCCGTCATTCCATAGAATGCGGTGGCGCTGTGGCAGGCGTGAAAAGAACTCACGGGCGAAGAGAAACTGATCGCGATCGGCGCGATCGAGGCCAATGACAATCTCGTCGAGATAGGGCACTTTCGCCAGTTCATTGACGATATTATCCAGCGCCGGCCCTTCCAGTTCCGAGAACAACGAGGGCAAAATCAGCCCCATCTTGCGTTTGCGCGCGAAGCGCACCATCTCTTTTTCCAGCGATTCGACGCTGCGGTGGGTGAGATTATGAAAATTAGTAATGACACCATTCTGGTAAAAATCACTCATCGTCTCATCCTTCAGGTTTTTGGTCGTTAATCGTTAGGCGCAAGAAAATAGTCCAGCCCTTCGCGCCAGCCTTGCGGGCCGACGTGCGCGGTGTAGTAAACATGCTCGCTATCCGTGCGTTGCAGTTCTACCGGCGTTTTGCTGAAGCCCTTAATCACTACGGCGTAGTCGACACGCTCTAACATCGGCACATCATTGGGGCCATCACCTAATCCGAGAGTGATGCGCGACTGGCCTTCTTGCTCGGCCAGATGCTGCTGGATTTGCGCCAGCGCAATGCCTTTGCCGGTGCCGACGGGCATGACGTGCCAGAAACGTCCGCCCTGTGTTAAGGCGAGGTGATGCTCGGCCAGCGCCTCACGGAATGCGGCTAAACGATGCTCGTCGTCGCGCCACAGCACCACTTCGGAGGCTTCGCGTAAGCGGCTCTGACTGGCTTCAGCCAGGGTTAATCCGGTAAAGCGTGCGACGTCGGCGTCGCTAAACTGGTGAAAACCATCGAAGCGGAACTGCGCTTGCAGAGTCTTCAGCGTCTGGCACAGCGTGCGATAGGCTGCGCCAGGCTCCGTTGCGAGGATTTGATCGCCGCCGAATACCACGCGTGCGCCGTTTTCCGCAATAAAGGGGGCACCGGCAATGCCCAGCCGCTTTTGCAGAGGAACAATTTCTGCTGCGGTTTTGCTGGAACAAATCACCAGTGGGATTTGATGTTGTTTCAGACGCGCCAGCCATTCGCTGGCGGCATCCCAGTTGTAGTCATGATGATCCAGCAGTGAGCCATCAAGATCGGTCACGACCATCAGTGAAGAGTTAAGACTCAGCATCATCACACTCCTAACGCCAGTGGCATCCGTAAAGCGAAGAGTAATCAGTATAATAGCGGAATCGCGATCACACTTTTCCGCGGGGACAGGCGAGCGACAACCAGGATAATTCTTAAATGCTATTCACAGTAGATTTGTCCATGCACGGTTTGTGCACAGCAAATAATCAGTAGCGACGCGGTGCCTGCGGCGATTTAGATGAATGGTTATACGAAAATGTTCAATTTACATGCAGGGATAAGACTTGTCTTAAGTGCGCTAAGGCGTAATCTGGCTTGGTGTTAAGAATTCCCTGGTGTAACGAATTTACTGATTTACTTTACCCGGCCATCCCGCCGGGTATTTTTTTGAAATCGATTTCATCGGTTCACTTCGCTGATAGCGAAGTCGCGGATGTCGAGTTCGAAGGCTTCGGCTAACTCGGTGTAGGAGTCATAGGCCTCACCGTTTACCCTAACGCGATGAGCGTGCTCGGCTTCCATAAACTCTTTCACCTCGCCCGACGTTCTCTTCTGAATCGCTTCCAGCAGCGCATCGACATCAATATTCACGTCGCGCTGCACATTCTCGCTGTACTCTTTTGCAGTCGTCATGGCGGCCTCCCAGAGGCGATCGGATGTATTACCAGTATAGACGGTGCTGGAGAGGGGGAGGGAAGCGGAATAGCAGGCAAAAAAAAGCCCGCGCTGCGCGGGCAAAAATCCTTGTTACTTTTAGGTTGACTGCGCCTTTGGGGTTGGTGCAGTAATGAGAAGTGTACGAGCAGCCGATGTCAAAAGTCTCTCTGCGAAACGTTAAGAAAGTGAAAAGTCGCATCCTGACAAACTTTTACCTGCCTTTAAATGCAATGCGTGTAGCAGCGTCTATGCTTAGCGATTGATTGCTAAGTGTTATCAGGGAGAGAGTATGGACTTTTTACGTATTGTGATTGCGATTTTAGTGCCCCCGCTGGGTGTATTCCTGCAGGTCGGTTTTGGTGGTGCCTTCTGGCTTAATATCTTGCTAACGCTGTGCGGTTACATTCCAGGTATCGTGCATGCCGTGTGGGTTATCGCCCGACGCTGATCGCGATCAGGCGGTCATGATTATCTTCCGTTACACTGTGTCGCAGGACAATTTGTGGAGAGTAATCAATGAAGGTGAATGACCGCGTTACGGTAAAAACCGATGGCGGCCCGCGCCGTGTGGGTACGGTGCTGGCCGTGGAAGCATTTAATGAAGGCACCATGTATCTGGTGGCGTTGGATGATTACCCGCTGGGGATTTGGTTCTTCAATGAAAGCGACCATGCGGAAGGGGTTTTTGTCGAGCCGTATGAAGGGGCTTGATTAATTTTTGCCCTTACCTACTAATTCCCTCTCCCACTTGTGGGAGAGGGAATTAGTGCGGGGCAACCCGCACCTAAATCTCAAACTGCGCCCCGATCCAAATTAAAACGTTTCCCAATTATCATTCCCCGACGTCGCCAACGCCGGACGTGGCGCCAGATTCGGCGTGCGTAAGGCGGACTGGGCGGCTTTAGCAACCTGCGCCACCGGCGTGTCATTCAAGCGGAACACCGCCACCGCCTGCGTCAATCTACCGGCCTGATCTTCCAGCGAGGCCGCAGCCGAAGAGGCTTCTTCAACCAGCGAGGCGTTCTGCTGCGTCACGTTATCCATTTCGGTCACCGCCAGACTAACCTGCTGAATGCCACGGCTCTGCTCATCTGAGGCGGCAGCAATTTCCGCCATGATGTCGGTAACGCGACGCACCGCTTCAACAATTTCACTCATGGTGTTACCGGCTTCACCGACCTGGCGCGAACCGTTGGTAATTAATCCCACCGATTCCGCAATCAGCGTTTCAATCTCTTTGGCGGCCTGCGCACTGCGCTGGGCGAGGTTACGTACTTCGCTGGCAACCACCGCAAAACCGCGACCCTGTTCACCCGCACGCGCCGCTTCTACGGCGGCGTTGAGCGCCAGAATGTTGGTCTGAAACGCGATGCTGTTGATGACGTTGGTGATCTCCGCAATCTTCTTCGAACTGCCAGAGATATTGGTCATGGTCTGTACCACGCCGCTCACCAGGTCGCCGCCGCTGCGTGCTTTACCTGAGGCATCTACGGCCAGCTGGCTGGCATGATGGGCGTTCTCGGCATTCTGCTTCACCGTCGCGGTTAACTGCTCCATGCTGGCGGCAGTTTGCTCCAGTGCGGAGGCTTGTTCCTCAGTGCGCGAGGAGAGATCGGTGTTGCCGGCCGAGATCTCGCTAGAACCCTGGTAAATCGCCACCGCACCTTCACGCACCGTTCCCACGGTGCGCACCAGCGACGCCTGCATCAGCTGCAGGTTATGCAGTAAGCTGCCGATCTCGCTGCGACCGTAGGCCTGCTCCGGTGCCGTTAAGTCGCCTTGCGCGATGCGCTCAATACGATCAACCGATTGGCGCAGCGGTGTAATCACCACGCGACGCAGGAATACAAAGGTGAGCAGTACCAGCACCAGCGCCGCAGCAAAGGCAATCGCCATGGCAATAAAGCCGACGCGCGATTGATGGGCGGCTTCGGCGTTAATCGTTTCTGCGCGGTCGGTGCGGATCTTAATCGCTTTCAGCAACACCGCGTTGTAAGCATCATCCAGCTTGCGCGTCACATCCGTTTCCTGCGCCACGATGCCCTCGAAGCTGCCTTGTTTGGCCGATTCAATCATCGGCTTCAAGCCTTTATCGATGTAAGCATTAAAGCTGGCCGTCAGCGGCTCATCGAGCGCAATGTCGGCCGGGGTTTTCGCCTTACGATCCATATACAGCTTGAAGCCTTCACGCGCCTGCTTAATACGTGTTTCGGTGCGCGCTAAATCGGCACGATAGCCATCCATCTCGCCAATACGCGCGGCGGCGCCAGATTGCAGCACATTCAGACGCGCGGTGCGCAGATGGTTTGAGCTGTTAGAGATGCCCATACGAATTTGAATTTCTTCGGTGGCATCATTGAGTGAATTATTACTTTGAATCAAAAAGTAGCTGGCGAGTCCAATGCACAGGGCAAAAAGCAGCAGAATGCCACCAAAGATCATACTGAACAGAGGCATCAGGCGCAGGTTCTGCCAGATGCTGAGCTTATATTGCTCATCAATCGATGCTGTTTTCATATCCTTGCTCTCATGTAGGTAGGTGTTATGAGAGTAAGCATCGGCAGGTGAGGGGAAAGGATTAGGCAGGAAAGTGGGATCAAACCCGCAAAACGAAAAAAGGCCAATCCATTGGATTGGCCCTTCACCCCTTCATACTTCAAGCTGCAGGCGCATTGGCTGCAGGTGTACACCCAAGTCACTTATTTTAGTAAGCGCCGAGCGTTCACCGCGTTGCTGCCTGTCTGTAGCTCAAATTATTCCGGTAAATTAACGTTGAGAAATTATCGCACGTTAACATAAATCCCTGAGGTGACATTATCAGTCAAACGTACCACATGATAAATTACCTGCTTATTATGGGTTTTAATTTTACGTTTAATATTACCTTTGTGTGACGAAACCGTTTTGGCTTTAATTTGCATCTGGTCTGAAATTTGAATGGTGTCATGACCTGACATCCACATTTTCAGCATATTCGATTCAGTCTGACTTAATGTCAGTGGATGCACGTCGAGCCCGGCAGAAATACGCGGCGAAGCGTTGAGTTTCTTTTGCAAGTAGGTTCCTAATAAGGAATCCAACGTCGAAGTTTTTATCGATTTTGATGTAATAATCAGGTTCTTACGAACGTAGAGGTATTCCTCAAAATGGATATTCGAGATCGCCATGAATATAAAGAATAAGGTATCTGGATGCTGCATAATAATGGCACGAATACGATCGCTAGAATCAGATTCGTGAATAAAGCACTCTTCGTTGATAAACACGACACCCGGCTTTATTTGCTCACATCTTTGTTGCAATTGTTCAATGTCAGACACAGGAGTAATATTTTTCTTTTTAACTCCTTTAGCTGCCATATAGTCAGACAATCCGAGGCGTGTGTAATTACATGAATCCATAATAATCGTTGGCATTATAGCGACCCTCACCAATTTGTTATCCGTTTAAATCAACGATGAATACGCGTTTGCGGTACGAGAGAAATTTCCAAAGACACTTTTTTATTCTGCTCAGCAGATTGGCGTTAGTTATCCATGCGCCATCATGACTCTTCCCTGAACCGTGCTGCGAAGTTATTTTTTATAGTACATCCACGTCACTCTAAACCCAGCCATAGTGGGAATGGCTGAGCATTTGCATTAAGTGTTTAATTCGCTCTGTTTTGAGAGCCCTGTCACTATCGCGCAGATCACAGACAAATCTGATAGGACAAATCTTAAAAACATTTGTAATGCGAAAGTGTGACGCTTTAGCGAGCGTTGACAATGCCGGAAAAAAGGGATTTAGACAAGAAAAATCGCTGTGAATTTTTTTTGTTTAAAAACAGCCCTTTGAGCATTTAATCAACCAATTCCCAAGGTTTAGCCCCTTAGGAATCGTCTGACTAAAATACGCGAAGCGCGGTTTAATAAGAATAATTTTCACCTAAAATGCGCACTTATCAGAATTTCCTCAGTTGATTTCTGAGAAATATGGTTCGAAAAATGCACTGACTGATTTTGATTGCTTAACTATTACTTAAGGACGCCTACAGAATAGTTAATCAACCAGCGCGGGAAAGTTCTGACATAAACTGGGCGAGTAAATCAAAGACTTCGCTGAACAGATGTTCACAGAAGGGAGCAAGCAGCGGCATCATCAACCCTACACTCAGGATGCCCACCGTTAAGGTAATCGGGAAGCCAACCGCGAAAATGGAGAGCTGTGGTGAAACACGGTTTAACAAACCTAGTGCCATGTTTAGCGTGAGGAGCAGAACTATTAAGGGCAGCGCTAACATCATGCCATTAAGGAAAATTAATCCGGCGGCTTTGACTAACGCCATAAAGGCGTTGGCGTTGAGAGGCTGATCGCTGATCGGCAAAGTATGAAAACTGTCCACCAACAACGAGATCAGCCAAAGATGGCCATTGAAGGTCAGGAACAGCAGCATCGCCAGCATATCGAGAAAACGCGCCAGCACCGGCATGTTTAACCGGCTACCGGGATCAAAGAAGGTGGCGAACGACAAGCCCATCTGCAAACCAATCACTTCACCCGCCATCCGTACCGCGGCAAAGGCGAACTGCATCGTTAGACCCAGGCTTACGCCAATCAGCAGCTGCTGTAACAGTAACCAAAAGCCTGCAGGGGTAAATAGAGTGGCTTCAACCGGCGGCAATAGCGGAATGATGATCCAGGTGGTCACTACCGCCAGACCAATTTTGACGCGCTTGGGAATCGATTTTTCACTCAGCACCGGCGCGCTGGCAAACAGCGCCAGCAAACGCACCATCGGCCAGAAAAATTGCGCGACCCAATGAATCAGCTGGCTGCTATCGAGGTTAATCATCAGCCAATGATGTAAGGCAGGTTGTTAAACAGGGTACGCATATAGTCCAGCATCAGATTCAGCATCCATGGACCGGCGATCACCGCGGTGGCCGCAACGGCCAGAATTTTCGGGATAAAGGAGAGCGTTTGTTCGTTGATCTGGGTTGCCGCTTGCAACACGCTAATGATCAAACCGCTAATTAACGCGACCAGCAACATCGGTGCAGCCATCAACAGGGCGACACGCATTGCTTCCTGGCCCATAACCATCACTGATTCAGGTGTCATGCTGCACTCCTAAGGAAAGAAAGGTGAGGGCGATTGCCACTCAAGAGTAAAAGCTTTGCGCCAGCGAACCCACCAGCAGCTGCCAGCCATCCACCAATACAAACAGCATCAGCTTGAACGGCAGGGAGATGGTCGCGGGCGGCACCATCATCATCCCCAGCGCCATTAACACGCTGGCGACCACCAGATCGATGATCAGGAAAGGGATGAACACGGTAAAACCAATCTGGAAGGCGGTTTTCAGTTCACTGGTGACATAAGCCGGCAGCAGAATGCGCATCGGCACCGCTTCCGGGCCTTCAATTGGCGCGGTATTGGCGAGACGGGCAAACAGCGCCAGGTCGGCTTCACGCGTTTGACGCAGCATAAATTCGCGCAGCGGCTGCGCGCCTTTATCGATGGCGTCAGCCATGCTGATTTTGTCCTGGCTGAACGGTAAATAGGCGTCGGAATAGATCTTGTCGAAGGTCGGCGCCATGATAAAGAAGGTCAGAAACAGCGCCAGGCCTAGTAGCACCTGGTTCGGTGGCGCGGAAGGCGTGCCGAGGGCGTTACGCAGCAGACCAAACACAATAATGATGCGGGTGAAGCTGGTCATCATCAGCAACACCGCCGGTATAAAGGTCAGCGAAGTGATGAACACCAGCGTCTGTACCGGCAGCGACCAGCTCTGTCCGCCATTAGCCAGCGGTTGGCTGATTAAGCCCGGCAGCTGCGCATGGGCAACCGGTGCCAGCAATAAAAGCGGCAGAAGAGCGAGTAATCGACGCATCATTAGGGTTTTCCGGGACGTTTAACCAGGTTCTGGAACAGCTGACGAAAATCTTGTGGTGCTACGCTGTTACCGGTTTGTTCTTCCGGCGGCAGCGGTGGCAAAGAGTGCAGATGGGTGATTTGCTGCGCGGTGACGCCCAACACCAGGCGTGCATCGGCGGTATCCACAATCACCACGCGCTCACGCTGGCCGACCTGCACGGTGGCGCTGACTTTTAACGCCTGGCCAGTCACCGTTTTCGGCGCAAAACCCAGGCGTTTAGCCAGCCAGCCGCAGGCCAGAATCAGCAGAACAATCACCGCCAGCACGCTGCTGACTTGTCCAATCACCGAACCGGTGGAGACCACCGGCTGGCTGTGAACCGGCTGTTCGCTTTGCGTGTTCTTCAACATGCTTAACGGCTCAGACGACGCATACGTTCAGACGGGGTGATGATGTCGGTGATGCGCACGCCATATTTGTCGTTTACCACCACCACTTCACCCTGGGCGATCAGATAACCATTGATCAGAATATCCAGTGGCTCACCGGCGAGGCCATCCAGCGCCACCACGGAACCCTGCGTCAGACGCAGCAGCTCTTTGATGGTCATCTTGGTGCGGCCCAGCTCCACGGTCAGTTTGACCGGGATGTCCATAATCAGATCGATATCCTGCAGCGAACCGCTGATGCCAGGATTCTCTAACGATTTGAACACATTCTCGGTCGGATCAGGCGCGCTGGTCGCGGTCTGTTCGTTCATAGCTGCAGCCCACAGATCGTCCGCGGAGATGTCGTCATCGGACGGTTTCTTGCTGTCACTCATCGGGCTGTTCCTCGTTCAGCGAATTCAAAATCGGGTTAATCAAATGTTCTACACGCAGGGCATACTGGCCATTAATGGTGCCGTATTGGCTGGTCAGTACCGGTACGCCATCAACGTGAGCAATGATGCGGTCCGGCTTCTCAATGGGCAGGACGTCACCAGGTTTCAGCTGCAAAATGCGTGACAGACGCAGCGATGTTTCAGCGAAGTGGGCAATCAGCTCCAGCTCCGAGTGCTGCACCTGTTTCACCAGATTGTCGCGCCAGTGGTTATCTTCCTGACGTGAGTTTTCCAGCGGTGGATTGACCAACAGCTCGCGCAGCGGCTCAATCATCGAAAACGGAATACAGATATTGAATTCACCCACCAGGTTACCAATTTCCACCTGGAACGGCGTGTTGACCACGATATCGTTCGGGGAAGTGGTGATGTTGGTGAACTTCACCTGCATCTCTGAACGCACATACTCCACGTCCAGCGGATAAATCGCCTTCCAGGCGTCGCTGTAGCCATCCAGCGCCAGCTTCAACATGCGGCGGATGACGCGCTGTTCGGTATGGGTAAATTCACGGCCTTCTACTTTGGTCGGAAAACGACCGTCGCCGCCAAACAGGTTATCGACAGCAATAAATACCAGGCTCGGTGAAAACACCACCAGTGCCGTACCGCGCAGCGGCTTCAGGTGGATCAGGTTCAGGTTGGTTGGCACCGGCAGGTTGCGGGCAAACTCGTGGTACGGCTGAATCTTGATCGCACCCACGCTGATATCTGGGCTACGGCGCAGCAGGTTAAACAGCGCCATACGGAATTGACGGGCAAAGCGCTCGTTGATGATCTCCAGCGCCTGCAGACGCTCACGTACCACGCGACGCTGGGTATTGGGATCATAGGGGCGGATATCGCCATCGGCCCCTTTGGAACTGTTCTCTACTTCCGCACTGTCACTGTCGCCATTAAGCAGCGCGTCAATCTCAGCCTGGGAGAGAATGCTATCGCCCATTAAATCACCTCAAAATGAAGGCGGTAAACAGCACGTCACTGACGGCCTGAGCCGGTTGACCTTTTACCAGCGGCGGCGCCAGCACCTGTTTGATCTGCTCAACCAGGGCCTGTTTGCCTTGCTCTGTTGCCAGTGCCGTCGCGTTTTGACGCGACAGCAGTAACAGCAGACGGCTGCGCACTTCCGGCAGGTAATCATTCAACCGACGACGGGTATCCTCATCGGGCAGACGCAGGGTGAACCCCACGTACAGCACGCGGTCAGGATCGTTGTCAGGATTGACCAGGTTTACTGTAAACGTATCCATTGCAAAAAATACTGGAGCAGCCGGTGGCTCGACTTTCGCCGCTTCCGGTTGGCTACCCTCGTGTTTATTCATCATTCGCCAGACTGCATAGCCTGCCACGCTGCAAGCGGCCAGCGTTACAATCAGTAACACCGGTAGTAGTAGTGAACGTTTGCGGCCTTTAGCTTTCGCGTTATCAGACATGTTTGCAGTTACTTCCTGTGAATTATGGGCAAGCCTCTCGGCTTACCTGGACAGATTATCCCGCGTCTTAAGTCAAACAATGGGAAGAAAAGACGCGGGTTTTACGCTTACCTTCAGCGTTTAGCGGCTGTCAGGCAAAGATATCGACAGCGCCGTTACCGGCCACGCGCGCTTGAAGGGCTGCCGGGACGGCAATAGGCGTTATCTCGTTGTCACTGTCCTGGGAGAGGGTAAAGCTGCCGTGCTGTCCGTCACGACGTCCTTCCTGTTGGCCCTGATAACTCTGGCCCTGTGCGAAGGCGTCGCTGCTGACGTTACTCTGTCCCAGGTTAATACCGCTCTCCGCCAGCGCTGTACGCAGTTGAGGGAGAGCCGCTTCCAGCGCGGCCCTCACTTGGCTGTGGCTGGAAACCATACTTAAATGTGCCTGATCCTTATCAAGGCTCAGGCTGATCTGAATCGCGCCCAGATCCTGCGGATGTAAGCGCAACTCGGCGTTCTGCTGCCCGTTGCGGCTAAACATCACAATCTGCTGACTCAGCGCTTGCTGCCATTCGTCGCTGCCGAGCTGCGCATTCAGCATCGGTGTCGACGGCGTGGTGCTGGTCGAGGCGGTGCTGGTCACCAGCGAACTGCTGCTGCTGAGCGGGGCGCTGGTCAACGGCGCAACCGGGTCATCACTGACCGGCGCGGCGCTGCGCTCTTCCGGCTTGCTCAACGCATTCAGCACCTGCTTAAAACTTTCATCCAGCGTCAAAGCGCCGTTATTGTTTGTCGATGTGCTGACGCTGCTGCTGGTTTGCGTGCTGGCAGCCGTTTGCGTTAAGCGCGTTCCTGCATCGCTGGCTTGACTCTTTGCGCTATCCGGCTGCGTTGCTTCTTCTTTTATTGCACTTTCCAGCGAACTACTTAACAGTGCTGAATTAAGCGAAGCGCGCGTGTCGGTTTTGCCGGCACTAACGCTTTCTGTTTCCGCCGTCTGACTGCTGCGGTTCTCAACCGCCACCGGCAACATGGCAAATAGCGCCTGCACATTCTGTAAGTCGCTGGCAGTTAACGAACTTGCCTCAGGCTTATCTTTATCATCGGCTGATTTCAGCGTGGCTTTAGTGTTTTCCGGCTGTAAAAGTGCGTTTAACGCATCCGGTTTCTCCAGCGCCTGCAATAACGCGCTTAACGAGGCTTTGCTGGCGTCTTTTTCATCAACTTCTGCTGGCAGATCAGTTGATTGCGTGTTAACAGCTTGTTGCTTCGCCAGCGTCAGCAAGCGGTTACCCAGTTCGGTAATAAAACCCTGCGGCAGCGTATCCGTGGCCGCCAGCAGATCTGATGAAACTGAAGTGTCAGCGTCTCCCAAACCCGAGGTTTGCGTAGCAACTGTTGGCAGCGTAATCATTCGCCTTTCCTCAATGCGGCCCGTTGGGCAAATTCATCCATCCGTTTCTGATCGAGACGGTTTTCTTGTCGTAATGCATTTTCTTCAGCGCGGGTAATCAGCGTTTGATAGGCATTGAGTCGCTTATGCTTTTCGCGCCAGTTGCTCAGCGCGGTATCGAGACGCTGATTCCACTGTGAGAGCTGTTGGCGATGCTGATCGATGGCTTTTTCCAGCGTCTGAATAAACTGGTGATAATTGGTCCAGCGGGTGCTGGCGATGCCGCCGGACATATCCTGATTGAGCTTATTGCGATACTCATCCTGATAATCCAGCAGCATGCTGAGTTGTTCATCGGCCTGCTGCACGCCGCGGCGCATATCACCGAGGTGAATCACCGCACTCTCCAGTTCTTGCTCCGCCATATCGCGCAGCTTATTGATCGCACTGGTGGTTTTCATGGTTCAACCTCGCTTAGCGCTAACCGAACATCGCCTGCAGATGCAAACAGGCATCGTCGTAGTCGCTGCGTTCGAAAATCCCCTGATGCAGAAAGGCTTCCATCTCTGGATAGAGCTTGATGGCTCGGTCCAGCATCGGATCGCTGCCTGCGGCATACGCCCCCACGCTCACCAGATCGCGGTTACGCTGGAAGCTGGAGAGCAACTGTTTGAACTGGCGCACGCGCGCATAGTGCGTCTCATCAATTAATGAGGTCATGGCGCGGCTGATCGACGCTTCAATATCAATGGCCGGATAGTGACCGGCTTCCGCCAGGCGACGTGACAACACAATGTGGCCGTCGAGAATCGCACGCGCCGAGTCAGCAATCGGGTCCTGCTGATCGTCACCTTCGGTCAACACGGTATAAAACGCGGTGATGGATCCGCCGCCGTGGGTGCCGTTACCGGCACGTTCCACCAGCGCTGGCAGTTTGGCGAACACCGAAGGCGGATAGCCTTTGGTGGCCGGCGGCTCACCGATCGCCAGCGCGATTTCACGCTGCGCCATGGCGTAGCGGGTGAGGGAATCCATAATCAGCAGCACATGCTGACCGCGATCGCGGAAATCTTCGGCGATGCGCGTGGCATAGGCCGCACCCTGCATACGCAGCAGCGGTGACACATCTGCGGGCGCGGCGATCACCACCGAACGCGCGCGACCTTCAGCGCCAAGGATGTTTTCAATGAACTCTTTGACTTCGCGACCACGTTCACCAATCAAACCGACCACGATGACATCGGCTTTGGTGTAGCGCGCCATCATGCCGAGCAGCACACTTTTACCGACGCCAGAACCGGCGAACAGGCCCATACGCTGGCCGCGACCCACCGTCAGCAGTGCGTTGATGGCGCGCACGCCGGTATCCAGCACATCTTCAATTGGCGTACGTTGTAGCGGGTTAAACGGGGCGGTGATCAGCGGGGCCCGATAGCCGGTTTCCGGCGATGGCAAGCCATCCAGCGGTTTGCCGCTACCATCGAGTACGCGACCGAGGAGCTCCGGGCCAAGCAGCATCTGTTTGCCGCTGTGGCCACTGTCGCCGCTGACGCGCGCATACACGCGGGCGCCGGGTAAGATGCCGTCCACTTCTTCCAGCGGCATCATTAACAGTTTCTGCCCATTGAAGCCGACCACTTCACTTTCAACTTCGGTAATCTTGCTGCCGTCGGTACGTTCAATAATGCAGGTGGCACCCAGCGGCAGCTGCAGGCCGGTGGCCTCCAGTACTAAACCGGTGGCGCGCGTCAGGCGACCGTAGCGACGCACGGTTTGCACCTGTGAAATGCGGTCTTCGAAGGCGTCGAGCGCGCCGAGCCAGCGTGAAAGGCGCGAGGAAGTCATTACAGTGTCCCCGGAGCGGCCAGACGGCACAGCTCCTGCCAGCGTGTTGCCACGCTGGCGTCGAGATCGCCATCTTCGGCGCTGAGTTTACAGCCGCCTGGATGCAGGGTGCTGTCAGCCAGCAAGCGCCAGCCGTGCAGATCCAGCGTTGGACCAAGCGTCTGCTCAATGCGCTGCAAATCATCCGGATGCACGCGCAGCTGCGGTTTGCCGCTGAACATCGGCTCCTGCTGAATCAGCTGCTGAATCTGGCGCAGCAGGGCGCTGCCATCCACCTGCGTAGCCTGACCAATCACCGTGCGCGCGGCTTCCAACGCCAGCTGCATCAGGCGCGAGGCAATCACGCTGTCCAGTGCTTCAAGCGTGTGATGGAACTCGGTTACCAACTGCTGCATACGCGCCTGCAGCGGTGCCTGCTGCTGCTGCGCATCGGCTAAACCTTGCTGAAAACCGGCGTCATAGCCGTTCTGCTGCGCTTCGGCAAAGCCCTTTTGATAGCCTTCGCTGTAGCCCTGCGTCTGCGCATCTTTGCGCATCTGCTGCTGCATACGTTCCAGCTGTTGTTGCTGTTCAGCTTCGGCGCTTAGCTCAACCTCGCTCTCCGCTTCCTCTGGCTGCGGCTCCGGTTCGGTGCGAAATGCGCTGCCTAAATCATCAGGCTGCCAGCGCTGCCACGCGCGGGCGGAAAAGGCATCAGACATAGGTTTCCTCGCCACCACCAATCACCATCTCGCCGGATTCTGCTAAGCGACGTACCACCAGCAGGATGGCTTTCTGTTCGTTCTCCACTGCCGACATACGTACCGGGCCGCGGTTGGCCAGATCGTCGCGCAGGATATCGGCCGCACGGGCTGACATGTTCTTGAGGAACTTCTCGCGCAGCGGCTGCTCGGCACCTTTCAGGGCGACCAGCAACTGCTCGGATTCCACTTCCTGCAACAGACGCTGGATGCTGCGATCGTCCACTTCCACCAGGTTTTCGAACAGGAACATCTCGTCGATGATCTTCTGTGCCAGCTCGCCATCGAAGTCGCGTACCGCTTCGATAACCGCTTCTTCCTGCTGAGTTTTCATCAGGTTGATAATTTCTGCTGCGGTTCTCACGCCGCCCATCTTCGCGCGCTTGAGGTTGGTGCCGTCGAGCAGGCCGTTGAGCACTTCGGTCAGCTCCGCCAGCGCCGCCGGCTGGACACCACCGAAGGTGGCGATACGCAGCATCACATCGTGGCGAAGACGCTCGTCGAACAGCGCCAGAATATCCGCCGCCTGGCCACGTTTGAGGTGGACCAAAATGGTGGCGATAATCTGCGGATGCTCGTCGCGAATAAGATCCGCTGCCGCCTGCGGCTCCATGAAGTTGAGCGTTTCCATGCCGCTGGTGGTCTCGTTTTTCTCGAGAATATCTTCCAGCAGGCTTGAGGCGCGCTCTTCGCCCAGCGCTTTGATCAGCACCGAACGCAGGTATTCATTGGAGTTGAGGCTCAGCGCGGCGAACTGTTCTGCATCAACTTCAAACTCACGCAGCACTTCCGTCAGCTGCTTGTGCGACACCTGACGCATTGCCGCCATCGCCGCACTCAGGTGCTGCACTTCACGCTGGTTGAGGTGTTTGAACACCTCCGCCGCGCGCTCTTCGCCGATGGTCATCATCAGAATGGCGCTTTTTTCTGTACCGGTCAGACTCATAGTTCTTTACTCATCCATTCGCGGATAACCAGCGCCACAACGCGCGGATCGTTTTCAGACATGTCGCGGATACGCTGGCTCATCACCTCGGCGCTCATGCGGTTAGTAGATTTACGCTCCTGATCCAACTCATCTTTGCTGAGCTGAACGTTAAAGGCTTCTTCCTCTTCCATCGCTGCAGAGCGAGCTGCCAGCGCTTCAGCGGCCGCTTTCTCTTGCTCTTTCTTACGCATCAGCTGTGGACGTACCAGCTTGCGATAGAGGATGAAGCCGACCAGCGCCACCAGCAGCCAGCGACCGGCGGTCATCAGCTGATCGAAGAACGCTTGCTGCTGCCAGAATGGCAGGTCGCCACCGCTTGGCTCGGTCATGTTGAACTGCGAGTTCACCACGTTGACGCTGTCGCCACGCGTTTGCGAATAGCCCATCGCTTCGCGGGTTAAATCTTCAATCTGCTTGATCTGTTGCTCGTTCAGCGCCACCGCTTTGCCTTTACCGTCATCGCGATAGTTGACGACCACGGCAACGGAGAGACGCTGCACATCGCCCACGTTTAGCTTGGTATGACGAATGGTGCGATCCAGCTCGTAGTTAACGGTGTCGTTACGGGTGGAGCTGCTTGGGCCGCTACTTTGCGCCGTGCTGGTGGTAGTGGTGCCGTTGTTCTGCGCGTTGGCGTTTTGACCGTTGGCGTTCTGACCATTAGCAGTATTGTTCTGCGGATTGGTCACTGGCGCGGTGTTGGCTGGCGCCGGTTGATTCGACAAGGCGCCCGGCACGCCGCCTGGATACGGGCTGCCGTTCTGTTCGGAGTTGCTGGTCTGGCGTGAACGCACCGCGGAGTTGTTCGGATTGGCGTTCGGCTGATATTTCTCGTCGGTTTGCTCGCTGCGGTCAAAGTTGATCTGCGCCGTCACCTGCGCATGCACATTGCCTTGGCCAACAATCGGGTTAAGGATGGCTTCGATGCGCTGCTGGAAGCGCGCTTCTACTTCAGAGGCATATTTCAGCTGAGCATCATTCAGGTCGCGGCCTTCGCTATCCGAGCGGGTCAGCAGACGGCCGGTCTGATCGACCACCGTAACGTTGCCCGGCGGTAAACCCGCCACGCTGCTGGAAACCATATGCTGAATGGCCTGAATTTGGCCTTCATCTAATGCACGACCCGGCTGCAGATTCAGCGTCACCGAAGCGGAAGGGGACTTTTGCTCACGCACAAACAGCGTCGGTTTTGGCATTGCCAGATGCACGCGCACGCTCTTCACCGGTCCGAGCGTTTCAATGGTGCGCGACAGTTCGCCTTCCAGCGCACGCTGGTAGTTGATCTGCTCGCTAAACTGGCTGATACCGAACTTCTCTTTATCCATCAGCTCGAAGCCCACGTTGCCACCTTTCGGCAGACCTTGCTGGGCCAGACGCAGACGCAGTTCATGCACTTTATCGGCGGGCACCATCAGTGCGCCACCGTTGTCAGCAAACTGGTAAGGGATGTTCATTTGCGTCAGCTGGGTGACGATCGCGCCGCCATCCTCATCGGAGAGGTTGTTATAAAGGACGCGATAGTCTGGCGCCTTTGCCCACAGCACCAACGCAAAAACCACTGCGATGACGGCAGCGGCGGCAATAATTAAGGGAATTCGCGGATTGGCGCGCAGGCGGGCGAGAAGGTCACTGAAGCCTTTCTTTGCTGTATCCTGTGTAGCGGCTGCACTCGCATTCATGACCGTTTCCTGCCTGACATAATTGACCGGGTGTGTGGTTGTGACAAAACTGACTCCCTGAATACGTCCAAAATGAAATTCCAAACTAATGCGGGCATTATTTGATGAATCGTGTCACTTCGATGGTTGGATAAGCCGGGTTTTTTGCGTTCATTTAGCGCCTTTGTCCTATTGACAGTGTGATAACTTTCTCATCGTGAAAATTTAATCCCTTCTTTAATGAGGAACAGGCAATGTCAATTCAGGCCATTGATGGTGTGTTGCAGCAGCTGCAGATGACGTCTTTGCAGGCCAGCGGTAAGCAGGCTGAGTCAGGCAATCAGGTGGATTTCAGCGCCACGATGAAAGCAGCGCTGGATAAGATCAGCGAAAGCCAGACGTCCGCACGCACTCAGGCGCAGGATTTCGAGATGGGTAAACCGGGCATTCAGTTAAACGATGTGATGGTCGATCTGCAAAAGTCTTCTATCTCTATGCAGATGGGCGTGCAGGTGCGCAATAAGCTGGTGTCGGCTTACACCGATATTATGAGTATGCAGGTATAGGTTCTCTGACGGATAAGTATTACTAAGTCGTGAATCAGAGCGCTTTGTTATGGGGCAGGGTTGGGCAGTCTCGTTACGTTTTGGCCCGGAATGCTCCTAAGCTATCAACCAATTCTTTTCTTGAATGAGCGGCCAGCACCAAACATTTTGGACACATAACAAAATTTGCGTTACATCAACTAAAGATACAATTGCTAACAATAAATGACATTCCTGGTGCAAAACCAAGACAATTCTTATAACATAAGCCCATCTACTACAATGATGGATTATTACGGTGAAAATCAAAATTGCTGTTGTTGGAGCCTCTGTATTACTGACGGCTACCGTTGCTTTTGCTGGCATGGCATATAGTAACGACAAACCTGATTACGTTATCAAAGCTGAAAACTCGACCAATAACTTTTTAATGTACTCATACGGTCCGGGTAAATGCACGGCCTCGAAAGGCACCGCGCATCAATGGGAAATGGAGTGCTCTTATGATGGTGGCGAAGATTTAGTCAAATATTCAGTCCTGCCTTCCAACGAACAGCGCCATGGTAAAAGTGGTAAGTTCCGTCTGGTTGCGCAAAACCAATTAGCGGCTGAAAGTGCGACCAAAGGTTTAACGCGTTATCTCAATATCACTACCGATAAAATTTAGCCTTCAAGCAATAACATTAGGCTGAATCATCCTTTCGACATCAAGACGCTATTTATTAAGTCGCCAACTGGCGACTTTTTCCGTTTTTCCGAATTAAACGCGGAAATGGCGTCGCTAAAGCAGGGGATAATTGCATGTCGTTTCGGGTATAGTTCATCCGGGTGATTATGTTCGAAGCGAGTGGCAAGGTGACTGCCAGAATTAAGCCCAATTTCCGACCTTATGCGCTGCATTATTTCGAGAAGAGGATTCTCACGTGAAGAAAACCCTGCTGTTTTGGAGCGCTATCGTCCTGCTTGCAGGATGCGATAAGGATGCTGCGACGTTTTATCCGCAAATGAAAAACTACGCTTACCTCTATCAATTTGAAGCGCTGCCTGGAAACGTCAAAAGCACCCATCAAACGCTGTTTACCGCAGATGGACAGCAAATCTTCGAGGTGAATGCCGATTTTGACCGCAACGGCTGCCTCACGCATGTGAAGTCTGTCGGTAAAGCGGGCGAAGTGATTGAAGTCTCACGCGACGGTGATGCATTAAAAGGCAGCGAAAACGGACAGGATGTGGTGGTGACGCTGGATAAAAACTGCGCCATGGTGAAGAAAGTCACGCCGACCATGACGGTAGATATTGCCTATAACAAGCAGGGTTTGGTTGAGCAGATTTCCTCTCCCGCCTCCGATGCAGCGTTTCACCTCGCGTATAACAGTGATGGCGAAATGGCGGTATTAAGTATTACTCAGGCCGGAACAGAAGTGTCGCGTGCTAGCGCGGTGCGCGCAGAAGATAAGCAAAAGATTTCGGATGTGGTCACCACGGTGAAGCGTAATGATCAAATCAAAACCGTGAGTAATGTCTGCCAATACAAAAACGCGGTGCCTTATTACTGCGACATTATTACCACCGATGCGGCAGGCAAGGTGGTTGATAAGCAGTATGGCAAAATCGACGTTAGCTATTATTAATAAAAAACGCCGTTCAATGACGGCGTTTTTTAATTTGGGCTGATGCTATTTAATTTCCGGCCACGCTACGGATGGGAAGCCATTTAACAGCGGATGTGCAAACAGGAAACCCTGGAACTGGCTGATACCGGCAGCTTCCAGCCACATCCACTCTTCGGCTTGCTCCACACCTTCAGCAATGACCGCAATCTCCAGCGACGCACAGCACTTAATAATGGCGTGCATAATTGCCTGCTTCGGACCGCTTTTGTGAACATCACGAATAATATCGCGATCGATTTTGATTTTGTCCGGCTGGAATTTCGATAACAGCGACAAACCGGCAAAACCGGCACCAAAATCGTCCAGCGCCAGACTGATACCGGCGGCTTTGAGCTTTCTCACTTCGGCGGCGAACTCATCGGAGCGCGAAATGATCTCATTCTCGGTAACTTCCACGATGATCTGCTGCGGCACCAGTCCACTGGCGGTGATCTCCTGCAGCAGAAAATCGACCGCATTCGGCACCGTCACCAGCGACATCGGCAGCAGATTGATCGACAAGCGATGCTCGCCAATCCCGAGTTTGCTCGCCACGTTAAACGCCAGTTTTTTTGAGCGAATATCCGCGTGGTAAACCGCTTCGCCACCAAAAGCGGAGAAATACTCATCCGGTGAGCCGCCGGTGGGCGTGCGGATCAACGCTTCAAACGAGGTGACGCGACGCGCGAAGGGGTCGATGATCGGTTGAAAGGCAAAGCGGCAATCCTGCACGCTCTGATCAAGATCATCCAGCTCATTTAACCAGGCTACATCGGGAATAAATTCCCAGGTATTGGCTGGCGGGATTTCAAAGTAGTTCTCTTTATCCCGTGCCACCACAAAGGTGCGTAAAAACTGCAGCGCACGATCTTTATAGGTGAGCTGGTAGCGAGAGGTACCTTTATCCAGCACCGCTTGCAGCACGCTCTCTTTGTCGTGCTCACGCAGATCGAACAACTCCATGCCGACCTTGCCAAAACGGCGTTCTGGCGCGAAGTCATGCATCAGTTCCACCAGATTATGATGGCGCGCATCGTGGCAAATACGCTGATAAATGCCCTGCACCGCATCGCGCGGCCCTTCCAGCAGCTGGAAAAAATGCAGGCCATCAAACAGTAAGATGCCGGTGACATCCGAGTTTTTGTTTTTGCTATTGGCTTTAGCAACCATATCTTCGAGCGTTTTAATCGGCACGTGGTCGTGCAGATGGCTGCGATAAAGAATTGTGGTAAGCATGGCGATTGTCCGACGAAATTATTATTTTGCGGCTACATTAACAGGCTTACCGCGGGGTCTGTCCATAGCTTCCCGCGCTTAGGCTAAACTTTTTTCAAAATAACAGCTTAAGCGAAGCGGCTAGCCGCTTCGATAACGTCGCAGCTCCATTAAAGTGCCGATAATTTGCAGGCCAGCGTCTGCCGAGTGTAGCTGCGGAAAATCATCGTTCAGCGGTCGTAAGACGAAATGTTGCCCAGCAGATTGCTGAGCTTGCTGACGATAAATACGCACCAGCGCCACGCCATTTGCTAGCGCCAGCACCACATCGCCAGGCTGCGGCGGAACATTGGGATCAAAGATTAAGCTGTCCCCGGGGCGATAGTCGGGCTGCATCGATTGATCTTCCACCGTTATCGCTAAGGCGCCATCGCTGAGTGTGCTTTCACTGTAGAGAAAACGCGTCGCCTGTTGTTGCAGCAGTAAACGCTGTTCGCCCAACCACGCAGCCGCTTGCGTCAGACTGATCAATGGCACCGTCGCAACAGGTACCGCGCTCGGCGCTGCTGAAAACACCTCGCCATCACCATCAATAATCCATGCCGCAGTACATTGCAGCCACTGCGCCAGCCGCAGCAGGTTTTCCCCACGCGGTACGGTTTCCTCTTTTTCCCATTGCGATACAGCCACATGCGAAACGCCGATACTTTTAGCCAGCGCCTGCTGTGTTAACTGCAGTGCTTTACGTCGTGCCCGGATGCGTTCACCGGAAGATTCTTTTTTCATCATCTTGACATCTCCTGAAGGATTGGCTTAAGTATACTTAAATTCATGAGATAAAGTAAACTTAAATTCAGGCGTTGACCGCGAAGCTGGCAAGGGTGGTCAGCGTGCTCTTGAGGCGCAACCCTTGCCAGGGGTGAGAGGTGAAGCATGGAAAGTAGTTTAGTCACCAGCGTAGGTGCGTTGCTTCTCGGCGGCGGCGCAGCAGCTGTGTTCTGGAAACCGTTAATGGCGGGGATTGCCGCTATCGTCACCAGCAATCGTGCCGGCGGGGAGATCATCACCAGCTACAAAGAACAGGTGATGCTGCTCAAAGAAGGTCATGCCTTGATGCGCCAGGAAAACGATGAGTTGCGCATCCGACATGACAAAAACCTGCGGCGTATCTCTTCGCTGGAGACCGATCTGCGGCTGATTAAAAACGCGTTAAGCATTTTGCTGGCAACCACTGAAGCCGAGCACAGCGATAAGTTTCGCAGTCAGGTTAACCAACTGATTACCACTCTGGAGGAGAGTCGTGATGACGCAGATAAACAGTGAGTACGTAGTGAAAAACCATCGGCGCCAGCTGTTTTTCGGCGGCTTTCTACTGATGCTGTCGCTGATGTGCGTGGCGATGACGGTGCTGTTCCTGTTTGTCAGTAACAGCGCTAATCAGCGGGTTGAGGAGATCCGGCAACAGTACCGCACCATCTCCGAGCGGCGTGAAGCCCGCGTGGCGGAGTTGACCAGCCAGTTGGTGGCGCTGCAGAACACACTCGATGGCATAAACAAGCATCCGGCCAGCGCACCGGCTGAGAAAGTGAAACCGGCTGAAGGAGAGAAGTCGCCACCTCAACCCAAGCGTTAAGGAGGGGATCATGCGCATTACCACGTGGATTGCAGCCAGTGTTGCCCGACTGCGGTCTTTATTAAGTCAGAAGGAGAACGTTATGAGCGATCAAATTGTTATCGATCCAACCACCAATGCTGCGGTAAGCGCTAGCGCAGCCACTCCCCAGGCTTCTTCACCTGCGGAGGATTTTGCCAACGAAGTCGCTACGCCAGCAGCTGCCGTCACCGCAGTTCCGGCGGCAGCGCCTGCGGCTGACGTCTCAACCGAGGCTGCCCCCGCTGCTGCGCCTGAAGCTGTGGCGGTTGCGCCAACTGAAGCTGTACCGGAGGCGGTGACCGCTGCGCCAGCGGAAGAGGTGCCGCCCACGGCACCCGAGGTGGCGACTCCCGTTGCAACCGCAGCGGCGCCGGCTACCGCAACGCAGGAGGCCAGTCATGCCAGCGAAGGATTCTCAGAAGGGGTGAAAGATTTTGCCCAGGCGTTCAAATTTGTCGAGCAGGGGGTGATCAAATTGGGGGATGCCGCCAAGGATGAGCTGATTGAACTGGCGAGGAAGTATCTGTAATGCAGGACGACTCGCCAAAGGGGACCGGGATGTCCCCTGTTAATTAACAGGTTTTAGACACTTCCGATTATTCCTAATGCGGCTTCGATATTTTGTACTACCTTTAATCATTCAAGCGTTATTTAAATCGTCTTATTAAGCGAAAAGGAAGATAGCATGAGTGATACAGAAACTGTAAAAACCAAAACTGACTACTTGCGTGATGTCACCTCCCAGCTTAAAGAGATGCGCCACTACGCGCAGACCAATACTGAGACGCTTTCTGCCCACTGGCTGGCGTTTGATGCGGGTGAGTACAAAGACCCGGAGTATGCGGGACGTTTTGACACCTTGCTCAACAAACAGGGCAAGCTGTTAGATGATATTGATGAGGCGATTCAGGACCTGGAAATCGCCATCAACCATGCCGAGCAGGAAAGCTAAGCTTGTCATGCACTGGTGGCCTAATCGGCCACCAGCCACATTTCCGCTTCATCGAACATCTCTTCAACAATCCGCGCAATCGTCGCTTTATCGTTCTTACTCATATCGGTATCAATCGCGTTCCGTTCCATTGGTTTGACGCGCACCTCAATATCGGGAAAGACGCGCTGTACACGCTTTTCCAACTCCTGCAAAATCATCTCGCGTGCGCCCGGTAATCCGGCCACATTGCGCTTATCGTAAATCAGTTCCACAAACATCAGGGCGTTCCATTCAGCGGATTGGGTGCGCCATGGTACTGTAAATAAAAACAGGGGTAAACATGCGCCAACTGGTTATCGATATCTTGCTGAAAATGGCAAAAATGGATGTGGAGGCAAAGGAGCTGGTGGCGCAGGTTGAGGCGCAGTCATTACTGATTGCGGCACTGCTGATTCAGGCTAAAGAGAACAACTCGCTGACCATTTCCGAAACGGTACAAGAGGCCATTGTGACGGCTTCGCGTGCATCGCAGGAGTTTCTACAATCGGATGTTGATCTGCTGCTCACACACGTTAATCGTCTGCTGGCGGTGGCAAGCTACATTGAAATTAAAGGGATAGAGCGGGAAGGGTAGAAAAATATTACCTCTGGAAGTGGAAATCCAGCAACACTTCCAGAGGCGGTGCAACAGCACCATTCGTTCAAGGACAATCTACGACTTACGTCGTGATGAGTAAGTTATACAAGTTAGAACGACTTGTACAACTTTTTCCTGATCATTTTGAGTGGTTGGAGCTGTATCCTTGATGCATATTCAACAGCTTGGGCGTTAAAGCTCGTTCTTGATGCAGAACTCTTCCCACGTCATGCCCAAAGCTTCGGCATGAGATTTCAGATATTTTTCAATGGCATCGGCGGCAACGGCTTTATCCGGTTCGGCCAACTGAATGGAAAACAGCATGCCATCCAGCTTCTTCTGACGCAGAAACGCGGCGTAGATGCGTTCAGCGTGCCACGCGCGTAATTGGGCCAGCGACAGGTTCGCCTGGCGCGCATCGCTCTCGGTGAATTCATCCAGTGCAGACTGAAAATCGGGGTGGGCGGCGAAAAACATGGTACGCGCCTGAGCGTAATACTCTTCTGGGGTTTTCATTCGGGGATTCCTGCGTATCAACTTGCGCGCTAGTGTAACGCGCGCAAGCTGCGTTGTCAGGATTACGCTTTCGGGTTCGATATCTATGGCGACCAGGTGCGCATAAATGCGCACCCTACAAACACCTTATGCGCTACCGATCAATGCAACTGCTGATAAATGCGCGTGACGTCCTGTTGATTCTTCGCCAGAGTTTCGTCCAGCGTCAGTTTGCCGCTCAGCATATCCGCCAGATTCTGCCCGACGGCATTACCCATCTGATCAAATCCTGGAATACTCACGTACTGCACGCCCTGATAGGGCACCGGATTAAGCGTTGGTTGCTCGACGGTGGCCGATTCAATCGCCGCACGCACCTGCGCCGCATACGGTGCCAGGCGCTGATAGCTTGGCTGCTGATAGGTTGAATTGCGGCTGCCCGGCGGCACCGCGCCCCAACCAACGGTATCCGCCACTTGCTGAATATACTGTTTTGACGTCGCCCAGCTGATAAAAGCGATGGCCGCATCGCGATTCGGCGTATGTGCGGGAACGGCCAGCGCCCACGACCACAGCCAGTTGGAACCGTTACGCGTGATGCCGCCCGGCGCAGGGGCAAAGGCCAGCTTATCCGCCACCAATGAAATCTGCGGATTAACCAGCAGACCGGCTGCCACCGTACTGTCGATCCACATCGCGCACTTGCCCTGTGCTGTCAGACGCAAAATCTGGCCAAAGCTGTTGTTCACCGTATCCGGCGGCCCGTCCTGTTTCACCATCTGCAAGTAATCGCCGAGCGCTTCGCGCCACTCCGCAGAGTTGAGCGTGGGTTGCCAGTTCTCATCGAACCACTGCGCGCCATAGGCGTTGGCCATGGTGGTGAGGAGCGCAACGTTATCGCCCCAGCCAGGCTGACCGCGCAAGCACAGGCCGTAAATGCCTTGCTGCTTGTTGGTCAGCTTCGCGGCGAAGTTTTTGATGTCGGTCCAGTCAGGATTATCGGGCATGGTTAGGCCTTTTGCCGCAAACAGGTCTTTGCGGTAATAGGTCATGCTGCTTTCGCCGTAGAACGGCAGGGCATACAGGGTTTGCTGCCACGACAGCGCTTTGCGTACCGGAGCGATGAGATCATCGCTAACGTAATCCGCCGGCAGCGTATTCAGCGGCGCCAGCCAGCCTTTTTCGCCCCACAGCGGCGCTTCATAGGTGCCAACGGTAATCACGTCAAACTGCGGCTGGCCGCTGTTCATCGCCGACAGCACCGCCTGACGCAGCGCGCCATCATCCATCACGTGCCACTGCAGTTTGACGTCGGGATGTTGCTGTTCATAACGCGTAGAGAGCTGCTGCATGATGGTCATATCGCCGTTGGCGATGGTGGCGATGTTCAGCGTGGTTGCCGCCTGACTCAGCAGCGGCGTGGCCAGTAACATCGCGAGAAGTTTACGCATGATGTCGCTCCTTAGCGCTGTTGCAGGCGGAAGAAGGCCATCTTCTCCACCAGCAATCCAGCATGCTCACTGACGGTTTGGCTGGCGGCGCTGGCTTCCTGCACCAACGAGGCGTTCTGCTGCGTAGCGCCGTCCATCTGGATCACCGCAGTATTGACCTGTTCAATGCCGCTGGATTGCTGACGGCTGGCCACGGCAATTTCGCCGACGATATCCACCACGCGCGCCACGCCGTGATTGATGTCATTCAACATGGCCCCGGAACGCTGCACCAGCGCGCTGCCAGCTTCCACCTTGCCGACGCTGGCATCAATCAACGCTTTAATCTCGTGCGCGGCACCGGCAGATCGCTGCGCCAGCTGACGTACTTCAGCGGCCACTACGGCAAAGCCACGGCCTTGCTCACCCGCACGCGCCGCTTCAACTGCCGCGTTTAGCGCCAGCAGGTTGGTCTGGAAGGCAATTTCATCGATCACCCGGTTGATATCGGCGATACGCTTGCTGGAGGATTCAATCTCCTCCATCGCGCTGACCGCATCACGCAGCACGCTGCTGCCGCGTTCGGCCTGATGACGCACATCGGTGGCCAGTTCGTTGGCCTGCGCGGCGTTATCGGCGTTATGTTTTACCGTGGCGGTCATCTGCTCCATGCTGGCGGCGGTTTGCTCCAGCGAACTGGCCTGCGAATGGGTACGCTCAGAGAGATCATCATTGCCGTCGGCCATCTGACGCGCGGCATCGCTGAGCGCGCTGGCGCTTTCGCCCACTTCGCGCACGATCTCGGCCAGACGCACGTCCATGCGCAAGAGCGATTGCATCAGTTCGCCCATCTCATCACGCGAAACGGTACCGATATCATGATTCAGTTCACCGGCCGCAATCGACTCGGCGAGTTCGCGTGCCTGACCAATCGAGCGATTAATTGAGCGGATCAACAGCCAGCCGAACACCAGCGCCACGCTCAGGCCGACCAGCAGAATCACGATCAGGCTATTGCGCGCCAGCTGGTAATCGCTGTTGCTTTGCTGATAGGTGAGTTCTGCGTGCTGGCGCATCAGCGCATCCAGCTGGTCAATATCCTGCTGCAGCAGCTGGCTGCCGCTGCGCAGGCGGGTTTCAATCACCACTAATGCCGCCGAAGGATTGCCGCTTTTCAGCAGTTCGCCGGCCTCTTTCAACGCCATTTGCCAGCCGTCGAGGTGGGTAATAAATTGCTGGCTCAGCGGCTTGGTTTGCGCATCAAACGACAGTTGCTGCCAGGTTTGACGATCTTTCGCAATCTGTTCGCCGTAGTGCGCAATGCGTGCCAGACGTTTCTCCACTTCGCTGCTGTCGGTCCAGTAGCGCAGGGCATCAAACAGGGTAGAGGATTGTTCCTGCACCATGCGGTACAGGCGGGACGAGTATTGCAGCGGTAACAGCTCATTCTGGTAGGCATTTTGCGCCCGCTGGTCGGCGGCACGCAGTCCGATGATTCCCCAGATGGCGGCAACAATCAGTAAAATGCACAGCAGGCCGACAATCGATGTCAGGCGCGCGCGAAGGGTTAATCGCATAACGGTGTTCTCCGTAACGAAGATGAAGTGTGTAGTGGGTAATTATTATTTTGTGCAGATCCGTTAACTCCAGGATGAGTTATCGGCGCATTAATGAGCGGCTTGAGTTTTTTATGGCGTACGCTGCGGGGAAAAACGCGCGGCATACCGCAGATACCTTGCGCAACTGACGGGAAAAATTATAACGTAGCCGCCATTGATGCGAGTGTAGGGAACGAGAATGAAAAAGTGGATGATACTGGCCGCGCTGGCGTTGAGTGGTTGTGCGCAGATCAGCAATTATGACCAGGCCGTGAAAACCCCGGCACCGCTGGAACTGCAGGGCAACTGGCAAACCGTTGGCCCGCAAAGCAAGTTGATCAGCAAGCAGGCGATGGGCAGCCTGATTATCAGTGCCGAAGGCGATACGCTGGATTGCCGCCAGTGGCAGCGCGTAATTGCTAAACCGGGCAAATTAACGCGCCTGGGCGATGATTGGGTCAACGTGACGCGTCAGGTGCGCGTGATGCCGCTGAAGCTGGAGAGCGGTGAGCTGCGTTACGACGGTTTACGCCTGCGTAAAGTGGATCGCCCAACCGTTGAGTGCCAGCAGGCGCTGGACGAAGTTGCCGCCAATCCGAATGCGCGAGTCATTCAGGATATCGAACCGCAGATTATGCAGCCGGTTTCGGTGTCGTCTAAACCGGCACAATAATCCTCAGGTCACCATAAATGGCGACCCTACATATTCTGCCCGTAGGGTCGCCATTTATGGTGACCTGAAAATCGGGAAAAAAAGGGTGAGAAGATAACCTTCTCACCCTTTTTTCATGCAATACATCGCAACTAATCAACCCTGCGGCAAATACACGCTACCTTGCTTACCGTACGCGCTCATCACCGATTTCTGCATCGATGATTGCCCCACCAGCTGCGTCAGCTCATCCATACGCAGTTGCAGCAGACGCTTCACTTCGCTCTCATTATCGAGGATATGGCGTAACACCGGACGCAGCTGCTCTTGCAGCTGGCGCGACGGTGCGGCGGCTTCGGTTGTTTGCGCCAGTCTTTGCACCGCACTGACATAATCCACTTCCTTGGTAATCAAATCATCCCATTCGCCGTCTGCTGCCAAACGCAGCATTCCATGGCTGAGGTCGAGTAACTGTTGGTAAACGGTGATCAGTGGCGGTGCAATGTTCATTAAACGGCGTCCTGAAGGTGTTGAGGTTGTACGACTTCTTTCCAGGCATCAGCAATATTGCGCAGAAGACCTTCAACTTCTTCGAGGGCTTCGACATCATTACGCAGATTAGCCTGAACCAGACGGCGAACCATATAGGCGTAAAGGCCTAACAGGTTGTCGGTAAGGTCATCGCCTGCTTGCTCATCGAGGCCCTGTTTCAGTCCGCCTTCGATGATGTTAATGGCCTTGGAAATCGAGTTACCTTTTCCCTGGATATTGTTGTCCTGCATAAACAGGCGGGCGCGGACCAGTGCGCTGATCGCACCGTCAAACAGCAAGGTAATCAGCTGCTGTTGATTGGCGCTCATCACTGAGCTCTCCACCCCGATTTTTGCGTAGGCTTGGGTGCCTGTAGCGCTATACATGGTCACTCCTTACTATTTAGAACTGCTGCTCGAGGTCATATTGTCGAACTGCTGCGTCAGGTAATCGCTGGTGCTGTTCAGTGAACTCATGGTGACGTCGAGTTGAGTAAACTGTGCTTTGTAACGCGCAATCAGATTGTTGATGCGCGTATTCATGTTGTTGTATTGCTCGGTCAGGTTATTCAGCGTCTTGCTGACACCATCCTTCGCTGACTGAATGCTACCGGTAGATGAAAGCCAGCTGGTCAGGTTGGTCGCCAGTTTGGTGGTGATACCGGTGGTTTTCCCGTCTCCCACAATCATCTCTTTAACACCCGAAGGATCGCTGGTCAGTTGGGTTTTTAACTTATCAGCATCCAACGACAGCTCGCCGGTTGTTGGATCGGTAGTGATACCAATTTGCGCCAGGGTTTTGAAGCTCGATGAGCTGGAAGTATTGGTCAGCAAGCTCTTGATCTGCGTCTGAATGGTACGCAAGGTACTGTCGCCAAGCAGCGCGCCATTACTGGTGTCTTGGGTATCCGCACCCACATCGACCGCAGTGTATTTTGTCAGGCTGTTGAACTGGTCCAGCAGCGTATTGTAGGCATTAACAAAGTTGGTGATGGCGGTGGTGGCTTTGGACGAATCCTGGGTAATGGTCAGCGACTGATTACCGCTGGTGACATCATTCAGATTTAGTGTAATGCCTTCCAGCGCATCACTAATGGTGTTGCTGCTGCTGGTAATCGGGACATTGTTAACTGTTAATTCGGCATCTTGCGCCTTAACGCTGACGTCCATCGGATTATCAGCGTCGGTTTTGTCTTTATCAAAACCGACAATTCCCTGCAGTGTGTCATCGCCAGTTACAGTTATTGAAGAGACTGCATTGGCTTCACCGGTTTTTGACGCGGTAAGCGACAGGCGGTATTCACCATCACCGCTTTTGATAATACTGGCGCTTACACCCGCTCCGGCGCTATTTATCGCATCACGCATGCCGGTCAGCGAAGTTTGAGCGCTGGTTAGCGTAATATCTTTGCTGGTGCCGTCAGCCAGTTTGATCGACAACGTACGGCTGGCATCGGAGCTACCCAGCGCAGTGGTGTTGCTGGTCTGTACGCCGGAAGTCAGCGTCTGCGCCTGTGCCAGCTGCGTAACACTAATGCTGTATTTACCGGCGATGGTGCTGCCAGACGTGGTGGCGCTGAATGCAGTGGTGCTGCTGGCTGCACTGGTGGCGGTAAACAAATCCGCGCTGTTTAATGCCGTGTTAGCAGACTGAAATGTGGTTAACGCGCTCGACAAGGTGCCGTAGGCGCTCAGCTTCGCGGTATAGGCGCTCTGCTGATTGGAGATCGGCGTTAATGACGCTTTTTCTGCGGTACTCAAGTTATCCAGAATGGTACTTAAATCGAGGCCTGAACCGATACCGAGGGTAGAAATAGTAGCCATGCTTTTTCCTTTATATGGTCGACACGGATTTTGAATACCTGGGTTATCGGCCTTTAATAACTAAAGTTTAGAATTATTTGCCTTAGTGTAATGAGGTAAATAAGCGCTATATAGAAGGGTATTTCGACTGCTAGAAAATTCGTTAATTAAGTCTAAAGAAGTGCGGCAGGGTGGCGATAACCATTAGCGTGACAGGTTGAAGGGAAAAATTTTCACCTGGTCCTAAAAAAATTCTAAAGGTTGTTTAAGGGCAGACGATAACAACATTGACGGCGCTGAAGCCGGCGGGTTGAAGCCCACACCTTAACCGAAAGACTTGATTAACAGGAAAATTATCATGGCCCAAGTCATTAATACCAACAGCCTCTCGCTGATCACTCAGAACAACATCAACAAAAACCAGTCTGCTCTGTCTTCTTCAATCGAGCGTCTGTCTTCTGGTCTTCGTATTAACAGCGCTAAAGATGACGCAGCGGGCCAGGCCATTGCTAACCGCTTCCAGTCAAACATCAACGGCCTGACTCAGGCAGCGCGTAACGCCAACGACGGCATCTCAGCAGCGCAGACCACTGAAGGCGCGCTGTCAGAAATCAACAACAACTTACAACGTGTTCGTGAACTGACCGTACAGTCTCAGAACGGCACCAATAGCCAGTCTGACCTGGACTCAATTCAGGACGAAATCAAATCCCGTCTGGACGAAATCGACCGCGTATCCGGTCAGACTACTTTCAACGGCGTGAACGTGCTGGCGAAAGACGGCTCAATGAAAATTCAGGTTGGTTCTAACGATGGTGAAACTATCACTATTGACCTGAAAAAAATCGATTCTTCTACTTTGGGCCTGACTGGCTTCAACGTAAACGGTTCTGGTTCAGTAGCGAATACTGCAGCAACTAAAGCTGACCTTACTGCTGCTCAACTTGATACTACAGCAGCTGGCGCTACTATTGCTGCTCCTACCGAAGATGGAAATGGTGTTACTAAGTACACTGTAAGCGCGGGATTGAAAGAATCAACTGTTGCTAATGTATTCGCAGGTTTAAGCGATGGAGCAAAAGCTACTGCGGTTATTACGACTGGCTTCGACTCAGTAGCAACTAACAGCTATACCTATCAAAAAGATACTAATGACTTTACCTATACTGGAACAATCAATGCAGCTGATGCTACAACGCAAAGCAATAGCGCTAAGCTCCAATCGTTCCTGACGCCTAAAGCGGGTGATACTGCGAGCTTGAGCGTAAAAATTGGTAACTCTTCTGTTGATGTAAACCTGGCAAGTGATGGTAAAATCACCGCTAAAGATGGCTCCGCTCTGTATATCGATTCTACTGGTAACCTGACTCAGAACAGCGCCGGTCTGACAAACGCAAATCTGGCAACCTTAGATGGTTTAACCAAAAACCACAGTGCTGCTGCTGACGCTACAACCGCTGCTGTGGCTGTTCCTGTTGATATTACTACTGCAGATGGGGCAACAATTCATTTAGCTGGTGACACCGCCGCTGCTACAGAGCCTGCAACTGGAGTTGCTGGTGCGATTACTGTGACTAATGCACGAATCAGCGCTGATGCTCTGCAGTCGGCTACTAAAGGTGTAGCTTACACCATTGATGTTGCTGGTGACGGTGCTACTACGACAGTCGGTGATATTCAAGTTGCTGCAAATGGCACTGTTAAAACTACTGCCGATGGCACCAATTTCAGTGCTGCTTTCACTAAAGCCGACGGTACTCTTACAACCAGCAATGAACAGGAAATCTTCCTGCAGAAAGACGGTTCTGTAACCAACGGCTCTGGCAAAGCTATCTTTAAAGACGCAGCTGGCAAATTCACCACTGATGCAGCAACCACTGCAGCAACCACTGCAGATCCACTGAAAGCGCTGGACGACGCTATCAGCAGCATCGATAAGTTCCGTTCAAGCTTGGGTGCGATCCAGAACCGTCTGGATTCAGCGGTAACTAACCTGAACAACACCACCACTAACCTGTCTGAAGCACAGTCTCGTATTCAGGATGCTGACTACGCGGTTGAAGTTTCAAACATGTCTAAAGCACAGATCATCCAGCAGGCGGGTAACTCAGTGTTGGCTAAAGCTAACCAGGTTCCACAGCAGGTTCTGTCTCTGCTGCAGGGCTAATCGCTCTAAGCTCCTTGCTTATCAAACCCCGCTTCGGCGGGGTTTTTTTATATCTGCATATTATGCGCAAGCAGTTATACTCAGCATCCTCCCGCTTCACAGGACGTGTTTAATGCGTATTTTCCTCTTCGCTATGCTGTTGTTATCCGGTTGTACCACCGCAAAACATCCACGTACTCATGTGGTCGTGCCACCGCCGCCGGTTGTGACCGATCTCAACAGCTATATCGCCGGAATCAACTATGCCATCACGACGCAGTTATTTGATGTCGATACCTTTGCAGGCAAAACGTGTGATGTGCGACTTGATTTGGATGACAAAGGACAACTGACGGATATCCATGTATTAACCGGCGATATCGGCTTATGTACTGCCGCTATGGAAGCCGCCAAAAACGCTCAATTCCCTGAGCCACCGTCCCAGGAAATTCATCGGCTGATAACGCATCCGGTATTACATTTCGCGCCACAAAAGTGAAACGCACGGCCGGTACATCGTAGGGTCGCCATTCATGGCGACCGCAAGTCTGCACCATCTGTAGCAGCGTAATCTACTGCACCATTCCTACCCAATCCGCTTGAAGCTTCTCCGGCTTATCGCTAAGGTAAGCGCGTTTTTTCGCCGCCAGGAAACCTTATGACCACCATCGCGCTCATCGACGATCACATGATTGTCCGTTCAGGTTTTGCCCAATTACTCGGGCTGGAACCGGATTTTCAGGTTGTTGCCGAATGCGGTTCCGGGCGCGAAGCCCTTAATCAACTACCGGGGCGCGGCGTGCAGGTGTGCATCTGCGATATCTCGATGCCGGATATTTCCGGGCTGGAGTTATTGAGCCAGCTGCCGAAAGGTATGGCGACCATCATGCTGTCGGTGCACGACAGTCCGGCGCTGGTGGAGCAGGCGCTCAACGCCGGCGCGCGCGGTTTTCTCTCCAAACGTTGCAGCCCCGATGAACTGATCGCGGCGGTGTATACCGTGGCCAAAGGCGGCTGCTACCTAACGCCCGATATCGCCATCAAGCTTGCCTCGGCACGGCAGGATCCGCTTACCAAACGCGAACGTCAGGTGGCGGAGAAACTGGCGCAAGGCTTAGCGGTGAAAGAGATCGCTGCCGAACTCGGCCTGTCGCCGAAAACCGTTCACGTTCATCGCGCCAATTTGCTGGAAAAACTCAATGTCAGTAACGACGTTGAACTGGCGCGCCGCATGTTTGATGGCTGGTAATGCAGCCACTCTTTTCTCGGCTGATTGCCGTCATCGCCAGTTTTTGTATCTTCTCCGCCGCGTGGTTTTGCCTGTGGAGCATCAGCCTGCATCTGGCGGATCGTCCTGAGCTGGCGGTGTTGCTGTTTCCCTTTGGCCTGCGCCTGGGTTTGATGTTGCAGTGCCCACGCGCCTATTGGCCGGTGCTGCTCGGTGCCGAGTGGTTGATGCTGTATGGGTTATCCCGCGAAGTGGCGCTGGCGCATCTGCCGCTGCTGATGCTCGGAAGCTTATTAACACTGCTGCCGGTGGCATTGATCTCCCGTTATCGTCATCAACGCGATTGGCACACTTTGCTGTGGCAGGGTGGAGCGATGGTGTGCGCGGCGCTACTGCAAGCCTTGCCGTGGATCGCACAGCCAGCAGCATTGAATGCGGTGCTGCTCACGCTGACTGGCGCGCTGACCGTGGCACCCACCTGTTTGGTGATCTGGCACTACCTCACCAGCACCCGCTGGCAGCCGCTCGGCCCTTCGCTGGTCGGACAGCCGGTTAACTGGCGCGTGCGCCATCTGTTTGGTTATGTGCTGCTGTTTATCGTCAGCCTATGGTTGCAGCTTGGATTGCCGGCAGAGCTGTCGCGCTTCACGCCATTTTGTCTGGCGTTGCCGATTATCGCGCTGGCGTGGCATTACGGCTGGCAGGGCGCGCTAATCGCCACACTGATGAACGCCATCGCCCTGATCGCCAGCCAAACCTGGCACGATCACGCGGTCGATCTGCTGCTCTCCCTGCTGGCGCAAAGTCTTACCGGGCTGCTGCTGGGCGCGGGTATTCAGCGTTTACGTGAACTTAATCAGTCGCTGCAAACCGAGTTGCTGCGTAATCGCCGCCTGACGGAACGCTTGCTGGAGACCGAAGAGAGCGTACGACGCGAAGTGGCGCGCGAACTGCACGATGATATCGGCCAAACCATCACCGCGATTCGCACCCAGGCCGGGATCATGCAGCGCATCAGCCCGGAAAGTGGCGTCAAGCAGAGTGGCATGTTGATTGAGCAGCTGTCGCTGGGTATTTACGACTCCGTGCGTCGTTTGCTGGGGCGCTTGCGTCCGCGCCAGTTGGACGATCTCTCGCTGGAGCAGGCTATTCGCTCGCTGATGCGGGAAATGGAGCTGGAAGGGCACGGCATCATCAGCCATCTCGACTGGCACATTGACGAAGCACGACTCAGTGAAGCGCAACGCGTCACGCTGTTTCGTGTCTGTCAGGAAGGACTCAATAATGTGGTGAAACACGCCAGCGCCCGCGCGGTGACGCTGCAAGGCACATTGCAGGACGAGCGGTTGCTGCTGGTCATTGAAGACGACGGCTGCGGCCTGCCGGCGGGTTCCCCGCAGCAAGGTTTTGGCCTTGCCGGCATGCGCGAGCGCGTGACGGCGCTAGGCGGCTCGCTGGGGATCGCCTGCACCCACGGCACGCGCGTTAGCGTCACGTTACCGCTGCGCAAGGGATAACCCAAAAATGATGTTCAGATTTCTCAACGCCCCAGCCAGCGCGCAGCCGATCGAGGATAACGCGACCATTGATGCGCGCTATCGCTACTGGCGGCGTCATATCATGATCACAATCTGGCTCGGCTATGCGCTGTTCTATTTCACCCGTAAAAGCTTCAACGCCGCCTCGCCGGAAATTCTGGCGGCGGGCGTGATGACGCGCACAGACATCGGCCTGCTGGCGACGCTGTTTTACATCACTTACGGCCTGTCGAAGTTTTTCTCTGGCATCGTCAGCGACCGCTCCAATGCGCGCTATTTCATGGGCATTGGGCTGATGGCGACGGGCGTGGTCAACATCCTGTTTGGCTTCTCCACTTCGCTGTGGGCGTTCGCGCTGCTATGGGTGCTGAATGCGTTTTTCCAGGGATGGGGATCGCCGGTGTGTGCACGTCTGCTGACCAGCTGGTTTTCTCGCACCGAACGCGGCGGCTGGTGGGCGCTGTGGAATACGGCACAGAACGTCGGCGGTGCGCTTATCCCGATGATCGTCGGTGGCGCCGCGCTGCACTATGGCTGGCGTGCCGGCATGATGATTGCGGGCGGACTGGCGATCGTCGCCGGTATTTTTCTCTGCTGGCGCCTGCGCGATCGCCCGCAAACCGTAGGTTTACCGCCGGTAGGTGACTGGCGCCACGATGCACTGGAGATCGCCCAGCAGCAAGAGGGCGCGGGGCTGAGTCATAAAGAGATCCTCACTAAATATGTGCTGCTCAACCCTTACATCTGGCTGCTATCGCTATGTTATGTGCTGGTTTATGTGGTGCGTGCCGCCATCAATGACTGGGGCAATCTCTACATGTCCGAGACGCTGGGCGTGAATCTGGTGACGGCCAATTCGGCGGTCACCATGTTTGAACTCGGCGGCTTCGGCGGTGCGTTAGTGGCGGGATGGGGCTCGGATAAATTGTTCAACGGCAATCGCGGACCGATGAACCTGATCTTTGCCGCCGGTATTTTGCTGTCAGTGGGATCGCTGTGGCTGATGCCGTTTGCCAGCTATGTGATGCAGGCAGCGTGTTTCTTTACCATCGGCTTTTTTGTCTTCGGCCCCCAAATGTTGATCGGTATGGCGGCGGCGGAGTGTTCGCACAAAGATGCGGCAGGCGCGGCGACCGGATTTGTTGGCCTGTTTGCCTATCTGGGCGCGTCGCTCTCCGGCTGGCCGCTGGCACGGGTGATCGATGTTTGGCACTGGAGCGGCTTTTTCGCGGTCATCGCCTGTGCGGCGGGGATTTCGGCCCTGCTGCTGTTGCCATTCCTGCATGCGCAAACGCCGCGCCAGCGCGAGGAAGTGTGATGCATCCCCGCTTTTTGCCTTTACCTCGCCAAAACTAAGAAATTTTCCCGGTTGCGCCGGGCAGTTGTCTCAGGCCGAAACCGCTGCTGATTTTTACAATGCCTGCCATCACGCAGGTCATTAATCAGGAGCACTCCATGCTGGCTTTCTTAAATCAGGTGCGCAAGCCGACCCTGAATCTGTCGCTCGAAGAGCGACGCAAGATGTGGTTCAAACCCTTTATGCAGTCCTATCTGGTGGTCTTTATTGGCTACCTGACCATGTATCTGATCCGCAAAAACTTCAACATTGCGCAGAACGACATGATCACCACCTACGGACTGAGCATGACGCAGTTGGGGATGATTGGGCTCGGCTTCTCCATCACCTACGGCGTCGGGAAAACTCTGGTTTCCTACTACGCCGATGGCAAAAATACCAAGCAGTTCCTGCCGTTTATGCTGATTCTCTCGGCAATCTGTATGCTGGGCTTCAGTGCCAGCATGGGCGCGGGTTCGGTGAGTTTGTTCCTGATGATTGCGTTTTATGCGCTGAGCGGCTTCTTCCAAAGTACCGGCGGCTCCTGTAGCTACTCCACCATCACCAAATGGACGCCGCGCCGCAAACGCGGCAGCTATCTGGGCATGTGGAATATTTCGCATAACCTCGGCGGCGCGGGTGCAGCCGGTGTGGCGCTGTTTGGTGCCAATTACCTGTTCGATGGGCATGTGGTCGGCATGTTTGTGTTTCCGTCACTGATCGCCCTGGTCGTCGGCTTTATCGGTCTGCGCTACGGCAGCGATTCACCTGAATCTTACGGTTTGGGCAAAGCCGAAGAGCTGTTTGGTGAAGAGATCAGCGAGGAGGACAAAGAAACTGAAGATCAGGCGATGACCAAGTGGCAGATCTTTGTCGAGTACGTGCTGAAAAACAAAGTGATTTGGCTGCTGTGTTTCGCCAACATCTTCCTGTATGTGGTGCGTATTGGTATCGATCAGTGGTCGACGGTATATGCCTATCAGGAGTTAAAACTGTCGAAAGAGGTGGCGATTCAGGGCTTCACGCTGTTTGAAGTCGGCGCGTTAGTCGGCACGCTGCTGTGGGGCTGGTTATCGGATCTGGCGAATGGTCGTCGTGCGCTGGTGGCATGTGTGGCGTTGGCGTTGATTATTGCCACGCTCGGTGTCTATCAACATGCCAGCAATCAATACGTTTATCTGGCCTCGCTGTTTGCATTGGGCTTCCTGGTGTTTGGTCCGCAACTGCTTATTGGTGTCGCTGCCGTCGGCTTTGTACCGAAAAAAGCCATCGGTGCCGCCGATGGTATTAAAGGCACCTTTGCTTACCTGATCGGTGACAGCTTCGCGAAGTTAGGCTTGGGGATGATCGCCGACGGCACGCCAATCTTTGGCTTAACCGGATGGGCCGGGACTTTTGCGGCGCTGGATGCGGCAGCGATCGGCTGTATCGCCCTGATGGCGCTGGTGGCAGTGTTTGAAGAGCGTAAGATTCGCCGTGAGAAGCGCCTGCAGCGGTTAAAAGCAGCGTAATGGTGCGCCCCGGTTTTCCGCCGGGGCTTTTTTGTCCGTTAATCCTGCTGACCTAAAGCAAATTGATGTGTGGGGCAAAGGACGATTTTAGCGCATACCCTACATCCTGAGAAAAGTAACCAACCTGTTACAGTCCGCCCGCCAATTGCCGATAACTCCCTTCAGAATCATTCCCATTTTTTGAACCACATTTTTCCGTTTCTGGGGTGTCTATGCGCTTCAATTATGACTTGTTACCGGGTGAGCTACTGACCTTCGAAGAGATTGCCCTGCGCTACACGCAGCAGCATCCTGACGAGAAAGAGCTTACCGCCCGCGGGTTGCTGAGCCCGTCGACCAGCTTTCGCAATTTGGTGATCCGCGCGTTGTTTGCGCAAGAGGAGATCAACAGTCCGATTGAGGATCTGCTGTTTGTCTCGGACGATAACGAGCGCAAAAACTATCTGCGCCGCTTTGAACACTATTTGAAAAATCAGCAGGCGTTTCTCTATTTCCGTCGTGACGATGCAGCGCGCAAAGAAGGGCGCTGGAAAGTGGTGGGGGAAACCCAGGTGTTTGCCATGCTCGATCCCAATTCGGCGGCGGCGCAGAATCTGTTGAACAGTCGCGGCTACAAGCTGGTGTTGATGCGTCAAACCGAAGAGGAGGAGTATTGGCAGCTGTTTGATGCGCAGGCACATCCCTGCTTCCCGCTGTCGCGCAAGATCCAATTCCTCGTGGTACTGAGCACGCCGCAATATAAAGTGCCGAGCGGCGTGATGCCCGGCACCGAAGTGGGGCGACGGGTGAAAGCCAAAGTGTTGCAGCGCACCAGCCAGGCGGAGTTCACCTCGGCGGTGAAAGCGCGCTATGGCGCCTGCATCATTACCGGTACGCAGCTAACCGAGCGGCACAGCTGGCCGTGGGTGGAAGCCTGTTACATCGACACGCAGGAGAATGAAGAGGGGTTTCTGGCCGATAACAGCGCCGATAACGGTTTGTTCCTGCGCAGCGATCTGCAGCGGCTGTTTATCAACAAAATGATAAGCATCAACGCCGAAACCGGTCAGGTGCTGTTTAATCCGGCGCTGGAAACTGAAGCGTTGATTACGCCTTTTTATCAGGCACTTGAGGGCAAAGTTTGCGCATTATGGGATGCGGTGCCGCCTGGCACGCGGGAGCGCCTGCGTAACTTGCGCTAGTCGCTGCGCGGACGGCGGTGCGATCCACCGCCATCCATAACAAATTTGAAATAACCTCGCTTTTGCCCGCCTATTCTGCCAATCAAAACCCCTACAGAATTGGATAATCATGCCGATAACTTTATTAACGCAGGGTAGTCAACGTGAACGATCTCTATACCGCCGATGGCGTGATGGATAAACATTCGCTCTGGCAGCGCTACGTTCCTCTGGTGCGGCATGAAGCGCTGCGCTTGCAGGTACGTTTGCCAGCCAGCGTTGAGCTTGACGATCTGCTGCAGGCCGGTGGCATTGGCTTATTAAATGCCGTGGAGCGCTACGATGCGCTGCAGGGCACCGCCTTTACCACCTACGCCGTGCAGCGTATCCGGGGCGCAATGCTGGATGAGCTGCGCAGTCGCGACTGGGCGCCACGCAGCGTGCGCAGAAATGCGCGCGAAGTCGCTGGGGCCATGCATCAGGTAGAACAAGCGTTGGGGCGCTCGGCTACTGAGCAGGAAGTGGCTGAGCGACTGAATGTTTCGCTGGAGGAGTATCGGCAGATTCTGCTCGATACCAACAACAGCCAACTCTTCTCTTACGACGAGTATCGGGAAGAACACGGCGACAGTGCGGAGCTGGTGACGGAGGGGCACGAGGAAGCCAACCCGCTTCATCAGTTATTGGAAGGAAACCTACGTGACCGCGTGATTGAAGCGATTGAGGCGTTGCCTGAACGTGAAAAACTCGTGCTCACACTGTACTACCAGGAAGAACTGAACCTGAAGGAGATTGGCGCGGTGCTGGAAGTGGGGGAATCCCGCGTCAGTCAACTGCACAGTCAGGCGATCAAACGCCTGCGTGCCCGATTATCGGGGGCGCGCTAACAGACTCAGTTCCTGGCGATCGAAAAAAACAATAAAACCGGGGACTCAGCAATGGGAGCCAAAGTTAAAGCCAGACCTTTAAGTCGCTATCTTAAAGACTATAAGCACAGCCAAAGCAATTGTTCACACTGTGGCAAAGTTTTAGATCGTATGGCGTTAGTCTTTCGCGGCCAGATCATCAATAAAGAGGCCATCGCACGCATGGACCAAATGATTGACGATCAGGTGTGGATGAAACTCCAGCCAGAATTGACCGCGTTGTGTCGTTTCTGCAGCGATATTTTTTGTAATACCCATCCGAATTACTTCGACATTATGGCGTTTAAGCAATACCTGTTTGAGCAGACCGAGATGAGCCACAGTACCATACGTGAGTATGTGGTGCGTTTGCGTCGGCTTGATGACATGCTGAAGGCGAAAAACTTCCCGGCAGATCGTTTGCGCGGAAACAGCTGGCATGAGTGTCTGGAGAACGATTTGCCCGATGCGGGTAACAATAACTACCGCATTGCACTGCGTAAATATGACCAGTTTTTAGGCTGGCAGCAGGGCTGAGGGTGATCCCACCCTTGTTGTTGTCGAGCATGACAGCAACAAGGGCAGCACACGTTGAATTCCGGGTGCGACTTTTCTCATCTTCTGCAACACTGTATGGATAACTGCACATTGCCCGAATGGAGGCTGCATTGTCCTTACATCTTCTGCACCAGTTCCCCCGTCTTGAATTACTCGGTGCACCCACGCCGCTTGAGCATTTGCCCCGGCTTTCTGATTATCTGGGTCGCGATATCTTTATTAAGCGCGATGACTTCACGCCGGTAGCGCTGGGCGGTAACAAGCTGCGTAAACTCGAATTCCTGGCGGCCGATGCGCTGCGCGAAGGCGCGGATGTGCTGCTGACGGCGGGCGCGATCCAATCCAACCATGTGCGGCAAACCGCAGCGGTGGCGGCGCGTCTCGGCCTGAAGTGCGTGGCACTGCTGGAAAACCCGATTGGCACCACCTCTGAAAACTACCTCAGCAACGGCAACCGCCTGCTGCTCGATCTGATGGACGTGGAAATCGTCATGGTCGATGCGCTGCACAATCCCACCGAACAACTGGCCGCTCAGGCCGAACAGCTCGAAGCGCAAGGGTTCCGCCCCTATATTGTGCCGGTCGGCGGCTCTAATGCGCTGGGTGCGCTTGGCTACGTCGAGTGCGCGCAGGAGATCGCCCATCAGAGCGAAGGCGTAGTAGATTTCGCCGCGGTGGTGGTGGCGTCCGGCAGCGCGGGCACGCACGCTGGCCTGGCGATTGGTCTGGAGCAGCTGCTGCCGGAAACCGAGCTGGTGGGCGTTACCGTTTCACGTAAAGTCGCCGCGCAGCTGCCGGTGGTTGAGCGCATCCGCAGCGCGCTGGCTGAACAGCTGGAAGTGCAGGCTAAAGCGCCGATTACCTTGTGGGATGACTACTTCGCGCCGCGCTATGGCGAGCCTAACGATGAAGGAATGGCGGCGGTGAAGCTGCTGGCGCGTCTGGAGGGCATCATGCTCGATCCGGTGTACACCGGCAAAGCGATGGCGGGATTAATAGATGGTATTGCGCAAAACCGCTTCCGTCGCGAAGGGCCGCTGCTGTTTGTGCATACCGGCGGATCGCCTGCGTTATTTGCTTATCACCCTTCGGTCTGAGAAAGATTTTAAAAACGGTTTATAATCCGGCGGTTATTAACAAACGGCCGCCATGAGTGGCAATATCACAGCATCCTCGTATCGTAGCGGCGCAATTTATTGCGCGATAAATCGCGCCGCTACGGAATGTGCGGTGATTGAATCATGGTAGTCGTAAGGCGCGCATCTATGCGCAGCAAAATAAGCACACAACACATCACAATAAATGGGGTAAACATGACTTTCTCTCCGATTCGTCGCCAGATGGTGATGGGAATGATGGCGGTCGCGCTGGTCGCGGGCGTCAACGTGAAATCTTTCGCCGCAGACGATCTGCTGGCGCAGGTAAAGAGCAAAGGTGAGCTGCGCGTCGGGCTGGAAGGCACCTATCCGCCGTTCAGCTTCCAGGATGAAAAAGGCCAGCTGACCGGCTTTGAAGTTGAGTTCGCACAGGAGCTGGCAAAGCACCTCGGCGTGAAAGCCGATCTGCGTCCGACCAAATGGGACGGCATGCTGGCGTCGCTGGACTCTAAGCGTATCGATGTGGTGATCAATCAGGTGACCATCTCCGCTGAACGTCAGAAGAAGTATGACTTCTCCACGCCGTACACCATTTCTGGCGTGCAGGCGCTGACGCTGAAGCAAAACGCGGCGGGCATCACCAAGCCGGAGGATCTGTCAGGCAAGAAAGTCGGCGTCGGCCTCGGTTCCAACTACGAGCAGTGGCTGCGTGACAACGTTAAAGGCGTGGATATCCGCACCTATGATGACGACCCAACCAAATATCAGGATCTGCGTTCTAAACGTATTGATGCCATTCTGGTGGATCGCTTAGCGGCGCTGGATCTGGTGAAGAAAACCGGCGATACCATGGCGGTAGCGGGCCCGGCATTCTCCCGTTTGGAATCCGGCGTGGCGCTGCGTAAAGGCAACGACACCTTGCTGAAAGCCATCGACGCGGCCATCGCCGATATGCAGAAAGATGGCTCCCTGAGCAAACTGTCTGAAAAATGGTTCGGCGCGGACGTCACTAAATAATGCAGGAAAGCTTACAACTGGTGCTGGATTCAGCACCATTTTTACTCAAAGGCGCGCTGTTCACGCTGCAGCTGAGTATCGGCGGCATGTTCTTCGGCCTGATACTCGGCTTCGTGCTGGCGCTGATGCGCCTGTCGCACTTCTGGCCGATTAACTGGCTGGCGCGTATCTACGTGTCGATATTTCGCGGTACGCCGCTGATCGCCCAGCTGTTTATGATCTATTACGGTCTGCCGCAGTTCGGCATTGAGCTGGATCCGATTCCGTCGGCGATGATTGGTCTGTCGCTGAATACCGCCGCCTATGCCTCTGAATCACTGCGTGGCGCGATTGCCGCCATTGAGCGTGGACAGTGGGAAGCCGCTGCCAGCATCGGCATGACGCCGTGGCAAACGCTGCGTCGCGTGATCCTGCCACAGGCCGCGCGCACCGCGCTGCCGCCGCTGGGCAACAGCTTTATCAGCCTGGTGAAAGATACCTCGCTGGCCGCCACCATTCAGGTGCCGGAGCTGTTCCGTCAGGCGCAGTTAATCACCTCACGTACGCTGGAAGTGTTCACCATGTATCTGGCGGCATCGCTGATCTACTGGGTGATGGCCACCGTGCTGTCGGCGTTGCAAAACCGGCTTGAAGCGCATGTAAATCGTCAGGATCAGGAGGGCAAATGAGTGCAATTGAAGTCCGTCAGCTGGTGAAACAGTTTAACGGCCAGACAGTGCTGCACGGCATCGACCTCGACGTGGCACCTGGCGAAGTGGTGGCGATTATTGGGCCGAGCGGTTCCGGTAAAACCACGCTGCTGCGCAGTATTAATCTGCTGGAAGTGCCGGAAAGTGGGCGCATCAAAGTGGGTGATATCGCTATCGATGCGGCGCTCGGCCTCAATAAGCAGAAGCAGCTGGTGCGTCAGTTGCGTCAGCAGGTGGGATTTGTCTTCCAGAACTTCAATCTGTTCCCGCACCGTTCGGTACTGGAGAACATTATTGAAGGGCCGGTGATCGTCAAGGGCGAGCCGAAGGCGGAAGCCATCGCACGTGCGCGCAGTTTGCTGGAAAAGGTCGGTTTGCACGGCAAGGAGCAGAGTTTCCCGCGTCGTCTCTCCGGCGGACAGCAGCAGCGCGTAGCGATTGCGCGCGCGCTGGCGATGCGTCCCGAGGTGATCCTGTTCGATGAACCGACCTCGGCGCTCGATCCTGAGCTGGTGGGCGAAGTACTCAACACCATCCGCGCGCTGGCGCAGGAGAAACGCACCATGGTGATCGTTACCCATGAGATGAGCTTTGCGCGTGACGTCGCCGATCGCGCCATTTTTATGGATCAGGGACGCATCGTGGAGCAGGGCGCGGCGCAGGCGCTGTTCAGCAATCCGCAGCAGGCCCGTACCCGGCAATTTCTCGACAAGTTTCTTAACCAATAATCGTAAGCGTCGTCAGAAAATGGCGACGCTTGTCTCAATTTCCCGCGCATTGCTCCTCTAAGTATCTTCTGAAAGTAATTTCACCCCATTGCGATAACTATATGTATTTAATGGAAACATTATTCTTAAAAAACCTAAGGCAATAGGCCAGGTCTTTTTTAAGAGAGTCCCGATTGAGACATCTTTGTAAATATAAATAATTCTTTACAAATTCATGGCGCAATTAGGACATCGCAATGACAACTGCCAGGAAAGAGGTCCTCTGGATCAATACCCTCAAAGGGGGCTGTATATTGATGGTGGTATTACATCACTCCATCATCACCACCTTCGCCCCTTCGCTGCATCATCTCACCGCCGGTCTGCTGCCTGCGCACTGGTGGGTGGCATTTAATACCTACCTGTCGCCGCTGCGTATGCCCGCGTTCTTCTTTGTTTCGGGCTTGCTGGCGGCGAGCTCGATCACCAAAAAAAGCTGGAAAGAGGTGTTCACCAAGAAGTTCAGCAACATCGTTTATCTCTACCTGCTGTGGGGCGTGATTCAGTGGCTGAGTATTCATTACATCTCCACGCATTTGGGGGAGAGGCTTTCCAGCACTAAAAACGCCGCCTATGCCGACACGCCATTTGAGTTCATTAAGCTGCTGATGACCTCAATGACCAGCCTGTGGTACCTCTACGCGCTGGCCGGTTTCTTCCTGTTCACCAAGCTGTTCCACCGCCAGAAGCTGGCGCTGCTGGCGTTAGGCGTGGTTGCTACCTACGCCGCGCAGTTCAGCCTGATTCCCGGCTGGGGACCTGCCAGCGTGGCGCAGAACTACCTCTACTTCCTGATTGGCGTGTTCTTTAGTCAGGCATTGATTGAGATTAGCGAACTGAAGCGTCAGCACTGGCTGCTGCTCGGCGCGATTGCGCTGATCGGTATCCTGCACCACGTCGGCGGTATTTATAAAAATCCGTTCTACAGCTTGCTGACCATCGTGTTTGGCATTGTGGTGTGCCGCTTCCTCAATGAGCGCTTCAATATGGCGTGGCTGAACTGGATTGGGCGTAACACGCTGCAAATCTACGTGCTGCATCGCATCTTTATTGAATTACTGGGGCTGAGTGCGATTGCGCTGGCGCTGCATTACGGCTGGTTTGGCAATGCCGCCTTTAGCTGGGCCTGGGCACTGTTGATGCCGATTACCGGCGTCGCGCTCTGTACCAGCATCTCACTGCTGGTGTGGACGCTGCTCAACCGTGGGCCGGGCCGCATGCTGTTCCTTTATCCGCGCCTGCTGCGCAAATCTACACTGGAAACGAAAAGCGCACCGCTACAATAATAAACCTGCCGGGCCACTTCGCTGGCCCTAATAGCATTGGTAGCAGGTCGCCATTAATGGCGACCCTACAACATAAGATATGCTAAATGCGCACCCTCTACCACAATGCTATTATTTCCGCTTATCCATTTGCCACATTAAATAATTATCCCTCCGCAATTTGAATATATATTGGCATACGAATGGGTGGATTGTTCTTAATTTGCCAGAGTGATGCCATTCACATTAATTTTAGTTAAAAACCTTTTAGTGACTCTAATTAAGGCAAATTTCCTTAGCCTGCTCATGATTCTATTTTTGTCTGGATCTGTAAAGTATTGTTATATCAGGACCACAAAAAAACATTTAGGACTTTCGCTACATCATGCCTTCGCCCGCTGTTTAATAATCGTTGAATAATCATAAATGCATCAACGCTTATTTCCTCAACCTTCTCCTTTAAGACCTACACAGCAACAGCAGCGGAGTCATCATATGAATAACGCCAGAAAAGAAGATATTGCATGGATAAATACTCTAAAAGGAGCGTGCATATTACTGGTGGTGTTGTATCACACCGTCTTACCGGGATTCGAAGGGACGGTAAAATTATTGACGGCTGGGTGGATCCCGGCAGAAATATGGGTGCAGTTTAATACGGTTTTATCGCCGCTACGTATGCCGGCATTTTTCTTTGTTTCCGGCTTACTCGCCACCAACGGAATTTTGCATCGCCCGTGGAAACAGGTATTTACCAGCCGTATTACCAATCTGTTTTATCTCTACATTCTGTGGGGCTTTATTCAGTGGTGGTCGATTGTCGGCATCTCTACGGAGATCACCGGGCAGCGTATTTCGCAGAACCTGAATGCGGCGTACGCCGGTTCGCTGCTGGAGTTTCTTAAGCTTACGTTCCTCGCCATGAGCACCTCGTGGTATCTCTATGGTTTAGCGCTCTATTTCCTGTGCGCGAAAATCTTTAAACAGCAGAAGGTGGCCTTGCTGGTCGTCGCGATTGCGCTCAACTATCTGGCGGTAGAGAAGATTATCCCGTTCTGGGGACCACAAAGCGTGGCGCAGTATTTCCTGTACTTCCTGCTGGGCGCTTTCTGGAGCCCAATGATGTTGCGCCTGAGCGAATGGCGTCGCGAAAACATTGTGCCGTGGGCCATATTGGCGGCGCTCTCCGGTTTGCACGTTATCTTTGGCCTGGATAAGAGTCTGTTCCTGTGCATTCTCGCGGTGCTGGGCAGCGTAGCCGCGTGTCGCTGGCTGAACGCGCATTTCAAGATGAGTTACTTAAATTGGGTAGGGCGCAACACGCTGCAAATCTACGTGATTCATCGCATCTTCATTGAGTTCTTCGGCATGTCAGCGATTCTGTTTGCGCAGCGTCATCACCTGTTTGAGCAGGCGTGGTTCTCGATTCTGTGGGCATGTTTCTATCCGCTGGCGATCGTCGGGATCTGCTCGCTGTGTTCGGTCGCGGTATGGCAGGTTACTAATCGTGGATTGGGTCAGTCGCTGTTTGTGTTCCCAACGCTGATTGGCTTGAAGCGGAAGAAGTCTGTGGCTTAGAAATTCGCGTGATGAATCGCGCCGCTACAAAAACGTGCACATACTGTAGCTACCGTCTTGAACGTCAAGCGGTAGCTACGTAGTTTTCGTTCCACGGCTCTCGTGTTTTAAGCACACCGAAGCAGAGATGGACCAGTTTGCGCATCACCGCTCCCAGCGCCACTTTGGCTGGCTTGCCCTTCGCCATCAGCCTTTCATACAGCGCTCTTACGGGGCGATTCCACCTTGCCGCTACTATCGCGGCCATATACAGCTTCGCTCTCACGTCGGCGGGACCGGTTTTCGACATCCGGGCCAGCCCTCTCACCGAACTGCCTGACGTCTTCTCGACCGGCACCACGCCCAGCCACGCCGCTACCTGACCCGCATTGCGGAACTGGCACGTACGCAGCACCGACAGCATGGTCGTTCCCACTACGCCGCCGATACCTTTTATCGACTCCAGCAGCTTAAGATCATCTTTCAGACCATCATTCTTATCCATGTGGTCGTCAATCAGCGCGTTTATTCGCTTCAGCTCCTTTTCATGCGATTTTTTTGTTCTTTCAAGCGAGTCGGTCACCTCGCCCGCCGTCTGGGTTGAGTTCGCCTTCTCGAGCCTGTTCGTCGCGCGCTGCACATCTTCAACGATGGCGTCACGCAGACGCAGCAGGTCTTTCAGCTTGCGGACTTCCGGTGGCGGCGGAACCCAGGCATCGGGCTGTTTCAGCTCGCCGTAACGGGCCAGCACCCAGGCGTCGACCGCGTCATTTTTGGTCAGGATACCCATTCCGCGGGCAAACTCCCTGACCCGTTGCGGATTGCCGATACAGACCGTCACGGGCGTGTTCCCGTGCAGCCCGTAAGCGACGTTTTCGTGATAGACGCTGGTCGCTTCCATCACCACCATCACCTGCTCTGGCGGGCACTTCTGCTTCTGGAGCCAGTCGCAGATGTCACGTTCTACGCCGACCTGATTTTTGATGGATTTCGTTTTCTTTTTGCCGTTGCCGGGGAACAGGCAGAGGTCGAGTTTGTTTTTGCTGACATCAATACCAAGACAGAACATCGGATATCTCCCTTTCACTTAAACCATCACGCCATCTAGCCTTGTACATACGAAGTCAGAGCTTCTGGTTACCGTTCAGAGTAGTTGCTGGCGTGAAAGGAGAAACGGAGGGCTTAAAGCTACGAAGCAAGATCGGGTCTTAAGCGGCGCAAAAAGCTGCCTCCGTTTCATGTTGCTGGTAGCTAACCAGCAACACATTCAAGATACAAGCGGCGCAATTTATTGCGCTATCAACCGATAGTCATCAAACTCGCATTACCGCCCGCTGCGGCGGTATTGACACTCAGCGAACGCTCAATCAACAAACGCTCCAGCAGCAGATTGGTTTCACCGCGCGCGAAGCCCTGCACCGAGACAATCGCGCCATCGCGTGCTGCCACCTGCTCGCACAGGCTGCGCAGTTGGTCGGCATCACCGTGATAAATTACCGCATCAAACTCGGCCGCCAGCGCATCCTTCACCAGCTTGACGTGCGCCTGCACCTCCGCCGGTAACGACTGGCGCAGCGCACGATGCAGTTCATCATCCTGCCATAGCGCCTGGCTGCCGACGCTGGTCACTGCCGCCAGCTGGACCAGCGCATCCTCTTCATTATCTGCCATGCACAGCACATGTTCGCGCGGCAGCAGGGTGAAGGTATTGCGTTCACCGGTTGGACCCGGCAGCAGACGCACGGTGCCGGCCTGCGCCAGCTCGTCGTAACGCTGGCACAGCGCCAGCAGTTCAGGTTTATCTTTTGCCCACTGCTGCAGCGCCTGATGCGCGCGCATCAGTTCCGCACGCACCGAGCTGTCGACCGGACGCTCAGCATCCTGGCGATCAAAGGTGATGCGCAGCGCACCGTCTGGACGATTGGCCAACAGGCGATAGAGATAGAGCGGACCACCGGCTTTCGGCCCGGTACCGGACAAGCCTTCGCCGCCGAACGGCTGCACGCCGACCACCGCGCCGACCATATTACGGTTGACGTAGAGGTTGCCGACTTTGGCGTTCGCTGTCACCTGCGCGATGGTTTCATCAATGCGCGTATGTACGCCGAGCGTCAGGCCGTAACCCGAGGCATTAATCTGCTCAACCAGCTGCGGCAGCGTGCTGCGCGAGAAACGCACCACGTGCAGCACCGGGCCAAACACCTCTTTATCCAGATCGCTTACCTTATCCAGCTCAATCAAGGTTGGCTTGATAAAGGTGCCGCTGTTCCACTCTTTGCTATCCTGTGGATTCTCCTGCGCTGCCTGGTAGACGTTGAAACCTTTATTGCGCAGCGCCTGAATGTGACGTTCGATATTGGCTTTCGCTTCGGCATCAATCACCGGACCAATGTCGGTCGACAGACGTTCCGGATTACCCATGCGGCACTCGGCCATCGCGCCACGCAGCATTTTCAGCGTGTGGTCAGCCACATCATCCTGCACGCACAGCAGACGCAGCGCCGAGCAGCGTTGACCGGCGCTATCAAACGCCGAGGCAACGATATCCACCACCACCTGTTCGGTCAGCGCCGACGAATCGACGATCATCGCGTTCATGCCGCCGGTTTCGGCGATCAGCGGCGTTGGGCGACCCTGCGGATCCAGACGACCGGCCAGATTGCGTTGCAGCAGCGTGGCGACGGCGGTTGAGCCGGTAAACATCACGCCACGCACGCGCTCGTCGCCGGTCAGTTGTGCTCCGACGGTTTCGCCCTGGCCCGGCAGCAGTTGCAGCACACCCGCTGGCACGCCAGCATCCAGCATAATTTGTACCGCCTGCGCGGCAATTAACGGCGTCTGCTCGGCCGGTTTCGCCAACACGCTGTTGCCGGCCGCCAGCGCGGCAGCAATTTGTCCGGTGAAAATCGCCAGCGGGAAGTTCCACGGGCTGATGCACACCACCGGGCCGAGCGGACGATGGGTTTCATTATCGAAATCATCGCGCACCATGCCGGCGTAGTAGTAGAGGAAATCGACCGCTTCACGCACTTCGGCGATGGCGTTGTTGTAGGTTTTACCGGCTTCACGCACCAGCAATCCAATTAGCTGCTGCATCTGGCCTTCCATCGCTTCGGCAGCACGCTCGAGAATGGCGGCGCGCTCCTGCGGTGGCGTGGCGAACCAGATTGGACCGGCGTTCACTGCCGCATCCAGCGCGTCAGACACCTCGGCTTCGCTCGCATCACGTACGCTGCCCACCACATCCGCCGGCGCGGCAGGATTGAGTACCGGGCGGCTAACGCCTGCACCTAATTCACCTTCGACCAGCGGCTGCGCGATCCACGGCTGGCTGGCGCTGTTGAGCAGCGCGCTAGACAGCGATGCCAGACGATGTTCGTTGGCCAGATCGAGACCGGCGGAGTTGGCACGCTTCGCGCCATACAGGTCGCGCGGCAGCGGAATTTTCGGATGCGGTAAACCGATAGCGCCTTCGGCAATGCCCATCTTCTCCACGGCGGCAACCGGATCGGCCACCAGCTCATCCAGCGGCAAGGTATTATCGGCGATGCGGTTAACGAATGAGGTGTTGGCACCGTTCTCCAGCAGACGACGCACCAGATAGGCGAGTAGCGTTTCGTGGGTGCCGACCGGTGCGTAGATACGGCACGGACGATTAAGTTTGCCGTCAGCGACTTTGCCCACCACCTGCTCATACAGCGGTTCACCCATGCCGTGCAGGCACTGGAATTCATACTGGCCAGGATAATAGTTGTTGCCCGCCAGCTGATAAATCGCCGCCAGCGTATGCGCGTTGTGGGTGGCAAACTGCGGGTAAATCAGGTTTGGCACCGCCAGCAGTTTGCGTGCACAGGCCAGATAGGAGATATCGGTGTAAACCTTGCGCGTATAGACCGGATAACCTTCCAGGCCGTCGATCTGTGCGCGTTTGATTTCGCTATCCCAATAGGCGCCTTTTACCAGGCGGATCATCAGGCGGCGGCGGCTGCGTTGGGCCAGGTCGATCAGCGAGTCAATCACAAACGGGCAGCGCTTCTGATAGGCCTGAATCACAAAGCCAATGCCGTTCCAGCCTTCCAGTTCCGGCTCGAAGCACAGCTTCTCCAGCAGATCGAGCGACAGCTCCAGACGATCCGCCTCTTCGGCATCGATGTTGATACCGATGTCATAGGAGCGCGCCAGCAAGGTTAACGATTTAAGGATCGGATAGAGCTCGTCCATCACGCGCTCATACTGCGCGCGGCTGTAGCGCGGATGCAGTGCCGACAGCTTAATCGAGATGCCCGGACCTTCATAAATGCCGCGCCCGTTGGAGGCTTTGCCGATGGCGTGAATCGCCTGCTGATACGACACCAGATAGGCTTTGGCATCGCTAGCGGTCAGCGCCGCTTCACCCAGCATGTCGTAGGAGTAGCGGAAACCTTTCTCTTCCAGCTTGCGCGCATTGGCCAGCGCTTCAGCGATGGTTTCGCCGGTGACAAACTGTTCGCCCATCAGGCGCATCGCCATATCCACGCCTTTACGGATCAGCGGCTCGCCGCTCTTGCCGATAATGCGGTTAAGCGAGCGCGACAGATTGGCTTCGTTATGGGTGGACACCAGACGACCGGTGAACAGCAGGCCCCAGGTTGCCGCGTTGACAAACATCGACGGGCTGCGACCGAGGTGCGACTGCCAGTTACCGTTGCTGATTTTGTCGCGGATCAGCGCGTCACGCGTTGGCTTATCCGGGATGCGCAGCAGGGCTTCCGCCAGGCACATCAGCGCCACGCCTTCCTGTGATGAGAGCGAGAACTCCTGCAGCAGGCTTTGCACCATGCCTGCGCGGCCGGTTGCACCTTTCTGATGCCGCAGCTTATCGGCAAGGCTATAAGCCAGCTGATGGGTTTTCTCCGCCAGGGGGGCAGGGAGACGCGCCTGTTCCAGCAGCATCGGCACTGCGTCCGTTTCCGGACGACGCCATGCGGCGGTGATCGCCGAGCGGCTCACCGACTGCGGTAAAATGTGTTCGGCGAAGTCGAGGAAAGGCTGCAGCGCCTCTTCTGGCACGCCTTCATCACCGGCGGCATCGATCAGCAGTTGCGGAATTTCTGGCACGGATTCACCGGCTTCCAGCTGCTCCAGATAGTTAAAAATCGCCTGCTTAATCAGCCAGTGTGATGTGCGGTCAAGCTTCTGTGCTGCCAGTTTAATGCGGTCGCGGGTGGCCTCATCCAGCTTCACCCCCATGGTCGTACTTGCCATGATGTCCTCGTCCTCGAAATAGTGGTTCAACGCTTGCGTGGCAGCAATATCACCCATGTTGCAACTTTGTGCAACCGTGTTAAATGTGACCCAGGCTGCACGTTTTAAACCGCTCCATCTGTTAACACGATAAAAGCGGCATGGAACTTGCTGCAAGAAGCTCGCCAATGTTGCAACCGGCGTCTACAAGACGGCTCTTGATTACCTAAAGGTGCAACTCAAACTGTGAGCAAGTGCAACCTATCAGCACGCGATACGCGAAGTGAGGTGAAACCGGTGTGACAGCTGTGTTAAATGCATTGTGCGCGCCGCACCTTTGCGGCAGGATACCGCGCCTTAAGGGAAATCGCTTTCTCTGGATGCGGTTCAACCTTGTCGCTACCCCGTTCCGGTGGCGCAGGTTTTAAAAGATTTCTCTTGATGGATTAAATAATAAGTGGAGAGACTGATGAGTGTAAGCACACCGATGTTGGTGACTTTTGTAGTGTATATCCTTGGGATGGTGTTAATAGGATTCATTGCCTATCGTGCGACCAAGAGTTTTGACGACTACATTCTTGGCGGCCGCAGTTTAGGCAGCGTGGTCACCGCGCTCTCTGCCGGTGCGTCTGATATGAGCGGATGGTTATTGATGGGCCTGCCGGGCGCCATCTTCCTTTCTGGTATTTCTGAAAGCTGGATCGCCATCGGCCTGATTATTGGTGCATGGCTGAACTGGCGCATCGTTGCTGGCCGTCTGCGCGTGCAGACCGAACATCACGATAACGCGTTAACCCTGCCTGACTTCTTCTCCAGCCGCTTCGAAGATAAAAGCAAGCTGCTGCGTGTGATCTCGGCGGTGGTGATTCTGATCTTCTTCACTATCTATTGTGCTTCTGGCGTAGTGGCCGGTGCGCGTCTGTTTGAAAGCACCTTCGGTATGGATTATCAGACCGCGCTGTGGGTGGGTGCTGCAGCCACCATTCTGTATACGCTGGTGGGCGGTTTCCTCGCGGTGAGCTGGACCGATACCGTGCAGGCGAGCCTGATGATCTTCGCGCTGATTTTGACGCCGGTGATGGTGATTATCGCGGTAGGGGGGTTGGACCATTCACTGGCAGTGATCGAAGCCAAAAGCCTCGAAAATCTCGACATGCTGAAAGGCTTGAACTTTGTTGCGGTGATATCGCTGCTCGGTTGGGGCCTGGGCTACTTTGGCCAGCCGCATATTCTGGCGCGCTTTATGGCGGCGGATTCACACCATACCATTCGTAACGCACGCCGTATCAGCATGACCTGGATGATCCTGTGCCTCGGCGGTGCGGTGGCGGTCGGTTTCTTTGGTATCGCTTACTTCCAGAACCATCCCGACCAGGCGGCGGGCGTGAGCCAGAACGGCGAACGTGTGTTTATCGAACTGGCGCGTATCCTGTTCAACCCGTGGATTGCCGGTATTTTGCTGTCGGCGATTCTGGCGGCAGTAATGTCGACCCTGAGCTGCCAGCTGCTGGTGTGTTCCAGCGCGTTAACGGAAGATTTGTATAAAGGCTTCCTGCGTAAAAATGCCAGCCAGAAAGAGCTGGTGTGGATTGGGCGCTTGATGGTGCTGGTGATTGCGTTGATCGCTATCGCACTGGCGGCGAATCCGGAAAACCGCGTACTCGGCCTGGTAAGCTATGCCTGGGCGGGTTTTGGTGCGGCCTTTGGTCCGGTGGTGCTGTTCGGCGTGTGCTGGAAGCGTATGACGCGCAACGGTGCGCTGGCCGGCATGGTGATTGGTGCGCTGACCGTACTGCTGTGGAAAGATTATGGCTACGCGGAGCTGTACGAAATCATTCCAGGCTTTGCCTTCGCCAGTATCGCCATCGTGGTATTCAGCCTGCTGGGTCGTGGTCCCTCTGAGGCCGCGCAGCAACGCTTTGCCGCCGCAGAAGCGCAGTATCAAAGCAAATAATCTGTAGGGTCGCCATTCATGGCGACCAGGTGCGCATAAATGCGCACCCTACGAATTCAGCATCGTTTCGTTGTAGGGTCGCCATTTATGGCGACCAGCCCAAATATTCCCCCTCTGCAAACCGCAAAAGCAAAATTAATTTCACGCAGTGACTTGTATTTCTCCCTTCGATAATGATAATCGATATCGTTCGCACTTTACGTTTTTTTACCTAAGTTTTACCCTTCTTAAAATTCAAGAGGTTGGTGATGTTCGTTCCGTTTCTCATCATGCTGCGCGAAGGTCTGGAAGCAGCGCTCATCGTCAGCCTGATTGCCAGCTATCTTAAACGCACCCAGCGCACCCAATGGTTCCCGGCGATGTGGGCGGGGGTATTTATTGCCGCCGCGCTGTGCCTGGCACTCGGCATCTTCATTAATGAAACTACCGGCGAGTTCCCACAGAAACAGCAGGAGCTGTTTGAAGGCATTGTTGCCGTGGTTGCTGTGGTGATCCTTACGTCGATGGTGTTCTGGATGCGCAAAGTCTCGCGCAATATCAAAGCCACGCTGGAAAAATCGGTGGATACCGCGCTGCAGAAGCGGGGCGGCAGCGGCTTTCCGCTGGTGCTGATGGTCTTTCTGGCGGTGGCACGTGAAGGGCTGGAGTCAGTGTTCTTCCTGCTCGCCGCCTTTACGCAAGACGTCGGCTATGCGCCGCCGGTGGGTGCGGTACTCGGTCTGGCGACCGCCGTGGTGCTGGGCATGCTGCTTTACTACGGCGGCATTCGCCTCAACCTGGCGCACTTCTTCCGCTGGACCAGCCTGTTCATTCTGTTTGTTGCCGCAGGACTTGCCGCCGGCGCTATCCGCGCTTTCCACGAAGCCGGTTTATGGAATCATTTCCAGGACGTGGCGTTTGATCTCAGCAACACGCTCTCAACCCATTCGGTATTCGGCACGCTGCTGGAGGGTATTTTGGGTTATCAGGAGACGCCAAGCGTGAGCGAAGTGGCGGTGTGGCTGATCTACCTGATTCCGGCACTGCTGCTGTTTTTCTTCCCGGCGCGTCCTTCGGTCAACGCGGCACGCACCACACGCTGAATTCAATCAGGCGCAATTACGCGCCTGTTCTTCCATGTAACAGGGATATCACTATGACGATTCGCTTCCGCCGTAAGGCGCTGTTGGTTGCTATGCTGGCGCTTTCCGGTGCCGCTGCTGCTGCCGTCCCGCAAGTCACGGTAACGGTGACCGACCAGCAATGTGAGCCGATGTCGCTCAATGTGCAGGCCGGTAAAACCCAGTTCATCATCAAAAATAACAGCCAGAAAGCGCTGGAGTGGGAGATTCTGAAAGGGGTGATGGTGGTGGAAGAGCGTGAAAACATCGCGCCAGGCTTCAGCCAGAAACTCACCGCGAATCTGGAAGCGGGGGAATATGACATGACCTGCGGCCTGCTCAGCAACCCGAAAGGGAAGTTGGTGGTCAGCGGTGACGCGAAGAAAGCGGCGACCGGTAAACCGGACCTGCTGGAGCTGGTTGGCCCCATCGCTGACTACAAAGTCTATGTGATGAATGAAGTGAAAGCGTTGGTAACCGGCACTAAAGCGTTTACCGATGCGGTGAAAGCCGGCGACATCGAGAAAGCGAAAGCGCTGTTCGCGCCAACGCGCGTGCATTACGAGCGTATCGAGCCGATTGCCGAACTGTTCTCCGACCTGGATGGCAGCATCGATGCGCGTGAAGATGACTTCGAGAAGAAAAACGAAGATCCGAAATTCACCGGCTTCCATCGCCTGGAGAAAATCCTCTTCGCCGATAACACCACCAAAGGTGCCGAAGCGTTTGCCACTCAGCTGAACCAGGACGTGCTGGATCTGCAAACCCGCATCAGCGAGCTGGCGTTCCCGCCAGCGAAAGTGGTCGGCGGCGCGGCAGGTCTGATTGAAGAAGTGGCTTCCAGCAAGATTTCCGGCGAAGAAGATCGTTACAGCCGCACCGATCTGTCTGACTTCCAGGCCAATATCGATGGCGCGCAGAAAATTGTCGATCTGCTGCGTCCGCTGCTGCAGAAAAATAACCCGCAGCTGCTGGCGAAAGTGGATGCTAACTTTAAGAAAGTGGACGGCATTCTCAGCAAATATCGCACCAAAGACGGCTTCGAGTCGTACGAAAAACTGACCACCGCTGACCGTAACGCGCTGAAAGGCCCGATTACCACGCTGGCGGAAGATCTCTCCCTGCTGCGTGGAACCTTAGGTCTCGACTGATCATGAGTAATAAAAATGACGCGGCGCAGCCGTCGCGTCGTCGCTTATTGCAGGGATTAGGCATGCTGGGCGGTGCGGCCGCCCTCAGCGGCGGCTGTCCGTTCCATAGCGCAGCCGCCGACAGCTTCTCTCCCGGCACGGTTACGCCTAACTCGCGTCAGCAGGCGCAACCCTTTTACGGTGCGCATCAGGCTGGCATTATCACGCCGCAGCAGGCGTCGATGATGCTGGTGGCGTTTGATGTTTTGGCGAGTGATAAGGCCGATCTTGAGCGGCTGTTTCGCTTACTCACCGAGCGCTTCGCCTTCCTGACCCAAGGCGGACCGGCGCCCGCGGTGACCAATCCGCAACTGCCGCCCATGGATTCGGGCATTCTCGGGGCCGATATCGCGCCGGACAATCTCACCATGACCTTGTCGGTTGGCGCGTCGCTGTTTGACGAGCGCTTCGGCTTGAGCAGGCAAAAACCGGCCCAGCTGCAGACCATGACGCGTTTCCCCAATGATTCGCTGGATGCAGAACAGTGCCACGGCGACCTGTTACTGCAGATCTGCGCCAACACGCAGGACACGGTGATCCATGCGCTGCGTGACATCATCAAGCGCACACCTGATTTACTGGCGGTGCGCTGGCGGCGCGACGGTTTTATTGCCGACCACGCCGCACGCAGCAACGGCAAGGAGACGCCGATCAATCTGCTGGGATTCAAAGACGGCACCGCTAATCCCGACACCCATAATCCGGCGTTGATGAACCAGCTGTTGTGGGTCACCGACGAGCAGCAGGAGCCGGCATGGACGCGCGGCGGCAGTTATCAGGCGGTGCGCATCATCCGTTTCCACGTCGAGATGTGGGATCGCACGCCGCTTGGCGAGCAGCAAACCATTTTTGGCCGCGAGAAGTTATCCGGCGCACCGCTCGGCATGAAAAACGAGCATGACGTACCGGATTACAGTAAAGATCCCGATGGTGATTTGATTGCGCTGGATGCGCATATTCGTCTCGCCAACCCGCGTACGCCACAAACCGACAGCAGTTTGATGCTGCGGCGCGGTTACAGCTATTCCAGCGGCATTACCGGTTCGGGTCAGTTGGATATGGGTTTATTGTTTGTCTGTTATCAGCACGACTTAGCCAAAGGCTTTATTACCGTACAGCAACGTTTAAATGGCGAAGCGCTGGAAGAGTATATACGCCCGATTGGCGGCGGTTACTTTTTCGCCTTACCCGGCATCGTGGATGAAAAACATTATCTCGGACAACCTTTACTGCAAGCCTGATTAATAAATGCACAACGCCTGCGTGCCAGATTGCGCCGCAGGCTTTTTTGTTACGCATTCCTTAAACTTTCCCCTGGTTGTAGCCGCTTCCGAATGTTCCTAAAAAGTTTGGTTTATCTCCAATAAACCATCCTGTTGATAATTATGATAAATTTAATTTAAGGTAAACGCGCTCAGGCTTCGCTTATCATTTTTTCTTTGCGGGGAAGTAAAATTACTGTTGCAAACCACCGCAAATATGATGCACTTTATTCATAAGCGTTGTCAGTTGTGTGGCTAAGCCACTGGAGTTCGCGCATGATTCGTTCCTCGCTGGGACAGTTAAATAGTTTCAACACACGCAGTACACTGCGGGGGATTTCTTCCCTCAAAAGCAACCTCTCTTCATTTAAAACTTCGTTCTCGTTCAATCTCAGTTTCTTTACCGGTGCGCGCCTGCGTTTCGGCGCTGATGCACACCATTCTCAATGGCTCGAAACGGCTTACAAGGAAGCCAGATAAACCTCTAAAGCGTTCAAGTCATCGCCGCGGGTGATCCGCCGCGATAAATGAAACCAACTGTAAGGTGCCACTATGGGAAGACAGAAAGCAGTGATCAAAGCACGTCGTGAAGCCAGACGCGTTATTCGTAGCGACTCTCGCAGTCACCGTCAGCGTGAAGAAGAATCGGTCACTTCGCTGGTGCAGATGGGTGGGTTGGATTCGATTGGTATGGCACGTGATGCACGTGACCGCGGGCCGATTGAAGCCAGAAATGAAGCTCAGGCACACTATCTCCATGCCATAGAATCGAAACAGCTTATTTTCGCTACCGGTGAAGCCGGCTGCGGAAAAACCTGGATTAGCGCAGCCAAAGCGGCTGAGGCCCTGATCAATAAGGACATCGAAAGGATTATTGTGACGCGCCCGGTTCTGCAGGCGGATGAAGATCTCGGTTTCCTTCCAGGAGACATTTCCGAGAAATTCGCGCCTTATTTCCGACCGGTATATGACGTTCTGGTTAAACGTCTCGGCGCTTCCTTTATGCAATACTGCCTGCGGCCCGAAATCGCCAAGGTAGAGATCGCGCCCTTCGCATACATGCGCGGACGTACCTTTGAAAATGCTGTGGTGATCCTTGATGAGGCACAAAACGTCACCGCCGCACAGATGAAGATGTTCCTGACGCGCTTGGGTGAAAACGTGACGGTTATCGTCAACGGCGATATCACCCAGTGCGACCTGCCGTCCCATGCTAAATCGGGTCTTGCCGATGCGTTAGCGCGCTTCGAAGAAGATGAGATGATTGGCGTGGTACGTTTCGGCAAAGAGGATTGCGTCCGTTCAGCGCTGTGTCAACGCACGCTGCACGCTTACAGTTAACCGTTTGATTGAGAATGTAGCTAAGCAAAACCCGGCGCAAGCCGGGTTTTTTTTATCGCTAAAAGCGAGTTTGATCATTATTAGTCATTTATTCTCAAAAACAGCTTTTACTAAATAAAGCCAAAGCATTCTGGCAATTATAAATTCATTTTTTATTTATTAGCCACTGCGCATTGCTATCAATAATTCAAGCTGGGTTGTGATATTCCACTCTAAAAGAGTAAAGATATTTACAAACAGTGTTTCTTGATGATTTTGGCGAGTTTAATGGTTTTTTCCTGTTGATGGTTTTCTTTTTAATCAAATAAAAAACAACAACCAAGACCGATCTTGTACCACTCCAAGACCCATCCGCTATACCTTAATTCAAGGGAAAGTGGCCACCCACCTGCAGTAGCGATGCATCGAATTAAATTAACTCAACGACGCTTTTCTATTCAGGAATAGTTAATATGAAAAATCCATTGATTTTATCTGCGGTAATAGCGGTCTCATCGCTAACAACCTTTGCTCACGCTAGCGATGGTACGATAAATGTGACGGGAACGATTTCAGATACAACCTGTACCATCAATGCCGGTAGCGTATCCATCGACGTCGATTTCGGCACCGTTTCTTCAAGAGCTTTTACCGGTCCGGGTTCTACCGCCGGTATTGAACCTATTAAAATTGATTTTGATTCTTGCCCTGCATCCATTACCAGCGCCGCAGTTAGCTTTGATGGCACCAGCGATGCGGTTAACAGTAATTTATTTGCGCTAACCTCCGCAGCTCCAGCGACCGGTGTCGCGGTCGGTCTGTATGAAGCTGATGGTGCGACTGAGATTCCTTATGGCTCAACGTCAAAATCAGTTCCTCTGACGACAACCGGCGGCACATTAAGTTATTTCGCCAAATATGTGCAAACTACCACGCCAATAGCGGCAGGTAGCGCTGAGACTGTGATTAACTTTACCGTTAAATATTAATCGCTTTATTGAGGTGCAGGATGCTTATTACGCATCCTGCACAGGCGACATATCGGGTAAGCAGGATATAACCTATGTTAGTAAAAACTTTCCGCTATGCAGTGGGCGTACTGTTATTGATTAGCGGCATCGCCCACGCTGGCGTTTCGCTTGGCGGCACGCGTGTGGTTTACGATGCAGCAAAAAGCGAGAGTAATATCTCGGTTAAGAACTCAGAGAAAAAAAGTTTTCTGATTCAATCGTGGGTTGAAACAGAGGATCATATTAAGACCAATACATTTATTGTCACACCGCCGCTTTTTCGCTTAAACGGTGAACAGGAAAATCTGTTGCGTATCATTAAATCTAATGTGCCACTGCCACAAGATAAAGAGTCACTTTTTTGGTTGAACGTTAAAGCGATCCCTGCATCAAATAAAAATAGCCAGAATGAAGTGTTAATTGCGGTCAAAACGCAAATAAAGTTATTTTACCGACCAGTGGCATTAACAGGCGCTGCCGCTGATGCTTATAAATTGCTGAAAATAATACGCACAGGCAATCAAATTATTGTAGAAAATCCAACTGGCTACTTTGTCTCTTTTTATAGCTTGAGTGTGGGCGCGAACAACATAAAAGATCCGGGCTACATCGCGCCGAAAAGTAAAAAGAACTATGTCATTCCTGCAGGTGCAGCCGGAAAAGTGAGTTGGAAGGCGATTGGCGACTACGGAAATATCACGGCTGAAGCCACATCAAAATAGTGATGTGCCATGAGCGTTGACACGACTGCAGCGACCCGTGGTGGGTATTAAGTGGAGATAATAATATGCGAGTGTTATATGTTTCGAAAACAGTAACATTACAGCTTATTTTTTTGCTAGCACTCAGCTCAGATATCTATGCAGAAGAGTATTTTAACCCTGCTGCACTGGAACTGAGCGATGCTGAGCGAGAGTCCGTAAATCTGGATCTTCTGTCAAAAAATGATACGCAATTGCCCGGTCGTTACCGTGTCGGTGTCAATGTTAATCAGAAGTTTATTGCAGCACAGGACATTAACTTTATTTTGCTTGGCCATCAATTGCACCCAGAGTTAACGGTGAGTGACTTGCAGCGTTACGGTGTGAAAATTGATGCCTTTGCGGCATTGAAATCCCTTAATGCCGAACACCCTATCGGTGAGATGAGTCATTACATTCCCGACGCCAGCACACAATTTGATTTCAATACTCAGCAACTGAATATCAGTATTCCTCAGGCGGCACTCAATCAAACCTCACGCGATTATATTGATCCCAGCGAATGGGATCGAGGCATACCCGCACTGCTCCTGAACTACAGTGCCAATGCCGCTAACGCTGTGAATAAAAATCATGCCGCCTCAAATAATTCTCGCTTCCTCAATCTGAGGAGTGGGGCTAACTGGGGGGCATGGCGCTTAAGGAATTATTCAACCTGGTCTGATAATAATAGTGCGCAGCAATGGAATACTATCAGTACCTATGTTCAGCGTGACATCCAACCTTTAAAGTCGCAGCTTATTGCCGGTGATAGTTTCACCCCTTCTGATATTTATGACAGCGTACCTTTTCGCGGTATTCAGTTGCTATCAGACGACAATATGTATCCCGATAGTCAGCGCGGTTACGCGCCGGTGATACGCGGTATTGCACAATCAAATGCTCAGGTCTCAGTGAAGCAGAATGGTTATGTGATCTATCAAACCTATGTCGCACCAGGCGCGTTTGAAATAACCGATCTCTATCCCACCGCTACCAGCGGCGATCTTGAAGTCATGGTTAAAGAGGCCGATGGAACAGAGCGCGTTGCGGTGCAGCCTTATTCCGCCGTACCGATTATGCTGCGTGAAGGTCGCGTGAAATATGGCATCTCTGCCGGTAACTTTCGCTCGACCTCAGCCTTAGCACGCGAACCTATTTTTACTCAAGGCAGCGTGATTTATGGACTTCCCTCTGCAACATCTGTTTATGCCGGCGTGATAACGTCGCCCTCATACCTGTCAGGAATGCTGGGGGTAGGTCATGGATTGGGTGATTGGGGATCGTTGTCTTTCGATGTGTCTCAAGCCGAAACCCAATTACCGGGAGCAACGGAAAAGAAGAGCGGGCAGTCATTTCGCGTCCAATATTCAAAAGATATTAATCGCCTGGGAACCAACTTTACCTTGGCAAGTTACCGCTATTCCACTCAAGGCTTCTATGACTTTAAAGAGTCAAATGAGATCAATGCTGATGCAGCAAACGATGAGCGTCTGCAGGTATACAGCAATAAACGCAGCCGAACTCAGGTTAATATCAACCAGCGAATATTTGATGCCGGCAATGTTTTTATTACGGGCCTGCAGCAGGATTATTGGGGGCGTAAGGGTTCTGAACGTAGCGTAAATATTGGCTGGAACGCCAGCTTACAGAATATTTCCTATGGGTTGAGTTACGGCCTGAATAAGACGCCGTTATCAAAGGGTACAGAGCAATTATTTGCCTTCAATATGCAGATTCCCCTCAGCAAGGGTTTGTCCAACAGTCGCCTGAGTTACTCGGTTGATACCAGCGATCGCGGTCGCACCGCCCAGCGTGTTGGCATCAGCGGCACGGCGCTGGAGCAAAACAACCTTAATTATGATCTGCAACAGAGCTATGCCAGCCAGGGAACCGGCTACGGCGGCAATACATCCGTGAATTATCGTGGCACTTATGGTCAGGTGAATGCGGGATATAGTTATGGACGTGACACGCGGCAAATCAACATCGGCGCTCAGGGCGGTGTGGTAGCGCACCCCTGGGGCGTTACGTTATCTCAACCCTTAGGCGAGACGATGTTGCTGGTGCGCGCACCGGATGCAGACGGCGTCTCAGTCCAAAATCAAACCGGTATCAACACGGACTGGCGTGGCTACGCTGTGGTTCCCTACGCCACAAGCTATCGAAAAAATCGTATTGCGCTTGATCCGGCAACGTTCAAACAGGGTGTTGATATTGACACCACCGTAGCGACAGCCGTTCCGACTCAAGGTGCCGTGGTGGTCGCCAATTTTGCGACACGCGTGGGACATCGCACCTTAATCACCCTTACTCAAGCTGGGCGGCCAGTGCCGTTTGGCGCGGAAGTGAGCTATCAGGCAGACAATGCTAAACCCGTTATCAGCATCGCCGGCACGCACGGTGAGACCTATTTAGCCGGTATGCCTGATAAAGGGGTGCTGATGGTGAAGTGGGGAGAGCAACCGCACCAGCAATGCCAGGCTGCTTTCACAATCGAGGTAAAGGAAGATGAGCCGCTTCAGTATGGCAGCGCTGTCTGTAGTTAACGTCATCAAGGAGGAAAAAATGAAGTCACTTCTTCACTGCTTGCTTTTATTATCAGGTTTTTCAATGTTCGGCAGCAGTTGGGCGGCCTGTACCTCAGCCCCAGCCTCACTTAATGTGGCGATGTCTGCACCGATAGCAGTAAGTTCACTTACGCCCATTGGCACGGTTATTAGCACTGGCTCCGTCAATTATCGCGTGACCTGCAGCGGAGTAGCGAATACCGCAATGATGCGCTCTGGTTTAAATAGGGATTATGGTGCTTCACCCGTGCCTGGCGTGAGAAACACCTCTCTTGCCGGGATCGGCATCCGCTGGACCAATACCAGTGATGGAACGCCTTTTGTCTGGACCAACTATTCGATGTCGGACGGTAGCGTTCAACGCGGATTAAATATCAATGGGACACGCGTGATGTCGGATCTTTTTGAATTGGTTAAAACCGGACCTGTAGTGTCAGGCAGTACGGCTGCGTGGGTGCTCAATTATAACTGGCGGACAGGCACTACTGGTGCGCAGACGCGTTTATTAACGGTGAATTTACCGGCTATGACGATTCCGGTTGCCACCTGTTCACTGACGCAAACCGTAATCCCGGTCAATTTGGGCAATAAAATACCACTAAAAACGTTCACCGGGCCGGGAAGTGTCTCTTCGCCCGAAGGATTCAACATCCCTTTAATCTGCGATCCTCAGGTGCCCGTAACAGTACAATTCACTGGCACGCCAGCAGCGGGATTGCCAACGGTTCTGGCACTTAGCGCGGATAGTGTGGCGACCGGATTGGGCGTTCAGCTTGCCTATCATGATGTCCCCGTTACGCTTAATTCGGCGCTGGCTGTGGGTGACAGCGGCGCGGCAGGCGGCGTATACGACATTCCCTTTACGGCGCGTTTTTATCAAACGGCTGCCATGGTTACGCCGGGGTTAGCTCGGGCAGTCGCTACGTTCACCCTGACCTATAACTAACAGCGCCAAAGTGGACGGCTTGATTAACGTCACTCAGGCATGGAGCTGAACGAGCGGGAGAATATGTTGTAAAAAACCCGGCATAAGCCGGGTTTGTAGGGTGTTTCACTGCTCAGCCATCAATTATCATGAACATCTGATGAAGTGGCGGGAGCGAGTGCTGCTTACAGCTGGGACAGCGCGTTTTGCTCTTCCAGCTGATCAACCCACTGCACGTTGAGCGGTGCGAACTCACTGTTCACACCTTCCATCACCGAGCTATAAGCCATATCCGCCGGGCTGATAGTCAGTTCAACGCGTGCGTCCTCTGCCTGCGCTGCCATCAGCAGCGCATCGGCGTCAGCCAGCAGCAGCGCAGGCTCTGCCTGCATCAGCAAACTGCTGAAGGCATTCTTGCTGAAGGTGAAGTTTTCACTGTAGGCATCGCCCACTTTGATCATCAGGCTGTTAACACCATCGGGGAAGGTGGCAGGCGTGCCCCACTTACCATAGATGTTGGTATCGGCGCGGCCGTAAAACTCGCCATTGAGATAGATCTCGACGGTAGTGCCAGGCTGCGCAGTGCCATTAATCACAAAGCTGGTGGCCGCGGTAGCGCCGCCATCGGCAACGATGCCATTGGTGCTGAAGAGCGTATCAATGCTGAGATCGGCCGATGGACCGGTGCCAGGCACTGGCGTTGGGGTTGGCGCTGGAGTTGGTTCTGGCGTCGGCTCAGGCGTTGGGGCTGGCGTTGGCTCAGGGGGCGGTTCCGGGGTAGGCTCCGGCGTGACCACCGAAGATGGCTGCACATCGATAGTGAATGGCTTACTGAACTGGCCGCGTGAAGCGATTTTCAGCTCGTTAATGCCCGTTGCCAGCGTTGGCTCGTAGCTCCATTTGCCCTCTGCATCCGCGGTGATCATGGCAATTTCGCGACCATTCACATACAGCTGCACAATGGCACCGGGCACCAGCGTGGTGCCGGAAATCAGTACGCTGTTGCCATCGGTGCTGCCATCAGCCGGGATACTGGCTTTGTCGCCGCCCAGATTGTTGACCGCAGTGATTGCCACTGCAGGCGCAGGCGTAGGTTCCGGTGCTGGCGTTGGCTCTGGTGTAGGTTCCGGCGTTGGCGCAGGTGCGACCGGTGTACCGGCAGGTTGCACATCAACAGTAAAGGCTGGGCTCCATTGACCACGGGAAACCACCTTCAGTTCATTGTTGCCGTTGGTCAGGTTAGCGTCATAGCTCCATTTGCCTTCGGCGTCGGCGGTAACCATCGCAATCTCGCGACCATTAGCGAACAGCTGCACGGTGGCGTTAGGCTGAGCATTGCCAGAGATACGCACGCTGTTGCCATCGGTTGCGCCACCCGCTGGCATTGCTGCCTGCTCGCCGCTGAGGTTATTGATGCCGGTAATGGCTAAACCGGTTGGGGTCGGGGCAGGCGGCATCACGGGATCAGGCGTGACAATCGGACCCGGGCCTGGCGTCGGTTCTGGCGTTGGCTCAGGTCGGGCCGGTTCAGCGGGTTTCATCCAGACGACAAAGCTGTCACTGGTCTGGCCCTGAGACATCACGCTGAACTCTTGCGCGCCCATATTAAGCGGCATGGTCGGGGTGTAGGTCCAGTTGCCGGAGGTATCAGCATCAACGACGCCAATAAAACGCCCATGCGCATAGATAAACACCATGCTATTCGGCGCTGCAGTGCCGTTCAGTTTTGGCGTGGTATCGTGGGAAGTGCCTAAAAATGAGATGGATTTTTCGACGTCGCCGCTGTTATCCAGCACGGACGTAATGGTGGGTTTTACAAAGTGTGTGGTCATAAAATTCCCTTTCGAGATAAGTCGAGCCGTCGGCTCAGGAGAAAGCACGCCCCGCAGGGCGTGCTGGTATCACGAAGATGATTAGCCTTGCGTCAGTGACTGATGCTCGTCTAACAGTTCGATGCTGAGTCGCGGGTTGGCCACCATGTCGCTGGACAGCGCATCGTGCAGTGAAGAGTGCGCCATATCTGCTTCGCTGATGGTCAATGTCACGAAGCTATCCTGATCATCGCTCTCCGTTTGCGCAGCGAACAGCATCGCGTCGCCATCGGCCAGCAGCGATGAGATTTCAGGCCAAGGCGCATCGTCTGAGGTTTTGATGTTCAGAACCAAGCTATCGCTGGATTTACCATCCTCATCGCGCGCAACGAAGCTGTGAGTGCCTGGCAGCAACGGTGTCTCAATGTTGATGGTCCAGGATCCGTTCCAGTTACTGGTGGTGGTCGCAATCAGCTGATTGTTCTGGTCATACAGTGAGATCAGCTTGTTAGGATTGCTGCCGCCGTGGAACGAAGGCATAGCATCATCAATGAAGCTGCCAGAAGGACGAACACCACGATAATCACCCACATCGTCATAGGCGATCATGTTCGGCGCAGGATCCAGATCGCGGATATTGACGGTGAACGTACTGCCCGAATTCCCGTACTCATTTGCTGCTGAGAAGTCCCATTGGCCCGGTGACAGCGGTTCGTCCGGCGTAAAGCGCCAGTCGCCCTTGCTGTTGGTACGAGTGCTACCAATCACATTATTGTCGCCATCCAGAATGGTGATGATAACGTTCGGGCGAGCTCCGCCACCGTACAGTTCCGGCTGTGCGTCATCGGTCCAGCTGCCGCTGTTCACCAGCCATGGCATGGTGCCGACGCTGTCGTATGCCGATGTGATGTAAGGAACATTGAGGTACTGCTCAATGTTTTCTGGCATATCGATCGGGAACGCTGGCTGCTCTGGTTGTTCCGGCTGCGCTGGCTCTGCCAGATCCGGAATATAGTTGAAGTAAAATGCCTCGCTCCATTGACCTCTGGAAACGGCAAAGTAGGTATTTTCACCGATCAGGGCAGAGACGGTATGGCTCCAGTTGCCGTTGGCATCCGCGGTAATCACAATGGGCAGGCTTGAGTGAGAATCATAAATCTCAACCGTTGCACCAGGCTGTGCGATACCGTGCAGAACGAGTTCCGCATCACCGGCTGCACCACCGTTCTCATGCATCTCGCCATCCGCGAATAGCCCGGTGATCACCGGTGCATCTTCGAGCGTCAGGTAGAAGTTCTCGCTGGCCACGCCGTTTTCCACCACATAGATCTCGTTGCGACCTGGATTGAGGTTGATATCGACCTGCCAGATGCCCGACATATCCGCCTGCGCACTGCCCAGGTGTTGTCCGCCCACGTACACCTGAATAATGGCGTTCGGCGCAGAAACACCGCGCAATTGCGGGATGGCATCATCGGTGAAATCATTGTTTTGTAACTGCCACGCAACGCCCTGGTCATCCTGTGCAATGAGGATCTGCGGTGCCGGTGATCCCTGAACGGTAACCGCGACCGCCTCGCTGAACTGACCATCAAGACCGATTCTCAGGCTGTTTACACCATCAAACAGCGCGGTGCTTACAATCCAGTCTCCCGTGCTCGCAACTTCGATTGTGGTCACTAGCTGATCGTTGAGATACAGCGTGATCACTGAACCCGCCGGCGCCTTACCACTGAATACAGACTGACGTTCAGCGGTGGTGGTATTACCGTCGCTCAGCTCGTTGTGATAAACGATGCTCAACTCAGGGTCGACAGGGTCAACGGGTTCGACAGGGACAACTTCAGGTTGATAGGTCAGTTCAAATACGTCGCTCTCTGCGCCATTTGATTTAACCATGATGCGATTCACGCCTTCGGTCAGCCGTGGGGTGAAGTGCCAGATGCCATTTCTGTCGGCATAAATGGCATCAATCATGGCATCGTTAACCCACAGCTGAACTCGCATGTAGGGTTCCGCACGTCCACTGATATACGGGGTGGAACTTTGCGTAGTATCACCACTTTCAACGCGGGTATCGTTGTCGGCAAAGATTGACCAGATTACAGGTGCTGGCGTGGTTGCTGGACCTTCAAAGGGCTGATAGTCAATGACAAAAGGTTCGCTCGAGACACCGCGTGATACGACAACAATGTTGTTCTGACCCTCAGTCAACGTCGCCCAATAACCCCATCTACCATACTGGTCGGCTTGCTGAGTATCCACCAGCCGATCGTTATTCCAGATTTCGAAATAGGCAAACGGCCGACCGAAATTGCCCATAATTTGCACAGTGTCGTCGTTGGTGGTGTCACCATTTTGCAAATTACCGGGGTTGTACTCATCAGCATATACGGACCAGATCTCAGGTACCGGCAAATTCAACGCGGGCACGTTAACCAATACCGGCTCGCTCTGCTGATCGCCAACGCGCACGGTCAGCACGTTGTCGCCTAACTGGAGATCAATAGCTTTATGCCATTCACCTTGTCCATTGGTAAGCGCGATACCTATTTCGGTATCACCCAACCAGATCTGCACCCATTGATTTGCTGGCCCTTTACCGAATAAGCGCACCTCAGCGCTGTCTGGTGAAGCATTTGGCTCAAGGATCTGGCCAGTGGCGAGATCACGAATCCCGGTGATAGCCAGCTCAGGTTCTACCGGTTCGACCGGCACCACCAGTGGCTCATAGATAACCTCAAAGGGCTCGCTGGTCACACCCATCGACTTCACCACGATCTGGTTCAGACCCTCTTCCAGCGTTGGGGTGTAGCGCCATTCGCCGTAGCGGTTGGCATTCACGGTGCGCACCAGGCGATCGTTGATCCAAATCTCTACCAGCATAGCAGCGCCGGCAATCCCACTCAGCTGCGGAGTTGCGTCTTGCGTAGTGTCGCCTGACAGGATCGGGCCTGCGCCATTTTCATCGGCGAGCAGCTCAGTGATTTCCAGCGCCGGCGGTGGCGGGTTCTGGGTAGTGATGATGACCGCTTCACTCTGATTGCCAGCGTGTCTCACGGTAATACTATTTTCACCTTCCAGCAGATAGATTGGTGTACTCCAGCTACCGTCGCTGCCGCTGTAAACATTGTTCACCAGTTGGTCGCTGATCCAGATCTGCACAATGGTACCGCGAGGACCGGTTCCGCTGAGGATCACATTGCGGCCGGTAATGGTGCCGTGTGGATCGACGGGGTTGCCTGTCAGGATATCCTGCATCTGGGTGATTGCCAGTGCGGGCTGCTCAGGAACAGCTGGCGGGGCATAGTGAATATCGAAAGGTTCGCTGGAAACACCCTGCGATTTCACCACGATCTGGTTGCGACCTTCACTCAGCGTGAGGTGATAAGACCAGTTGCCGAAATTGTCCGCCTGAACGGTATCGATGCGGCGGCCATGCAGCCAGATTTCCACCTCAGCAAAACTGCCGACGTTGTTACCACGGATATATGGCGTGGCATCATCGGTGCTGTCACCGTTACCAATATGACCATGACTGTTTTCGTCAGCCCAGACAGAGGTAATGACCGGCACTGGCGGGGCTGGCGGCGCATAATGAATATCGAAAGGTTCGCTGGAAACACCCTGCGATTTCACCACGATCTGGTTACGACCTTCACTCAGCGTGAGGTGATAAGACCAGTTGCCGAAATTGTCAGCCTGAACGGTATCGATGCGTCGGCCATGCAGCCAGATTTCTACCTCAGCAAAACTGCCGACGTTATGACCACGGATATATGGCGTGGCGTCATCGGTGCTGTCACCGTTACCAATATGACCATGACTGTTTTCATCAGCCCAAACAGAGGTAATGACCGGTACTGGCGGGGCTGGTGGGGCATAGTGAATATCGTAAGGTTCGCTGGAAACACCCTGCGATTTCACCACGATTTGGTTGCGACCTTCACCCAGCGTGAGGTTATAAGACCAGTTGCCGAAATTATCCGCCTGAACGGTATCGATGCGTCGGCCATGCAGCCAGATTTCAACCTCAGCAAAACTGCCGACGTTATTACCACGCATGAACAGTGTGTCGTCATCAGTGGTGTCACCGTTACCAATAAAGCCAACGTTGTTCTCGTCAGCCCAGACGGAGGTGATGACCGGCACCGACGGAGCTGGCGGCGCATAGTGAATATCGAAAGACTCGCTAGAAACACCCTGCGTTTTAACCACGATCTGGTTCAGCCCTTTACGCAGCGTCGGCGTGTACGACCAACTGCCGTTGACGCTGGCAGCGGTGGTATCGACCAGTTGACCATTCAGCCAGATCTCTACCGAGGCATAACTGCCGGCGCGGCCGCTGATGCGCGGAGTAGCATCATCGGTGTTGCCACCGTTAACAATTTGACCGTGACTGTTTTCATCTGCCCAGGCGGCGTGAATTTCTGGCGGCGTCAGGCTGGCGGCGGGGGCATTAACTACCCATGGCGCGCTGCTGGCGTTTTCAGAGCGCAGCGTCAGGCTGTTTTCGCCTGGCAGCAGGTCAACAAAATAGGTCCAGTTACCCGCGGCATTTGGGATGATATCGGTAATGAAGGTGTTACCCGACCAGAGCGACAGCATGGCGCCAGCGGGGCCGGTGCCGCTAATGCGCACCTGCTGACCGGAGAGGGCGCCGTTCTCATCAATCACCTCAAAGGTGTTGCCATCAATGACCAACTTGATTGCCAACTCGACTTCGGCGGCAGGGGTGTAGTTGATCTCAAAGATTTCACTGGCAACGCCCTGAGATTTCACCTGGAACTGGTTCAGGCCTTCGCTCAGCGTTGGCGAATAGGTCCAGTCACCTGCACGGTTCGCCATGATGGTTTCGATGTGCTGACCGTTCAGCCAGATTTCAACCATTGCGTAACGGCCGACATTCACGCCATGAATTTGCGGAGTGGCATCATCGGTGTTGCCACCATTCTCAATATTGCCGTAGGTGTTTTCATCAGCCCAGACTGCGGCGATTTCCGGTACGGGTAGGGCAGGTGCAGTGATAGTGATGGTCACCGGCTCACTCTGCTGGCCTGGAATGCGCAAGGTAATCGCGTTTTCACCGTAAGGCAACGTCAGCACGGTTTGCCAGGTTCCGTTACGGCTAGCAGGTACGCTGGTGATAAAGGTGTCACCTGACCAGATCTGAATCATGCCTGAGGCTGGACCAATACCGCTGAGGCGAATCAGGTTGTTGCCCGACGAGCCATTTGGCTCGATAACGTCACCGGTCATAAAATCGCTGATGCGCAAAATCGACAGTGGCTCGTCAACAGGCGGGGCAGGTGGCGCGTAATGCACTTCTACCGTTTCACTGGCGACGCCCTGAGTAACCAGATGAATACGATTCATGCCTTCAGACAGGGTTGGCGAATAGTGCCAGTTGCCAAAATCATCGGCCTGCAAGGTATCCACATGCTGGCCATTCACCCAGACTTCAACTGTCGCATTACGGCCGGCGATGCCGGACATCTGCGGGGTGTTATCGTCGGTGCTGCCACCGTTGTTAATCAGGCCCGGTGTATTCTCGTCAGCCCAGATGCTGTGGATCTCAGGCGTTACCGGCACGGGAGCAGGGACAGTGATCATTACTGCTTCGCTGCGCTCGGTGCCGCTACGCACGGTCAGCTCATGACTGCCCTGCGGAATGGTCAGCATCTGGCTCCAGTTGCCGTTCATGTCCGTAAAGACATAACCGATGAACTGGTTCCCAGCGTAGGCCATAAAGCGCTGATCGGCTGGGCCGGTACCGCTTAGCTGCACACTGTTACTGGTCGCGGCGCCGTTCGGGTCAATCTGTTCACCGCTCATCACATCACGCATAAACGTAATAGCCAGATCCGGTGTGACGGGTTCAACCGGCTCAGCAGCCGGCTGATAGAACACTTCCCACGGCTCGCTCTCTTCGCCGTTGGTGATTACGGTAATAACGTTGCGGCCTTCCTGCAGAGGCAGGTTCAGCGACCAGTTGTTGAAGTCATTGGCAAGGGTAGAAGTGACTTCTTCACCGTTAATCAGCACTTTCACTTCTGAACCGGCCAGCGCGTAGCCACGTACGATTGGATCGGCATCGCTGGTGGTGGCTGCCTGGCCAATCACTTCCCACGCATAGCTCACTTCGTCATCGTAAATTTCGTGAATAATCGGACGCGTTTCGATGGGGGCTTCAGTGCGGGTAAAGTTAAAGCTGTCGCTAAGGTCGGTTAATGGAATAGCGACTTTGATTTCAATAGGTCCTAAATCACGTGGTGTGTGATGCGAAACCCAATTCCCCTCTCTGTCAGCGCGGACCTGGAGGCGCGTTTCATTGACATAAATGAAGAAAATCTCATTAGGAAGGGCAGTACCACGTACGGTGAATAAAACACCATCGGAGGTGCCGTTTTCTGTAACTACATCGTTATTGTCACCGTTCATTACAGTGACACTATCGATGCGGATAAAACGCTCACCTTCATTCAGAGGTGTCATGTTGTTTAGCGGCAGTGCACTATTTAACTGATGGGTTAAATCGCGATCTTTATTATTGTTCAATCCATTCATCCTTTTTACGGGGATTAACTATTACACGCTGTGCCGTGGCCGGTTCCTTGCGTGCAGACTTAAATCCCCGGCATTATCGAATAGCCAATTTCAATTCCAACAAGATGGGTCTTTGTTTGATGTTGTGGTGACTCATCCTATTGATGCATATAGTTATATGGGCGTGGTAGGTATAACTACGTAAATATGGGTGTGGTTAACAAATATAATTAATGATTAGTTGTTTTGAGGGGTATTCCTGGTGTTGATCAGCCATATCCTGGTTTAATTGTTTAGTGGCTTAAAACGATATAAAAATATGTTTGTATGTCTTTTTTATAATTTAAAGAATCCCTTTTTGATGTGCGATTTAGCAGTCTTGTCTGCTTGTCTTTACTAATTTAAATAAATGTAAATGGCCGGCGTAATAAAATGATGGCTTAAATCAGTAAATGTTATGTATTGACAGGTATTTCGGATGTGAGCCATTACGTCTCGCGTGAGATGTCACTTGCGGATATTCGTCGTCACTTGGCTATGGGGCATTCTTAACAAACCTGGTAAATAATCAGAAAACTTATTAAGAGTTATGCCGACGCGCGGAAGTCAATATGCGGGGCGGGCAATCAGTGCGGTGCCCACCCTTTTAAAGATCAACGTTAATCAGCATCCAGCGACAGTGACGATGACAAATCACGCAGCGCGTTAGCCTGTTCACCCAGTGATTTGGCTTTAGCTTCGAAGGTTTCAACTGCATCCGCGCCGGCCGCGAAACGCGCTGGTGGGTTCTCAAGCCCGGCAAGCTTAATAAGGGCCTCGGCTAATTTTTCCGGGTCGCCACCTTGTTTACCGTTCATGCCACGCCAGGCTGATTTTGTTGCCTGGGTTTCTGCGGCGTAGTCAGGGATGGACAATTCCGCATATTGGGTTGAGTCATCAGAAAGCAGTTCGGTGCGGAAGAATCCGGGCTCAACCAGCATGCTGTTAATGCCAAACTTCTTCACCTCCAGCGCCAGAGACTCCATCCAGCCCTCCACACCAAATTTTGCCGCACTGTACGCGCTGCAAAATGCGATACCCGTAATGCCCGCGGTCGACGATAACGTGATAATAAGGCCAGACCGCTGGCTTCTCATCGCCGGTAATACCGCTCGTGTGACGTTCATAGGGCCAAAGAGCAGGGTTTCCATCTGGTTGCGCACCTGGTTCTGGCTCAGCTCTTCAAAAAATCCGGCGTAAAAATTACCGGCGTTATTGACCAGCACATCAATCCGGCCGTACTTTTCAATAACAGTTGACACGGCCTGTTCAGCGTCGGTAAAACGGGTGATATCCAGTTTCAGAGTGATGAGTGAATCATGTTCACCGAGTGCACTGGCGACTTTTGCCGGATCGCGCCCCGTCGCGACCACGGTGTGACCAGCGGCCAAGGCTACTCTGGCAATATCCAGACCCAGGCCGCGACCGGCCCCCGTAATCAGCCAAACTTGTTTATCTGTCATTAATGTCTCTCCATATAGGGTTCAAAAAAAGGTGATTGCCGTTGCGTTCTTTTAGGTGTTTTACGTGCTCACTAAGCGTTTAGCTGCTGGCAAGATTTTGGCGAAAGAAGGGGGCAAGCTGACGGGCGGCTTTGTTAGCACCTTCACCATCATAAAGATCCATATGCGTGGCTCCGGGAATAATAAACAGCTGTTTGTTTGCCGATGCGGCGCTCTGGTTTAGCTGCTGGCTAAGCCACAGCGATCCCGCTTCACTACCGGCCACCATGAGCAGCGGCTGCGTGATATAAACATCTGCGCCTGCAAAGCCGGTGAAAGAGGCGAGTGTGCTGATGCTGGTCATTAACATCTGATTGGTTGATGTCGGATAATGACCGCGAGGTGTTAAATAGTAGTCAGCGGCTTCCTGCAGATCGCGCGGAGCTGACGTATCCCCGAGCTTAGGCACATAATTAACGTAGACAGCGGCACCACCCGCCGCCTCAGACTCGCGCTGTTTAGCCACGGCTTCAAGGGTGGGAATCAGCTCAGATTCCGCGGTCTTCCCCTCCCAACCTTTACGGGTAGCGGCACCCACGTCTACCGCACTGACCGTCGCCAGCGCTTTAATCCTGCGATCGGTCATGGAGGCTTTGACGGTAATACCGCTGCCTGCGCACACGCCCAAAGCACCCATGCGGGTGCTGTCGACATAAGGCAGCGTGGCGAGATAATCCACCGCGCTATAAAAATCGACGACCCGTTTCATCGGGTCATCAACAAAGCGTGGCAGGCCGCCGCTGGCTCCCTGGTGAGAAGCATCAAAGGCAAGAGTGATGAAGCCTTCTGCGGCAAGTTTCAGCGCATAAAGGCCGGCGGTCTGCTCCTTAACGCCGCCGCCAGGATGGACCACCACAATGGCGGCGTAACGTCGGGCTGGGCTGAACGCTTTAGGCAGGTAGAGATTCCCTGACATCATGATTTCATTATTTCTGAACATGACGCTCTGAATGGTCACGCCGTCCACGCGTGTCGTCGTTCCGGAGAGCCGCGGCGTGGGAACCAGCGCAGCGCGTGTTTTCGCTGCCATCAGAAGCCCGGCGGAGGCGACTGAACCTGCAAAAATTAAATTACGGCGGCTTAGCCCGCCAGGGGTTTTGCTCATTGTCAGACTCCTTCAGGGATACGATGACGGCTTCACGACGGGGGGACGTTAATGTGTCGTTTCTGTCAGTCATCGTACTGCCTGCAGGATTAAGTGATTAGACGCTTAATTTTGCATGAGCTTAGAAGGCTATTTTCTTAATCCTGACCTGGACGGTGAGAATTAGCGCCTGCGGTAGCGCAGGGCGTCCAGCACCAGCTGGAAAGCGGGGGAGTGCTGCCGGCGGCTGGGATAATAAAGATGATAGGCCGGTCGGGACGGGCACCAGTCAGCAAGTACCCGGATCAGCTGACCCTTCTCAAGCAACGTCTCAACGGTATCCTCAGGAAGATAAGCGAGTCCGATCCCATCCAGCGCGGCCTGCAGCATCATATTGATGGTGCTGAACGTCCCCCGACCATTAACACGCACTTTGATCTCGCTGCCGTGCTGATAAAATTCCCATGCATAAAAACCGCCATGCGTCGGTAACCGTAAGCGGATACAGCTGTGGGCATTGAGATCGCGCGGAGTCAGCGGCAAGGGTTTATCAGCAAAATAAGCGGGTGAACCTACAACGGCAAAGCGGGAGTCTGCTGCGAGAGGGACAGAGATCATATCTTTATCGACCTGCTCACCGAGCCTTACGCCAGCATCATAACGTTCAGCGACAATATCTTTGAGGCCGTACTCACTGATGATTTCGATATTGATATCCGGATATTCCTGCAGCACCGGGGCAAGCCTTGGCCAGAGAAGCGTTTCGGCTGCATGCTCCACGGCGGTAATGCGTACTGTACCGGCTGGCTTTTCCCGCATTCCGCTTAGCGATGCAATTTCATATTCAATATCATCGAAATGTGGACCGATACGGTTGAGCAGGCGCTCACCGGCTTCCGTCACAGACACACTTCTGGTGGTACGTGTCAGGAGGCGCAACCCTAAATGCGCTTCAAGCGTTCTGATGGTGTAGCTCAGAGCGGATTGCGATACGCCCAGCTGAGCCGCGGCTCTGGTGAAGCTTTGCTCGCGCGCAACGGCGATAAAAGCCTGATAATCGCTGATATTCTTCCGGCGCATTGATAACCCTGTTTTGTTAATCAACGCTAAATATATCATTTAATAATTTAATTGAGCGTGCTGATATTTATGATGGCTATGAATTAAAGCGTCATCACCCGATAAATAACGTTATTGAAGAATTTATGTCCCCACTGTAACGCCAGTACGCCTATTTCCCCGTTTGTGAAAGTCCGCGATGATGCGCCTCCGTTACGTTCCGGCCATAACGCATTGAGGTTACGTCCAGCTATTTGGCGTGCCTTTTTTCATTTGCAGTTCTTCCACAAGGGTATGTTATGCAAAATAAAAGCTCACTGCTTTTACTCGCGCTGTCTGTCGCCGTTTTCGGCGTGATCACCACCGAAATCGCCATCATTGGCCTGTTACCAAAACTGGTCTCACAGCTGCACGTGACGCCCACGCAGGTCGGCTTCCTCGTCAGTATTTATGCCATCATCGTGGCCATCACCGGACCGTTTATTACCCTGATGCTGTCAGGTTTTAATAAGAAAACGGTGCTGCTGAGCATTCTGGTGGTGTTCATTATTTCCAACCTGATCTATGCCACCACCGACGTGTTTAATCTAATGCTGCTATTCCGTATTCTGCCGGCGCTGGCGCATGCGGTTTTCTTCGCCGTTGCGCTGGTGGTGGCCGCCAGCTCGGTGCCGAAAGAAAAAGCCGCTGGCGCAGCCGCAAAAGTATTTGCCGGGGTGGCGATTGGTCTGGTGCTGGGCGTTCCGCTGAGTTCACTCATTGCGGATCATCTTTCGCTGGCGGCCGCGTTCTACTTCGGCGCCGCTGCCTGCGTGGTGGCTTTCGTTGGCGTCCTGCTTTTCATGCCTTCAATGCCGGCGAAACATAAGGTGTCTTATGCCAGCCAGATTTCCGTGCTGCGCAATGGCAAGCTGTGGCTGACCATCTCCACCGTTACGCTGGTGTTTGCTGCGATGTTCTCCGGCTTCAGCTACGTTGCGGATTATCTGGCGCGGGTGACGCATCTCAGCAATAACGCCATCAGCGCAATGCTCATCCTGTTTGGCCTGTGTGGTTTCACCGGTAACTTTGTCTTCAGCAGTTTGCTGCAGAAAAACATGGTGAAAACCACCCATGTCTATCCGCTGCTTTACACGCTGGTTTTCCTGCTGGTGTGGTTGCTGGGCTTTTCGCCGCTGGCGATGTGTCTGCTGACCGTATTCTGGGGTGCATTTCACTCATCCGGGCTGGTGGTCAGCCAGACCTGGCTGATGCGTGAAGCCAGCGAGGCGCCAGAGTTTGCCAACAGCCTGTACATGTCATTTTCTAACCTTGGGATCACGCTTGGCTCGCTGACGGGCGGATGGTTTATTGCCCGCCTCGGTACCCATTCTGTGGTGCTCAGCAGCGTGATCTTTGCTCTGCTGGCGTTCGCCAGCATCGTCATCAAGCACCGCGCTGATGTGAAAACGGCACCTGTTGCGGAAGAGCTGGCGTAAGCACTGCCGCATTAATGTAGAACTTATGGAACATCTGTTCGGAACAGACAGGTGTTCCCTAACCTGCTCACGGCACCCATCATGGAGGTGTCTACTGAAAGGAGCAAAATATGGACAAATTGTTTACCTCATACCCGCTCGGTGACATTACGCTGAACAATCGGGTGGTGATGGCACCGATGACACGTTCACGCGCAAGGGCGGGAGATACCGCTGACGAGCTGACGGCGAAGTACTATCAGCAGCGGGCCTCGGCGGGCCTCATTATTACCGAGGGGGCGCAGATCTCCGTGCAGGGTCAGGGCTATCTCTTCACGCCGGGCATTTATAATGACGAACAGGTGAAGGGCTGGGAAAAAACCACCCGTGCCGTGCACGCGGCGGGCGGCAGGATTTACCTGCAGCTCTGGCACGTGGGGCGCATCTCTCATACCAGCCTGCAGCAGGATGGCCAGCTCCCCGTCAGCGCTGTCGCCGTTAGGGCAGAAAATTCAACCTGCTATGCGCGCGATGAGCAGGGAAATGCCGGTCCGGTGCCGGTGTCTTCGCCGCGTGCGCTGACCCCGGCAGAAATCAGCGCTGTGGTTCAGGACTACGTCAACGCGGCTAAAAATGCCATCCGCGCGGGCTTTGACGGCGTTGAAATTCATGCCGCCAACGGCTATCTGCTGGAGCAGTTCATTAACGGCGGACTGAACACCCGAACCGATGAGTACGGCGGCTTGCAGCATGAAAACCGTCTGCGCTTCGTGCTTGAGGTAACCGACGCGGTATCGCAGGCCATTGGCGCAGATAAAACCGGCATCCGGCTGGCGCCTTTTGGTCGCCTGTTTGATATGCACGCCTTTCCGGGTGAAGAGGAGACCTGGCTGCTGCTGGCTAAAAAACTCAGCAGCCGTTCTCTGGCCTATGTGCACCTCAGCGACCAGCAGACGCTGGGTGAGCAGGCGATCCCCGCCGGTTTCATTGAGAAATTTCGCGCCGCCTATGACGGCACGCTGATCATCGCCGGCGGCTTTGATAAGGCGCTTGCCGAAAGCTACCTGCAGCAGGGCAAGGCCGATCTGATTGCATTCGGGCGGCCTTATATTGCCAACCCGGATCTGGTGGAAAGGATGGCGAACGGCTGGCCACTGAGTGAAGTCAACCGGGCTACGATGTACGGTGGTTCGGAAGAGGGCTATACCGACTACCCTGCGTACCAGGAACTCGCCTGATCAGTCGAGCGCGCCGTCTTCTGCCGCCTGAACCAGCGTGTCTACGACATAGCGGATTTTAGGCAGCAGCTGACGGCTTTTTGGCCAGAGCGCGCTGATGGGCATCTCTCCACCGGAGTGGCCCGGCAGAACTTCCTGCAGTTCGCCGCTTGCCAGATAGTCACCGACCAGCCATATCGGTAGCTGCGACAGACCACATCCCGCCAGGGTGGCGGTCAGCATCGCATCCCCGTCGGCAAATTCATGGGTGGCAGGCGGTATGAACCGCGTTATCTCTCCCTCCGCGTCCTTCAGCAGCCAGGAAATGGGCTGATTGCGGCGAAACCCGACCACGCACTGGTGTTCGCTTAACGCGTCCGCCGTGACCGGCGTGCCATGATAAAGCAGGTAGTCGGGTGAGGCGCAGATCACCAGTTTCTGGGTGGTCAGCCTGCGGGCGACCAGACCGCTACTGTCGGCCAGCTCACCAATGCGGATAACCAGATCAATGCCTTCCTCGATAAGATCGACAAACCGCTCGCTGAAGGTCACCGTCAGGGCGAGCTCAGGATAGTTGCGCGTAATCTGCAGCAGGACGGGCAATATACGCTGCCGCCCGAAGGCGGCGGGTAAATCCACCCGCAGTCTGCCGGCGGGCTGGCAGATATGAGACGTCAGCTCGGCCTCCGCCTGCTCCAAAATATCGATGGCGTTCTGGCAGCTGTTCAGAAATCGCTCGCCGTCCGGCGTCAGGCTGAGGCGGCGCGTGGAACGCTGAAAAAGCTTAAGGCCGAGGCGATCCTCAAGCCGGCTGACGCTTTTGCCTACCGCGGATTTGGTCAGCCCCAGACGCTCAGCGGCAGCGGTAAAGCTGCCCAGCTGCGCCGTGGTGACAAATGCGGTGATCCCGCCCAGATGATCGGTTTTTCTCATGGTTTATCTTCGTGTCCAGAAAGGCTTGCATGCCTTATTGCCATATAACGTCCGGGCGCTTCATCAAGCAACAGACTGAGCACGCACCGCCGGTCATTTGATGAAACCTGCAGCGAAAACGACAACGCGCGGGTATCTGCAGTCAGTAGCTGGATATCCTCCGGGATGATCTCCTCCAGCAACGCCATCCCATCACGCACGCTATCTGCATCCGCATTGCCGGCGAATAACGATCGGATATGCGCAGGCGCGGTCAGCATCAGCTGAAAAAAGCGTGCGATAAAAGAGCGCAGGCGGTTTTCCGCAAAAGCGTCCCGGAACACCTTATCAGGATTGGGCATGCGCGGTGTTTTATGCAAAAAAGTGAATACGGCATTGTGTTCCCTGTCAAACTTCACCGTCGTGCGGTATTCCGATAGCGCGCCGCCCACCTGACCTTCCTGACCGAGCACCTGATAACTGATCTCCATATTAACCTCGGCTTGATCGTCAGTCAGAGGGATAACATCGATCCGGCGGATAAAGTGTGCGCCCCTTTCATACGGCAGGTCGCGCAGCCAGCGCGTCATTTCCGCTTTCCCCTGTGCCAGTAGGTGAGTGCCCGCATGTACCAGCATGACATCCTCTGAAAACAGAGCGCTGTGAAGTCCAGCGGCTTCTGTTTCCCCTTCAAAAAAGGCAAACCAGCGGTGGGCAATGTCACAGGCCGCATGATAGCGGGCTTGTGTAATCTCTTGTTCAGTCATCAGGTCTCCGGTTTGGATTGATTAAGCACAGATGCAGGTGGCACGCGTTGAGCACCGCACCCCGGGCCTAAGATACACCTGCCATCGCCTGATGATTGTTGAATCTATGTCTACACAGATCCGAGTGAAAGCGGATTTATCATCATGGCGAAAACAATCATAGTGATTTCCGAACTTACTGTTTCGCCACGTAACCACTGAAACGAGGCTAAGGAAATCTTCATGAAAGACGCGAACATCCCTCTGTCACTGCTGGATTTGGCTCCGATTACCGAAGGCCACAGCCTGGCTGACGCTATCCACAACAGCGTGCGTCTGGCCAGAGCGGCTGAAGACGCCGGTTATCATCGCTTCTGGATGGCCGAACATCACAATATGGTGGATATCGCCAGCGCCGCCACAACGGTGATCCTCAGCCACATTGGTGCCCGCACCGATAAAATCCGCATCGGCTCGGGCGGCATTATGCTGCCGAATCACGCGCCGCTCGTCGTCGCTGAGCAGTTTGGTACGCTTGAAACCCTTTATCCGGGCCGCGTGGATCTGGGGCTGGGACGCGCGCCCGGTACCGATCAGGAAACGCTGCAGGCGCTGCGGCGTGAGAGTCGGACAAGAGGTCTGGACTTCCCCGACATGCTGGAAGAGTTGCAGCATTTTCTCGCCGAGCCACGTCCCGGCCAGCGCGTGACGGCGGTACCGGGCGCCGGACTGCGTATTCCGCTCTGGCTGCTGGGTTCCAGTACTTTCAGCGCTCAGCTGGCGGCACAGAAAGGCCTGCCGCTGGTTTTCGCCTCTCACTTTGCGCCCGATGCCATGCTGGCGGCCATTGATACCTATCGGGCCGGTTTTAAGCCGTCAGAAACCCTCAATGAGCCTTACGTCATGGTGTGCGTAAACGTTGTGGCGGCGGAAACGCAGAAAGAGGCAGACCGGCTGGCCACCACCGAGTTGCAGAAGTTCGTCAACCTGGGACGCGGTGTAGATATGAAGCTGCCAAAACCCGTTGATGACATGAATGCGCTATGGCACCCGACTGAGGCGCAGCGGGTGCTGACTCAGTTACGCGAATCGATATGGGGCACGCCAGACGTGGTGCGTGCCGGACTTGAGGATTTGGTGCGCCGCACCGGCGCGGACGAAATCATGGTGAACTCCTGGATCCACGACGCCGATGCGCGCATCCGTTCGCATCAGCTGATCGCGGGCTGCTGGAATAGCTGAGGAGGAGCGATGAAACAGCTTTTTACCGGTCATCAGGCCGGCAGCACGCCGCTGAATAATCGTTTTGTCATGGCGCCGATGACCCGTTCCCGTGCCAAAGATGAACACGCAGACGATCTGACCCGGCAGTATTACGCTCAGCGCGCCACTGCCGGGATGATCGTGTCAGAGGGGCTGCCCGTGTCCCGTGAAGGGACGGGTTATCTTTTTACCCCGGGAATATACCTTGATAGCCACGTTGCCGCATGGCGCCCGGTGACGCAGGCTGTGCATGAACGCGGCGGTAAGATTTTTGCTCAGCTCTGGCATGTCGGGCGGGTATCGCATACCACCCTGCAACCTGAAGGTCGCGCGCCAGTCAGTGCAGTCGCCGTTCAAGGGGGAAGCGCGTTTGCCTGGGATGAAAAGGGGCAGCCCGGTACCGTCGCCGCCAGCCCGCCACGCGCGCTGGCTACTGATGAAATCGCCCGGGTCGTTAACGACTTTCGCCTGGCGGCTGCGAACGCCATTGCCGCCGGATTTGATGGCGTAGAGATTCATGCAGCCAACGGCTATCTGATTGAGCAGTTTATCAATCCGGTTCTCAATACCCGCACAGATCGCTATGGCGGCGCCACGCCAGAAGATCGTGCCCGCCTGCTGATGCAGATTACCGATGCGGTAGTTGAGGAAATTGGCGCCGGACGCACCGGCGTGCGTCTGTCACCCTGCAATCAGCTGCAGGACATGCCGCCTTATGCGGAAACGTCAGAAACCTACCTGTATATCGGGCGGCAGCTCAATCGCCGCAGGATAGCTTTTGTTCACCTAATGGCGCAGGGGCCGGTGATGTTCAATGGACTGCTGCGCGAGTTTCGCCAGGTCTGGCGCGGCACGCTGATCCTGGCGGGAGGGCTAACCGCGGTTCAGGCTGAAACATTGATTGCTGACAACCTGACGGACCTCGCAGCCTTCGGCAGCCCATTCATTGCTAATCCTGATTTTGTCGAACGCGTCAGAAACGGCTGGCCGTTGTCGATGGCAACGAAAAACGCCTACTACGGCGGTGGCGCTGACGGTTATATCGATTACCCATTTTACGGTGAAGATTCTGCCTGATGCTTGACGGCGTGGAGACCTGCGCCTCCGTCAACCAAACGCAGGCGCTGGCAGAGCAGCACTTCCGTTATCTTTTTCAGTTAAATCCACACATTAATCTCTCAGGAGAGCGTTATGACACCCACTAAAGGTTTTAAGCACGTCGGCTTTATCACCCGTAAAAAAGGACAAAGCTTTGAAGAGTTCGTAAAGCACTGGGATGAGGTTCATACCGAAATTGCCCTGCGGCTGCCGGGGCTACGCGGCTATGTTCTGAATCCTGTGGATCGCGAAAAATATCCTGACTCACCCGTCGATGGATTTTCAGAGTTATGGTTTGACTCGCTCGAAGACGCAATCGCTGCGTTCAGCTCCCCGACAGGTATCGAAGCCTATGAGGACGTGCCCAACTTCGCCGACCACGTCGCCGTTACTTACATTACTGAAATCAGAAAGCGTTAATGTTTAGCGTCGATCTTCCACTTCAGCAGGGATGCAACGGAACTCGTTTTGGAAGAAATGCCCTGAAAAACCGCTGGCTGAAATAAAAGGCAAAAGGCGCAGGGCGTTGCGCACGTTGCCCTGAAACCCAAGCCTGCCCGCAGGCCCGCCAGCGAAATTCTGCCGGAGATGGCTGAGTATGTTCTGCCCCATTTTTCCGCCCAATATTGACACCGGAGACAATCCATGACCCAGACAATAAGCCGTGCTGATGCACTGAGCTTCCTTGAACAGTTTCGCAGCAGCTGGGAAACCGGCGACTGGACCTCTTTCTCAGTTTCACTTTCCGCTTCAGCCCTGCTCAGAAGCAGTCATAAAGGCATGCATAAGGGAGCTGAAGCGCTCATTCTGGCGTTTCGGGAAGATTTGGCGTCGGAACAGCATCTGAATCTTGTTACTTCCAACTATTATGCTGCTGATAATGGACAGGGAATGGTGATGGTCAGCGCTTACCTTTACGGGGAGGTCGCACCGGACAAAAAATATCATCCGGCTGCCCTGTTTGGCGCGGTTGTCAGGCTAACGATCACGTGTGTCAATAGCCTATGGCAAGTGAGCGAAATACTGGTAAACATCAGCTGGTCGGAAGGTGACAGCAACGCGCTTGCCGGCTGGACACTGCCTGCGGGCCAGCAGGGATGGCGTCCGGGCGATGCTCCACCGATACTGGTCAGCGAACTTGACTCTCCATGGGCGTGTATTCCTGACAATAAAATGATTTCAACCGTTGAGGAGCAGATTGAAGAGTCCTATTCACGTTATTCCTGGGGAATTGACCAGAATGACTTTGGACAGTTTCGCACCTGCTATACCGATGATGCACGCGGAGAGTTCCCGCCGCTGGGCCCACTCAGTGGACACCACAGCATCGTGGGCTCGCTTAAAGAGTTTCGTCGCCACTGGCCATGGATGCAGCATTATGGTGTTCCCCTGAAAATCACCCTGAATCCTGACGGTGAAACAGCAGAGATGTGGACAGGTCGCCTGATCCCGGGTCACATTAAAAATGATCAGGGAGAGTGGATGTATGGTGCGCATTATAGAATTGAACTACGCAAAGAGAGGGGATTATGGAGATTCAGCTGGAGCGAATATGTTCCAGGATGGTTCTCTGAACGAAATCCTCCATTTCAGAAGGCTTGATGTTTTGCCGAGCGACTTTCAGCATCGAATTAAAGCGATTTAGCGTTTAAGCAAAGTACATCTCTTTAAAGCTGGCCGCATTGAACTTATTGTTATATCTGATTTTTGCGCTTATCTGCCTGAAATCAAATTTTGGTAGTTCGTAATAAGCTGTGAGTTCATTCGAAGGATGCAACATCGACCGAGCAGATAGGCTACTAATAACTTTCAGTAAGGAGAGTGTCGTCCCTGACAGGTTCTCCGGCCGGTATACGTTCGCACGTTACCGATGAGGTCATTCGCTTCGTCGTTTTCCGGCCGGAGCCGGACTACTTCCTATGGCATCAGTTCGTTAACGGTTAGTTCAGCGCTCAGTTCAGGCCCGCAAGGGTCTGCAGATACGGCACCTGCTTTTCGGCGACCTCGGGTGAATCAAAACTCATCAGCCAGTCTCTGGCTTTATAGATCTGCTGCAACCGTAAGGTGCTGTTCTCCGATTTCGCCATGCGACCAAGCTGCGCGAAAAGTGATGCAATGCTGATCTCTTTCTCGCACAGCGCCAGGCTCAGTGCCGCTTCGCCAATAATGGCGTGACCTTTCTCGTGGTTTTGAAATAACACAGAAATTCCTCCATTAGTACGAATGAATAATAACCTCACCCGTGACTGTAGACGTTAGCGGGGGAATCGCACGGCGCTTAATCCTAAAAGCTCAGGATTTACCGTAATTAATCAGCACTATTATGTATGCGGCGAAATTCAGTTGGCGTGAGAATGAATCGTTGCGTAAACGCCCTGCTGAAAGATTCGGGTGAATTAAAACCATTGCGCTGCGCCACGGTGCTGAGACTGTCTGCGGTTTGCAGGAGTTCTGCATACGCTTTTTCCAGACGCTGATTGCGGATATACGCAATCAGCGTTGTCCCTTTAACACGGCGAAACATTCTCTGCAGATGCCATTTTGTATAGCCCGATCGAAGGGCGATCTTGTCAATGGTGAGAGGTTCACTGAGACGGAGATTGATCCAATCCGTTAGCCCTTCAATAATTTTCTGCGAATCAACCACGGGATGTTCTCGCTTCTCAAAAAAATTCATCAATCTGCACTGAGATTAACTGGCTGATAAATAGATGAATTAAATGCGGGTGGACCCTCATTCCTCAGGGGCGACCGGCTGAGTAAGGGATATGCAAAAGTGTGATCTACCTAAATGTAACCTATAAAGTAATCGATTACATTCGTGCCTTACCTAAATGTAATCGATTACTTTTCTCTGAGAAGGTTCACCATGTCGACATCACAAAGTACCGAAGTTGTTATCGTGCAGCACCGGCTTTTGGTTCCCCGGCTCTCTCTCATGATGTTTATGCAGTTCTTCATCTGGGGCAGTTGGTCAGTCACGCTCGGACTGGTGATGACGCAACACAACATGTCGCTGCTGATCGGCGATGCGTTTTCGGCCGGTCCGATCGCCTCCATCCTCTCACCGTTTGTACTGGGAATGCTGGTGGATAGGTTCTTCCCGTCGCAAAAAGTGATGGCGGTGATGAACCTGGCGGGGGCGGTGATCCTGTGGTTTGTGCCCTCTGCGCTGGCGGCTGAAAACGGTACGCTGCTTATCGCGCTGCTGTTTGGCTACACGCTGTGTTTCATGCCGACCTTAGCGCTGGCCAATAACATCGCCTTCCACAGCCTGAGCAACAGCGATAAAAGTTTTCCGGTGGTCAGGGTATTCGGCACCATCGGCTGGATTGTGGCCGGCATCTTTATTGGTTTCACCGGCATTTCTGCCAGCACCTCGGTCTTTATCGTTGCGGCCATCTGCTCTGTGGCGCTGGCGATTTACAGCCTGACGCTGCCACATACGCCGGCGCCGGCGAAAGGTATGCCATTGAAAGTGCGCGATCTGTTCTGCGCAGATGCCTTCGCGCTGCTAAAAATCCGCCACTTTTTTGTCTTCGCACTCTGCGCCACGCTGATCTCCATTCCGCTCGGCACTTATTACGCCTATACCGCGTCGTGGCTGGCCGATGCCGGTGTAAGCAACGTCAGCACCGCCATGTCGTTTGGTCAGATGTCTGAAATCTTCTTCATGCTGGTGATCCCGCTGCTGTTCCGCCGTCTGGGCGTGAAATACATGCTGCTGGTCGGCATGCTGGCCTGGTTTGTGCGTTACGCGCTGTTCGCCATGGGCATGGGCGACGAGGGCCGTGCGCTGATCTATCTCGGCATTCTGCTGCACGGCGTCTGCTACGACTTCTTCTTCGTGGTGGGCTTCATTTACACCGACCGCATCGCGGGCGAAAAGGTGAAAGGGCAGGCGCAGAGCATGGTGGTGATGTTCACCTACGGCATCGGCATGCTGCTGGGCTCGCAGATTTCCGGCGCGCTGTATAACCGCCTGATCGCCGGCCAGGCCAGCGCAGAAAACTGGGCAACTTTCTGGTGGATCCCCGCCGTTGCGGCGGCGGCGATCGCCATTCTTTTCCTCTTCACCTTTAAATATCGGGATGAAGCGGCTTGATTAACTGGAGGTGTACGTGAAAACGTTAAAAGGACCGGGTATTTTTCTGTCGCAGTTTATCGGACAACATGCGCCGTTTAATTCGCTGCAAGGTCTGGCGCAATGGGCGTCGGCACTGGGTTACAAGGCTTTGCAGATCCCCTGCAATCATCCGGCGATTTTTGACCTGGATCGGGCGGCAACCAGCCAGACCTATTGCGATGAGGTCAGCGGATTGCTGGCAACCTACGATCTTCAGGTGAGTGAGTTATCAACCCATCTTGAAGGGCAGCTGATTGCCGTGCATCCGGCGCATGACGTGGCCTTCGACGGCTTCGCGCCGGCGCAGGTGCGCGGCAATAACGCCAGGCGCACGGCATGGGCGATTGAGACGGTGAAAAAGGCGGCGGCGGCATCAGCGAAACTGGGGCTGCGCGCGCACGCGACCTTTTCGGGTTCGCTTGCCTGGCCCTATCTCTATCCGTGGCCGCCACACAATCCGGCGCTGCTGGAAGAGGCGTTCGCCGAGCTGGCGCGCCGCTGGCTGCCGGTGCTGGACGAGTTTGATCGTCACGGCGTTGACGTCTGTTATGAACTCCATCCGGGCGAAGATCTGCACGATGGCGTGACCTTTGAACGTTTTCTTGCTGGCGTGAATCATCATCCACGCTGCAACATTCTGTTCGATCCCAGCCATCTGCTGCTGCAGCACATTGATTATCTGCAGTTTATTGATATCTACCATCAGCGCATCAAAGCATTCCACGTAAAAGACGCCGAATACCTGACTAACGGGCGCAGCGGCGTGTACGGCGGCTATCAGCGCTGGATCGATCGCGCCGGCCGCTTCCGTTCCCTGGGCGATGGCCAGGTCGATTTCAAAGGGATCTTCAGCAAGCTGGCGCAGTACGATTACGACGGTTGGGCGGTGCTGGAGTGGGAGTGCTGCTTAAAAGAGAGCGAAACCGGCGCGCGTGAAGGCGCCGAATTTATTCAGCGCCACATTATACCGGTGGCCGATCGCGCCTTTGATGATTTTGCCGCGCAGGGCGACCAGCAGGCGAGCGTGCGGGCACAGCTGGGTCTGGAACAGGGGAGTGTTAAATGATCAACGTAGGCATTATCGGCACCGGCTTTATTGGCCCCGCACATATTGAAGCGCTGCGCCGCCTCGGCAATATCAACGTGGTGGCGATATGCGATGCCAGCCAGCGTGGCGCTGCCGCGCGTGCGGCAGAACTCAATGTGCCGCACGCCTACAGTGACGTGGCGACGTTTTTACAGCATGAAGGGCTGCACGCGGTACATAACTGCACACCGAACCATCTGCACGCCGCGATCAACCGGCAGATCATTGGCGCCGGTAAGCATGTGTTCTCGGAAAAGCCGCTGTGCATGACCATGGATGAAGCGCACGAACTGGTGGAACTGGCTGAAAAGGCGGGCGTGGTGCACGGCGTCAGCTTTGTCTACCGCCAGTTTGCCATGGTGCAGCAGGCGGCGAGCATGGTGCGTTATCAACAGCTGGGGCGACTGTTCTCGGCGCAGGGCAGCTATCTGCAGGACTGGATGCTGGAAGAGACCGACTACAACTGGCGAGTGGATGCAGAGAAAGGCGGCGCATCCCGCGCGGTGGCGGATATTGGTTCGCACTGGTGCGATACCATCCAGTTCGTCACCGGACGCAAAATTGTTGAGGTGATGGCCGACTTGTCGATTGTCTGGCCGACGCGCAAGGCCAGCCTTGCCGGTGCTGCCACCTTCGGCGCGCAGGGTGACGAAACGCAATATGAATCGCGCCCGGTGACCACCGAGGACATGGGCTTTGTGCTGTTCCGGTTTGACGACGGTAGCAAAGGCAGTTTCAGCGTGTCGCAGGTGTCCGCCGGGCGTAAAAATCGCCTTAGCCTGGAAGTTAACGGCAGCCTGGGCGCGCTGGCCTGGGATCAGGAAACGCCGCAGCAGCTGTGGCTGGGACATCGCCATAAGGCTAACCAGCTGTTGTCGGACGATCCCGCGCTGATGAATCCGGATGTGGCGGGCCGGGCGCGTTTTCCCGGCGGACACATTGAAGGCTGGCCGGATGCGTTCCGCGCGATGATGCAGCAGTTTTATCAGGCGGTGGAGCAGGGCAAACCGCCCGCAACCCAGGCGGCTGGGTTTGCCACCTTCCACGATGGGGCGCAGGTGATGGCGATTGTTGATGCCATTGTGCAGAGCCATCAGCAGCAGCGCTGGGTGCGCGTCAGCGCCTGACGCTTAGCCCGAACGGCAGCGCGCTGGTCGGGCTAACTTATTGTTCACGCAGATTTATGGTAGCCTGCGTGTCATCTGATTTCGTATGAGTTGCTGCCATGTCCATTCAAAAAATCGCTCGTCTGGCGGGCGTTTCCGTCGCCACGGTGTCACGCGTGTTGAATAACAGCGACACGGTTAAAGACAAAAATCGCGAGAAAGTGCTGCAGGCGATTAAAGAGAGCAACTACCAGCCCAATCTGCTGGCGCGCCAGCTGCGTACCGCCCGCAGCTCGATGATTCTGGTGATGGTCTCCGACATCTCGAACCCGTTTTGTGCCGAGGTGGTGAAAGGTATCGAAGAAGAGGCGGAGAAGAACGGCTACCGCATTCTGCTGTGCAACTCCGGCTCGGATATCGAGCGCTCGCGTTCCAGCCTGCAACTGCTCTCCGGCAAAATGGTCGATGGCATCATCACCATGGACGCCTTCAGTAAATTACCGGAATTGAGTCACCTGATTGCCAGCACGCCGTGGGTGCAGTGCGCCGAATATGCCGATGCCGGAGAGATCTCCTGCGTGGGTATTAACGACAGCGATGCGTCGCAGGAGGTGGTGCGCTATCTGGCGGATAAAGGGCGAAAACGTATTGCGTTGATCAATCACGATCTCAGCTATAAATATGCCCGCCTGCGCCAGCAGGGATATCTGCAGCAGCTGGAACAGCATCAGCTGGCGTGGCAGGCAATCGGTTATGCCAGCGAGCTGAGCTTCAACGCCGGTAAACACGCCATGATGGCACTGCTAGCCGGTGAGGAACGCCCGGATGCGGTGTTTGCGGTGTCAGACACGCTGGCGGCTGGGGCGATGGCGGCGATTCAGGCGGCAGGACTCAGCGTGCCTGAGGATATTGCCGTGGCTGGTTTCGACGGTACCGAACTGGCCGAGATGGTCACGCCGCCGCTGACCACGCTGGCGCAGCCTTCACGCGACATTGGCCGCCAGGCCTGCAGGCTGGTGCTGCACAAAATTGACCAACCAGATTCCGCACCGGAACGGGTGATTATGCAGGGGCACCTGATTGAGCGTGCCAGTGCCTAAAATAGCTTAGTGCGGCAGCGTTTGCAGCGCTATGCGCAGGTTGCGCAGCGAGGTGGTGATTATGCTCCACGCATCCTTGGGTTTGTCATGTTCGATGATGAACCATTTCACCCCGCTAGCCTTTGCCGCAGGCAGAATTGCTGACCAGTCCAGCAGACCTTCACCCAGTGGCGCGAAGTTCATTTCATCATCACGGATACCGATCGAGGCATTGTCCTTGGCGTGGATGGCGTAAATCCGGCCCGGATATGCCCGCAGAAAACGCACCGGATCCTGACCACCGCGCGATACCCAGGCGGCATCCATCTCCAGCTTCAGGTTGTCACGCGAGGTGTGATTCAGGATGATTTCCAGCGCGGTTATGCCAGCATACTTTTTCATCTCAAAGTTGTGATTGTGATAGCCCAACTGTATGCCGTCGTGGCGCAATCTGGCGCCCATTGCGTCCAGGCGCTGGGCATAATCTATCCAGCCTTGTGTGCTGTCTGGGCGATCTTCCGGTTCAATCCACGGCACGATGATGGTGCGGTTGCCGACCGATTTATTAAAGGCAACGGTCTGCGCATAATCGTTTTCCAGGGCAGCGAGCTGAACGTGCGATGACGTGACGGTGAGGTGATTTTCCTCCAGCAAGGCGCTGAGTTGTTTAGCGCTCAGGTCATGGGTGCCGACGATTTCGACATGTTTAAAGCCAGCTTCATGCGCCATCGCAAACTGCTTCTCGGCCGGACCAACGTTGCGCAGGGTATACATCTGCAGGGCAATTTCGTTATCCACCTCAGCGGCCGCTGCAGAAAACGAGCAGAGCGCAGCGGACGCCACCAGGCAACTACTGATGAGTAATCGGGCTAACATAGTCTCTCCATAAGTTAAAAGTAATCGATTACAAAGCTACAATAGAAAGTAATCGATTACTTTTAAATCGTCCTGAGTTTTTGCAGAAATGTGATGGAGTTCAAATCAGCCTGATTGTGACGACATGGCGTTGTGAAAGAGTGTAACTGATTCAATTTTAACGATTGATAAGGGAGAGAATTCGCTGAAAAGGATGGCTTAAGTACGCCCAGCTTCAACGGTTTTGAAGAGAATAGGCAAAAAAAAAGTCTGAACATAAGTTCAGACTCTTCTTTAGAATGTGGCGGTGAGAGGGGGATTCGAACCCCCGATACGTTGCCGTATACACACTTTCCAGGCGTGCTCCTTCAGCCACTCGGACACCTCACCACATTTTTTTGCCAACCGCGCTGGGTCAACGGGGCGCTACTATAGGGAGATCGCTGAAAAGGGTCAAGCGCTATTTTCTCCTTTTGTTCTATCCGCTTAAGCTCTGAGCGGATTGCCTTTACCCTGCTCAGAATGTCGATTCTGTCATCAAACTATTCCTTTTCCGTCACAAAAATGTCACCGCATTGTCGCAGACTTGTCTGCGGAAACATTTGGTTATATCTATGGATAAGGATGCTTATAAATGAAACACATACCTCTCTTTACGGTTACGCTGCTGGCTTCTCTGGTCGCGACGTCAGCAGTGGCAGAAGAGTCCAATTATTCACGCGCCGCCACCGGTGATGTGACCGAACACGGCGGGGCGCGTCGTCTTACCGGCGATCAAACCGAGGCGCTGAAAGCCTCATTAATCAATAGCACCGCGAAAAACGTGATTTTGCTGATTGGTGACGGCATGGGCGATTCGGAAATCACTGCGGCACGCAACCAGGCGCGCGGCGCTGGCGGTTTCTTCCCCGGCCTGGATGCATTGCCGCTCACCGGCCAATACACCCATTACTCGCTGGATAAGAAAACCCACAAACCCAATTACGTGACGGATTCAGCTGCGTCGGCCACCGCGTGGGCTACCGGCACCAAATCCTACAACGGTGCGATTGGCGTCGATGTTAATGGCAAAGATCAGGTGACGATTCTTGAGTTGGCGAAAGCCGCCGGTAAAGCCACCGGCAACGTCTCGACCGCTGAACTGCAAGATGCCACGCCAGCTGCGTTAATGGCGCATGTCACCTCGCGCAAATGCTACGGCCCGGAGAAAACCAGCGAGCTTTGCCCGGGCAACGCGCTGGAGCAGGGTGGTAAAGGATCGATTACTGAACAGATGCTGAAAACCCGCCCAGATGTCACGCTGGGCGGCGGTGCGAAATCCTTTAGCGAAACCGCGAAAGCCGGCGAATATCAGGGTAAAACCCTGCGTGAACAGGCGCAGGCGCTGGGCTATCAGTGGATTGATAATCTGCAGGACATGAATGCCATTCAACAGGCCGATCAGAGTAAACCGGTTTTGGGTCTGTTCGCCGATGGCAACATGCCGGTGCGCTGGCAGGGACCAAAGGCCAGCTATCACGGCAACATCGATAAACCGGTGGTGACCTGCGAGGTGAACAAAGATCGTCCGGCTTCCGTGCCGACGCTGGCGCAGATGACCAAAAAAGCCATCAATCTGCTGAGCACTAACGACAAAGGTTTCTTCCTGCAGGTGGAAGGTGCATCGATTGATAAGCAGGATCACGCGGCCAATCCGTGCGGTCAGATTGGTGAAACCGTCGATCTGGATGAAGCGGTGCAGGAAGCGCTGGCGTTTGCGCGCGAGCACGGCGATACGCTGGTGGTGGTGACCGCCGATCACGCCCACAGCAGCCAGATCGTGGAAAACGGCACCAAAGCACCGGGCCTGACGCAAGCGGTGAATACCAAAGATGGCGCGGTGATGACCATCAGCTACGGCAATTCAGAAGAGGATTCGCAGGAGCACACCGGAACGCAGGTGCGCATCGCAGCGTACGGTCCGCATGCGGCGAACGTGGTGGGATTAACCGATCAGACCGATCTGTTCTTTACCCTGAAGGACGCAATGGGACTTAAGTAACAGCTCAACGATTCAATAACCGCACATTCCGTAGCGGCGCGATTCATCGCGCAATAAATTGCGCCGCTACAATGTGTGCTTTCGCTGGCATAGACTGCGCGAAAGACGAACCTAAAATCACAATCCACGTTTTGCCATCAGGCGCGCTAAATCCACCAGACGATTAGAGAAGCCCCATTCGTTATCGTACCAGGCAAGGATCTTCACCAGATTGCCGCCAATCACCAGCGTGGAGAGTCCGTCGATAATCGATGAACGGGCATCGCCCTGATAATCGCTCGAAACCAGCGGTTCATCGCTGTAGCCCAAAATCCCTTGCAACGGGCCTTCCGCTGCCGCGGCTTTAAAGGCGTTATTCACCTCTTCTGCAGTGACATCGCGTTTCAGCGTCACGGTTAAATCAACAATCGAAACCACCGGCACCGGCACGCGCAGCGAATAGCCAGTCAATCGACCATCCAGCTCAGGAATCACCCGTCCCAGCGCCTTCGCTGCACCGCTAGAGTAGGGCACAATCGACAGCGCCGCCGCCCGCGCACCGCGCAGATCTTTCTCTGGCTGATCGTGCAGCACCTGGCTGTTGGTGTAGGCATGGGTGGTGTTCATTAACCCGTGCTCGATACCAAATGCCTGATGCAGCACCGCCGCCGCCGGCGCCAGGCCGTTAGTGGTACAGCTGCCGTTACTCACCACAAAGTGCTGCTGCGGATCGTAGCGTTGATCGTTAACGCCCAGCACAATCGTCAGATCGTCATTTTTACCGGGCGCGGAGATAATCACGCGTTTGGCGCCGCCGCTGGTGATATGCAAGGCGGCTTTGTCGCGCTCGGTAAAGAAGCCGGTGGCTTCAATCACGATATCGACGCCGACATCCTGCCAGCGAATATTGGCCGGATCGCGCTCGCTGAAGACGCGCACAGATTTGCCATCAATACGCAGTTCGCCTTCACCCGCTTCTACTTCAGCGGGCAAGCGGCCGAGCAGCGAGTCGTGTTTCAGCAGATGGGCGAGGGTTTTGCTGTCAGTGAGATCGTTAATGGCGACGATTTCAATATCGTCGCTGCCGAGTGCTGCGCGAAAAACGTTACGTCCGATACGGCCAAAGCCGTTAATGCCGATCTTAGTCATGATTGACTCCTTTTCCGAAGATGCTGGAGTCACTCTAGGCCGATGGCGCGTTGGCGTAAACGCCAAATAACGATCACTTTACGCCAACTTTTTGCAGTGAAAGCGCTGGCGATATTCGCCTGGCGTGAGATGCAGCTGACGTTCAAAGCAGCGACGTAGATTGATGCTGCTGCCAAAGCCGGTCGCCAGCGCGATGCGTTCAAGCGTGTCATGAGTTTGTTCTAAACGCTCACGCGCGGCGGCGAGACGCGCTTCTGTCACATAGCGCGCGGGCGGTGCGCCGGTTTCGCGGGTGAAAACGCGGGTGAAATTACGCGGACTCATGGCGACGCGCTCTGCCAGCTTCTCCACCGCCAGGTCCTCGGCGAGGTTGGCGCGGATCCAGCGTTGCAGTTCACTGATTGGGCCGATGCCGCTCGGCGATTGCAGATGGAAGCGGCTGAACTGCATCTGCCCGCCGGGACGGCGCAGATACATCACCATGTCCTGCGCAATATTGCGCGCTACGCTGAAGCCGCAATCCGCTTCCACCAGCGCCAGCGTCAGGTCAAAGCCCGAGCTGACGCCGCCGGAGGTCCAGATCGGACCATCCTGAATATACAGCGGACCGCCCTCCACCTGGATCTGCGGAAAACGCGCTTGCAGGGTATCAAGCAGGCGCCAGTGCGTGGTGGCGCGGCGACCCTCCAGCAGGCCCGCTTCGGCCAGCAGCATCGCGCCGCCGCACACCGAAACCACGCGGCGCGCCTGCGGTGCCGCCAGCTTAACGAAATCGACCACCATATTGCCCTCTTCAGCGCTGTCGCCGCGTCCGGTGATCATAATGGTGTCCCAGGCGGTGCGCGGATCAACGTCCGCCAGTTTTAGGTCGGCTAACAGATTGAGGCCGGATTGACCGTGGATCACCTGATGCGATTGGGTGGTGGCGAGGCTAACGCGATAGCGTGGTTGATCGACGCCCGCCGGTAAATGCTGATTGGCTCGCATCAGAATATCGGCGATGCCCGCCGCTTCGAACAGCATGCCGCCGTCGGGCACAATAATCAGAAAGGTTTTCATGGCGTAAAAAAGACACTTTAACGAAATAAGCCAAAGTGTCGCATGAAGTCAATCTTTTGCACAATCTGTAGCGGCGCAATTTATTGCGCAATAAATTGCGCCGCTACGGGATGATGAGGTTATCAATATCGATTAGACAGCGGAATTATCCGCCACACCAATCCGCCACTGCTCCGGCGGTAGAGTGCCATTCACCGCAAAATCCCCGACGATGCGATCTTTGTAAATACGTGGATTGTGTGACGAAAGGGTACGTGCATTGCGCCAGAAGCGATCCAGTGCCAGCGGTTTCAGCGTCGCGGATGCGCCTAATGCATCGAACAGCGTCGAGCTGGCATTAAGCAGCAGATCGCTCACCACATTGAGCGACTGCGAGACTTCCAGCTCGGCAATCGCCACCGCCTGGTTTTCCTGTTCCTGATCGCCGCTCAGGTGCGCATCAAACGCGCGTTGCACCGCGCTGGCGGCGTGCAGCACTATCGCGCCGCTGCTGTAGGCCGCACCGCGCAGGCGTCCAACCACCTGTAAAACCTGCGCATCCTGAGCGGCGCGCGGCGCATTACCGTTACTGTAAGTGCGCGTGCGCGCAGCCACCTGCTGCGCCACTTCGCCGCTCTGCGCGCGGCCAATGCCGGCCAGCGTTGCCAGATGGATCAGCTGGTAGAACGCCGGTGAATAGCGGAAATGCACCTCTTCGTTGAGGTCATCGGCGCCGATGGCCACCTTGTCGAAAATCGCCGTGCCGCTGGCGGTCAGCGTCTGGCCAAAGCCATTCCAGTCATCCAGCACCGTCACGCCAGGCGCGTTGCGCGCAACGGTTACCGACACGCCTTTGCCATTTTCATCGGTGATGCCAACGTCGATCCAGTCCGCATACAGCGAACCGGTGGTGTAAAATTTCCGGCCGTTTAGCTGCCAACGGTCGTCGTGGCGCTCGATGCGCGTAGAGAATTCAGACTGGCGCGCATCGCCGGTTTCGCTCCACGCCGGGCCGACAATTTCGCCACGTCCCAGTCGTGTCAGCCACGTCTCCCGATAGCTCCTGCTGGCGCTATTCAGCACATTTTCGACAAAGCCGAGATGACCGCGAATCGACTGCACCAGATTGGAATCCGCCTCGCCGAGTTCAATCAGCAGATTAAACAGTTCCGGCAGCGTGGCGCCAAGTCCACCGGCGCTCTCCGGCACCCGCAGCGCGGTGAAGCCACTCTGCTTTAGCCAGGCGATCTGCTCCAGCGGCAGTTGACGCTGCAGTTCACGCTCAATCGCGCCTGCACGGATTTTCTCAAACAGCGGACGGAAGCGCTCCGCCAGCTGTTCATAACGGGATGACGGACCCGCCCCCCAACCTGATTCGATTTGCGACATGACGCGGCTCTCCAGCAAAGAAATTTGCCTTCACTATGTCATCGCCGTCGGGCGCTAAATAATGCTTTTTCTCACTAAGCTATTTCACTGGCTAGCTATCAAAACGCTATTTCACTATGTGGAACAATAAATCCGCTTTCGCATATTCACTGCCGATATTGTTATTTGCCGTGCTGATTATCTGTGCTCTATTCAAACGCTATTCCAAAAAACACCCATTAAATTTCCAGATAATATCATTTCACGCGGAATAGGTCCGCGGGGAAAGTGATGATTGGCTTGCATTAGGGAAACGGTAGCAAAATGATCTCAAAGCCCATTCAGCGATTAATCATTCCAATAATGGCGGCACTCAGCGGTGCGGTGCTGCTGCATAACGCCAACGCCGCGACCTCGGCACCGACCAGCAGCGACGGTACATTAGTCTATCTGCACGAGCAGGAGCCGCCTTGCTTGTGGGGCGGATGGGTGCAGCAAGCGTATTTGTCGCGTCAGGTATTTGATTATTTAGTCAGTTATGACAACGGACAAATTCGGCCGTGGCTGGCTTCCAACTGGAGTGAATCCGCCGATCGTAAAACTATTACTTTTCATTTACGTCATGACGTGAAATTTACCGATGGCGATATATTTAATGCCGATGCGGTGATAGCGAATTATCCAGCGTGGCAAAAAGGAATTGGCTGGCACGGATTCACTTATATGACCGGATTTACCAAAGTCGATGATTATACCGTGGCGCTGCATTTATCTGAGCCCAATCCGGAAATATATAATGTGCTGGCAAATGGTCATTATGGTTTTCAATCGCCAGATTCGCTGGCGCATAACAGCAGCGAACAGAAGTGTTTACGCCCGGTGGGCACCGGCCCCTGGAAAGTGGCGCGCTGGGTACGCGGCGAGGGTATCAGCTTTGTGCGCAACGATGATTATCGCTGGGCGCCGCCGAATGCGCACCACAACGGCCCGGCCTATATCAAACATCTGGAGTGGAAATTTGTGCCGGATGCCACCACGCGCTGGGGCGCGCTGGTCAGCGGCGGTGCGGATGTAATCTATCAGCCGCCGTCGGCGCAGTGGCAGGCACTGCAGCGCCAATATCAAACCCTGTCGTATGTCGCCACCGGGCGGCCGCAGGCCTTCTCCTTTAATGTGCAGCGCGGTCCGTTCACCGATCGGCGCGTGCGTCAGGCATTTGCCTACGCGCTGGACCGCAAGCAGATCGTCAAAACCGTATTTAAAGGCGCGGTGCCGTATGAGGGCAACGGCTCGCTGAGTAAAAGCACGCCGCTCTATCTGAATGTTGACGATCGCTACTCGCTGAACATCGCTAAAGCCAATCAGCTGCTGGATCAAGCGGGCTGGACCGGGCGCGATGCCGCCGGTTATCGCACCAAAGACGGTCAAACGCTGGATGCCCGTTTGCCATTTATCCAGGCGATTATCGATCAGGAGGGCGCGCTGATGCTGCAGGCGGTGCAGGATCAGGTCAAGCGCGTCGGCATCAAGCTGGATCTGATTCCGCTGACGCAAACCGAAGGCTTTGCCGGTGCGCGTTCGCGTCCGGCGGATAAGGAAATCAGCTTTGGCTACTGGGTGTGGCCATCGCCCAATATCCTCGACATCGTCTACAACCATGCGCTGAACGGCGCGTTCAACGGCAATAACACCAGCTTTTTCAACAATCCCGAGGTGGAAGCGCAAATCCTTGATGCGCAGCGCGAGCCCAATCCCCAGCTGCGCCAGCAGAAGTTCGACGTGCTGCAAAAGTGGTTTGACGATCAGGCGATTGCCATCGGCGGCTACAACTTCACCTACAACGTCGCCATCGCCCATAACATCCGCGGGCTTTGGCAGGATCAGGGCAACGGATTGCTGAACTTTAACGATGCGTACTTCGTGCAGGAGAAGCCATGAGTGAATTAACGTCCGCGCCGCAGAGCAGCGCTAGCCGGGTTGAGGATCGGGCCGCAGCGCGCAGCCGCAGCGTGACACTGTTGCGCAGCGTAAGCGTGCGCATCGCCTCGGCGCTGTTTGTATTGTGGGGCACCATCACCGTGACCTTTTTGGTGCTGTCGGTGCTACCGGGCGATCGCGCCACCATCCTGCTGAATATCACCTCCGGGCAGGTGATTGAACGCACCCCGGCGGAGCTGGCGCCCATCAACGCGCAGTACGGTTTCGATAAGCCGATCGCTGAGCAGTATCTGCACTATTTCTGGCAGCTGCTGCACGCCGATTTTGGTTTCTCATTCGAGTTGCAGCGCCCGGTGGTGTACATCATCGCCGAGCAGCTGCTGCCGACCTTTACGCTGGCGATAGCCGCGCTGCTGCTGGCATGGATGATCGCCATTCCGTGGACGCTGCTTACCGCCGGGCGCCATCGTCGTCTGGCGGCGTTTGGCTCGGCGCTGGAAACCATCATGGCCGGATTGCCGCAGTACTGGATTGGCATCCTGCTGCTGATTGTCTTCGCCATCGGGTTACGCTGGTTCCCGGTGGTGGGCGGCACCAGCCTGCTGGGTACGGTGCTTCCGGCGATCACGCTGGCGATTCCATTGGCGGGCTTTCTTGGTCACGCGATTCGCGACGAGTTTGAGCGCAGCATGCAGCAACCGTTTGTGCTGTCGGCGCGGGCGCGCGGCATGAGCCTGGCGGGCGTGCGATGGCGTCACGTGTTGCGCCACGCGCTGATTCCCGCCATCACCTTAAGCGGCTGGGCGATTGGCAACCTGCTGTCGGGTGCGGTGCTGGTAGAAGCGGTGTTTGCCCGCCCGGGACTCGGCAACGTGCTGGTTAATGCGGTCAGTAACAAGGACTTCGCGCTGGTCTCCGGCATCGTGATTCTTATCAGTTTCCTCTACATCGTGATTAACCTGGTGGTTGACCTGATTTACCTGCTCGTCGATCCCCGTCTGCGAGGTCGTGTATGACGACTCATCTCACCGCATATGCTGGCGCGCAGACACAACGCGCCCGCTGGCAACTGCCGCTTTCGGTGCTGCTTTCCGCCGTTGTGGCGCTGTTCTTTATTCTCGCAGCGGCGGTGCCCGGCGTGTTGGCGACGCACGATCCGTTCGCCACCGATCTCTATCGAGCGCTGCAAGCGCCTTCGTGGACCAACTGGCTCGGCACCGATGATATTGGCCGCGATCTGTATAGCCGCATTATCTGGGGCACGCGCCAGTCGTTGCTGATTGGTATCGGCGCCATGGCCATCGCGCTGTTCGGCGCCATTGTGTTGGGCTTCAGCGCCGCGCTCGGTCCGCGCTGGCTGGCCGAGCCGGTGAATCGCCTGCTGGAGATTTTGCTGGCGTTTCCCACGCTGCTGCTGGCGCTGCTGTTTGTCGCTTTGCTGGGGCCGTCCGCCAGCAGTTTGCTGATCTCGGTGGGCATTGGCACCGCGCCGGGCTATGCGCGTTTAGTGCGGGCGCAGGCGCTGCAGGTGAAGCAATCCGGCTACGTCGAAGCGGCGCGTGCGCTTGGTCATCCGTGGCATCGGCTGTTTCTCCAGCACATCGCGCCCAACGTGTTCCGACCGCTGTTCTCGCTGGTGGCGCTGGGCATCGGACAATCGGTGGTGTGGGCATCCGGCTTGTCGTTTCTCGGTTTAGGCGTGGTGCCGCCGTCGCCGGAGTGGGGCGCGCTGCTCGAAGCCGGAAAAATTAATGTCACCGTGGCGTGGTGGCTGGAAGTGTTGCCGGGCATTGCGATTGTGCTGGTGGCGCTGTCGTTTACGCAAATTGGCCGCTACATCCAGCAGCGAGCTGAAGGAGAGAAGCGCTAATGAGCCATAACGTGATTGAAGTCCGTGATCTGAATATCTGGGCGCGCGCTGAGAACAGCGCGCCGCGCCATATTGTGAAGAACGTTAGCTTTGCGCTGCAACGGGGCCAATGTCTGGCGCTGGTCGGTGAATCAGGTTCAGGAAAAAGCGTCACGGCGCGCGCGCTGGTGGGATTAGCGGGCGATCAGCTGCAGGTGCAGGCCGACACGCTGAACCTCAATGGTGAGACGCTACTTGGGCGCAGCGACGGCTGGTGGCGACGCGTGCGCGGCAGCAAAGTCGGTTTTATTTTGCAGGATGCGCTGGTGTCACTCGATCCGCTGCGGCCGGTGGGTAAAGAGATTGCCGAAGCGCTGGCGCTGCACGGCTGGGGTAACGCCGCCAGCCGTCAGCAGAAAGTGCACGCGCTGCTGGAAGAGGTCGGCGTGCCGCAGGCGGCGTATCGCGCCAGCCAGCGACCGGGCGAGTTGTCGGGCGGCCTGCGCCAGCGCGCGCTGATCGCCTCGGCGATTGCGTTGCATCCGCAGGTCCTAATCGCCGATGAACCAACTACCGCGCTGGATGTGACGGTGCAAGCGCAGGTGCTGGAGGTGCTGCGGCAGATGCTGGATCGCGGCACCAGCGTGATTCTGATCAGTCACGATCTGGCGGTGGTGGCAAAAGTCGCCGATCAGATTCTGGTGATGCAGGGCGGTGCGATTGTGGAAGCGGGCGCCGCGCAGCAGGTGCTGCAGCAGCCGCAACATCCGTATACCCAGGGTTTGATCAACGCCATTCCCAGCGAGCACACCAAAGGGCAGCGCCTTTCCGGCAGCGCCCCCGGCGCACCGGCGCCAGTGGTGGCGAAATCGGCGGAAGTGCTGCTGGAAGCGCGCCATATCGTGAAGCGTTTTCGCGGGCACAGCGCGGTAGCCGATGTTTCGTTTACGCTGCGACGCGGCGAAACGCTGGGCGTTGTGGGTGAATCGGGTTCTGGCAAAACCACCTTGTCACGCATCGCACTGGCGCTGGAAACGCCGGACAGCGGCGAGGTGCGGTTTGCTGGCCAGCCGTGGAGCCACGCGTCCGCCGCCGCTCAGCGTGCGATTCGCCGCCAGATTGCCGTGGTGTATCAGGATCCGCTGTCATCTTTCGACCCGCGCTGGCGGGTAGCCGACATCCTGCTGGACGCGATTGCCTTAGATCAGCATCCGGCAACGCACGCCCCGCGTGACCGCGCCATCAGCCTGCTGCAATCAGTTGGACTCGGCGCGGAACATCTTAACCAATGGCCGGCGCGCATGTCGGGCGGCCAGCGTCAGCGCGTGGCGATTGCCCGCGCCATCGCCACCCATCCGCAGGTCATCGTGCTGGATGAGGCGGTCTCGGCGTTGGACGTCACCATTCAGGCGCAGATTCTTGATCTGCTTAGCGATCTGCAGGCGCAGCTTGGCGTCAGCTATCTGTTTATCTCGCACGACCTCGGCGTCATTCATCACATGAGCGATCGCGTGCTGGTGATGCAAAACGGCCTGGCCGTCGAGCAGGGCGCCGCCGATGAGGTGTTCTATCGCCCGCGCCATCCCTATACCCAGAAGTTACTTGCCTTGCTGCCACGTCTGGCCGCGCGGGAAGTCGCCTAACTTTGCTATTGGAGCGAACATGTCACGCGAACTGATTTATAACGGATTTTTGCACCTCACGCCCAATCACCACAGCCACGGCTACTGGCGCACGCCGGAAGGCCAGGTGCAGTACGGGTACAACCAGCTTGATGCCTACGTGAAGACGGTGAAAACCCTGGAGAAAGGGCTGTTTGATACCTTGTTCATTGCCGATGTGGTGGGGGTGTATGACATCGAGTATGGCGATGGCAAAACCACCATCAGCGCTGGCACGCAGTTCCCCGAACCCGATCCAATCACCATCCTCTCAGCGCTGGGGCTGGCCACGGAGAACCTGGGACTGGTGGTGACCAGCAACGTGATTCAGGCGCATCCGTTCTCGTTTGCGCGCCAGATCTCCTCGCTGGATGAGTTTACCCGCGGGCGTATTGGCTGGAATATCGTCACTTCGTATCTCTCCAACGGCTTCCGCAACTACGGCTATCAAGACATTGTGTCGCACGACGAGCGCTACGAGTGGGCGCAAGAGTATCTGGATGTGGCGTACAAACTGTGGGAGCTGTCGTGGGAAGAGGGCGCGGTGCTGCACGATCCCGCCACTAATCGCTTTTTCGATGCCGATAAGATTCACAAAATTAACCACGTCGGTAAGCGCTATCGCGTGGAGGGGCCGCATATTGTTGAGCCGTCGCCGCAGCGCAGCCCGGTGTTCTTCCAGGCCGGCAACTCCGACGCTGGACGCCGCTTTGCCGCACGCAATGCCGAAGTTACTTTCCTGCCGTCACAAACGCCGGATACCGCGCGCAAAGATATCGCCATCCTGAATCAGGATGTGGTGGATTACGGTCGCCAACCGGAAGATTTGAAAAAGCTGGTGATGCTGTCAACCGTAATCGGATCCACCGAGGAGGAGGCGAAGCGCAAGCAGCAATATCTGTTCGACAACATCGATATCAACGCGCTGCAAGGGTTCTACAGCGGCGGTTCCGGCATCGATCTGGCCAATATCGATCCCGACACGCCGCTGACTGAGCTCAGCCGTCGCGAGGCGTTCAGCCAGCATATGCGCTCGAAATTCCGTATCGCGGTAGATGCGGATTACGGCCAGGGCCGCGTACTGACGTGGCGTGAATACCTGATCCAACACGCGTTGCTGCCGGGCCGTTTTGCCGGTACGCCCGAGCAGATTGCCGATCGCGTGCAGCAATTTGCGGATGCCGGTGTTGATGGCTTTAACGTGGTACCCGTCACCACGCTCGGCTGGTGGGATGAGTGGGTCGAGCATGTGGTGCCGGTGCTGCAGAAGCGCGGTCTGGCGCAGACGGCGTATAAGCCAGGCACGCTGCGCGAGAAGATTTTCGGCAAAGAGAGCCGGCTGCCCGCGTCGCATCCGCAAAGGAAGTTGACGTTGGGTTGAGTGGTGGCTTTAGTCAAAATGTGCTGGCTGTCCCCTCCTGTCCGTGCTGGCTGTCCCCCTCCTCGGTCCTCCCCCACAAGTGGGGGAGGAAGATGCTGCTATATGTGAGTTCTGTAGCTGCACGTGGCTGCGTCTCCTTCCCCCAGTTGTGGGGGAGTAAGATGCTGCTATATGTGAGTTCTGTAGCTGCACGTGGCTGCGTCTCCTTCCCCCACCTGTGGGGGAAGGCCGGGATGGGGGACAGCCAGTACGGACCGAGGAGGGGGACAGCAGCACTATCCATTTATGGCGACCGCTAATTAATGAATCCTACTCATAGAGTCAATCCTCTTTCAGGCCATTATCTTCACTATCCCATCCGCTACTATGGGCGAATTCGATCTCTCTGGAATTCAACATGGATCACGCCTCAACGCGTTCGCAATCCTTCACCGTCAAATCAAGCGGTTTGCCCTTTATCCTCATTCTCAGTGCGTTGATGGCGATCACCTCGTTATCCACCGATATCTATCTGCCCGCCATGCCGCTGATGGCGCAAGAGCTGCACGGCGACGCTGAGCTGACCATTACCGGATTTCTCATCGGCTTCTGTATTGCCCAGCTCATCTGGGGACCGCTCAGCGACCATTTTGGCCGCAAAGTGCCGCTGTTTATCGGGTTGGTGCTATTTGTGATGGGTTCTGTCGGCTGCGCACTCTCCAGCGACATCACGCAGATTGTGTTCTGGCGGGTGTTTCAGGCGCTGGGTGCCTGTACCGGGCCGATGCTGGCACGCGCGATGATCCGCGATCTCTTTGCCCGCACCCGCGCTGCGCAGATGCTTTCCACGCTGATGGTGGTGATGGCGATTGCACCGATTGCCGGGCCGCTGCTGGGCGGGCAGATGATCAAAGTCACCTCGTGGCACACGATTTTTTGGCTGCTGGCGGCCATCGGCTGCGTCATGTTGATACTGATGTGCTGGTTGCCCGAAACCTTACCGGCGGACAAGCGGATAAAGGCGTCGCTCACCGGGGCGTTTAGCAACTATCTTGCCCTGCTGAAAAACCGCCATTTCATGCGCTTTACGCTGTGCGTGGCGTTCTACTACGTGGCGGCTTACGCCTTTATTACCGGCTCGCCGTTTGTCTACATCACCTATTTCGGCATTGATGCGCAGCATTATGGCTGGCTGTTCGCGCTGAATGTGGTGGGGTTAATGGCGGTAAGCATGGTGAACCGACGTTTGGTGCACCGCTATCCGCTGGAATCCCTGCTCAAAATGGCGGTGACCACCGCCACCCTCGCTGCGTTAATTTTGGCGCTGAGCGCCAAACTGGACTTCGGCGGCATCCTGATGATTATTCTGCCGGTGTTTGTGTTCTTCTCGATGAACGGCATTATCGCGGCAACTTCCACGGCGGCCGCCATGGATACCGTGCCCAATATGGCGGGTTCCGCCTCAGCGCTCATCGGCTCGCTGCAATACGGCAGCGGCATTATCTCGTCGTTGCTGCTGGCGCTACTCAGCGATGGCACGCCCTGGACCATGGCGTGGATTATCGCGCTGTTTACCGTGGCAAGCGCGGTGATGGCGCTCAGCGCCGCCACGGTAAAATCTCACGGTTAAATGTTTTGGTCGAAGAACGGATCGAGTTGGCCCATCGCCTGATCGACATAACGCGGTACCCAATACGTCTCGATATGCGTTGCGCCTTCAATCAGATACAGCTTTTTGTTGGTGGTGCCGGTGGCTTTGCTAAACGCACTTTGCGTCATGTACAGCGAATCAGCTTTGCTGCCCGCCATCATCAGCAACGGCTGATTAATCAGGTCCATGTTGCTTTGAGCGTCGAAGCGCATCAATTCCAGCAGGCTGCTGGTGGTGTAGCGGAAGGTTGAATTCGGATGTGCATGGGTTTTCCAGTAGTACTCGTAGCCCTGGCGATAGAGATCGAACGGCAGTTTAGCGATCTGCTCATCTGTCAGATTGGCATCGCCGGAGTAGGTGACTTCACCGGTGGTGGCTTCTTTGCTGCGTGCCTCGGTTGCTGCCCGCAGGCGATCCTGAATCGTCGCGAGCTGTGAATCCTGATAGCCGTTACGCCGCACCTGGCCGGAATCAAACATGCTCAGGGTGGCCAACGCTTTAAAACGTTTATCGGTCTGCGCGGCTTTGAGGGCATAGCCGCCGCCACCGCAGATACCCAGTAAACCGATGCGTTTCGCATCCACGCCGGGATAGCGACTCAGGTAATCCGCCATGCCGTGAATATCTTCGATACGGTTAGCCGGTTTATCTACGCTGCGCGGCATGCCGCCACTGGCACCTTGATAGGCGGCATCGGCGGTGATGGTGATGTAACCGTGCTCGGCAAGACGCTGCGCGTAGAGGCCGGCAACTTGCTCTTTCACACCGCCGTTAGGATGAGCGACCACGATGGCCGGATAGTGTTTCGCCGGGTCGAAATTGGCGGGTGTATAGACGTTGGCAGCGATTTGCAGCCCGTGCAGATCATACTTCACCGGATGGATGTTGACCTTGCCCGCCACGTTTTGCGTGATGGCGCCGTGATAAACCAGGGTGAAAGGGTTCTGTGGGTCGTTAGCGCCCTGTGCACTTACGGACATTGCCGCGATCAGCAAGGCATGGATAGCAGTGAGTTTCATCTTCGCTCCCGGAGAAAAGTCGCGGCCTGCAAAGTGGGCTCGCGAGAGTGATATCGTCGGGTGAGCTTAAGGCGCCCAGGCTGTCAGCATCATGACCAGAAGATAACAACCCTGTCAGTTTCACCGGTGCGTTGGCTGACAGCGTTGTCAGCAAATTGTCAGGTTACTGTTGGTAAGCTGCCGGCAAAATACCGTTCAAAGGTTTATATAAGGAAGCCTCCGCGATGCGCATATTGTTGGTTGAAGACGAAGAGAAGACCTCCACTTACCTGAGCCGGGCGTTGGGTGAATCGGGTTTTACCGTTGATGTCTCAGCCGACGGCGCAGAGGGCCTGCACTTTGCGCTGGAGTTCGATTATGACGCGGTGATTCTTGATGTGATGCTGCCGGGCATCGACGGTTACCGCGTGCTTGAAGGGATTCGTAGCAGCAAACAGACGCCGGTGCTGATGCTCTCGGCGCGCGGCTCGGTGGATGAGCGGGTAAAAGGGCTGCGGCTGGGGGCGGATGATTATCTGCCCAAACCCTTTTCGCTGATTGAGCTGGTGGCGCGCATTCAGGCGCTGGTGCGCCGTCGCAGCAGCGATGGCGCCGACATCACGCAACTGCAAATCCATGACCTGCATCTCGATCTGCTGGCCCGGCGAGTGTTTCGCCACGGCAATCGGCTTGAGCTGACGGCTAAAGAGTTCGCGCTGCTCAGCCTGCTGGCGCGGCATCAGGGGGAAATATTGTCGAAAATGATGATCGCCGAGCAGGTGTGGGACATGAATTTCGACAGCGATGCCAATGTGGTGGAGGTGGCCATTAAGCGGTTACGCGCCAAAATTGATGCACCTTTTACTATTAAGCTGCTGCACACCGTGCGCGGCATGGGTTACGTGCTGGAAGTGCGGGAGCCTCACCATGATTAAACGTTCCATTTCCGTACGTCTCGCACTGATGTTCGTGCTGAGTATTGTGTTGATCGTGTCGACCATCGGCTTGCTGCTGCGCGCTTCACTGCATGACTCATTGCAAAAGCAGATGCATAACGAACTGCTGTTTCGTGAATCCTTAATGAGTCCGTGGATCACGGCGCGCACCTCAGACGATGGCTGGGCGACGTTGGCCCGAAAATTTACCGATTTAACCAGCGCCGAAGGCGAACGCGTGCGTTACTGGATTTTGAGCGATGATGCGCGTTTTAGCCTCGGCGGCGCGCCGCCGTTGGGCGTGAATTGGGCTTCCTTGCAGGAAGGGTTTAATAAAGTGCCAGGCGCAACGGATGCCGCCTGCTCACTGTTCCTGCTGGTCAAAACCCTTGCGGCTCGCGGTGAGCGACCCGCGTTGCGCTACGTGGTGGCCATCGACTCAACGCCTTACATGGGTACGCTTGATGCTTTCACGCGTACCTTGCTGATCGTTTCGTCCATCGGCGTATTTATCGTGGCGCTACTGGGCTATGCCGTATCCCGTATTGGTTTGCGTCCGGTTGGTGCACTGAGCCAGCAGGCGCATCAGCTGGCACCGGGCGATCATACGCAGCGACTGGATACCGCCAGGTTACCGGATGAGCTGCAGCCGCTGGCTGCCGCCTTTAATGGTGTGCTAGAGCGCCAGGCGATTGCCTGGCGCCAGCTGGAGAGTTTCAATGCTGATGTGGCACATGAATTGCGCACGCCGCTCACCAATTTGATTGGTCAGACGCAGCTCGGGCTAGCGCGCCGACGCTCGCCGGCGGAGTTGGAGGATCTACTTGGCTCCAACCTCGAAGAGCTGGAACGCATGACCTCTATCGTCAACGACATGCTATTCCTGTCGCATGCGCATGCCGGGGAACACGCCTCACAGCTGACGCGCGTTTCCCTGCGCGCAGAGACAGTGAAAACCGCCGAATATGTTGAACCCTCCTTCGCCGAAAAACAGTTGAAATTGCACATCGAAGGCGACGTGTGGGTGCATATCGACCGCCGCTTATTCCACCGTTCGCTGGCGAACCTGCTGGAGAACAGTGCGCGACATGCGGCACCGCACAGCACCATTAACGTTAACTTCAGTGAAAACGCCGGTCAGGCGGTGGTTGCGGTCACCAATCCCGGCGCCGCCATCGCGCCCGAACATCTGCATCGACTGTTTGAACGTTTTTATCGGGTTGACTCTGCGCGCGCCAAAAGTACCACCCATCACGGGCTGGGGTTATCGATTGTGCGCGCGGTCGCCATCATGCATCGCGGTGATGTGTTCGCGCGCAGTGAAGATGGAATGAATACCTTTGGGCTGACCTTTGCCTTAACGCCTGAGCGTAAGCCGCTGTCAGCTGCCGCTCGCGATGTCGCAGCGATCAAAACTGACAGCATTGTCAGCAACCCGTCAGCATGACGACATCTGCGCCTCGTTAGAATCGATGCCTCGCGGCATCCACGTTCAATAAATAAAGGACGCATTGCATGACAGCAAAATCGGGCTTTCTGGGGCTATTACTGCCCCTTGCATTCTCATCTTTTGCTGCCGAGCCGGTAGTAAAGATTACACCGGCCGGCAGCCAAGCGGCGCTTTCGGGTCCGGCGCAACATTTTACCGGCCAGGTACGCGTTGATCCGCTGTTTGTGGCGGATGACCAGATCAATGCTTCGGCTGCTTATGTCACCTTCGAACCGGGTGCGCGATCGGCCTGGCATACCCATCCCGCCGGTCAGCGCCTGATTGTCACCTCGGGCGTAGGGTTAACCCAGCAGGAGGGGCAGCCGGTGCGCACTATTCGCGTTGGCGATGTGGTGTCGTGCCCGCCAGGCGTCAAGCACTGGCACGGCGCGAGTGCCAACAGTGCCATGACGCACCTCGCGGTGACCGGCAGAGTGGATGGCAAAAGTGTGAGCTGGCTGGAGAAAGTGACTGATGAACAATACCGTGCCGATTAAGTCCTTCACCTTCGCCATACTCATGCTTTTTGCCGGTAACCTGACAACCTATGCTGCAACTCACCAGGGAGTAACACCTGCAATGAACGAGTCATCGAATCAGCCCGAAACCCTCTCCGCACGACAACAAGCCATTCCTCTGATGGCGGTATTTATGGCAACCAGCAATATGGAAAAACTCGATGCCGCGCTGAATCAGGGGCTGGATGCTGGCTTGACGGTCAGTGAAGCCAAAGAAATTCTGGTGCAGCTGTATGCCTATACCGGATTTCCGCGCAGTCTCAATGCGCTGAGCGCGTTGATGAAAGTGACAAAAGCGCGTAAGCAGCGCGGCATTAGGGATGAACCGGGTAAAGAGCCGGTGCAGCCCATTCCGGTGGGGGATGCGCTGCGTCAGCTAGGCACCGCTAACCAAACCAAAATTTCTGGCGCGCCAGTGCAAGGTCCGCTGTTTGATTTTGCGCCGGTGATCAACCAGTTCCTGCAAAGTCATCTATTTGGCGATATTTTTGCCCGTGACAACCTTGACTGGCAAAGCCGCGAACTGGCGACGGTAGGTGCCTTAGCCGCCACGCCGGGTATTGAAGCGCAGCTGCTATCGCATACCCGTGCCAGTTTGCGAGTAGGGCTAACGCGTGGGCAGCTGCAGCATCTGGCGCAAATTTTACGTGCCAGCGGGGAAGAGCAGGCCGCTGCGCGCGCGGAAGCCGCACTGCGCGCGGCACAAGATACGCCATAAATTTCATGTCAGAGGAGCGAAGTCATGTCAGATGCGCATGATGCTAACCGCAGAGTGCTACTCAGCGCGCTGGCGGGCGCGGCGTTTTCCGCTGCCGTGCTTAAGCCGGCGTTGGCTAACACCGTGCCCGGGCAAAATAACCGCGCGACGCTGGTGGCGTATTTCTCCCGCAGTGGCAACACGCGGGTACTGGCAGGTGTTATTCATCGTCAACTCAAAAGCGATATTTTTGCCATTGAACCGGCAGTGGCCTATCCCGAGGACTATTTTCAAACGGTTGAGCTGGCGAAAAATCAGCGCGATCGGCAGGTGAAACCGGCGTTAAAAAACCGCGTTGCGGACTTTGATCGCTACCACACGATTTACCTGGGCTTTCCGATTTGGGGCACCACGGTGCCGCCGGTGGTGCAATCGTTTCTCAGCAGCCATGATTGCCGTAATAAACGCATCATTCCGTTTATTACCCACGGTGGTTACGGCATCGGCGACAGTGAAGCGATTCTCGCTACGCTGGCTGCGGCGGCGCAACGAGAAAAACCGCTGGTGCTGGAGTGCGATCAGGAGAGAAGAACCACCGAGACCGTCACCCATTGGTTAGCGACGGTTGGCAGCTAATACACAAACATAAAAGAGGGACAGCGTGTGAAGAGAACGGTAAAAATCTGGAGTGTAGGTTTGCTGGTGGCGGGGTTTATCGCTACCAGCCACGCCGAACCGTTAGTGATTCAGGCACAAGGCAGCTTCGCTGCGGGCGGCACGGTGGTGACAGCGCCGGGACAATTTGATGCCAAAAAACCGCTGGATGCAGCGGGCCAAACCTATCATGGCGACCACGCCGCGGTGTTTTATCAGATTCCGCAACATCCGCATAAATATCCCATCGTGATGCTGCATGGTGCCGGACAGTTCTCGCGTACCTGGGAAAGTACCCCGGATGGACGCGAAGGTTTTCAAAATATTTTCCTGCGTCGCGGATTTGCCACCTATCTGGTTGATCAACCGCGCCGGGGTGCGGCTGGTCGTAGCACGGTAGCCACCACCGTCACGCCGAAACCGGATGAACAGCTGTGGTTTAACCAATTCCGCCTGGGCGTATGGCCCACCTTCTTTAAAGGCGTGCAGTTCTCTCAGGATAAAGAGGCGCTGAACCAATACTTCCGCCAAATGACCCCTAATACGGGGCCGTTTGACGTCAACGTCATCTCCGATGCGATGTCTGCGGTTATCGACAAAAGCGGTCCCGCCATTCTGTTTACCCATTCACAGGGCGGCGGGCCTGGCTGGTATACCGCGATGAAAAACAGCAAGGTTAAAGCCATTGTCGCCTTTGAACCGGGCAGCGGCTTTGTGTTTCCCGAAAACGAATTACCGGCCCCGATGCCCAGCGCGTTCGATACGCTGAAAGGCGAGCCGGTGGCGCTGGACAAGTTTATGGCGCTGACCAAAATTCCGATTCTGATTTTCTATGGCGACAACATTCCGGATAAAGCGAGCAGCATGCCGGCGCAGGACAGTTGGCGGGTAAGGCTGGCGATGGCGCGCCAGTGGCGAGATGTGGTCAATAAACACGGTGGCGATGTGCAAGTAATCCATCTGCCAGAGATTGGCATTAAAGGAAATACGCACTTCCCGTTCTCCGATCTGAATAATGTGCAAATCGCCGACCAGGTTAGCGCGTTTTTCCAACAGAAGAATCTGCAGTAGCTGGCCAGCAGGGTTGATTGATTCATGAATTGAGTTAATAAACCCTAGCTGATTACTGGGTCTAATCAAAACAATCCTCAGGCGTTATGCTTTCGGAAACTAACGAAAGGATAACGCCATGCAAAACATAAAACTGAATAACGGTCTCGAGATGCCGCTGCTGGGCTTTGGTGTGTTTCAGATGACCGATGCCGCGGAGTGTGAGCGCGCGGTGATTGATGCCATCGAAACCGGCTATCGGCTGATTGATACCGCCGCCTCATATCAAAACGAAACTCAGGTTGGCAATGCCATTAAGCAGAGCGGTGTGGCACGTGACGCGCTGTTTGTCACCACCAAGCTGTGGCTACAGGACACCAGCTACGAAGGCGCCAAAGCGCAGTTTGAGCGTTCGCTTAATCGTCTGCAGATGGACTATGTCGATCTCTATTTGATTCACCAACCCTACGGCGATGTGCATGGCGCCTGGCGTGCCATGGAAGAGCTGCATGCAGCCGGCAAAATCAAAGCCATTGGCGTCAGTAACTTCCAGCCCGATCGCCTGGCCGATCTCATCGCGTTCAATAAAGTGGTGCCGGCGGTGAATCAAGTTGAAGTGAACCCCTTCAACCAGCAACTGCACGCGGTGCCGTGGATGAAGAGCCGCAACATTCAACCTGAAGCCTGGGCACCGTTTGCCGAAGGCAGAAACGGGTTGTTCCAGCATCCTGTCCTGACGGCGATTGGCGAAAAATATGGCAAAAGCGTCGGCCAGGTGGTGCTGCGCTGGATCTTCCAACGCGGCATTGTTTCGCTGGCCAAATCGGTACGCAAAGCGCGCATGGCAGAAAACATTAATGTGCTGGACTTTGCACTCAGTGACGCCGAAATGTTGCAAATTACCGCGCTGGATAGCGCGACCAGCGCCTTCTTCTCGCACCGCGATCCAGCCATGGTTGAGTGGCTCACCGGCCGCAAACTCGATGTGTAATTACGCACCCTAAAACCTAATGGAGTGACACATGCAAAATCGTTATCTCGGCAACGCCAAACTTGAAGTTTCCGCGCTGGGTCTGGGCTGCATGGGGCTCAGCCATGGCTACGGTCCGGCCACAGACCGGCAGCAGGCGATTAAGTTAATTCACGCGGCAGTAGAGCGCGGCGTGACTTTTTTCGATACCGCGGAAGTGTACGGGCCGTATTTAAATGAAGAGGTCGTGGGCGAAGCTTTGCAGCCTTACCGTGACCAGGTGGTGATCGCCACAAAATTTGGCTTCACTTTTGGCGACGATAATAAGCAGCAAATATTGAACAGCCGTCCCGAGCATATCCGTCTGGCGGTTGAAGGTTCACTGCGCCGTCTGAAAACTGACGTGATTGATCTGCTGTATCAGCACCGTGTTGATCCCAATGTGCCGATTGAAGATGTGGCCGGCACGGTTAAGGATCTGATCAATGAAGGCAAGGTTAAACATTTCGGTTTATCAGAAGCGGGTGCGAATACCATTCGTCGCGCCCACGCCGTGCAACCGGTCACGGCGCTGCAAAGCGAATACTCAATGTGGTGGCGCGAGCCGGAGCAGGAGATTCTGCCGCTGCTAAACGAATTGGGTATTGGTTTCGTGCCGTTTAGCCCGCTAGGCAAAGGCTTTTTAACCGGTGCAATTAAAACAGGTACCACTTTTGGCGAGGATGATTTCCGCAGCAAAGTGCCGCGCTTTGCCGCTGAAGCGCTGGCCGCCAATGAACAACTGGTGACCTTAGTGGCGCAGCTGGCGGCGGAGAAAGGCGTGACGTCGGCGCAGATCGCGCTGGCCTGGCTGCTGGCGCAGGCGCCGTGGATTGTGCCGATTCCGGGCACTACCAAGCTGCATCGTCTGGAAGAAAACCTCGGCGCCGCTGACATTGCGCTCTCCTCTGCGGAGTTACTCAAACTGACGCAGGCTTTGGAAACCATCAAGGTGATCGGTGAACGTTATCCTGCTGCGCTGCAGGCGCGGGTAGGCGGTTAACCTCAACCACTTTGCGGCGCGTTCCTCGCGCCGCAAGCCATTCTTATGATGTATTTTCGATTGCATCGACGCTTTTTTATATTTGATGTTTTTTACTCATTGGGTATGCTCTGCGCAGTCAGGATCCTCCGGCCAGGGTTGGTTTAGACGGTGACAGAGAGCCCATGAAAAACAGTAATGACAAACAGTTAAGTGACGTGGTGATCGGTGATGCAGTGATTGAGTTATTCACTCACGATGCCGCAATTTCGCGTACTACGCTGATCGCCCAGTTAGAGAAGATGATTCAGGCGGGTGGAACGCCAGAGCGTATTCGCGTTGCCAGATTAGCCTTAGCAGAGGTTAACCGCAGCAGCCAATGCGATGAAGAAGAGTCAGACGAGGGTGTGATCAACATGTTGGCCAAAAGCGCGGTGGTGGACGACAGCACCAAACACTGATTGAGGCATGCCGGACAGGGGTTGTCCGGCACGTTCGAGCGGTTTACCAACGGTATTTATTGGAATCTTCCCACTCTTTTACTTCTTTTTCCGCGCGGTCTTTTTCATAACCATAGCGTTCCTGAATTTTACCGACCAGCTGATCGCGTTTCCCTTCGACCACGGTCATATCATCATCAGTCAGGTCGCCCCATTTTTCCTTCACTTTTCCCTTGAACTGCTTCCAGTTGCCGCTAATACGATCTTCGTTCATTGTCGATCTCCCTATTTAGTCGTTACCGGTTACTGAATGATCACCGTTTGGCCGCATGCCATCGGATGTATTAATTCTGGCACAGAATTTGCGGTTTGCTGCGCTGCGGTGTGAGCTGACTCAAATATCTGATATTGAATAGTAGGGTGATTGCATAACCCTCTGTGATATAAGGTGTTATTCTCGCCTGGGTATACAGACTTGTCTCTGCTGGTATATAGTGAACGCCGAGAAGATTTTCAGTCAATTTTTTGGAAACCCGCACTGCCTGATGTATCCGCTATGAGCAAAAAGTTAGCCACAGAAACGAAAAACCGCGAACGGGGCCGCCCAAGAGAATTTGATATCGAACAGGCTCTGGACAAAGCCATGATTGTTTTTCGGCAAAAGGGTTTTCATGCCGCTTCGCTGAGTGATTTGGGGGAGGCGATGGGGCTAACCGCGGGCAGCATTTACAAGGCTTTTAAAGATAAGCGCAGCCTGTTTCTGCTGGTATTTGAGCGCTATCTTTCGGTGCGCAATGCCGACTTGCGTCAGCGGCTAGCGCAGTTCACCACCGGGCGCGAAAAGCTCACTGAACTGCTGCAGTTCTATCTCGATTCTGCCCGTGCGGTTGAAGGCCGTACCGGTTGTCTGGTGGTGGGCAGTACGGTGGAGCTGCAGGTGCTGGATGAAGATCTGTCGCAGTTAGTGAGTGAAGCGGTGATCCGCAATAAAAACTTTCTCGCTTCTCTGCTGAAACTCGGCCAGGAAGATGGATCGGTCACACAGCATCTGGATATTGACAGCGCAGCGGGCTTGATACTCTGTATCGCCTTTGGCATGCGCGTAGTAGGCAAGATCACCGATGTAAAAGATGAACCCGCGACAATTAAGCTGGTGATGAAGCTGCTGGACTAAAATTTGTCTAATTAGGAGGTGGATACTTCCTAAATAAGCGAAGCGTGAAGCCGGAGGGCAAGTGAAAGACGAAGATTCAGACATTACGGAAGAGATTCGCGCATTGGTGGGGAGAGTGGTGACACGCATTCTCCGTCCTGATGAAGCGCTTACCGTTCAGGAACTGATTGGCGCGCTGTATCGCCTGAGTTTGCGCTCAACAGACAGCAAAACCAAAAGTGCCTGCGAGAAAGCCATTCGTATCCTGGCGAAAAAAATGCATTAATTCGGTCGCGCGTGCCGCGCCTTATTACTCCTCTCTGCGAAAGTCTGGCAATCCCTCGCCAAACAAAACCCGGGTGATTAGAGCGGTCGATGCGCGGTTTCTTTCGCTTTCCACAGCGCGAACAGCGTAATCAGTAACGCCAGGCTGACGTACAGTGACACCCACAGCGTGCTACCCATCTCTTTGTAGAGCGAAGTAATGATCAGCGGAGCAAAACCGCCACCGATAATCCCCGCCAGCGTATAAGCCAGCGACGATCCGGCATAGCGCACATGGCTGGGGAACTGCTCCGTGACAAACGCCGCCTGCGGTCCGTACATCACCGCATGAATCAACAGCCCGCCAATCACCGCCAGCACAATCAAAATCGGCTGCGAGCTATCGAGCAACACAAAGAACACAAACGACCAGACGATGGCCAGCAGCGCACCGGCGATATACACCGGCCGACGGCCTAACTTGTCGGAGAGCGCGCCAAACATCGGTACGGTAATCGCATTACCAATCGCGCCCAGCATGGTGGCCATCAACGCCAGCGGACGCGGCAGCTGCAACACCGTGGTGACGTAAGTCAGGGTGAAAACCACCACCAGCGCATACAGCACATCCGAACCGATGCGTGAGCCTCCGGCAATCAACAGCTCGCGCGGATAGCGCACAAACACCTCTTTCAGCGGCGTATGGGTGGTTTTCTCTGCCTGCTGCATCGCCACAAAGGTCGGTGTCTCTTCAACGCCGCGACGCAGCCAAAGGCCAAACATCACCAGCAGCAAACTTAGCAGGAACGGAATGCGCCATCCCCATGCCTGGAACTGCTCGCCGCTCAAAGCCACCGTCACCAGCGTGATGAAGCCGGTGCCAATCAAGGTACCGCAAGATGGACCCACCTGGGCAAACGAAGCATTGCGACCGCGCTTATCCGCGTCGCCGTGCTCCATCGACAGCAGCACCGCGCCGGCCCATTCGCCGCCGAGGGCAATGCCCTGAATAAAGCGCAGCGCCACCAGCAGCACCGGACTCCAGATGCCCCACACCGCATAGCCCGGCAGCAAGCCCATTAGCGCGGTGGTCACACCCATAATCACCAGCGTAGTGATCAACACCACTTTTCGTCCGGCGATATCGCCAAGATGGCCGAAGATCAGGCCGCCCACCGGACGCGAAACGTAGCCCACCGCATAGGTGGAAAACGCCAGAATGGTGCCGACCAGCGGATCGAAACTCGGGAAAAACACATGGTTAAACACCAGCGCCGCCATGATGTTGTAGACCGTAAAGTCATACCACTCCAGCGCCGTGCCAATCGAGCTGGCCGCTGCGAGGCGACCGGTTTTGGTGTGGCTGGCTGGCTCGCCAGTGGCGTGCTGCAATGTCGAATCGGTATTAGCCATGAGCCATCTCCTGTTTCGTTAACTGCCAGCTAAGGGCATAAAGTTGTACATCCGCGTTGAGGATGGCGGCGGCAGCGGTAGCCAGCGTTTTGCACACCTGCGCATCGCGACAGGTCAGCAGCAGCATCGGCTGCATCGGGCGGCTTTCGCGGTTTTCGCGCGGCAGCGGTGAGCTCAGCGTGGTGTCGGGCGTCAGCAAACGTGAGGCGATATAGCCCGGCGTGTGCTGCACGCTGCTTTGCCAGTCGCCCAGCAATGCAACATCCGTACCGGCTGGCAACGTCAGCACCGCCAGATGGCTGCCGCTGCCTTGACCATGCTGGTGAGAGATGGCGCATACCCGGCGCATCGGGTTGATCATCTTGTTGAGGTTTTTCACCGACCATTCGGTCTGGCGCGTGAAGGCAGCGTGATAATCGGCGCTGGTAAAGGCCTCCAGCGATGCGGTCTCATACAGGCCGAGATACTTACGCTCGGCATCGATCGACTGATAGCGCGTGCCGCTGAGAAATCCAGCGATCGCCACGCGCTCTTCAACGTGCTCATGGTCATACCATTGGTTGAAATCCGCTTCATCTGCAGCATCGATATTGGTGGCGACAAACAGCATGCCGTGGGGTTGAGTCATGATCAGCTACTCCGTTTCAGGGTGGTTTCAAGCGCGGCAGCCCAGGTGAGTAATGCAGCATCGTTGCCATGGGTTGAGGACAGCATCAGGCCAACCGGCGCAGCGCCGGGTTGATGACAAGGCAGAGAAATTGAGCAGCCATCGAGCATGTTGATCACGCTGGTGTTGCGCAGCATCAGCATGTTGACCTGCATGTAACGCGCAGGGTCGTCGAGTTCGGCAAGGGTAGGGGCGATCAGCGACACCGTCGGCATTAAGATGCCGTCGAACGGCGCCACGGCGTTTTCCACACGCTGCTGCCAGTCGGCGCGCAGCTGATAAAGCTCGGCGGCATCCTCGGCATTCAGCAAGCTGCCGCGTTTGATGCGCGTCAGAACCTGCGGATCGTAGGCGTCAGGCTGGGACAGCGCGTACGCCTGATGCCACTGCCAGGCTTCCCAGGCGGTAATGCCGCCGCGCGCGTTCATCGTATCCAGCTCCGCCAGCTCATCGAGCGGCAGTTCGGTGAGCTGCACACCCTGGGCGCGCAGCACCTCGAGCGCGCGTAGCCAGGCAGCACTGACGTGCTGGTCGAGCCCCGCCAGCACGCGCGTTTGTGGAATGACGAAATGCGCATCAGAGAGTTCACGCTGATCCATCACCAGCGGTTGGTCGGCAATCACACTATCGAGCAGCCAGCAGCTGCGCACGTCGTGCGCAATCACGCCGATGCTGTCGAGCGACGCCGCCAGCGGCAGGGTACCGCGCTGGTCGATGCGGCTGGCGCTGGGTTTAAAGCCGGTTAATCCGCACAGCGCCGCAGGAATACGCACCGAACCGCCGGTATCGGTGCCGACTGCCGCCAGACACATGCCATCGGCCACCGCCACCGCCGCGCCCGACGAGGATCCGCCCGGAATACGCTTCTCAGCACGCTGCCATGGATTGGCGGGCGTGCCGTAGTGCGGATTGATGCCGAGGCCGGTAAAGGCGAACTCGGTCATGTTGGTTTTGCCGACGAGGGCCGCGCCGGCCTGTTGCAGCCGTTCAACCATGCTGGCGTTGGCTGCGGCCGGAGTGCCGTTGCTGAGTAGATGTGAGCCGGCGAGCGTCACTTCTCCGGCAACGTCAAACAGATCTTTAATGCTGATCGGCAGGCCATCAATCGGGCTGCGCGCCTGACGCTGCTGCCAGCGCGTGCTGGCCTGTTCCGCCTGCTGCTGCGCCTCGGCGGCATACACGCGGGTGAAAACCCGCTGGCCTTCGCCGGGTTCGGCGGCGATGGCACTCAGCGCATCCTGCGTCAGTTCTGCGGCAGAGCCTTGTCCGGCGAGCAGCTGCTGGCTCGCTTGCCATAACGTCGTCATAAAGAATCCTTATCAGGCGATGACCGGCAGCGCGCCGGTGATGTAGGTGTGCTCCAGCGTGCGATTCAGCACCGGATCGTGCAGTGCCATGCGGAATTCACTCGCTGGACGAATGCCGCCGATGGCGCTCAGCGTGCCGCACGACATGGCAAAGCCTTCTTCCACTTCGCGATCGGCGAAATAGCGCTGCAACAGATCGATTGGCGTGAGCAGCGACGACAGCGCACCCTGTTGATAGGTGACCCAATCGCCGTTCACTCTGATCCAGGCGCGCAGTTCCAGCTGGTCCCAATGCGCTTTCACCTCGGACATGCGCCAGGCATGACCGGCAACCGGCTTGATACACGCCTGTTTGGAAAGCGCCACGCTGAAGGTTTCAAGATGGCGATCGGTGTGATCGGAAATCAGCGAAACCCAGTATTCACCGCGGTGGAAAAACACAAAGGGTTCGGCTTCGCCAGAGGTCTGTTCGCCGACCACTTCCAGCTGGGTTTGCTGAGTGAGCTGGTTAGTGGCGACGCGGTAAAACAGCGGCACTGCACCAGGAGCGGGCACGCCAAGTGCCTCGAGCTCCCTGATATGGTGCAGTACCGCAGCCTGATCGCGGCCAACCCAGCCGGCAATCACCAGCGCATTAACCTCTACATCCAGCACTGCGGCGTCTGCGTAATCAGTCGTGAAGCGTAATTGCATGGGCTAAATCTCCAGAGTTGAAATGCGTGTGAAATTTCACAGTAATTTCAATCTAGCCATTTTCATGCCAGGTTTTTGTGTAAGATGTCTCAGTTACCTAATAAGGATGCGCGTGATGAGTAATGGTATTGCTGAAAATGTGAGCTCGCCGACCCAGCCGAAGAGCCTTTCTCTCAACGAACGGGCGTATCTGGCGTTCAAGCACCGGCTGATCACGCTGCGTTACAAGCCCGGTGACTATCTGAATATCGCGCAGGTGATGGATGACCTTGAGATGGGCAGAACGCCGGTGAATCAAGCGGTGCATCGGCTGGAAACGGAAGGGTTACTGCAAATTATTCCACGCAAAGGGGTGATGGTTTCACCGCTATCGATTGATGATGCGCTGGAGTTAATTGAGGTGCGTTTAGTCAACGAGGCGCTGTGTTTGCGTTTGGCCTCGCAGCGCGTTAATCCGACGCAGATTGCTTATTTGCGCGCAATGAATCAGCGCATTGCCGACGCCAGCGCAGCGCGCGACCGGGAACAGATGATGTTGCTGGACCGCGAATTCCACCAGCTGCTGGCGGACATCGCCGCCAATGGACGCCTGGCCGATATCCTCAGCATCATCCATGCGCAGGCGCAGCGTTTCTGGGCGACGACGCTCTCCAGCGCTGCGCATATGAATGAAGTGATCGCCGAACATGAAGCGATTATCGCCGCGCTGGAGCAGGGCGATGCGGAGCAAGCGGAAGCCGCCGCGCGGGTGCACATCTATTCGTTTAAGCAGGCGCTGCTGAATAATTGACGGTGTTTTTGCGCGGATTAACGCTGAGATCAATACTCTGCCGCTTCTCCTGGCAAAGGCACCGAAAGTTCCATGCCCGCAACGCCGGCATAGAAAATAATCAGCTCGGCACTCTCATCGGTGGTGAAGCCGCGATGCGCGATATCGATGGATTCATTAAATGCCTCGCCGGCACGGAAGGTTTTGCTCTCACCGTTGTCTTTGTCCTCAATGGTGAGCGATCCCGACAAAATATAAGCGCTGTTAGGCATCGGATGGGTATGCCACGGCAACTCGGAATGAGCAGGAATGGTCATCTTCATTACGGTAATTTCCGGCTGACCCGTCGGATAATTTTCTAATCGCTGACCATTCCAGGCATGCCCGCTCTGGAGCAAGATTTCCGCTGTATTGTGGTCGTAATTGTCAGAACGGCTCATTGGCACTCCCGCGCATAAGTGAGTGCTAAATTTCTTATGCACAGGATAGTGGAAATTGGCGAGGCCGCTTATTCAGACAAAAAGTGATTAATCGCTACGCGTTACCCGCAATCCTGCGGGTTAACTGTTGCTCGGACAGTGAGCTTCCCCACTGATCGCTTTACAGATTTGTCAGCGGGATTCAGGAATAGCTGAGATTTGATGAAATAAAAAAATCCACGCAATTGCGTGGATTTAAGGGTGTTTGTCAGCCAGAAGGAGATTCAATGAAATCTCATCCCACCGCTACGGCTATTTAGACGTTGAACAGGAAGTTCATCACATCGCCATCTTTAACGATGTACTCTTTACCTTCTGAACGCATCTTGCCGGCTTCTTTCGCGCCTTGTTCGCCTTTAAAGGCAACAAAGTCATCAAAGGCGATGGTCTGCGCACGGATAAAGCCTTTCTCGAAGTCGGTATGGATTTTACCGGCTGCCTGCGGCGCAGTTGCACCCACTGGGATAGTCCATGCACGCACTTCTTTCACGCCAGCGGTGAAGTAAGTTTGCAAGTTCAGCAGCGCATAACCGGCGCGAATCACGCGGTTCAGGCCCGGCTCTTCCAGACCCAGTTCAGCCATGAACTCGTCGCGCTCGTCATCTTCCAGCTCGGCAATGTCCGACTCAACCGCAGCACACACCGGAACGACGACAGAACCTTCGGCTTCGGCAATGGCACGTACCTGATCGAGGTACGGATTGTTTTCGAAGCCGTCTTCGTTGACGTTAGCGATGTACATGGTCGGTTTCAGCGTCAGGAAGCTGAGGTAGCGAATCGCCGCTTTCTCGTCAGCATCCAGCTTCAATGCGCGCAGCATGCCGGCTTCAGACAGATGCGGCAGGCATTTTTCCAGCGCAGCCAGCTCAGCTTTTGCATCTTTGTCGCCGCCTTTGGCTTTCTTCTGGCAACGCTGAATGGCACGTTCGCAGGTGTCGAGATCCGACAGCGCCAGCTCGGTATTGATGACATCAATATCTTCCGCCGGGTTAACTTTGCCCGCAACGTGGATGATGTTGTCGTTCTCGAAGCAGCGCACCACGTGGCCGATGGCTTCGGTTTCACGGATGTTGGTCAGGAACTGGTTACCCAGGCCTTCACCTTTGGATGCGCCTTTTACCAAACCGGCGATATCGACGAATTCCATGGTGGTTGGCACCACGCGCTGTGGTTTAACAATATCGCTCAGCTGATCGAGGCGCAGATCGGGCATTGGCACCACACCGGTGTTTGGCTCGATGGTGCAGAACGGAAAGTTGGCTGCTTCGATACCCGCTTTAGTCAGCGCGTTGAACAGGGTGGATTTACCGACGTTCGGCAGGCCCACAATACCGCATTTAAATCCCATGGTCTGATTACCTTTCTCACTGAGTGCGCAGCGCTGCAGAGCAGCGCCGACAGATTCAAAAAATTTCGCGCATTATACACAGAATTGCCCTGCGCGGCGCGGGAATTGGCCTTAGCCAGCCTTGAAGGCGTGCAGGCGGTTCATCGCCTTAATCTTGTCTTCTTTCAGCCACAGCTCGGTGCAGCGCACCGCTTCATCCACGGCATCGTCGATCAGCTTTTGTTCGCTGGCCGGCGGTTTGCCCAATACAAAACCGGTCACTTTATTGCGATCGCCCGGATGGCCGATACCGACGCGCAAACGGTGAAAATTATTGTTATTGCCCAGTTTGCTGATGATATCTTTCAGGCCGTTGTGACCGCCGTGGCCGCCGCCTTGTTTGAACTTTGCCACGCCCGGCGGCAAATCCAGCTCATCGTGCGCCACCAGAATCTCCTCCGGCGCAATGCGATAAAACGTCGCCATCGCCGCTACGGCTTTGCCACTCAAATTCATAAAGGTGGTGGGCACCAGCAGGCGCACATCTTCGCCCGCCAATGACAAGCGCGCGGTGTAGCCGAAGAATTTGGGTTCATCTTTTAACGACTGATTGTTACGGCTTGCCAGCAAATCCACATACCAGGCTCCGGCGTTATGGCGCGTTGCGGCGTACTCGGCGCCCGGATTGGCTAACCCTACAATCAGTTTAATGCTGCTCACGATGTTTATCCTGCCTTGCTGCGGAAAGGGCGATAGTTTACTGCCTGACGACACGGATGACAAAGGCCACAAACAGCAGATGATGCCGCTGTGTGACTAATCAATTTCTATCGAAATCAAGGCGCTGGCAGTAAAGATTTGTCAAAGGTTGTGAAGGATCTGTGATCCTGTACGCAACTTAACCGGCAGGTATTGCCTAAGCTTATGGCTAGTTAACCATATGTGCTGTTTTGCTTTTTATAAGGATGGAGGTGGATCATGAAACGTCAAAAATGCCGCGTGGTAGGTAATGGTTTGATGTGTCTGGGTTTACTGACGATGGTGCTCGGTGTCGGTTATTCCATTATTAATCAGCTCCCTTCACTTAACCTGCCGCAATTTCTCGCGCACGGCGCCATGTTCAGCATCTTTGTTGGCGCGTTGCTGTGGCTGGTGGGTGCCCGCGTCAGCGGACGCGAAAGAGTTGAAGATCGTTATTACTGGTTGCGTCACTACGGCGACAAACGCTGCCGTCGCAATCACACTTCACACTAAGTGAGAGCGGTTTCCTGGCGTGGCTGTAACTGTGCAAGATAACGTTCGATACGGTTACGGCCGCTGGCTTTAGCGTGATATAGCGCTTCATCAGCCAGCGCCAGCAGCGGTGGAAAAGGTTGGCCGGGCTGCAGAGCAGTGGCGAAACCAATACTTACGGTGTAGCGCACGTCGTTAGGTTGCGACAGCTGCGTTGCCAATCGGATACGTTCACACACCCGCTGCGCCTGCTCGGCATCGCCTGGAATAATTGCTGCAAACTCCTCACCGCCCAGACGGGCAAAATGACCTTCCTCCGGCAATAACGCCTGTACCACCTGACAAAAATCGACTAAAACCTGGTCGCCTTGCTGATGCCCAAAGCGATCGTTGATGCTTTTAAAATGGTCCAGATCGAAGAGCACCGCGCTGTAAATAAATGGCTGTGACTGACGTGCGCTGCGCAGCACCATTTTATCGGCCTGTTCGAACAGCGCGCGGCGGTTCCACACGCTGGTGAGCGGATCGTGCATCGAGGCCAGCTTATGGGCGATTTGCGTGCGTTCATTGACCATCGCCAGAATGGTGAAGGTGAGGCCGATGACAAACAAAATCGATTCAAGAATCACATACACCGAGAAGCTGGAGCCGCCAATGGCGCCGCGTGCCGGTGAAGCCACCGCATCATCGAGAAAGATGCGTGCCACGTGAAACAGCAGATGAATCCACAGCAGAATTTGCGCGGGCCAGAAGGTAACGGTTAACGACGCGCGTACGCGCCACAGCAAGCGGATCAGCGCTCCGGTATAGATGATGCACAACAGGCACACCACCAGCACGCGCTTCGGCTGGCTGTAATAAAACTCGGGGAACAGGCACAGAATGGCCCACAGCAATCCGCCGCCTAACCAGCTGAGCCCAAGGGGTTTTGCACAAAAAATACGGAAGGCATTCAGTAGATTACCGTAGGCGAGCAGCAACATCACATTGCCAAGCGCCACCGGCAAAAAATGCAGACCAGCGCTGCGTAAACTGCTGAGAAGCACCGCGGCAAAGGTTAAAACCAGCGCCAGCGTGGTGCAGCCCAGCACGCGATCGTATTGCGCACCGACCCAGGCAAAAATCAAAATGATACTTAAAAACCCCAGCACATAGAGCTCGCAAACAAACAGTGTGTAAATGTCGAGAGTCATAGTGGTCGGAGCTCTTAGCTAAAGTGTGGAGAAAAATACCATTAATCATTGGACCGCTAAAGAGCAGCAATGCGCGTAGGCAGAAAAGAGTGGATGGCAGCGAGAATAGCGGATTTTAACGAAATTTATCGCGGAAATATCAGCGGGGAAAGTGGCTTAATCGGTGAGTAAAGTGATGGCGAGCAGGCAAAGAAAAACCGGGCACCAGGCCCGGTTTCACACGATGAATTAATGCTCAAACATCGCGGAGATGGATTCTTCGTTGCTGATACGACGAATCGCTTCGGCCAACATGCCAGACAGCGTCAAAGTACGCACGTTTGGCAGTGATTTCATCTCTTCCGACAGCGGAATGGTATCGCAGACAATCACCTGGTCGATCACCGATTTACGCAGGTTTTCTACTGCATTACCGGAGAAGATGGGGTGAGTGGCATAAGCGAATACGCGTTTCGCGCCACGCTCTTTCAGCGCTTCAGCCGCTTTGCACAGCGTACCGCCGGTGTCGATCATATCGTCGACCAGTACACAGTCACGGCCGGCAACGTCGCCGATGATGTGCATCACCTGAGAAACGTTCGCACGCGGGCGGCGTTTGTCGATGATAGCCATATCGGTGTCGTTGAGCAGTTTGGCGATAGCGCGAGCGCGCACTACGCCACCAATGTCTGGGGAAACGACAATCGGATTTTCCAGACCAATCTGCAGCATATCTTCCAGCAGAATTGGGCTACCAAATACGTTATCCACCGGAACATCAAAGAAGCCCTGGATCTGTTCAGCATGCAGGTCAACGGTGAGAACACGGTCAACGCCTACGCTTGAAAGGAAATCGGCAACCACTTTGGCGGTGATCGGCACACGAGCAGAACGCACACGGCGATCCTGACGCGCATAGCCAAAGTAAGGAATTACAGCAGTAATACGACCAGCAGAAGCCCGACGCAATGCGTCGACCATCACAACCAGCTCCATCAGATTATCATTGGTGGGGGCACAGGTGGACTGGATGATGAAAATATCACCACCGCGTACATTTTCGTTGATCTGTACACTTACTTCACCATCACTGAAACGGCCAACAGCGGCGTCTCCGAGGCTAGTGTAAAGGCGGTTGGCAATACGTTGTGCTAGTTCCGGGGTGGCGTTACCAGCAAATAGCTTCATATCAGGCACGAGAAGAACCTCAGGCTTGGCGTCCAGAGAATGAACGGCTCTAGAGTAACCGGCGAATACCAAAGAGCATGTTCATACGGGTGTGTTAATGCGCAACGTGCAGTATCTGGAACGTGTGACACTGTCACGAAAACGCTTATAGCCCAGAAAGTGTGCGCTGCAACGGCGAGATATTAAGCCCGCGCGCCACAAATCCGCAAATCCATTTCGGGGCAAGCTCCAGCACCTGACGTGCGGCGGACTCGGTGTCAAATTCAGCAAACACACAAGCTCCGGTCCCAGTCAGGCGCGACGGCGCGTATTCTAGCAGCCAGGAAAGCAGCTCATCAACCTTACGAAAACGTTTTCTTGCCACAGCCTCACAATCATTGTGAAAAGAACGCTGCAACAGTTCATCTAATGTGCGGATTGGTGAATCACGCGTCAGATCGGGATCGCGGAACAGATCGGGCGTGGCAATGCTGACGCCGGGATGCGCCACCAGATACCATTTTTCTTCAGGTGTCGCGGGTTGTAACTGTTCCCCAACGCCCTCGGCAAAGGCGGCGTGTCCGCGCACAAACACCGGCACATCCGCGCCCAGTTTGATGCCAATCGTTGCTAAGTCATCCACGCTCAACTGGGTGTGCCACAAATGGTTGAGCGCTACCAGCACCGTGGCGGCATCGGAAGAGCCACCGCCTAAACCGCCGCCCATTGGCAGCACCTTCTCCAGTGCAATGGTTGCGCCGGCATGCGCTGGCAAGGTGCCACGTGTGGCGGCGCACTGTTTTAGCGCCTGGGCGGCACGCACAATCAGGTTCTCTTCATCCGGCACGCCATCCAGCGGCGTCAGCAGCGTAATCTTGTCGCTGCTATCGGCTGCAATCTGTAATGTGTCGCCGTAATCAAGAAACTGAAACAGCGTTTGCAGGTTGTGATAGCCGTCTGGACGACGGCCGGTGATGTATAAAAACAGGTTCAATTTTGCTGGCGCAGGCCACGTGGTGATCATTGGGTGGTCCAGCTATCCATGCGCAGTTTGATACGTTGACCGCCTTCAGTCAGCTCCAGATTCGCCGGCAGTGGCGGGTTAACCTTGCTGTCGTAATCCGAGATATTCACCTTCCACTGCTGGCCATTGCGGCTGTAGTTCAGGCTTTGCAACTGATAGTTGCTGTTGAGCTGATAATCGCTGGCATCGCCTGGCAAGCCCATCATCCACTGACGCAGATTGGCGAGCGGGATATCCATGCCGGTAAGCTGTGAAATCATCTTCTCAGCATCGTTGCTCACGTAACGCTTGCCTTTATTATCGACGATCTGCACCACCGAGCCCTGCGCATCAAGCTGCAGTTCGGTGCTGCCGAGCGGATTGGTCAGCAGTAGGCGATAGCGATCGGCGGCGGTTTGCTGCCAGTTAAAGCGCGCATACACCTTTTGTTTATCGGAAAGATAAGCGAACGCACCGCGCGTCTGATACTGGCTGATTTTGGTTACAGCCTGCTGGTGCTGCTGCCATTGGGGTGACGTGGTGCTTGGGCCCGGACCTTGTGGTTTGTTAATGGTACATGCAGCCAGTAACACGCTGGCAAGGGGTAAAAGGCGCAGTAACTTGCGCGGGGGCAAATGCATCACGTGGTCATCTCCTCAGACACGTTTTTACTTCGTAACCGGTAACGCTAACCATCCGCAGGTAAGCCGTCAATGCTGTTATGGCAATAATTGCGCACGATCAGTTTAATCTTATTACAGTCATAGGCTTTGTATGGCTTTTCTTGACCTGTGGCATCTTGTAGAATGCGCAGCACAAAACCCTGACAACTATTGGGATATCCCAACCCGAATCACATGACGCTGCTTGCACTCGGAATCAACCACAAAACTGCACCTGTTGCGCTACGCGAACGCGTTGCGTTTACACCAGACACGCTGGAACTGGCGCTGAATAGCCTGCTGTCCCAGCCGATGGTGCAGAGCGGTGTGGTCCTTTCGACCTGCAACCGTACTGAACTCTACCTCAGTGTAGAGCAGCAAGCCGACCTGCAGGAGAAGCTGGTGCGTTGGCTGTGTGACTATCACGATCTGCGTGAAGAGGATGTGCGTAACAGCCTCTACTGGCATCAGGATAACGCGGCGGTCAGCCATCTGATGCGCGTTGCCAGCGGGCTGGATTCGCTGGTGTTAGGTGAACCGCAGATTTTGGGTCAGGTAAAGAAAGCCTTTGTTGACTCGTCACGCGATCATGCGTTGAGCAGTGAACTGGAGCGCATGTTCCAGAAAACCTTCTCCGTGGCCAAACGCGTGCGTACCGAAACCGAAATCGGCGCCAGCGCGGTGTCCGTGGCCTTCGCCGCCTGTTCACTGGCACGCCAAATCTTTGAATCGCTCAGCACCGTTAACGTGCTGCTGGTCGGCGCCGGTGAAACCATCGAGCTGGTGGCGCGTCACTTGCGCGAACATCACGTGAAAAAGTTGATGATTGCCAACCGCACCCGCGAACGTGCGCAGCTGCTGGCCGATGAGGTTGGCGCGGAAGTGATTGGTCTGGCCGATATCGAAACGCGCCTGGCCGATGCCGACATTATTATCTCTTCTACCGCCAGCCCGCTGCCGATTATCGGTAAAGGGATGGTGGAGCGCGCGCTGAAGGCGCGTCGCAATCAGCCAATGCTGCTGGTCGATATTGCCGTACCGCGCGATGTCGAGCCTGAAGTCGGCAAGCTGGCGAATGCCTATTTGTACAGCGTCGACGACCTGCAGGCGATCATCGAGCAGAACATGGCGCAGCGCAAAGCGGCTGCCGTGCAGGCTGAAAGCATTGTGGTACAGGAGAGTGGCGAATTCATGGCCTGGCTGCGCGCACAAAGCGCGGTAGAAACCATCCGCGAATATCGTTCACAAGCCGATGAAGTGCGTGCCGAACTGCATGAGCGCGCCTTGATGGCGTTGCGTCAGGGCGCTGACGCGGAAAAAGTATTGCAGGAACTGGCCCACAAGCTGACCAACCGTTTAATTCATGCACCAACCAAATCACTGCAGCAGGCCGCGCGCGACGGCGACAGCGAACGCCTGCAGATCTTACGTGACAGCCTCGGTTTAGAGTAATCTGGTCAGTCACGACCTATCACTGGGATACCCGCTATTACATGAAGAGCTCTATTGTTGCCAAGCTGGAAGCGCTCCAGGAACGCCACGAGGAAGTGGAAGCGTTGCTGGGCGATGCCGGCGTGATTGCCGATCAGGATCGTTTCCGCGCGTTGTCACGCGAATATGCCCAGCTTAGCGACGTCACCCGCTGTTTCCGCGAGTGGCAGCAGGTGCAGGAAGACGTTGAAACCGCCGAAATGCTGCTGGAAGATCCGGAAATGCGCGAAATGGCGCAGGAAGAATTGAAAACGTCACGCGAGAAGCGTGACGAGTTAGAGCAGCAGCTACAGGTGCTGCTGCTGCCAAAAGATCCCGACGATGAACGTTCGTGCTTTGTTGAAGTGCGTGCCGGCACCGGCGGTGATGAAGCAGCGATTTTCGCTGGCGATCTGTTCCGCATGTATAGTCGTTACGCAGAAGCGCGTCGCTGGCAGGTGGAGATCATCAGCGCCAACGAAGGCGAACACGGCGGCTATAAAGAGGTGATCGCCCGTATCAGCGGCGACGGCGCTTATGGCCGCTTTAAGTTTGAATCGGGCGGCCACCGCGTGCAGCGCGTACCGGAAACCGAATCGCAGGGGCGTATTCACACCTCAGCCTGTACCGTTGCGGTGATGCCGGAACTGCCAGAAGCTGAAATGCCGGAAATCAACGCGGGCGATTTGAAAATCGACACCTTCCGTTCTTCCGGTGCCGGTGGACAGCACGTTAACACCACCGATTCCGCGATTCGTATCACCCACTTGCCAACCGGTATTGTGGTGGAGTGTCAGGATGAGCGCTCACAGCATAAAAACAAAGCCAAAGCGTTGGCGGTGTTGGGCGCGCGTATTCACGCCGCTGAAACCGCCAAGCGTAATGCCGCTGAAGCCTCCACGCGTCGTAACCTGCTGGGCAGCGGCGATCGTTCTGATCGCAACCGCACCTATAACTTCCCGCAGGGCCGCGTTACCGATCACCGCATCAACCTTACCGTTTATCGCCTCGACGAAGTGATGGAAGGCAAGCTGGATGCGCTGATTGAGCCGATTGTGCAGGAGTATCAAGCCGATCAGCTGGCGGCACTGGCTGGACAGGACTAATGATCATTCGTCGCTGGCTACAGCAGGCTGTGGTAACGCTCTGTGGCGGCGACAGCCCGAAGCGCGATGCGGAAATTTTGCTGGGTTTCGTCACGGGCAAGACCCGCAGCTGGCTGGTGGCGTTTGATGATGCGGAACTGGATGCGGCGCAGCAGCAACAGCTGAATGCGCTGCTGGCGCGGCGTGTTAACGGTGAGCCAATTGCGCATTTGGTGGGCGAACGTGAGTTCTGGTCGCTACCGCTGCGCGTCAGCGATGCCACGCTGATCCCGCGTCCGGATACCGAAGTGCTGGTGGAGCAGGCGCTGGCGCATCTGCCAACCACCGGCCGCTCCGTGCTGGATTTGGGCACCGGAACCGGTGCGATTGCGCTAGCCTTAGCCAGCGAGCGGCCAGCGTGTCAGGTTATCGGCTGCGATCGCATTGCAGCGGCGGTGGAATTGGCGCAGGACAACGCGCAGCGCCTGCACATCAATAACGCCACCTTTATTCGCAGTCACTGGTTTGACTCACTTCCCGCCCAACGTTTTGACCTGATTGTCAGCAATCCGCCCTACATTGATGCCGCCGATGAACATCTGCAGCAGGGGGACGTACGCTTTGAGCCGCTCAGCGCGCTGGTGGCGGACGATCAGGGTTTAGCCGATTTACGATTCATTATTCACACCGCACCGGGCTGGCTGCAGTCTGGCGGCTGGCTGCTGTTGGAACATGGCTGGCAGCAAGGCGCAGCCGTGCGTGCCATCATGCTGCAGCAGGGTTACCAGGCGGTGAGTACCGTTGACGATTACGGCGGAAATCCGCGCGTCACGCTAGGACAATTTTTAATTAAGGAATAACGATGGCGAGCTGGTATCCCCTGATCAAACATTTTCATCTGCTAACCGTGGCCCTGACCATCAGCCTGTTTTTGCTGCGTTTTTACTGGCAGTGCACCGGTTCAGCCATGCTACAGCGCCGCTGGGTGCGGATTACGCCGCACGTTAACGACACGTTTTTGCTGTTAAGCGGTGCGCTGTTAGTGATGATTACCCACTTTTATCCGTTCACCCCGCAAGGAAGCTGGCTGACGGAGAAGCTGTTAGCGGTTATTATCTACATCGCCTTAGGTTCCGTGGCATTGAGCCGTCGCCCACGTAAAATGGGGACACGTTGGATCGCCTGCCTGATTGCAATCGTAGCTTTACTGTTTGTGATTAAGCTGGCGATGACCAAAATGCCGTTATTGGGGATTGTATGACCTCGCCAGAGCAACTCGATTACAGTGAAACACCGTTGAGTGAAGCGGTGATTGGCGCCACATGCGCCATACGCAATGATTTTTCTGCGCCTTCTGTGCAACAACAGTTGGCCGCGCTGGTTGATGAAGCCCGTGAATTCGTTAGCAGTGAACAGGACGCCGATCTGCAGCTGGGTAAGCTGTTAGAACTGTTCTATCGCCAGTGGGGATTTGGCGGCGCCAGCGGCGTCTACAATCTCTCCGATGCGCTGTGGATCGACAAAGTATTGAAGAGCCGCCAGGGCACCGCGGTATCGTTAGGCGTAATTCTGCTGCATATCGCCGATGAGCTGGAGCTGCCGCTGATGCCGGTGATTTTTCCCACTCAGCTGATTCTGCGTGCCGACTGGCTCGACGGCGAAATGTGGCTGATCAATCCGTTCAACGGCGAGACGCTGGATACGCATACCTTGGAAGTGTGGCTAAAGGGCAACATCAGCCCAACCGCCAAGCTGTATAACGACGATCTCGATGAAGCCAAGACCATTAACGTGATGCGCAAGCTGCTCGACACCTTGAAATCCGCGCTGATGGAAGAGAAGCAGATGGAACTGGCGCTGAACGTCAGCCAGGTGCTGCTGCAGATCGATCCGGACGATCCTTATGAAATCCGCGATCGCGGGCTGATTTACGCGCAGTTAGAGTGTGAACACATCGCCTTGACCGACTTGACCTATTTCGTTGAGCAATGTCCTGAAGACCCGGTCAGCGAAATGATTAAAGTGCAGATTCACGCAATCGAACAGAAACAGGTGACGCTTCACTAAGCGTCACAAGATATAAGGAAAGATCATGACACAGAAAGTAGTGAATATTGGCGATATCAAGGTCGCAAACGATCTGCCATTCGTTCTCTTCGGCGGCATGAACGTGCTGGAATCGCGCGATCTCGCCATGCGCATCTGCGAACATTACGTTAAGGTCACCGATAAACTCGGTATCCCTTACGTGTTCAAAGCCTCTTTTGATAAAGCAAATCGCTCTTCCATCAAGTCTTATCGCGGTCCAGGCCTGGAAGAGGGCATGAAGATTTTCCAGGAGCTGAAGCAGGCTTTCGGCGTGAAAATCATCACCGATGTGCACGAAGCTTCCCAGGCGCAGCCGGTGGCTGACGTGGTTGATGTCATCCAGCTGCCCGCTTTCCTCGCACGCCAAACCGATCTGGTGGAAGCGATGGCGAAAACCGGCGCAGTTATCAATGTGAAGAAGCCACAGTTTGTCAGCCCTGGCCAGATGGGCAACATCTATGACAAATTTGTCGAAGGCGGCAACGATCAGGTTATTCTGTGCGACCGTGGCAGCAACTTTGGTTACGACAACCTGGTGGTCGACATGCTCGGCTTCAACGTAATGAAAAATGTCACCCACAACAGCCCGGTGATCTTCGACGTTACCCATGCGCTGCAGACCCGTGACCCGTTCGGTGCAGCGTCCGGTGGACGTCGTGCACAGGTTGCTGAGCTGGCGCGTGCCGGTATGGCGGTTGGCATCGCGGGTCTGTTCATTGAAGCGCACCCAGAGCCAAACAGCGCCAAGTGTGATGGCCCATCCGCGCTGCCGCTGGACAAACTGGAGCCGTTCCTGGCGCAGATGAAAGCGATTGACGATCTGGTGAAGCGTTTCCCAGAGCTGGATACCAGCAACTGATTGTTATCAGATGTGAAAAAGGCGCCGATGGCGCCTTTTTTATTGCCTGGTCGCCAGCAAGGGCGATCGGTCACTTACAGCATAATCGTCAACAAATACCCGGCAAACAGCGCCAGATGCGCGGCCCCGTTCAGCACGTTGGTGCGTCCGGTGGAGAACGAAATATGGCACAGAATCAGTACGGCGCTCATGATCACCATTTGTGGCGGCTCAAGGCCGAACACCAATTGCTGGTCGGTAAGGGTGGCAATAATGGTAACCGCCGGAACGGTAAGAGAAATGGTCGCCAGCACCGAACCGAAGAACAGATTCATCGCGCGCTGCACCTGGTTCATCAGCACGGCTCTAATCGCGCCCAAACCTTCCGGCGACAGTATCAGCAGCGCCACCAGGAACCCGGTAAACTGCGCCGGTGCGTTCAACTCGGTCAGCAGGCTTTCCAGCGGGTTAGCGTTCATCTTGGTGACGGTGATTACCGCAATCAGATGCACAATCAGCCACGCGGTATGCCACAGCGAGCTGTGCGCTGACGGCTTGCCGTGGTGTGGATCGTCACCATCATCTTCGTGCTCATATACAAACAGACTTTGGTGGGTTTTGGTTTGAATCAGCAGGAACACGCCATACATCGCCGCAGAGATGGCCGCAATAATCAGCGCCTGCGTGGTGGTGAAATTACCGCCCGGTAACGCATTGGGAAACACCAGCACCAGAATTGCCAGCGGGAAAATGGCGATCATGTACTGCTTAACGCCCGCCAGGTTGACGTACTGGGTAGCAAACTTGCGGCCTCCCAGCAGCAGGGCGAAGCCGACTAAACCGGCGGTCACTATCATGATGATGGAGTAGAGCGTATCGCGCATCAGCGCAGGCGCGGCATCGCCGGTGGCCATTAGCGCGGAGATAAGGCTAACTTCAAGAATCACGACCGAAAGGCTGAGAATCAGCGAGCCGTAGGGTTCACCTAAACGGTGCGCCAGTACGTCGGCATGACGTACAACGCTAAAAGCGCTAAAGAGGATGGCGACCAGCGCCAGCAGGTTGATGCCGATCACCGGCAGAAGCGCTGTCTGGTTGCCGAAGAAGCTCAGCACCGCCAGCGCAGCAACGGGGAAAATCAGTGAGTACTCTGTGTGACGGGTTTTCTCATGTGCAGGCATTTACCATCCTCTCCGGAAAAAAGAACCAAGCAGGCAATCATTGCCTGATAAATATAATGAGTTTTCTGACGCAACGCAGTGTAACTTTTCATCAGCTGTGCTGCTGTGACTTTACGCGATTTTACTAAAAGCGGTTATCAAACATAACACGACAAAAGAGTGAGTTATTGCAGGATTACGTCACATATTCATTATGTTGCGATAGTGACAAACTCACTTATTAACGATATTCATCCCGTTAATTCTCCTTCATACTCTGTTTTATAGTGGTTTAACCCTATTTTATCGTTGTTGCCAGTAAAAGTGTGGGTTTGCGTTTTAGCGCATATGTTCCAGGCTTAACGCTTAGGGTTGAAACAGGAGGAACTATGCCTTATTCAGCAAACCGTGAGCTGCCGGACAGCGTGCGTCATGTCTTGCCGAGCCATGCGCGAAGAGGTTGCCCATAAAGAAGAGGTTGCCCATAAAGTCGCCTGGTCAGCGGTCAAGCAAGAGTACGCTAAAGGTGAAGACGACAAGTGGCACCCTAAACATTAATTTCCCCTGCGGGCTAATGCGGCCCGCCGCGCCATTTCCCCTCATCATTCAAGTTCCTCGCCAGGCAGCCGATGCTATTTACACAGAATTTCCCTTTTGTGATCGGGGTCAATCTTGAAATTTTTGTTAAAAATGAATTAATGTCTTCTCTTAAGTCGATGCAACGCGCGTCGCCTGTAGACATCAGTTTTCAGCAAACACACCGGCAAGATGTCAGTGCAGCAGAGGAGGTACAGTGTTAACGCGGGAATTTTTATTAAAAGCAGATTGTAAAACATCATTTGGCGATATTGATGAAGCACTGTTCTGGAGTTGCGAAAAGCGTGCGGCATCGCTCTCTGCCACGCTTGCCTGTCGCCCTGACCAAAGTCCGGTGTGGATTTTTGGCTACGGTTCGCTGATGTGGAATCCGATTTTTGAAGCGGCCGAAGTCGCACCGGGCCGTTTAGAAGGCTGGCATCGCGCCTTTTGTCTGCGTCTGATTGCCGGACGCGGCACCGTTACCGCACCTGGCCGCATGCTGGCGTTGAAAGAGGGCGGCTCAACCAGCGGGCTGGCGTTCCGTTTGCCGGAATCGCGTCTGCACGATGAACTGGAGTTGCTGTGGAAGCGTGAGATGATCACCGGCTGCTATCTGCCCACCTGGTGCGAACTGCAGCTGGAGGATGGTCGCAACGTTACCGCGCTGGTGTTCATCATGGACCCGCGTCATCCGCTGTATGAAACCGACTCCTGCCGCCGCACCATCGCACCGCTTATCGCGCAAGCCAGTGGCCCGCTGGGCACCAACGCACAGTATCTGTATGCGCTGGAGCAGGAGCTGGGTAATCGCGGTATGCAGGAAGAGGCGCTGACGCGCCTGGCGGCAGAAGTCAGAGCGCTGCAGAGTTCCGCAGCGCGCTAAGGCTTATTACTGTGCGGGGTTGATCAGCCAGGTTCCAGGCTGATCGATGGTCAGTGATTGGCTATAAACCTGGTTGCCGTTACGCACTTCGATGCGATAGTTACCGGCAGCCAGATTCAGCGAGGCAAATCCGCTGCTCGAGGGTTTCACATCTTTGGCTTCCCCATTCAGCATCACATTCTCGCCCGCCTGCAAGCGCAGATAAACCGTTGCCACCGTGGGCGAACTGCTCACCGCACTACTGACTTGCGCAGCAGGCGCTGCCGGAGCGGTGGTAGCCGCGACGGGCGGCGCTTCGCTGTGACGATTCGCTTTCCATACCACCACCACCACCGCCAGAATGGCAATCGCGGCGGCTGCCACTAATCCAGGCGATAAGCGGCGCACGTTGCGCGGGGTTAAGGGCTCAACGGCTGCTGCAGCGTGATTCACCGCCAAAACCTGCGGTTCCGTTGTGACCATGACCGGCTCTGCTGGCGCAGGAGGCTCAGCCACCGTCGGTAAAGTCGTCGAGAGCGCTTCGACATCGCTGACCGGCAGGTCGATCAAACTGGCAAAGGCATCAATGCTTTGCGGACGATCCTCGGGTTTCATCGCTAACGCGCAGTCAATGGCGTGCAGCAACGGCAGCGAATAGCCTTCCGGCTGGCGCTCTACCAGCGGTTGATAGTTATCTTCGATACAGCGCACCACGCTGACCGGCGGCGCATGACCGGTGATCAGATTGTGCAGCACCGCACCGAGGGCATAAATATCGGTCCACGGACCTTGCTCGATTTCGCCTTCTTCACTGTATTGTTCAATCGGGGCAAAGCCGGGCTTCAGCATGATCTCAGTTTCGTCGGAAAGGTTGCCAATCTCTTTGCGCGCCGAACCGAAGTCGAGCAGCACCGGCAGCTGGTTTTCCTGAATCTGGATGTTATCCAGCGAGATATCACGGTGCAGATAACCGGCGGTATGGATGGTATCAATCGCCCCAAACAGCGGCGGCAGCAGACGACGGATCCAGCTTTCATCAATGCTGTCCGGACTGGTGATCTGCCACTCTTTCAACGTCATGCCGCTGTAATAGAGGGTGCCCATATAAGCGGTACCGTTCTCTTCCCAGAAGCGCAATACGTGCAGCAAGCCGGGATGATTGAAGCGCGCCAGCAGGCGCGCCTCCTGAATAAAGCTGTTGCGTCCTGCGGTAAATAACTTATGGAAACGCTCACCGCGCAGTTCCAGCGACATATCCGCCGCGCGTACCGCCAGCGACACCGGCATGTACTCTTTGATGGCGATAGTGCGCTCCAGCTGATGATCCCAGGCACGGTAAACAATGCCAAAGCCGCCGCCGCCAATCACTTCCTTGATTTCAAATTCATTAAACCGGTAGCCCGCAGGAAGGGCGTTAGGTGTATGGTTTTCGTTTGCCGACATAGTGAACTCTCTGAACACGTCCTGAAGCGCCCCGTCATACGATTGACGGCAGGCAACGACCGCTAATTAATTAATGTTACGCCAGGCACCAATCGCCGGATCGGCGAGATCCGCATGCAGGGTGTCAATCAGTAACACAGTCACTTTTTGCTGTGGCATAAACTGCGGCGACCAAACGCCGCGTAATGTTTCAACCCGCTTCTTCAGAACATCGTTATCCTGGTCAGCGGTTTTGTCCATCTTCACTAATAGCGTGCCGCTAAAGCGCCACACATGTTGTTGGGCATCAAAGGGCAGCACCAGCCAGCTATCATCGGCATCCGGACGCGTAACAATCATGCGCTGGTTATTGATCGAAACCACTTCCAGCGGCGGACCGCTCATTTTCAGGTCAGCAATGGGATAGCCCTGATAGAAGTTGAGCGCCACTTTGTGCGCTTTGCCTGCGCTCATCAGCGTCATGTCGCTTGGGCCTTCCAGCCAGCCTTCCGTAGAGCAGTGCTGTTGTGGATTATCCGGAATAAATAGCGATTCGCCTTTATCGTCCCACCAGGTACGGAAGTGGCAGCCGCCGGGCAGCGCAAAATGCTGCAGCGGTGTGCTATCCGCCGGGCGAGACAAATCGAGTGGCGCCGCATTAGTACTGGTGGCGCTGACGGTGGCATCGTTTAACACGATCGGCCGCCAGTTCTGCAGTTTGGCCGCGCTGCCGTTTGCCAGCACGCTGCCCTCTTTGTTGGTCATCTGCCACGGCAGCTCATCCAGCAAACCGCACTGATTTGCCAGCAGCGTACCGACGCGCGGCAGGAAGCTGGTTAAAATGCTGGAGTCGGTACTTTTGCCGGAAACGATGCGCAGCGGCAGCGTCTCTTTACACCAGTCATTGGGCGCCTTACTGGCCACGTCATCGATATAGACTTCCAATGACAGGCTCGGGGAATACACCACGCGATAATCTTCTGCCTGCGCATTTAAGGCCAGCAACAGGGTTGCGAAGCCCGTCAACCACACTTTCATAAGAATCCTTGGATCAATAACGTGACGGCAGAAAACGTGCCGCATCAGCCTGGGAGTAAAGCAGCGTCGCTTCCTGCGGTTCGCCAATCCAGACTGCCAGAGCGCTGAGATTGTCGCTTTTCACACTGCGGTTAACGGCTTGTTCCATCAAAGTCAGCCACTCTTCGCAGGCATTTACCATGCGCAGTGCCAGTTCCATTTCGTGGGTGGTGAGATTGAGCCAGAATCCGTCGCTGCAGACGAGAAACGCGTCGCCATCGGTGAGTGAAATAACCTCACTAAACGTGGCGGGGCGTGCAGGCTCAACACCGAGCGCATTATAGAGTAAATTACTGTTAATGCCGGTATTTTCATAGCCCGCCTCACGTAACTGCTGGGCCAGACTGTGGTCACGCGTCACCTGATTCAGCACCCCATGACGGAAGTGATAAACCCGGCTATCCCCGGCGTGCGCCCACCATGCGCGCTGTTTTTCGCGGTCGATAAACAGCGCGGCGAGGGTGGTGCTCATGCGTGAAAAATTCGGATTTTTTCCCTGTGCCTCAATCAGCACCTGCTGGCAGTGTTCGATGGCGGCGCGCGTGCTTTCCGGGGTAAAGGTCTCGCTGTGCTGTAACTGCGTCAGTAAGGTATCGCGCACCAGCTGAGCGGCGATATCACCGCCAGGCAGACCGGCAACGCCATCACACACCAGGAAACAGGCTTTGTGATCGTCCAGTTCGGCGCCGGTGCGGTCCTGATTTTCGTCGCGCATACCTTGCTGGCAGCGGCTGGCAAACATCATCTTCATGCGTCTTCGGTCCGCGTCTGAGAATCTTTGTATTGATTCACTTCCATATCATAGGCATGCAGGAAGGCTTCGCCGAACAGCGTGTGAAAGTCATCTTCAATTTCACCGGCGGTGCGCTGATAGTGGCGCGAGAAATAATCCCACATTGCCGCTTTGCGACCGCTGCTGAACCCAAGCTTTGGCAACACGCCATCTTTACGCGCCTCCTCTTCAAGGCGCTGCGGGCTAAACGATTGCAACATCGCGGCGATAATGGCGCGGATACCGGCAATCATGCCAAGCTGATGCGCCTGTAAATCCACCAGCGCATCACGCACCGCCGGTTCCGGCGGCATAAAGCCGGGCATCTGGCTTTGATACATCTGCATCAGCACGGTTTTGCCCGATGGCAGAATTTTAAACGGGTTATTGGCTTCATTAAGGATCATCGTCATGTCGGCTTTCACGCCGCGCTTCAGAATCGAGCGCGAGGAGAGCAGGGCGACGGTGCCTTGCGAGAACAGACTTAGCATGCGGCCGGTCACGCGCATCTGCTCTTCGGTGATGGCGGTTTGCTGGCCGTTGTTCAGCCCCATGCCTTCCAGCAGCGCGGCGATCAGCTTGTCCTGGCTGGCACCAGGTAACACGTTCGGTAACGTCGGCGCATCGCTTTGCGGGTCGATAGCCAGACGCGGATCGTTGCGGCGCTCAGCGCGGGCGACAGGTTCGGGGATGGCCTCCGGCTGCTGCAACATGCCAAGCGGATCGTCAGTGTTGTCGGCAAAAAAAGCCAGCGGATCGCCCCGACTCGCGTTGAGGTTATTGGGATCGCGCACCTCAAGCCCGTACTCACCAATTTGTAGCGTATCACCATCTTGCAACGCCACTTGCGAGCCGCGTTGCAGCGCGACGCCATTCAGCACCACCGAGGTGACGCTGCCTTGATTGGTTAAACGGCACTCGCCTTCCGGCGAAAGGTGTACCAGCGCCTGCAGACGCGATATCGCACGCGATTCGTCGGGCAGTACCAGATCGTTATCCTGACTGCGGCCGATGGTGCCGCCGGGCGGTTTAAAATCAACCGTTTTTGCCGGCACATCCGTATTGCACTGCACAATGGTAAATTGCATGAGTCTTCCCGTTAACAAGGCAAACGCTGCGGCCTATTCAAACATCGGTGGATAGAGGCCGTTGCGGCCCGGCTGTGCACCAGACGCCGGGTTAAACAATAACGTAAACAGTTGCGCAGTAAGCGGGCCACTGTGCTTATGCGTGGCATGGCTAAAACCGTCACTGCGATTACTCCACCAGTAGCTGATGTGCTGCTGCGGATCGAACCTGTCGGCCACTTCACGCCAGCTTAGCGTGCAGGGCAAATCCTCAAAACCAATCACGTCCATAATGTCGCTGCGCTGGGTATCCGGCACCATCAGCGGCGACAAATGCTGCATTTGCTGCTCCAGCGCATCGGGGTTGAGCCGATCGCGTACCGCGTGCAGCAGCAGCGCGCCAAGCTCCTGAAACCAGTCGCCGGACATCGCCAGCTGCGCACTGTGCCAGTGGCTCAGTGGAAAACTACGCAGCGCCAGCAGCGGCCAGGCACGGCCCACGCGATCGCTCGAGGGCAGCAGACAGCCCATCTGCACCTGCTGGCGCAACGGCGAAAGCGGTAACACAAAATTCCACACCGGCGCCTGCAAAAACTGCGCGGTGCTGGCACCCGGCTGCTGATGCCAGTGCATCAATCCTTGTTGAAACCAGTGGCTCCACGGCGTCACGGTATGTTCGCTCAGACGCTGGCGCAAAAAATCGCCGGTAGCCGGTAACTTACCGTACCAGCCCGGCGCAGTGTGTGTCGGCATCGTTACCTCACCATTACTCACTGTGTCTGGTCAATCGCTGCGCAGCGGCATGCGGCGCAATCGCCAGCGTATTGCTACTTTCACCGGCATTTTTCAGATTCTCCGCAAGCTTGCGCATCATTAATGCATTATCACGTGCATACGGCGAAGATTGAATCTGCTGATCCAGCAGCTGGCTAAGATGCCAGTCGAGCTGCTGCAAATCACGCGCGCTGACATCACTGGGCAGCGTACGCTGCAGGTTTTGCATCAGCCAGCCACGCAGAAACTCGCCGTCATAATTGCGCGGCTGATACAGCATCTGATAGGCACGCAGCGCATTGCGACTATATTCGTTATCGTTGCCCGGATCGTCACGCAGCAAATTAGTGATCTGCTGGGCCACGCGTGGCAACAGGAGAGACTTAAGCGCATTTTGATAAAGCGCCCACGCCGCATCGCTTACCTGGGTACCACGATACAAACCCACGCGCATGGTAAGCGGTGGATTGTCGAGGGAAAAACGCTCAGACAACGGCAGTTTTACCAGGTTATTTAAGAAGGGTAGCAGATCAAAAATATTATCGGCGGGCTGATGAATCACCTGCTGACTTTGCACGGTGATCGGCGCAATGCGCTCAGCTACCTGATCCAGATAACGCTGATTCTGTACGTAGCTGGTGAGCCACAAACAGGAGAGTAGCAGCAGGGCGCCGGTGAGCACGCCATAGCCAATCCAGTGGAACAGGCGGTTACGGTATTCCCAGTGGCGATTGCTGCCTGCTAAACCGCTTTCGCGAAACACCAGGTCACTCAGCAAATCACGGATAAAGAAACTCTGGCCTTTATTGCCGGGAATCGGGCTGCTGCGATTGACGCTATCCCAGGCTGCCAGGCTGCTTTCACCAGTATGCGGCAGCTGCAATTTGCGGTTCAGCTCACCCATGATGCGGTCAAACGGCAAACCTTCCTGGGTGCCGCTGGTAAAGAACAGACCGCGCGCCGACCAGGCAATTGGCTCCTGATGGCTGGAGAACACCACGTCGAGATACTCATTCAGCAGCGGACGCAGCGAGCTGAACTCCTGCGGGAACAGGAAGCTGTCGGCGCGCTGCGTCAAATCGCGTTCGCTGGCCATCACGTTGGCCAACTGCTGCTGCAAACGCTGCTCTAAGTGCTGATATTGCTGGCTAAAGCTGCGGTGCCAATCATCTTTATGCGGTTTGCCCGGTTCCCACGGAAAGGTAAAGCCCCAGATGGCATCGCGCTGCGGCTTGCTCTGGCTGCCGTAAAAGCTCATAAAACCTTTCAGCAGATCGGTTTTGGTTACCATCACGTAAACCGGGAAATGGATGCCGGTGTGCTGATGCAGTTCCGCCATGCGCTCACGCAGCGCGCTGGCCTGCGCATGGCGCGCCTCCGCCGAATCTGTGAGCAGATCGGAGACGCTGATAGTCATGATCACACCGTTGATTGGCTGGCGAGTGCGATAGCGTTTCAGCAGGTTGATAAAGCTTTGCCATTCAGCGCCGTCGCGCGCGCGCTGACTCTCCTGCAAGGCGTAACGGCCAGCGGTGTCGATCAGCACCGCGCTGTCGGTAAACCACCAGTCGCAATGTCGCGTACCGCCGACGCCGCGGATGGCCGCTTTGCCGAGGCTGTCAGTCAGCGGGAACTCTAATCCGGCGTTGAGCAGCGCCGTGGTTTTACCGGCACCCGGTGCGCCAATCATCACGTACCACGGCAACTGATAAAGGTAGTGACTCTGAAAGCGTGCCAGCCAGCTCTTCTGATGACGACGACCAAATTGCGTGCGCTTGAGGCGCAGTGCTGCTTCGCTGAAGCGCTGCGCCAGCAGCGTTTCGGTAGCCTGACGATCGGATAACTCTTCCTGGCTCATCTGCTGCAAGCGATTAAGCAGTTTGCTGTTGAACCAGCCGCGCCACAGCGCCGGAATAAACTGGAACAGCAGCCACAGCAAGAACAGCAGACCCACCACCAGCTGACGCGGCAATACCGGCTCGAGCGGCCGCGTATCGCCCCAGCTCCACAGCGGGCCGAGCATCCACAGCACGCAGCTGAGCGCGGTGACGCCAATCAGGCTCCACAGTAATCGATGGGTTAAGAGATGTTGCAGTGATGCGCGCATCATTGGCCTCCCTGATGATTGCCGAGGGTTTCCGGTGTCGCAAACAGGGTGATTTCCACCCGGCGATTGCGCGCGCGGTTTTCATTGCTGTCATTCGGCAGCAGCGGATTACTGTCGCCGCGACCTTCCGCTTTCACGCTGTGGCCTTCAGCTAACTGCGGATTAAGCAGCTGCGTCACCGCGCGTGCGCGGGCAAAAGAGAATTCATAGCTTGAGGCGAAACGGCCGTCGACCGGGCTATTATCGGTGTAGACCGAAACCAGCACCGTGCCTTTCACCGTCTTCATCGCGCTGGCAACGTGGGCCAAAAGCGCGCGACCCACCTGATTCACCACGGTGCCATCACTGGAAAACAGTTTATCGGCGGGAATTATCACTTTGCTGCCGAATGCGCCGTCGCTCACTTCCAGCTGACCAGCGGCAATCACATCATTAAGGCGTTGATGGAGATCGAGCAGCGCCTGCGGCGAAGTAGGGCGACGGCCGGGCGTGATTTGGGGCAAGGGAGTTTGATAGATAGTACGTAACAGCGGTTCAGCCGCGTTGCCCAGTCGCCAGTTCAGCCCGCTATAAATCAGGCTGGCCACCAGGGTCGCTAAGGTCACGCAGGCCCATAGCGGCACCATCGGACGCGTTAAGGTGCTCACCAGCGGATGCACTTCCACCAGCGGTACTGCGGCATTCGCGCTCGACGGGCGGTTTTCAGCGATCAGTTGCGCCAGACGTTTTCGGATGGCTTCGCACTGCACGCGGCCATTCTCACTGCCGCGATAGCGCCCTTCATAGCCGAGCAGCAGGCAATAGTGGATCAGTTCCAGCAGCCAAAGATGCTGCTGTGGACTTTGTGACACGCGCGAAAGCAGCTGGAAAAATTTCTCGCCGCCCCAGCTTTCATTATGAAAAGTCACTAACATGCCGTTACCAGACCACACGCCGCGCGTGCCCCACGGCGTTTGCGCCGCGGCTTCATCCAGCACGCTGCACAGGCAGTAGCGCGCGCCGATGATCATCTCAAACGGCAGCCCCGCTTGTTTACAGCGCTGCTCAAACTGACGGATCTCTTCGATCAGTAACTGACGCAAACCGGCAGGATCGTCATGCGTGGCGGCCTGCCGTATGCGGACGACGGCATTCAGAATCGGTGCTGCGGCATTAAGCAAAAGGTTATCATTGCCCGCGACAATGCCATCGCGAGCAAGGGAATCCTGAGTCATTAAATCTTGGTTATCCAGGCAAGGGCGAAAATCACAGCCATATCGACAAGCACTGTGCGCCGGATTGCATTATCAGTCTAAGATCCAGGTCGCGGTATCGTTAGTGCGACAAGCTTTACTGGCGCCTCCAACGGCCACACAGACCTGTTTGCTGTTACGGCGAGGACGTGGACGATCGCTACGGATGGTCGCGTCATAACGGCTGCTCTCCACGCCGGCTTTTGGCGGAATATAGCCGATCAGCTGACCATTCGGTTCATCAGCCACCGCAAGCCAGCTGTGTTCAACACGACCCAGAACTTCAAACGGTTTGGCGTTATCGAGATAGCGCACCACCTTGCCACCAAAATCAGGCGTGGTCATCACGGAAGCCGCATACAGTGCGCGATAGCTCTCATTAACCGGCGTGAACTCAGCAGGTGCTGCCACCGCATGACGATGGACCAGTTGCACGCCATTTACTTCGCTGGTTACCAGTGTGTCATCAGTAACGGGCGGCGGTGGCGCTTTACAAGCAGCCAGACTTAACACCGCGAGTAAGACAAGCACGAGACTCTTATTCACCATGATCCTCAAATTTCATCAGATTAGCTGCAGAGTAATCTGCGGCACGGGCCGGTTAGGCAGGCAGATTAGGCAGCAAGAAAGCCATCAAAAAAACAGACAGATTACAGAAAGATAGTGCTGAACTAAGTCTACCTAAGACTTTTGAGAATTCAAACCATTGCACCACGAGAAATCCCGTGCTAGCGGGTGAAAAAGCAGCGCAGGCCGATGATATAAAACACATAGTCACGGTGATAGATAAGCTCAGTTAATTTATTCGGTGCGGTAAGCGATACACGTTGGCGTAACGGCTTTTGGTGGCTGCTAGTGCCAATCATAAATGGTAAATAAGATTAATCTATTTATGTAAAATAAAAAAGATTGCCCAGGGAAACAATTTTCTTAATTTCGGAATTTCCGCGCCCGATTCTGCCGTTTTTTATCCTGGTCCGGCACGGGTTTTGCTTAATTAACTGCTTTAACCGGTAATGGGCAGGAGATAGCAATGAATCGGGCTTTAGAGTACCTGCGTGCCAGTCGCGCCAGTGAAATTGCCAGCTTGCAACGTTTGCTGCGTACCGGTGAGCAAATCACCGCCATCAGCGAGCTTGTTCACGTGCTGCAGCGTGAGCGAGGTGCCAGCAATATCTGGCTTTGCTCGGCAGGCCGGCTGTTTGGTGCGGAGCTCAAGCAGCGTGTGGCGGAGGTAGAGCAGCGCGAGCGAAGTGCGATGGCGGTACTGCCGGAGGCAGAGGCACAGCCCGGCTATAGCCGTTTTTGCATGTTGATCGCCACTGCGCTGCAGGCGCTAGACGGCTTAACGGCGCTACGTCAGCAGGTGCACAACCGCAGCGTAACGCAAGCCCAGGCGATGGACGCCTTTAATCACATTATCTGCACTCTGCTTAATCTGGTGTTTGAAGCGGCGGACACCGCCAGTGAGCCGGATATCTCACGTGCGCTCATCGCGCTATTCAGCTTTATGCAGGGTAAAGAGCTAGCGGGACAAGAACGCGCCACCGGTTCTGCAGGATTTGCTGCGGGTGAATTTAGCGAGGCACAGCGGCAGTGCATTCAGGCGTTGATTGATGCCCAGGAACAGAGTTTTGCCACTTTCAGTCAGTTTGCTGATGCCGAGAACCTGCAGCGCTGGCGCGTGATAGCCGATGCAGGCAGCCAGATTGAGCGGTTGCGACGCATCGCTTGTACCGGTGCGCAGTGTGGCGAAAATGGCGTACTGCTGTGGTTTACGCTGCTTAGCACGCGGCTTGATCAGATGAAGCAGATCGAAAATACGCTGTGTGCCACCTTGATGCGCAGCTGCCAGCGCGCGATTGCTGCCGCGCAACAGGCAGACCATCCGGCTCTCGCACCGACGGAAGATGCCAGTTTCTCGTTATATGTCGCTGGGGCCAGCTGGCTCTCCGGCAGCGAAACCACACTCGACAGCAATGGCCTTGCGCCACAACTGGGTCGATCGGTGTTAACCCTGATCCGCGAACAGGCACACCGCTTACAGGTGCAGGCCGATGAGCTGGCCATGATGCGCACCTCACTGGATGAACGTAAGATCATCGATCAAGCCAAAAGCTGGCTAATGCAGCAGCATCATTTCAGCGAGCAGGATGCGTGGCAAGCGCTGCGTAAAAGCGCCATGAATCAGAACAAACGCGTGCTGGAAATTGCCCAGGCAGTGCTGGCGGTTGCTGCGACGTTGAAGGCATAACCCGAACGAGGTAGCTGCACAAACCCTGTGCGTAGGGTGCGTCAGCACAGTGCAAATCCGGCGCTCAACGCGCAGTTTATTGCCTCTGCGCCTAATAAATCATTGAAAAATTTTTTGGCACAGGCTTTGCAATACCCTACAGACATTGCGCATTTGTTTTGCCAACGGCGGTGAAGCGAGTGCTTTGGATAAAGGCGTCCGGCCCCCTGTTTTATAGGTGGAAGGACGCCTTTTTTTATTCCTTTTTTTCAGGATGCGCATGATGAGCAAAACGCGGTTTACGGTGTCACGGCGTCAGTTTCTGGTAGGAAGTGCAGTGGTTGGCGGGAGTTATTTACTGCCGGGTTTACGCAATGCGGTGTGGGCCGCCGGTTCCGATGCGCCTGAAAAAAGCAGTGTTCGCATCGGGTTTATTCCGCTCACAGATTGCGCACCGGTGGTGATGGCGGCTGTAAAAGGTTTCGATAAAAAATATGGTCTGACGCTGCAACCGAGTAAGGAGGCCAGCTGGGCGGCGGTACGTGACAAACTTACTGCGGGCGAGCTGGATGCAGCACACGCGCTGTATGGCATGATTTATGGCCTGCAGTTGGGCATCGCCGGGCCGCAGCATGATATGGCCAATCTGATGACGCTCAACAACAACGGCCAAGCCATCACGCTGGCTAATCAGCTGAAAGATCAGAAAGTCACCGATGCAGGCAGTCTGCAAAAGCTGATCGCCAGCCAGGCGAAAGGGACGTTCACCTTTGCGCATACTTTTCCCACCAGCACCCACGCTATGTGGCTCTACTACTGGCTGGCCAACGCCGGTATCGATCCCTTTGAGGATGTCCGCACCGTGGTAGTCCCGCCGCCGCAAATGGTGATGAACATGAAGATGGGCAACATGAGCGGCTTCTGCGTTGGTGAGCCGTGGAATCAACGTGCCATCAGCGACAACATCGGCTTTACCGCGACCACCACTCAGCAAATCTGGCCGGATCATCCAGAAAAAATTCTCGCCACACGCGCGGCATGGGTGCAACAGAACCCGAACACCGCGCGTGCGCTAACCGCCGCCGTGCTGGAAGCCGCACGCTGGATCGACGCTTCTGACGATAACCGCAAAGAGACCGCGCAGGTTCTCGCTGGCCGCGCGTGGATCAATACCAAAGTGGAAACGTTGGAGGGCCGCATGCTGGGTCACTATGAAAACGGCCTCGGTCAGCGCTGGCAGGACGCGCACGGCATGCGCTTCTTCCACGACGGCGAAGTGAGTTTCCCGTGGATTTCCGACGGTATGTGGTTCCTGACGCAGATGAAGCGCTGGGGGATGGTGAAAGCCGAGCCAGATTATGCCGCGGTGGCGCGTCAGATTAACCGCATCGATATCTACAAACAGGCTGCCAGCGCGGTAGGCGGCATCGCCGTGCCAGGCAGCGACATGCGCAGCAGTAGGCTGTTCGACGGCAAAGTGTGGGACGGCAGCGATCCCGCAGCCTATGCCGACAGTTTTGCCATTAAACGCAGTTAAGCGAGGTCATGATGAAATCTGAAGCACGCACGCTCCACTCTGCGCCAATTGCCGCGCAACCTGCACAGGTGATTGCGCTCAAGGTGGCACCCGCACCGCGTCGGCGTCAACGTCGGTTACGTCCACTGCTGCAACGGCTGATCCCCGCCAGCTGCGGCATCATTCTGCTGCTGTTTGTCTGGCAACTGGCATCAATGTCGAGCAAAGGCTTTCCCACGCCGTATGCCACCTGGCAGGCTGCCGTCACGCTGTTTGCCGATCCGTTCTACAACAACGGCCCCAACGATCAGGGCATTGGCTGGAACGTGGTGGCGTCGTTGCAACGTGTGGCGATTGGCTTTGCCCTGGCAGCGCTGGTGGGCATTCCCGCAGGCTTCCTGATTGGCCGCTTCAGTTTTGTCGCGCACATGCTCAATCCGATCATTGCGCTGCTACGTCCGGTCAGTCCGCTTGCCTGGTTGCCGATTGGCCTGTTGCTGTTTCAACGTGCCGAACCGGCCTCAAGCTGGACCATCTTCATCTGCTCAATCTGGCCGATGGTGATCAATACCGCCGAAGGGGTGCAGCGTATTCCGCAAGATTACCTCAACGTTGCGCGCGTGCTACGGCTCAATGAGTGGACGGTGATGCGCCGCATTCTGTTCCCGGCGGTGCTGCCTGCGGTATTAACCGGCATGCGTTTGTCGATGGGCATCGCATGGCTGGTGATCGTTGCCGCTGAAATGCTGACCGGTGGCCTCGGCATCGGTTTCTGGATCTGGAACGAGTGGAACAACCTCAACGTAGAAAACATCCTGATCGCCATCATGGTGATTGGTGTCGTCGGGCTGCTACTTGAGCAAGCGCTGATCCTGCTGGCGCGCCGTTTTAGCTGGGATAAATAAGGAAACCCTAATGAATCCAATCATTCGCTTACAGCAGGTTAGCCAGCGCTTTACTACCGGCGGCGGCGAGTTCCTCGCTCTCGATAATGTCAGTTTTGATATCCATGAAGGGGAAACGCTCAGCCTGATTGGTCACTCCGGCTGTGGCAAATCCACGCTATTGAACCTGGTCGCCGGGTTGACGCAGCCGAGCAGCGGCGTGCTGCTGTGTGAAAACCGTGAGATTAGCGGTCCTGGTCCAGAGCGCGCCGTGGTGTTTCAAAACCATTCGCTGCTGCCGTGGCTCACGGCGTATCAAAACGTTGAGCTGGCGGTGCAGCAAGTGTTCAAAGGCCAGATGAACAAAGGCGAGATGCGTGAGTGGATAGAGCACAACCTCAACCGGGTGCAGATGGGGCATGCGATGCATAAGCGTCCATCGGAGATCTCCGGCGGCATGAAGCAACGCGTCGGCATTGCGCGAGCGCTGGCGATGAAGCCGCGCGTGCTGCTGCTGGATGAGCCGTTCGGCGCGCTGGATGCGTTAACGCGAGCCCATTTGCAGGACAGCGTGATGCGCATCCAGCAGGAGCTCAACACCACCATTGTGCTAATCACGCACGATGTGGATGAAGCAGTGCTGCTGTCCGATCGCGTGTTAATGATGACCAACGGACCCGCCGCACAGGTCGGTGACATTCTCAACATCGATTTGCTGCGTCCGCGTTCACGTGTGGCGATGGCCGATGAGCCGCGCTATCACCAACTGCGCCAGCTAATTCTGCACTTCCTGTATGAAAAGCAAACGGCAGTGGCGTAAGGAGCAAACATGGCGCAGCGACTGGTAGTGATTGGTAACGGCATGGCAGCAATGCGCATGGTAGAGGAACTGCAACAATGTTCAGCAAGTCGTTACACTGTCACGGTCATCGGCCGTGAGCCGCACGGTAATTACAACCGCGTCATGTTATCGCCGGTGTTGGCGGGTGAAAAAGCCTTTACTGACACGCTGATTCACTCACCCGAATGGTACGCCGCACACCAAGTGCAGCTGCTGATGGGGGAAGAGGCGCTGGAGGTGGATATTGATGCCCGCACGGTGCTTACCCATCGTCGCACGCTGCACTGGGACAAGCTGGTGTTCGCCTGCGGTTCGCAGCCGCGCATGCCGGATCTGCCGGGCATTGATCGCCCACAGGTGCAGGGTTTCCGCACCGTGCGTGACGTGAATATTATGCTGGCGAAGCGTGGCCCTGTTGTCGTGGTGGGTGGCGGATTTATCGGCGTGGAGGCGGCGGCGGCACTGCGCCAGCGTGGGCGCGACGTCACGCTGTTACATCATCGTCCGTGGCTGCTTGATCGCCAGCTGGATGCCCAGGCGGGTGCGCTACTTCAGCAGCATCTAACGCAGCGCGGCATTGCATGTCGGTTGAGCACGTCATTGCAATCAATTGAGGCTGATAGCGTCACGCTCAGCAATGGCGCAGTCATCGCGGCAGAACAGGTGGTGATCGCTATCGGTGTGGTGCCCGAGGTGGCGCTGGCACAGGCGGCGGGCGTGCCATGCCAGCGCGGTATTCTCGTCAACCGTCAACTGCAAAGCGCAGTGCCAGATGTTTATGCCCTCGGTGAGTGCTGCGAAATCAACGGTGAAACCTTCGGCTTGATCGCTCCCTGCCTGGCGCAGGCAGCGGTTCTGGCGGCGCAACTCGCCGGCGAACCGCTGGCTGATTTTCATTATCAGGAGCACGGTACGCGGCTTAAAGTCAGCGGCATTGAGATGTTCAGTGCAGGTGACATCAGCGAAGGCCCATCCATCATCAGTTTTGATCCTGTTCATCAGCACTATCGCCGCCTGTTTTTGCGCGATGGCATATTGCGCGGCGTGCTGCTGTTTGGCGACAGCCAGGCGGCTGGCGCGCTGCTGCTGCCCCTTCAACAGGCCGCCCGCGTGGGAATCAACGCGCTGTTCGGTCTTGACGACAACACAACGCAGCCGAGCGCTGCAGGAAGCCCGATGATGAGCAAACCTCTTCTCGCCGTGATTGGTCACGGCATGGTCAGCCACCATTTTCTCGAGCAGCTGGTCAGTCGCGAACTGCATCAGCACTATCACATTGTGGTCTACGGCGATGAGCCACAGATGGCTTACGATCGTGTGCATCTTACCGACTACTTCAATGGCAAAAGCGCCGAAGACCTGTCGCTGGTGAGTAATAACTTCTTTCAGCAATACGGCATCGAACTGCGCTGCGGCTGTGAAGTGGTGGCGATTGATACCGATAAGCGCAGCCTACGTGATGCCAGCGGCGCGGAACTGGCATGGGATAAGCTGGTGCTGGCAACCGGCTCGGTACCGTTTGTACCGCCGGTGCCTGGCCACGATGATGCGAATTGCTTTGTTTATCGCACATTGGCCGATCTGGACGCCATTGCCGATTGTGCCAAACAAGCTACGCGCGGCGTGGTGATCGGCGGCGGGCTGCTCGGTCTGGAGGCCGCCAATGCGCTGAAGCAGCTGGGGCTGGAGACGCATGTGGTGGAGTTCGCGCCACGTCTGATGGCGGTCCAGTTGGATGAGGGGGGGGCGCAGATGCTGCGCGGCAAGATCAGTGCGCTCGGCGTGCAGGTGCACACCAGCAAGCAAACAGAAGCGATCGTGCGTTTACCCGAGGGTAGCTTGCAGCTGCGCTTTGCCGACGGCAGCCTGCTCGAAACCGATCTGCTGGTGTTTTCCGCCGGTATCCGTCCGCGTGATGCGCTAGCACGGGCGGCAGGCATCCAGTTGGGCGAACGTGGCGGCATCATGATCGATGACGCTTGTGCCACCAGCGCCGCAGAGGTGTACGCAATTGGCGAGTGCGCACTGTGGCAAGGACAGATTTTTGGTCTGGTTGCCCCGGGCTATCAAATGGCGCGCGTGCTGGCGGCGCAGCTGGCACAGGAACAACTGGCATTCAGAGGCGCCGATATGAGCACCAAGCTCAAGCTGCTCGGCGTAGAAGTGGCGTCGTTTGGCGATGCACATGGCCGCACCGCCGACAGCCAAAGCTATCAGTGGATCGACAATCCCAAAGGCATTTACAAAAAACTGGTGGTGTGCAAAGAGGGTAAAACCCTGCTTGGCGGCGTGCTGGTGGGCGACAGCAGTGATTATGCGAGCCTGCTGCAGATGATGCTCAATCAGCTACCGCTACCGGAAGCGCCCGAAAGCCTGATTCTGCCACAGCTGGCTGGCGCGCCAGCGAAAGCGCCTGGCGTGGCGGCATTGCTCGCTAGCGCACAAATCTGTTCATGCCATAACGTCAGCAAGGCGGACATTTGCAGCGCGGTGCAGAGCGGCTGTGGCGATATGGCGGCGATAAAAAGCTGCACGAAAGCCGCCACTGGCTGCGGCGGCTGTACGGCATTGGTCAAACAGGTGATGGAGTTCCAGCTCGCCAGTCAGGGCGTGGAAGTGAAGAAGGATATCTGTGAGCACTTTGCCTGGTCACGCCAGGAGCTGTATCACTTGATTCGCGTTGGTAACATCACCCGCTTTGAACAGCTGTTACAGCTCCACGGACGCGGTTACGGCTGTGAAGTGTGCAAGCCGCTGGTGGGTTCGCTGCTGGCGTCGTGCTGGAATGACTATCTGCTTAAACCGCAACATCTGCCGCTGCAGGACACCAACGATCGCTACTTTGCCAATATTCAGAAAGACGGCACCTATTCGGTGGTACCGCGCGTGCCGGCCGGTGAGATCACGCCGCAGGGGTTGATGGCAATTGGCGAAGTGGCAGCTCGCTACGATCTCTACACCAAAATCACCGGCGGTCAGCGCATCGACCTGTTCGGTGCGCGCCTCGATCAGCTGCCGGATATCTGGGAGCGGCTGATTGCGGCGGGCTTCGAAACCGGTCACGCCTACGGCAAATCGCTGCGCACGGTAAAATCCTGCGTTGGATCCACCTGGTGTCGTTATGGCGTGCAGGACTCCACCGCCTTCGCCATTGCGCTGGAGAATCGCTACAAAGGGCTGCGCGCACCCCACAAAATTAAAATGGCGGTCTCTGGCTGCACGCGTGAGTGTGCTGAAGCGCAAAGCAAAGACATTGGCGTGATTGCCACCGATAAGGGCTGGAACCTTTATGTCTGCGGTAACGGCGGCATGAAGCCGCGCCATGCCGATCTGTTCGCCAGCGATCTCGATGATGAAACCTTACTGCGCTATGTCGATCGCATTCTGATGTTCTACGTGCGTACCGCCGATCGTCTGCAACGCACCAGCGTGTGGATGGATAACATGGAAGGCGGGCTGGCTTATCTGCGTCAGGTGGTGATCGATGATTCACTCGGCATTGCCGCGCTGCTGGAACAGGAGATGCAGCAGGTGGTGGATCGTTATCAGTGCGAATGGCACAGCACGCTGCAGGATCCTTCGCGTCGTGCGCTGTTTACCGCCACCATCAACAGCCAGCAGCCTGACGAAACCCTCAACTATGTGCAGGTACGCGGCCAGCGTCAGCCTGCGGCGCTGGAGATCATCCCCGCCACCACCTTGCCCGCTGAACCCTGGAGCGCAATTTGTGATGCCGATGCCATTCCACCTTCTGCCGGGATTGGCGCACGCCTCGGCGGTCAGCGCGTGGCCTTGTTCCGCTTCGGCGACGCAATTTATGCGCTGGAAGATATTGAACCCGGCACCTCAGCCAGCGTGCTTTCACGCGGTATTCTCGGCGATGTAGCGGGTGAGCCAGTGGTGATTTCACCGCTCTATAAACAGCGTGTGCGGCTACGCGACGGGCAAAGTCTCGATAACGCTGAGCATCAGCTGCGCTGCTGGCCGGTGCGCGTGGAGGGCGGCAAAGTGTGGCTCGGTCATCAGCCGATTCTCACGCTGGCGGCGGCATCATGAAAACCACCTGTCCGTACTGCGGCGTAGGCTGCGGCGTGGAGGTGAACGCGTTGGATGCGCCGGTCAGTGGCGATCGCCAGCATCCGGCTAATTTGGGTCGGCTGTGTGTGAAAGGTTCGACGTTAGGCGACACACTGACGCACGAGGGGCGTTTGCTGTGGCCGCAGATTAACGGTCAGCGTGTCAGCATGGATGCTGCGCTGGATCATGTGGCAAGCGAATTTCGTCGCATTATCGATCGGCATGGCCCGCAGGCGGTGGCCTTTTACGGCTCGGGGCAGCTGTTAACAGAGGATTATTACACCGCCAATAAGCTGATGAAGGGCTTTATTGGTGCAGCCAATATCGATACCAATTCGCGTTTATGTATGGCCTCAGCGGTAATCGGTTACAAGCGTGCCTTTGGCGCCGACGCCGTGCCGTGCTGCTATGACGATTTCGAACAGGCAGATCTGGTGGTACTGGTGGGATCTAACGCAGCGTGGGCGCATCCGGTGGCGTGGCAGCGCCTGGTGCAGGCTAAAGCCAATCGCCCGGAGATGCAGCTGATCGTGATCGATCCACGTCGCACCGCCAGTTGTGACATTGCCGACCTGCATTTGGCGCTGCAGCCGGGGTCGGATAGTGCACTGTTTGCCGGTCTGCTGAACTGGCTGGTACATCATGACGGCGTGGATGCCAGCATGTTGCCGCATCTGACGAATGTGGAAAGCACCTTAGCCGCCTGTGAAGCGTGGGATGTGGTGGCGGTAGCACAGGCTTGCCAGCTGAACGAGCGCGACATCCTCGCTTTTTGGCAGCAGTTTAATGCGCAGTCGCGGGTGCTGACGTTGTGGTGCATGGGCATCAATCAATCGCAAACCGGTAGCGATAACAATAACGCCATCCTCAATGCCCATCTGCTCACCGGCAAGATCGGCCGTGCCGGCTGCGGCCCGTTTTCGCTGACCGGACAGCCGAACGCCATGGGCGGACGTGAAGTGGGCGGTTTAGCCAATCAGCTGGCGGCGCATATGGGTTTTAGTGCGCAAGAGGTTGATAGGCTAGCGCGTTTCTGGGGTAGCGAACGCATTGCGCGCCAGCCCGGACTGACGGCGCTAAATCTGTTTAACGCCATTGAACGGGGTGACGTGAAAGCCGTGTGGATTATGGGCACCAATCCGGCGGTTTCTATGCCGGAAGGCAATCGCGTGGCCCAGGCGCTGGCGAACTGCGAGTTGGTGGTGGTATCGGAAGTCAGTGCACAAAGCGATACCGCGCGGTTTGCCGACGTGCTGTTACCGGCCCAGGCGTGGGGTGAGAAAAATGGCACGGTGACCAACTCCGAACGGCGTATTTCTCGTCAGCGCAGTTTTAGCGCGCCTGCAGGCGAAGCAAAGGCTGATTGGTGGCTGCTGGCACAGGTGGCGCAGCGCCTCGGTTTTGCTGCGGCGTTTGCCTGGCAGCATCCGAGCGAGATTTTTGCCGAACACGCCGCGCTTTCGGGCTTTGAGAATCAGGGTACGCGCGCATTTGATATCAGTGCATTAGCGCCAATTACGCGCGAGCAGTATGACCAACTTGAGCCAGTGCAGTGGCCAATCAATGGCAATGCCCCCAGCGGCACTGCGCGACTGTTTGCCGAGCGCCACTTTTTTCATGCCGACGGTAAAGCACGTCTACTGCCACCGGCAATGCCCGTCAAAAACCTCACCAATCAGCACTATCCGTTGTTGATGAACACCGGTCGCATCCGCGATCAGTGGCACACCATGACGCGTACCGGCAATGTGCCGCGTCTGATGCAGCATTTCGATGAGCCGTTTGTGGCCCTGCATCCACTCGATGCGGCGGCACACGGTTTGAGTCATGGCGACGTCACGCGCGTGCAGTCGGCGCTAGGGTGGTGGAGTGGGCGCGTGACCATCGATAACGGACTCAGGCGCGGGCAGCTCTTTGTGCCGATGCACTGGACTCGACAGTTCAGCGGCCAGGCTAATGTCGACGGATTAGTGGCGGCCAGCTGCTGCCCTGATTCGGGTCAACCGGCATTAAAACAGACCGCGGTGCGTTTACAGCCGCTACGTCCTCAATGGCAAGGTTGGCTCTGGCTGCCGCACATCATCACGCCGCCGCAGCTGCTCTATTGGTCGCGTGCGCCGCAGTCCGCGGTGCAGCGCTATGTCCTGGCGGGCTGCACAAATGCCGGCGAATGGCTGATGCAGCTGCCGGGTTTGTCACAGCTGCAATGGCAGCAGGCGCAGGCGGGGCAGCAGCTGCATATGCTGGGCTGGCGTGAAGGCGAGCTGGCGTGCGCATTCTATGTCGCGCCGTGGTTGCCGGAGATCGACCATCAATTTGTCGCGCAGGCCTTCAGCCATGCGCCGGATTCGCCGCAGCAGCGGCATGCGCTTTTGGGTGGACGGCCCGCTCAGGGCACTCGCCAAGGGCGCACACTCTGTAGCTGCTTTGGCGTGGGGGAAGTGGCGATCCGCCAGGCAATCGCACAGGGCTGCGACTCTCCGGCAGCGCTCGGGGCGGCGCTGAAGTGCGGCACTAACTGTGGCTCCTGCCTTCCGGAGCTGAAACAACTGATCTCATCCCTGCGCGTGGCGCAGTAACGGAAAACACCATGACGCAAGCCAGTGAATCCCTTGAACAGTTGTTTAATCCCTCAGGCAGTGAGCAACCGCAAGGCTGCGTCTGGTTGGTCGGTGCCGGACCGGGAGACGTCGAGCTACTGACGCTTAAAGCCTGGCGATTGATCAAGCACGCTGATGCGGTGGTGTATGACCGCTTAGTGAGTGAGGCGATCATGGCGGAAGTGCCGGCGAGCACGCTGGCGATTGATGTGGGTAAACAGCCCGGTAGCCACGGCTTAAAGCAGGAGCAGATTAATCAACTGCTGGTGGATTTAGCCCGAAGCGGTCGGCAAGTGGTGCGACTAAAAGGCGGTGATCCCTTTATCTTTGGACGCGGCGGCGAAGAGATGCTGTGCCTGCAACAAGCCGGGATAGGTTGCCAGATAGTGCCTGGCATCACTGCGGCAGCGGGATGTGCGGCGAGTAGCGGCATTCCCTTAACGCATCGTGATTGTGCGCAGTCGCTGCGGTTGATTACCGGTCACGGTAAAAGCGGCGAACCGCAGCTGGCGGATGCCAGTTTGGCCGCAGAAAATCAGACGCTGGTGTTTTACATGGGGCTGAAGTGGAGTGCCAGCATCAGCGCACAACTTCAGGCGCACGGGCGCAGCGCGCAGACGCCGGTGGCAATCATTGAGAATGGCACACGGGCCGATCAGCGCGTGCTCATCACCACGCTTGCCGAGCTACCGCAGACGGTGCTACGCGAACAAGCGCGTTCACCTGCGCTGTTGCTGGTGGGCGACGTAGTGCGCTTCTATCGCCCGCCCGCCACCCTGCAAACTCACGCGCAGCAGAGCGCAATTTCACTTATGGCTAAATAAACTCACATTTCTCCCCTTTAATCCGCGCTTTAGCCTGAGCGGGTTTTGGCATTCTATGCTCAGAATTCCTGCCAGCTGAGGTGCGTTGTGGCTGAAGAGAGTAACGAGGACAAAACAGAATCGCCCACACCCCACCGACTTGAAAAAGCGCGTGAGGAGGGGCAGATTCCGCGTTCGCGCGAGCTGACTTCAGTGATGATGCTGTTGATTGGGCTACTGATTTTGTGGGTCGGCGGTAACAGCATGGCGGAGCGCCTGGCGAGCATGGTGGCCACCGGTTTTCGTTTTGATCACGGCATGGTAAGCGATGACAAGGTGATTATTGGCCACATCGGCAGCCTGATTAAACAAGCGGTGATTGCGCTGCTGCCGCTGATGGGCGGTTTAGTGGTGGTGGCCCTTGCCGGACCGATGGCGTTGGGTGGTCTCAACTTCAGCGGTAAATCCATCAAGTTCGATCTCAAGAAGCTCAATCCGTTAACCGGCATCGGCCGCATGTTCTCCGGACAAACCGCGGCCGAGTTGGTGAAGTCGATCATGAAAGCGGTACTGGTTGGCGTGGTCGCCGGTTGGTACATCTGGAGCCATTGGGAAGAGATGCTGCGCCTGATGAGCGAATCGCCGGTCAACGCGCTGCACCACGGTCTAACGCTGATGGCCGCCTGCTGCGGGCTGATCATGCTGGGATTGTTCCCGATGGTCGGTTTTGACGTGTTCTGGCAGCTCTACAGCTACTTCAAAAAACTGAAGATGACGCGTCAGGAAATCCGCGACGAACACAAGCAAAACGAGGGCGATCCGCACGTCAAAGGGCGTATTCGTCAGGCGATGCGGGCCGCCGCACGTCGCCGCATGATGGCCGATGTGCCCACAGCGGATGTCATCGTCACTAACCCGACGCACTACTCGGTGGCGCTAAAATATCAGGAAGGCAAGATGAACGCGCCAAAAGTGGTAGCGAAAGGCGCGGGTGATATCGCACTGAAAATTCGTGAATTAGCCAAAGAGCACCGCATCCCGATTCTGGAAGCGCCGCCGCTGGCGCGTGCGCTGTATCGACACACGGAAATAGGCCAGTTTATTCCCGGCGCGCTGTATGGCGCGGTGGCAGAAGTGCTGGCCTGGGTTTGGCAGCTACGACGCTGGAAGCGTGAAGGCGGCCTGATTCCAAACAAACCAAAAAACCTGCCGGTTCCGGCAGACATGGACTTTGCAGGAGAGAACAGAAACGATGGCTAATTTAGCCGAGAAGCTGCGTTTACCGGGCAACTTTAAAGACACGCAATGGCAGGTGCTGGCGGGGCCGGTACTGATCATGTTGATCCTGTCGATGATGGTGCTGCCGTTACCCGCATTCATTCTTGACCTGCTGTTCACCTTTAACATTGCGCTGTCGATCATGGTGCTGCTGGTGGCGATGTTTACCCAGCGCACGCTGGAGTTCGCCGCATTCCCGACCATTCTACTGTTCTCGACGCTGCTGCGTCTGGCACTGAACGTCGCTTCCACGCGTATCATCCTGCTGGAAGGTCACACCGGCGCCGATGCCGCCGGACGCGTGGTGGAAGCCTTTGGTCACTTCCTCGTCGGCGGCAACTTCGCTATCGGTATCGTGGTGTTCATCATCCTCGTTATCATCAACTTCATGGTCATCACCAAAGGTGCTGGACGTATCGCCGAAGTCGGCGCGCGTTTCGTGCTGGATGGTATGCCAGGTAAGCAGATGGCGATCGATGCCGACCTCAATGCCGGTTTGATTGGTGAACAAGAAGCCAAACAACGCCGTACCGAAGTGACGCAGGAAGCCGATTTCTACGGCTCGATGGACGGTGCGAGTAAGTTCGTGCGCGGTGATGCCATCGCCGGCATCCTGATCATGGTGATTAACATCATCGGCGGCCTGCTGGTCGGCGTGGTGCAGCACGGTATGGATCTCGGTCACGCCGGTGAAACCTACACGCTGTTAACCATCGGTGACGGCCTGGTAGCGCAGATCCCCGCGCTGGTGATTTCCACCGCGGCAGGTGTCATCGTGACGCGCGTGGGCACCGATCAGGATGTCGGCGAGCAGATGGTGACCCAGCTGTTTAAAAATCCGCGTGTGCTGATGTTGAGCGGCGGCGTGATTGGTTTGCTCGGTCTGGTGCCGGGCATGCCGAACCTGGTGTTCCTGCTGTTCACCGCTGCGCTGTTGGGCCTGGCTTGGTGGCTGCGCGGTCGTGAAATGCAGCCGAAGAAACCCGCAGAATCCTCAGGTTTGGTGAAACCTCAGGAGACGCCAGCCACCGTGGAGGCGTCATGGACCGATGTGCAGCTGGAAGATTCGCTGGGGATGGAAGTGGGCTATCGTCTGATTCCGATGGTCGATCACCTGCAAAACGGCGAACTGCTGGGCCGCATCCGCAGTATTCGTAAGAAGGTGGCGCAGGAGGTCGGTTTCCTGCCGCCGGTGGTGCATATCCGTGACAACATGGAGCTACCGCCCGCGCGTTATCGCATCCTGATGAAAGGGGTGGAGATTGGCAGCGGTGATGCCTATCCGGGCCGCTGGATGGCGATCAATCCAGGCACCGCCGCCGGTTCGTTGCCGGGTGAGCCGACCGTCGATCCGGCCTTTGGTCTGGCGGCGATCTGGATCGATAGCGCATTGAAAGAGCAGGCGCAGATTCAGGGCTTTACCGTGGTTGAAGCCAGCACTGTGGTAGCAACCCACCTTAATCATCTGATTGGCCAATACGCCAGCGAGCTGTTTGGTCGTCAGGAAGCGCAGCAGCTGTTGGATCGCGTCACCCAGGAGATGCCGAAGCTGACCGAGGATCTGGTGCCGGGCGTCATCACCCTGACCACACTGCACAAAGTGCTGCAAAACCTGCTGACCGAACGCGTATCGATTCGCGACATGCGCACCATTATTGAGACGCTGGCGGAACATGCGCCAGTGCAGAACGATCCTCAAGAGTTGACCAGCGTGGTCCGCGTGGCGCTGGGACGTGCCATCACCCAGCAATGGTTCCCGGGTAACGGCGAAGTGCAGGTGATTGGCCTCGATGCCACGCTGGAGCGTCTGCTGCTGCAGGCATTGCAGGGCGGCGGTGGACTCGAGCCGGGTCTGGCCGATCGCTTACTGGTGCAGGCGCAAGGTGCGCTGCAGCAGCAAGAGATGGCGGGCGCGCCGCCGGTGTTGCTGGTGAATCATCCGCTGCGTGCGCTGCTGGCGCGCTTCCTGCGCCGCAATCTGCCGCAGCTGATCGTGCTGTCGAATATGGAACTGACCGACAACCGTCAGATCCGCATGACCGCCACCATTGGAGGCAAGTAATGCGCCGCTGGTGCTGGGCATTAATGATGTTGCCGATAATGGCGTTGCCGCTCGCGGCCAACGCGGCCAGCGGTGCCTGGACCGCCAACGCCAGCGGCCCCAGCCTCGGCGTGCGCGGTAACTGGCTGAAGACGCCGGCGCTGCGTGCGCCGTCATCCGCACCGGGCACTATTTCTGTGGTGAACTGGCGCTATCAGCTTAGCCGTCCTGCGCCGTCGGGTTTGCTGGTGCGCTTATGTGCCGCCGATCGCTGTGTCGAAATCGAAGGGGCCAGCGGCAGTACGCGGGGTTTAGCCAACGTCGCCGCAGAAGAGACGCTGCATCTGGCCTTTGGTTTTCAGGGCAAGGGCGCATTGCCGCCGGGCTTGCGCGTGGTGAGCAGTGAAGTGACGGTGAATTATCAGTAACCACTAAACTATCGGCGACGCTTATGGCGCCGCCGATAGTCTCAATTAAGGCTTATCCCCCTGACTGAAGAGGGGTGGATAAGCCAGCTTTGCATCCTGCCTTAATTCCTTAACCTGCTTCGCACTCACCTTAGCTGCTGCCGGATTACCAAACTGCTGACTGACAAAGTTACTGACGTCAGCCACTTGCTGATCGCTCAGCTCCGGCGCAAAGGCGGGCATAAACACGTCGCCTTCCGTCATGTGACGATGCACACCGTTGAGGATCACTGACACCACGTTGGGTGCATCTGTCGCACCGGTGCTGGTGTGGTGGAACAGCGATGGATAAGCATGGAAGCCCGTGCCCGATCCCGCACCTTCCGCACCGTGACAGCTGGCGCAGTTACCGGCAAACAGCACCGCGCCGGGTTGCGCGTTGCGCGTTGCGTCATCTGCGCCGCGCAGTGCAATCAACGCGGTTGACGCTTGTCCCCAGCTATCACGCGGCTTGGTTTGCTGCTTATCCGCCTGTGGCTTGACGCTGCGTAGATAGGTAGCGATATCTTGCAAGTCACTGTCCGGCAGATATTGCAGGCTGTGCTCAATCGCTTCGGCCATCGGGCCGGAGGCGCTGGCTTTGTTAGCGACAAACCCGGTTTTCAGGTAGGTCACCAGCTGCTGCTGGCTCCAGTTGCCAATGCCCGCCTGCTTGTCCGGTGTAATGTTGTACGCCGTCCAGCCACCGAGATCGCCACCGGCCAGCGCGTGATCGCTGTCCATGCCCATGGTCAAATTACGCGGCGTATGACAGGTGCCGCAGTGCGCCAGCGCTTCGACCAGATAGCGACCGTTATTCCACTGCGCGCTCTGCTGCGCATCGTTCTGTAATTCGCCCTTATCAAAGTTAAACCACTTCCAGAAGCGCATGCCCCAACGCTGGTTGAATGGGAACGGCAGGTCGGTTTGGGGTGAGGCCTGATGTACCGGCGGCATCGACAGTAAATAGGCTTTAATCGCCAGCACATCGTCGCGCTTCATTTTGGTGAAGGAGTCATACGGCATTGCCGGATAGAGCTGCTCACCGTTTTTGCCAATGCCGTCGCGTACCGCGGCAACAAACTGATCGTCACTCCAGCTACCAATTCCGAACTGCTTATCGGCGGAGATATTGCTGCCCCAGATCTGACCGAAAGGCGTACTGACGGCAAAGCCGCCGCCAAACAGCGGACCGTTGGTGGCGGTATGGCAAGCGGTACAGTCGCTGGCGCGTGCCAGATATTCACCGCGTTTAATCTGCGCGGCGTTGTCTGCCGCCTGAGCCACGGCACACTGCATCAGGACCAGCGCGATAGCGGCCTGAAGAAATACAGGTTTCATCGGGTAGTCCTTATAAGCTTGCCAGCACGCTGTCGGCCATGCGTAGCGCCAGCGCGGTGCCGGTCAGGGTGGAGTTCACCGTCGACGCTGAGGGCATAATGCCGGTGCCGGCGATAAACAGGTTCGGGTGGTCGTGAGTTCGGCAGTGGCCATCCACCACCGAATCCTGCGGATTGCTGCCCATGATCATGGTGCCGGTGATGTGCTGATTGTTGTCGTAAACCCCGCGTGGGCTGTAAATCGCCTCCGTTCCGCCCATCTGTTTAACCATGCGTTGGAAGTCGACCATTGACTGGTCATAGCCGCGATGCACGTATTCCGGGAAGCTGTAATGAACCTCGAGACGAGGAATGCCCCAGGCATCCTTTTCCGTTTTGCTTAGGGTGACGCGGTTCTGCGGTTCCGGCAGCATCTCCAGCAGGCACTTCAGCTGGACAAAACGCTCGGCCTGGAAAGCCAGCTTGTCATTGAGCGCCTGGCCGTAATAACCCTGACGCACCAGGCGTTCGGTGAGATAGCGCACCGGCGAGGTGTTGGAGAGGTCGATACGCAGCGCCGAACGTTCAGCGCGGAAATCACCGTCACGCAGATTATTGATACTGCCGGGACGCATTGGGCCACGACCAAACCACACCGGCTCATCGGCGTAAAACTCTACCGACGATCCTGGATGATCCATCAGATTACGCCCCACCATACCGGAACGATTTGCGATGCCGTCCGGATAGCGTTCGCTGGTGGAGAGCAGCAGGATTTTCGGGCTCTCAATGCCGTTCGCCGTCAGGACAAACTGTTTGCCGGTGACGCGATGGCGCACTTTGTTTTGATCGAGGTAATGCACCGCCTGAATGGTGCCTTTATCGTCGGCTTCAATGCGAAACACCACCGCGTTGGTGACAATTTTCACCCCGGCATCCAGCGCCTTGCGTGCCGCTATGCCGCCGTGATACTGCGCATCAATCGGGCACACTGGCATGCAGTTATTATTGCCGCAGCAGGCTGGACGACCGTCATAGGCGATGCTGTTGCGCGCCTGTGGACCAATGCCAACCTCATAACCCAGCGGACCGAGACGCTGCTTCAGGCGATCAAAACCGTACGGCAGCGGAATGCCTGGCAGTGGGTAAGGACGTGAGCGTGGAGAAGCCAGATCGCTGTCGCCGGATACGCCCATCTGATACTCGGCGTCACAGTAATAAGGCTCCAGCTCGGCATAGCTGATCGGCCAGTCACGACCAACGCCGTATAGCGACTGAATACGCATATCGTTGGGTAACAGGCGGAACGCCTGGCCAGCCCAGTGCCATGTGGTGCCGCCGGTACCGCGCAAATACTGGGCGCGATAGGGATCGGGGCCTTTCTGGATCAGATAGTTATTATCGCTGGGAATAAATTTCGGCTGCGGTGCCCACGGCTGCGGTGGATAGGGTTCAGTGAAGTCGCCTTTAAACGGCGAGTTGCGGAAATATTCCACCGCGCGGTCGCGTTTGATCTCCGGCCCGGACTCCAGCATCAGCACCGACGCGCCAGCGTTGGCCATCTTCAGTGCCGCCAGTGAACCGGCAATACCGGCGCCAATCACCACCACATCGGCGCTTAATGAATCAGACATGTGCTCTCCTTGCTGGCGGTTGCGTCCAGAAGTTAGGTTGCCCCGGCGCGTAGCTCGGTGGTAACAGCCAATCGCGTACCCGCTGATAGCTGACAATATTTTCGAAGGCGATGCATTGCGGCCGTGGCAGCGGGCCGACGACGCCCAGATACCAACCGGAAACCAGCGCCTGATAAAGGTCGTTCAATGCCTTGGGCTGGGAGCTCAACAGCGTCAATAGCGTGCTGCCGTTGGCGGCGGGCTGCTGCTGCAATAGCGTGCTGAGCGTATCGAGTTGGCTATCAAGCTGCGGGACATGCTCGTGCAGCCAGCTGTACAGGCGCTGGGCCAGTAGAGTATCCGGCTGTTCCAGCCCGGTGAGAGTGATGGAGATTGCGCGAAAACTCGCGGAGGGCGCAACCGCGGCGGCCAGCGGGGGGGCCGCGAAAGCGAGGTTGCCGGGCAGCACCTGCGTCAGGACGCCAGCCACCAGCAGGCCCGCCGTGCCGGTCAATAGCCGGCGGCGTGAAAGAGTCATCAGAAAAGATTCCTTGAAGTTACTTCAGCGCCTGAGCGGCAGCCTCTGAAGCCTGATTATCCAGTTCCTGTTTGGGGGTGCTGACGCCGACGGCGCCGACCACTTCACTCTGCAGCTGGAGCGGGAAGCCCCCGCCGAGTGCGACGGCATGCGGGATGGCGAGAACGGTGGTTTCACCGCTCTGCAAACGCTGCATAAATTTCAGTGAGGGGGCGTGATACAGCGCCGAGGTGCGGGCTTTACCTATTGCGGCATCCACACAACCCGGCGACGCGCCGTCAAGGCGCTGGAAGGCCAGCAGCGTGCCGCTGGCATCGACCACCGCCACGCAGCCGGTACTGTGTTGCGCGCTGATGCTATTTTTCACACTGGTCATGACCTGGTTGGTGTGGCTGGCGTCCAGCGCGGCGGCGCTGGCCTGGCCGATACCCGCTGCCAGCAGCAGGGAAAGGGCGACAGATGCTCTACTCTTCATTTTTTGCTTCCGATATTTATTGTTTTAAACGTGCTTCTCGTCTCGCTTACGCTACGCTGTTGCAAAAATGTAAACAATTGCCGATAAACAAAACGCATACCTCTATCCGTATAACTCATTGAGGTGGATAGATCTTATCCAGCGTCTCTTGCCAAATGAACGGTGTCAGTTGTTGATAGCGCAGGGAATGTGCGTTTAACGCATCAATCAGCCCTTGCTGTGTCGCAACAATTGCTGCGCTCATCGCGGCCGGTACGTTGACGTCTTGCAGCATTTTCACCACTTCCTGCATCTCTTCAGCGCGGCGCTGGCCGTGTTCCGCCACGCGGCTGATCAGGTAGTGCGGCAGCTGATCGTTCCAGCCAAGCGAAGGAAAACTGGCGTGCAGCGAGTCGAGCACCGCTTCTTCAACGCCGTACTGCCGCGCCGCACTCAGACATTCGGTGGTCAGCGCTTCCAGTCCTTTAATCATGACGCTGCGGCACATCTTAATCGCCGAGGCTTCACCCACTTCGCAACCCAGCAGGCGGCTGTTGCAACCGAGCTGTTGCAGCAGCGGCTGCACTTGAGCAGCCTGAACGCCGCCAATCAGCAGCGGCGTGGCCAGGCGCTTTGGCGGCACCGGCGCCATCACCGCCACGTCGACATAGCTGGCACCGCTGGCGCTAATCACCTCCGCCGCGGCGCGTTTGGTATGCGGTGCCACGGAATTGAGATCGAGAAAATGCTGGCCATTGTGTAATAGCGCTGCGGCCTGCTGCGCCACGTTCAGTGCCTGCGATGCGGTGACCGTGGAGAACACCAGTACGGCATCCTGCAGCGCTTCAGCCAGCGAGTCGGCCAACCGCACGCCGCTGTGCTGCGCTTTTTGCCGCAACGCGGGCAGGTTCTCCGCCTCAAGGGCTTTGCGATCCCATACCGTCACCGCATTGCCCTGCGCCTGTAAGTCATGGGCCAGAATGCCGCCCGCTTCACCAAAACCGATAAACGTGATGTTCATCCATTACTCCTTGCTGAATGGCCAAATCGCCGCCGGAATCAACACCTCACCGGCAAAAATGGCACGTGCGGTACGCAGCAGACCGCAGCCCGCCAGCGGGTTATCGCCGCTGCGCTGCAGCAGCACGCTGAACTCACCGCTCGGATGTTCCACGCTCAGACGCTGCTGAGGCGCATCGCTGGTACGCGCCAGACCGTCGGCGACGCTACCCGGAATCAAACAGGCGCTGGCGACGCTCACCGCGCCGAGCACGCCAATCGAGGCGTGGCAGCGGTGGGGAATAAAGGTGCGTGAGCTGATCGCACCGCCGTAACGTGCCTCGGCCAGCAGGGTCACTTTCGGCACCGTGCGCTGGCTGACATCACCCAGATTCATGCGTGGCCCAGCCTGCAGGCGAATCGACTCCAGCCGCTGTTTCAGCTCGCTGTCGTTGTCTAATTCGTCGCGGCTTTCATAGCCGCTGCGATTAACATCCGCAGCTCGCACCAGGATCACCGGCATACCGTTGTCGATGCAGGTGACGTCGATGCCGTCAAAGCGATCGCGCGGTTGACCGGTCGGCAGCAGGGCGCCACAGCTCGATCCCGCAATATCGTTGAAGGTGAGGGCGATCTCGCCCGCCGTGCCCGGTACGCCGTCAATGCGCAGTTCGCCGTCATAGTCGACTTCCCCGCCGGGCGTGGCGAACGTTGCTTCGGCAATTTGCCCGCTGTTGTGCATAAAAATGCGCACCGTGGTGCATTCACGGCCCGCCGCAACCAGCCCGCGCTCGACGGCGAAGGGGCCGACGGCAGCGAGAATATTGCCGCAGTTTTGTCCGTAATCGACGCTGGGGCGATCGACATTGACCTGGGCAAACAGATAATCGACATCGGCATCGTCGCGGCTGGACGCGCTGACGATCGCCACTTTGCTGGTCAGCGGATCGGCGCCCCCCAGGCCATCTATCTGACGGGTATCGGGCGATCCCATCACCGCCAGCAGCACCCGGTCACGCGCTGTGGGATCGGCTGGCAGATCCTGGGCCAGAAAGCAGGCGGCTTTTGAGGTGCCGCCGCGCATCAACAAGCAGGGAATGCGACGCTGGCGCATGGTTTACTCCTCCAGTTGCTCAAGCGTGTCGAGATAGCGCAGGCCTTTTTCCGCCAGGCGCGGGCGCATCTGGTAAATATCCAGCCCCAGTTCACCGTCTGCCAGGCGGGCGCGTTTACTCTCCTCTAGCGCTTCACGCTGACGCGCGTTTTCTGCCACGCTGGCGGCGTCACTGCGCGGCACCACTACCACGCCATCGTCATCGGCCACGATCACGTCACCGGGCCAGACCAGCTGTCCGGCGCACACGAGCGGGACATTGACCGAACCGAGCGTCTCTTTCACGGTGCCTTGCGCATATACCGCACGCGACCAGACCGCGAACCCCATTGCGCGCAAGGTGCGGCTATCACGCACCCCAACATCCGCCACCAGTCCGCGTACACCGCGCGACTGAAGCGAGGTTGCCAGCAGATCGCCAAAAAAGCCGTCGCTGCACGGTGAGGTGGGCGCTACCACCAGCACATCGCCCGGCTGACACAATTCCACTGCCACGTGGAACATCCAGTTATCGCCTGGTGCCACCAGCACGGTGATCGCACTGCCAGCAATGCCACAATCCTGCTGAATGGGGCGAATGGCGGGATCCAGCAAGCCTGTGCGCCCCTGCGCTTCATGCACGGTGGCGACACCTGAACGGGCCAGGGCATCAATATCCACCGCAGCAGCACGTTGAATATGGCGTACCGCCACGCCTTTTTTACCGATGAGGCTCATGCCAGATCCTCCGTTACGCGCGGGAAGATGCTTTGATAGCCTTCGCCATAAACGATATCGCGCTGACTGGTGATCCCGACGTTACGCTTGGCCTGCACGCCACGCTGCTGTGCCACACGCGTGTAGTATTCCCACAGATGTTCCTGCCCGGCCATGCACTGAATCGCCTGATATTTTTTATCCCACACCGAGGTGATATCCAGCAGCACATCCGGTTTCCAGCTGCACTGCTCTGGCTGGTGCGGTTCGAAGCAGTAGACCGGCGGTGCACCGACGATTTTTTCGCCCGGACGATAGCCTTCAGCCTGGGCAATAATGCGTGCTTCCTGCGCCAGATGCGTGGCCATCGGATGATCGTAGTTGTAGGGATCCTGCAAAGAGTGCGTCAGGACAAAGTGCGGCTGCACCCGGCGGTAAACGTCGGCCAGACGGAACAGGGTTTCTTTGTCGGCACGCAGCGGATAATCGCCGAGGTCAAAAAATTCGATGCTGGCACCCAGAATGTCGGCCGCCGCCTGCGCCTCGCTGCGCCGGGCCGCTTTCACTTTCGCCTCACTCATCTCCCCTTTACGCCACAGCTTGGCCGATTCACCGCGCTCGCCAAATGAGAGACAGACAACGTGAACCTCATAGCCCTGCGCATGATGAAGCGCGATGGCGCCACCCGCGCGCCAGACGAAATCCGCTGAGTGAGCGCTGACCACCAGCGCGGTTTTTTTTGGGGTGTTATCAGTCATGGCATACTCCTCCGCTGTTTTTTCCATGCTGTCACTGCCGGCGCGGTGCGGATAATTCATTTGATTGCAGCGGGTATGCGTTTTATTTATATTGCGACATCGATCGGTGGAGAAAGTGGGCAGGGAAAAATGGCGGAAAATGCGAGTCAGGAACTGACAAACCTGATGCAAATCAGAGCCTTTAGTCAGGTGGTAGCCCAGGGCAGTGTTTCTCGTGCGGCAGATGAATTATTTCGCACCCAGTCGGCGATTACGCGTGCCATTCGCGACCTGGAACTCACGTTAGGCGTCACGCTGTTTGAGCGCCACGCTGGCGGCATGATGCTAACTGACTTTGGCAAATGTGTGCTGCCGCGCGCCTTACGCGCGATTGAGGAGTTGCATCAGGTACCGCAGCGCCTGGCAAAACTACAGGGGCGCGGCGCACAACGTAACGATGCGGAACCGCTGTGGCTGTTTAACGTGCGTCGCCTGCAAATTTTTATCACCTTGTGTCAAACGCGGCATATGCAGACGGTGGCGGCGCGTCTCGGACTCAGTCAACCGGCGGTGAGCGCCGCGCTGCGCGTGCTGGAGAATGGCGCCGGCCTCGCGCTGCTGGAGCGTACGCCACATGGCATGATGCCCTCGCTGGCCGGACGTGAAATCGAGCCTTACGTACGGCGGGCTCTGAATGAACTGCGCCATATTCCGGCCGATATTGCCGCGCGTAGCGGGATTCTGGAGGGGACCGTACGCGTCGGTGCGCTGCCGCTGGGACGTACGCGCATTCTGCCGCAGGCGATCGTGATGCTGACGGCGCGTTATCCGGGCGTGCGTGTGGTGACCAGTGAAAGTGCCTTTGGCGTACTGGCCGCAGAAATGCGCTCTGGCGATATTGATTTTATCTTTGGTGCGCTGCGCCGTGATGAAGACGCGCTGGACGTCACGCGCGAAACGCTGTTCTCCGAGCGTATGGTGTTGCTGGCGCGCCACGATCATCCGCTGGTGGGACGCGAGATTGCTACCGACGATCTGCGCGCTGCGCGTTGGGTTCTGCCGCGTTCGGCAACGCCAGCGCGCTATCTGCTGAATAACAGTTTCCAGGCGATGGGCATTCCGGCGCCCGATCCGCTGGTGGAAACCGGCGATCTGGCACTGGTGCGAGGCTTGCTAGTGCAGTCGGATATGCTGGCGGCGGTCTCCGCTCATCAGCTGGAAGTTGAGCTGGCATCCGGCGCGCTGGTGGCGTTGCCGGTGCCTTTACCGGATACCGAACGCGCCATCGGGCTGACGGTGCGCGCGGGCTGCCTGCACTCTCCGACAGCGGATGCGTTGATCCGCTGCCTGCGTGAAGTGTGCGGGCAGGGCGAATAATTAGCCTGCGCGTGCTGCTTCCATCAACGCATAGCGATAGCCGCGAATGCCGTAGCCGCAGATGACACCCTGCGCGACGTCCGAAAGATAGGAGTGGTGACGGAAGGGCTCACGTTTATGCACGTTCGTGATGTGCACTTCCCATAGCGGCAGCGCCACGCCAGTGACCGCATCACGGATCGCCACCGAAGTGTGCGTCCATGCCGCTGGATTGATCACCAGCGCCTGCGCCTGCAGGCGTGCCTGCTGGATCCACTCGATCATTTCACCTTCGTGGTTAGTCTGACGAAACTCAATGGCAACGCCCAACTCTTCGGCCGTCGCCCGGCACAGCGCTTCCACGCTCTCGAGCGTATCGGCACCGTAAGTTTCCGGCTCACGGGTACCCAGCAAATTGAGGTTCGGGCCGTTCAAAACGTAGATGGTTCTCATCGTGACTCCTGTAGTTCAGTAAAACCAAACAGCCGCTTTGGCGTGTGCCACAGCACCTGGCGGCGGCTCTTTTCGTCTGGGATCAGCTGTTCTATGAGCAGCAGTTGCGTGCCCATATCCATGCGTTCGCTGGCGCGCAGGAAGGGCCAGTCGGATCCCCACATGCAGTTTTCGGCACCGAACGCCTGCAGCAGTGCCAGCAGATAGGGATGACCATCGCTGAAGGGATAAGGCTGGCGGGAAAATTTCGCCAGCCCGGACAGTTTCACGCTGGTGCGCTGCTGATCGGCCAGCGACAGCAGCGCCTGAAACGCCGGTTGCTTCAGGCCTGCGCTGACGTCCGGTCGACCTGAGTGATCAATCAGCAGGCGCGCGCGGGTGCGTGACAGCAGCGGCATCAGTGCCAGCAACTGGTCGTTCTGCACCTGGATTTGGGCAAACAGATCCAGCTCCGCCAGCCTGCCCATCAGGCCATCCAGCTGGATAAACGGTTCGGTGCCCAGCATCGCCACGTTAAGCGCGATCCCGACAATGCCCTGCGCTTTCAGGCTGGCGAGCGTATCGCTATCGACATCACGCGGCGTGACCGCAATCCCCTTGAAACGGCCTTCACCGCGCTTGATGGTATTCAGCAGGCAGCGGTTGTCGGTGTTGTAACCCGAGGTCGGACCGACAATCAGCGAATGGCGGATGTTGTAGACCTGCATCACGGCGCGATAGTAATCTGGCGTCGCCAGCTCGTGCCCGTCCGGGTTATAAGCGCTTTCGGGCGCCCAGGGAAAGTTTTTGGGATCAAAAACGTGGTGATGGCAGTCAATGACCGGTTGCGTAAACATCAGTCTGCTTTCCCCGCCACAGAGTAGAGCACCTGTTGATTGCGCGTCTGCTGGAACTGCTCCAGCGTTTCGCCACGCATCGCCGAGTAGATATGCAGGTTAGACACGCCGACCACTGCACCCAGTTTTTCCAGCAGGAAGAAGCTGACGCCGTAGTGGATCATGCCACGCCAGTCGAGCTGGGTGATGAGCGCCTGCTCTTCAGCGGTCAGTCCGGCTTCCTGATACAGCGCCTGCGGCTCCGCGCGGAAACGCTTACGCCATTCCGGCTGAATCATGCGGTGCAGGAAGCGGTTGATTCGCAGCGCTTTCAGGCTGCGCGCCTGAGTAAAGGGATAGGTGCCTGGCAGTTTTTCCACCCCGCTGAGCTGCAGGTTGATCTTATCGCGCTGGCGCTGATGCACATCTACCGGTGCCTCGCGCGATTGGTTTTCGAGGATCAGCGTGGCGATGCCGGTCATTGACGGCAGATAGTAGTCCTGATGCAGTTTCTCAACGTTAGCCGACAGCGCACCGCGCATGATCAGCCACATGATCACTTCGGCGCCTTCCAGACCACCGAGCGTGGCGTATTCCGCCAGAGTGATTTCGGTCAGACGCTCAGGGTCGTTGATCAGCAGATCGATAAACTGGGCATCCCATTCTGGATTGTTGAAGCCGCAGCGCTCGCCGTGTACCTGATGTGAGACGCCACCGGTCGCCACCACGGCAACCTTCAGGTCTTCGGGGAAACTCTCCACCGCGCGTTTCAGCGCCTGGCCCAATTTATAGCAACGTCGCGCCGTTGGAATCGGGAACTGTAAAACGCCCACCGCCAGCGGAACTACCTGCATTGGCCAGCCGCCTTGCCACGGCGCCAGCGCCGACAGCGGAGAGAACAGGCCGTGATCCAGCGCTTTGTCCTGGAAGAATGACATATCGAACTCATCGGCCATCAGGCTGGCACCAATATGTTGCGACAGCGCCGCATGGCCTTTTACCGGCGGCAGATCGCGCGCGCCACCCCCCTCATCGGCGACGGCATAGTCGTCATCAATGCCCAGTACAAAGGCTGAGTAGTGATCGAAAAAGAACGAGGTGACGTGATCGTTAAACACATACAGCAGCACGTCCGGTTTCTTCTCCTCCAGCCAACGCTGCATCGGCGCAAAGCCATCGAATATCGGTGCCCAGGCACCTTCCTGCTGCTTGTTGTGATCGACCGCAAAGCCAATGGTAGGTGTATGAGAAACTGCCAGACCGCCTATGATTTTAGCCATGAGTTGTGACCTCTATTTCATCGATTATTCAGGGTACGCGACAGGGACGGCAGGTCATTAAGGTCGATGCCTTTGACCTGACGGGCCACCTGCGCAGGGTGATGTCGGGTGATGGAGAGTGCCGCCAAAACTGCCGGGAGCGACAAAACGATAAAAATAGCGGTTTGCCCAGGAAATACGCCGAGCAGCACGCCGCCCAGAGAGGAGCTGATAATGGCACCGCTACGGCCAATACCGTGCATCCAGCACACGCCAGTGGCGCGCATTTCGGTGGGGTAGAAAGCCGGAGAAAATGCCTGTAAGCCGGTTTGCGCCCCGTTGATGCAGATACCTGCCATGAAGACCAGCAGTGCCAGCAGATTAGGGCCAAAGCCCCAGATTCCCTGTGATACCAGGCAGAAGCTGCCGAGTAGATAGAACAGGGCAATAACGTATTTAGCTTTAAACCGGTCCATCAGCCCACCGACCAGCAGGCCGCCAACCGTTCCACCCAGCTGGAATAAGCCGGCAACAATCGCTGCGCGTTCCAGCGTCACACCGCCGGAACGCATAATGGTCGGCAACCAGCCGTTGAGCAGGTAGATGACAAACAGTCCCATAAAGTAGGTCAGCCACAGCACCAGCGTACCGCCCGCATAACCACGGCTGAACAGTTGCAGCACCTGGGCTTTCTTCGGGATCACCGGTGCATTAAGCACAAAGGCAGTCCCTGCGGCAAACTCACCGCCAAGGCGCTTAAGCACGGCGGCAATTTTGTCGCGACTGACCTTACGTACCACCATATACATGGCCGATTCGGGTAACAGCCACAGCAGGAGGGGCAACATCAGCAGTGGCAGCAGGCCGCCAAAGCCCAATACCGCTTGCCAGCCATAGTGCGGCAGCATGCCAGCAGCAATGAATCCGCCCAGCCCGGATCCGATATTAAAGCCGCTGTACATCACGGTGATCATCAGGCTGCGGCGGCGCTCTGGCATATATTCCGACACCAGCGTCACGCAGTTTGGCATCACCGCACCCAGACCCAGACCGGTGAGAAAACGTAACACACCCATTTCCAGCGGCGTGCGGGCGAAGGCGCTCAGCAGGCTGAAGCAGGCAAACACGGCAATCGACAGCAGCAGCACGCGCTTGCGCCCCAATTTGTCCGACCACGGGCCAGCGATCAGCGCGCCAATCGCCACGCCAAACATGGCGGCACCAAGAATAGGTCCCATTTCCGCATGACTAATGCCCCAATCTTCAATCAGGGCCGGTGCAATGAAACCCATTGCTGCCGCGTCGTAGCCATCAAACATGATGATGATGAAACACAGGGCGAGGGTCAGCCACTGGTATCCGGTGATCGGGCGGGCGTCGATCCAGCCTTTTACATCGATAATGTCGTGATTGCTCATAGGGTACGCTCTGATTTTTTTATTAATTACGTCGCCGGGTTAAGACTTTTCTCTGCGCTAATGGACATTAACGGCATCACTTTAACCCGACGGTAGGGAGAGTTATTATTATTTTTTGCTGTTAAAACAGCTTGTTAAAGGTATTTTTGTTTCGACTTCGATTACCAAATTAGGGGGGCAGCGTAGGTTTGTCTGCCATAAAATGGTTATCAAGGTATGAGTTTTGTTTATTTGGTGAGCTGTGTCGTAAATTTTGGCATTGGCAAATTTATGGGGAAATTGCCAATGACGGGCGGATAAAAGCGGGTCAAAAAGGGTATTGAGGAAAGTGAACTATCGGCTGGGAAAGTGAGGATAAAGCGTAAGGCGTTGGCGGTGAGTTTGAGCGGGTGGGAAACAAAAGGTTAGCGGAGAATGTCCTTAGACACGCTCCGCTAAAAAGGTATTACATGCGCTCGACGGTTTTAATGCCCAGCGTATCCAGACCTTGCTTCAGCGTCTTCGCGGTTAAGGCGGCCAGCTGCAGGCGGCTGTTACGAATAGTCTCATCTTCGGCGGAGAGAATTGGGCAGTGCTCATAGAAGCCAGAGAACTGACCGGCCAGCTCATACAGGTAAGCACACATCACGTGTGGCGTGCCGTCGCGTGCGACCTGAGTAATCACCTCTTCGAACTGCAGCAAGCGGGTGGCCAGCTGCGCTTCGCGCTCTTCAGTCAGTACCATGTCGCCGCTCAGGCTATCGGCATCAATGCCGGCTTTGCGGAACACCGATAACACACGCGTGTAGGCATACTGCATGTAAGGCGCGGTATTGCCTTCAAATGCCAGCATGTTGTCCCAGTCGAAGATGTAATCGGTGGTGCGGCTTTTTGACAGGTCAGCGTATTTGACCGCGCCGATACCGACCACTTCTGACAGATCTCTCAGCTCTTGCGCCGACATCTCTGGATTCTTCTCGCTTACCAACGCATGCGCACGTTCAACGGCTTCATCCAGCAAGTCCGCGAGGCGAATGGTGCCGCCGCTGCGGGTTTTGAACGGACGGCCATCCTTGCCCAGCATCATGCCAAACGCATGGTGTTCCAGCGGAACCGATTCTGGCACATAACCGGCTTTGCGCACGATGGTCCACGCCTGCTGCAGATGCTGATGCTGACGCGAATCGATGTAGTACAGCACGCGATCGGCATGCAGGGTTTCGAAGCGGTATTTGGCGCAGGCGATGTCGGTGGTGGTGTAGAGATAGCCGCCATCTTTCTTCTGAATGATCACGCCCATCGGTTCGCCTTCCTTGTTTTTAAACTCATCAAGGAAAACCACGGTGGCGCCTTCGCTGGTAACCGCCAGACCTTTTTCACGCAAATCAGCGACGATGCCCGGCAGCATGTCGTTGTACAGGCTTTCGCCCATCACGTCTTTGCGCGTCAACGTCACGTTCAGGCGGTCGTAAACCAGCTGGTTCTGACTCATGGTGATATCGACCAGCTTCTTCCACATGCTGCGGCAATACTCATCGCCACCTTGCAGTTTCACCACGTAGCTACGCGCGCGTTCCGCAAAGGCTTCGTCGGCGTCATAGGTGATTTTAGCTTCGCGGTAGAAGGCTTCTAAATCGGCCAGCGCGATCGCTTCGTGATTTTCATTCTGCTGCTTTTCCAGATAGGCAATCAGCATGCCGAACTGCGTGCCCCAGTCACCGACGTGGTTGGCGCGAATCACCTTGTGACCGAGAAACTCCAGCGTACGCACGGCAGCATCACCGATGATGGTGGAGCGCACGTGACCGACGTGCATCTGCTTCGCCACGTTCGGCGCGGAGTAATCCACCACGATAGTTTGCGGCGCAACGGTGCTTACGCCCAGGCGCGGCAGCTGCAGGGCCTGGGCGGTTTGCGCCGCCAGCCATGCACGGTCCAGAAAGATGTTGATAAAGCCGGGACCGGCAATTTCGACCTTGCTGGCGATGCCGTTGAGGTCCAGGTGCTGAATCACTTGCTCAGCCAGTTGGCGCGGTGCCTGACCCAGTTTTTTCGCCACGGCCATGATACCGTTGGCCTGGTAGTCACCGAACTGCACTTTCGCAGACTGACGAACCTGAGGTTCGCAATCGGCAGGCGCACCCGCCGCTACCATTGCCTGACTGACTTTGTCGGAAAGAAGAGCCTGAATATTCACCGCGTTACCTTCATATGCTGAAAAGGCCCGCCTATTGGCGGCGAGCCGATGTCGTCATCCCGCAACTGCGCGGCGGGACGGAAAAATAGGAGGGGAAGTATACGTGAAATGTTAAAGTGAGTCAGCTTTTCGGTATGCTGTAAGGCGCAACATCGGGCCCTCAGCGCCGATTAACGGCGCCGTGGGTGACGACGAGGATTTTTAACGCTTTTGTCTTCACGCACCTTCCAATGGCGGGAAATTGCAAATCCCATTAATGCAATCAGGACCGCGACAACAATGAGCATAGACATAAGGCCGTTCCTTGTAGTTGTGAAACCCAAATTTATAAGAAAGGGTTTCTGGCTGCAATTGTTTGCAACTTAAATAAGAGTTATCTCATTGTATTAACTATTTTCAATAATAACAGTAGTTTAAGTCACTTTCATAAAGTAATTGCTGGACCTGATTTGACGATAAATCCGAAATGAATGGGCAATTTATGCGGTTTTGAGCCTTTTTGATGCGGAAATCGGATGAATCCGACAATTTTGTCAAGCGGAATCAATACTTATCAATTTTCAAAACGATTAATAAACCTGAACAGATGTAGAGGTAAAAGCGTGACGCAGACCAACTTTCCTATGGAACTGGATGATTTAAAACAAGACTTGACTCATTTTGAGCACTCTTTGCAAGATTTTGCAGAACGCTTAGGTATTCGGTTGGCTGAACATGAGGCCGATCACGTTGCGGTGCGCTGCCATCAAATCGCCACGGCGGAGCGCTGGAAAGCGGGATTTTTGCAAATTGGGAGCCAATTCTCTGAAGCGATCATCAATGGACGCCCAATCTGCCTGTTTAAACTGCATCAGCCATTGCAACTGGCGGGATGGCAAGTCGATGTGATTGAGCTGCCGTGGCCGGGGGAGAAACGTTATCGCCACGAAGGTTGGGAGCATGTGGAGCTTGTGTTGCGCGGCGAACCGGAAACGCTTGGCATGCGCGCGATGGCACTGCTGTCAGATGACGCTTTGACACAGCCTGGTATCTCTTTCAAAACCAGTGCGCCAAAAGGGGAGAATGAGCGGTTGCCCAATCCGACGCTGGCGGTGACGGATGGGCAAACCACGATAAAATTTCATCCGTGGCGACTGGAAGAGATCGTCGCCAGCGAACAGGCCTAACGCTGCGCGGTGACCGCGCGCTGCAAGCGTGTGACCGCTTGCTCTAGCGTGTCGCGCGTACAGCCAAAGTTGAAGCGTACGAAATGATCGTCACCAAAATCATGGCCAGGCGAAAAGCCGAGTCCGTGCTGTTCAAAGTAGAGCGCGGGGCTGGCGACCGCTAACTGGCTGGCATCTATCCAGCCAAGATAAGTCGCTTCAGGCGCTGCCATTCGCAGCTCCGGCAGGGCATTTACCTGCGCGACCAGAAAGTCACGGTTGGCGCGCAGATAATCCAGCTGCGCCGTTAGCCAGGCTTCGCCATCACGCCACGCCGCTTCCGCCGCCACTAACGCCAGGATATCAACGCCTGGCACGATACCTTCACGTACGCGTTTGAAGCGCTGGCGTAATTCCGCATTGGGTATAATCGCCATCGAGGCGCCTAATCCAGCAATATTGAAGGTTTTCGAAGGAGATAGCAGCGTAATGCTGCGCTGCGCGGCATCTTCACTCAAGGTGGCAAAGGGAATGTGCTGCACTTCCGGGGATAACAGCAGATCGCAATGGATCTCATCAGAGCAGACGATCAAATCATGTTGCTGCGCAAAGGCCAGCTGGGCTTCCAGCTCCTCACGGCGATAAACCGTACCACCGGGATTTTGCGGATTACACAACATCAGCAGGCGCTCATTGCCCTGCATCTCCGGAGCGTTGAGATCCATTACCCAGCGGCCGTCCTGTAAACGCAGCGGCAGGTTCACCTGCGCGCGATCGGCTAATTTTGCCGCGCCGCGAAACGGTGGATAGATTGGCGTTGGTGCCACCGTCGCTTCGCCTGACTCTGTGAATGCGCGGACCGAAAGATTCAAACCGCACACTACGCCAGGCAATAACACAATCCATTCCGGCTGAATATGCCAGTTGTAGCGCTGCGCTAATCGGGAAAGGGTGATATCAATCAAGCCGGTTGGTGTTGCACCATAGCCAAAAACACCGTGTTCGGCGCGCTTTTTTATGGCCTCAATCACGCACGGCGGTGAACGGAAATCGCTGTCCGCCACCCAGAGCGGCAGCACATCACGATCGCCATATTTGTGCCATTTCAAACTATCGCTGTGACGACGGTCTATCCATTGATTAAAATCGAATGCCATTGTGCGAGTTCCACGTAAACTATCCAATTGAGCAGACTAACTGAAGCATTCCTCCCGAGCCAGAAGTCATGAAAAGGAGCAGGGTATGACGAAACTGGAAATTTGTTGCTACGGCATCGACTGTGCAATGACTGCGCAGCTGTCCGGTGCCGATCGCGTGGAGCTGTGCAGCGCACCGCGCGAAGGTGGGTTGACGCCTTCAGCTGGCGTGCTGGAAGCCGCACGACGTGAAATTTCGATCCCGGTACATCCTATCGTCCGTCCGCGCGGCGGGGATTTTTGTTACACCCACCATGAATTTGAATCGATGAAATCCGACGTTGCGCTGATGCGTGAACTGGGTTTTCCTGGGCTGGTCATCGGCATGCTGGATGAAGATGCGCATGTTGATATCGCCCGCATGCAGCAAATTATGAAGCTGTGTGATGGCATGGCCGTCACTTTCCATCGCGCCTTTGATTTGTGCCACAGCCCCAAACGTTCGTTAGAGGTGCTGGCTGATTTAGGCATCGCGCGTATTCTCACTTCCGGACAGCAACAGAGTGCCGAAGCAGGAATTGCATTATTACGGGAACTAAATGAACACAGCACGGGTCCGATTATTATGGCGGGTGCGGGCGTACGTTTGAGCAATATCCAGAAGTTCATTGACAGTGGATTGCAGGAAGTTCACAGCTCCGCCAGCCGATTAGTCGCTTCGCCGATGCGCTACCGTAAAGCCGGTGTTTCTATGTGCTCCGAAGCGGAAACCGATGAATTCAGTCGCTACTGTGTTGATGGTGATGTCGTTGAAGCCATGAAAAGCATGACGCAGTTGACCACCGTCCGGGTAGCCTGATTTCACGCCGATTTTGCCGCGCAGCACGCCAGTTCTAATGACGTGATGTTTGCAAGTACCAACCCCAGTTATTCTAACTGGGGTTCTTTTTGCCTGGCATCTTTATACTTCAAGTTACAGATGCGTTGGCTGCGTGCGTTCGCTCCAGTCACTTACGGGTGTAATCACCTGGGGATTCGCGTACTTGCCGCCTTGCTGTCGTTCGCATTATTTTGGCGAAAGAGTTCACGTCGGCATAGCGTATTCCAGCAAACGATGCTTTGATTACTTATGGCTTCGTACGGATAACCTTCATGAAATCCTTCCCTTGTGCCGTTTTAGTGCTGCTTCTGCCTTACTGCGGCGTCGCGCTGGCGGTCAGCACTGCGTGTCCACCGATGAGCAAAAACATTACCAGCAGCAATAACTGGATCATGCTGGGTGGTGATGCCAAAGGCGCGGTACGTCAGGTGGTGGCGGGCGAATTCGGCAAAGATGTGAACTCGCAAAAGCGCGTGCTCGGCCAGTTTGATCAATGCGGCGATTTGATGGTGGCCGATATCTCCTATGACAAAAATGAAGGCAACGTCATGCTGACCATGGAGCAGCATATTGCTCGCGTACAGCGCGGTTGGGTGGCGGAGTATGCTTATATGGTCAAAGTCATCAAGGCAGGGCAAGAGGAAGTGGTCGACAACCGGCAGGGCACCATTAGCTGGCAAATCGGACAGCATGGCAACATTGTTAGCTCGTCCGATAAATTCACCAGCATGGGCAAAGACGGCTTTACCGATACCACTTATCGCTACGACAAGCAGTTCCGAGTGGAAAAAAGCGTGGCTCGCGGCAGCGATACCATGACCAACGGTGAAAACAGCTGGCGCTGGAATCCGCAAGGATTGGTCACCTCATCCAGCAGCGCGCGCAGTAAAGATACTTACAGCTACGATAACCAGTGGCGGGAACTGCGCCTGAATGGCACGTCGACCACGCCGGTTAGCACGTTGCGCTCGGTCGATGAGTGTCAACTGTGGGATGAAGTGGGCAACTGCACATTGAGTTATCTGCATGAAACTGAAGTGTTTGCTAAAGGCACCATTGAACGCCATCTCAGCTCAGCTTATAAATACCAATACTGGAATTCGCCAGACGAATCAGCCACCCAGGATTAACGCCAAACGCACCGGAGTAAGAGAGAACATCGCATGACACTTATCCTTTCATTCCTCTTCGCCATCACCATTCTTACGCTTACACCCGGCTTTGATACTGCATTAGTGCTTCGTTCCGCCGCCGCGCAAGGCTGGAGACGCGCCTCGGTAACGGCGCTGGGCGTCACGCTGGGTTGTCTGGTATGGGGTGTTGCGGTGGGACTGGGTTTGGGCGCGCTGCTGCTGGCCTCGGAAATGGCTTATAACTTGCTCAAATGGGTCGGCGCGGCTTATCTGCTCTATCTCGGCGTCAAACTGTTAATCCATCCGCGCACACAGGCGGAACAAGGCCAGCGCACCCAGAGCAAAGAACAACGTTATTTCGCCTGCTTCACGCGCGGTTTATTTGGCAACCTGTTAAATCCCAAAGTCGGCGTGTTCTATGTCACCTTCCTGCCGCAGTTCATTCCAGCGGGCGCTTCGGTGCCGCTGTGGTGCACGCTAATGGCGCTCACGCATATGCTGATTGGTTTGGTGTGGAATGCGGTGCTGATTGGTAGCAGCCAGTACTTTGCCACGCATCTGCGTCGCCCGGCGGTGCTGAAAGTGATGGATCGCCTAACCGGCTGCGTCTTTATTGGTTTTGCCGCGAAGCTGGCGCTGTCGCGGCGTTAAGCGTTACGGCTTGCGGGCGACGAGCACCGCGCGCAGCGGCGCGGGATAACCTTCGATGGTTTTGCTGCTGTCATTAGGATCAAGGAACTCGGCCAGCGATTCGCTGGTCATCCAGCTGGTACGTCGCTGCTCTTCCACCGAGGTCACCGCATAATCGACAATGCGCACATCGATAAATCCACACTTCTCCAGCCAGCTTTTCAGCGCCGCCGCAGAGGGAATAAAGTACACATTTCGCATCTGCGCATAACGTTCACCCGGCACCAACACCGCGTTCTCGTCGCCTTCAATCACTAGCGTCTCCAGCACCAGCTCGCCTTCACTGACTAACTGATTTTTCAGCTGCATCAGGTGATCGAGTGGCGAACGACGGTGATAAAGCACGCCCATGGAAAACACGGTATCAAACGCCTGCAACGCCGGTAACTGCTCAATACCCAGCGGCAGCAAATGCGCCCGACGATCGTCGCCCAGCAACTTACGCACCGCTTCAAACTGGCACAAAAATAGCTGCATGGGATCGATGCCGACCACCAGCTTGGCGCCCGCGCCGATCATACGCCACATGTGATAACCGCTGCCGCAACCGACATCCAGCACCGTGCGATGCTGCAAAGGAGAAATGTGCGGTAACACGCGATCCCATTTCCAGTCGGAACGCCATTCGGTGTCGATCTCGGTACCGTACAGCGAATAAGGGCCTTTACGCCACGGCATCAAATTGCGCAGCAGATTCTCAATGCCAAGGCGTTGACGATCGGTCAGATCGTCAACATCAGCGCTCACGCTGTGCAATAAATCCAGCTTCTGTGGAGTCAGCAGCGGCAGATAATCGACCGACTTCTCCCAATCGCGAAACTTGCCGTGCAGGTTTTCACGCTGCCACGCGGCGACCTGGGCAGGTAATACTTCCAGCCAACTGGCGAGCGGGCCGGTGGCAATCTGCTGATAAAAACGGCCAAACTCAATCATTTCAACGCCACCAACGAACCAAAATTAAAGCACTGGAACCACAGCTCCGCATGTTTGAAACCGGCGGTTTTCAGCCGCGCTTTATGCGCTTCTACGCTATCAGTCAGCATCACATTCTCCAGCATGCTACGTTTCTGGCTGATCTCCAGCTCGCTGTAACCGTTCGCGCGTTTAAAATCGTGATGCATATTGAACAGCAGCTCGCCGACCTCGGCATCCTCAAAGCTGAACTTCTCTGACAGCACTAGCGCACCGCCTGGGTTCAGCCCTTGCACAATCTTCTTCAGCAGCGCGAGACGTGCCGGCGGTTCAAGGAATTGCAGGGTAAAGTTCAGCACCACCAGCGAGGCGTTCTCAATGTGGATGTCCTGAATATCGGCTTCAATCACCTGCACCGGCGTATCCGCGCGGAAGGCGTCGATGTGACGACGGCAGCGCTCAACCATCGCCGGCGAATTATCGACGGCAATAATCTGGCAGCCCGGCACATGAATATTGCGGCGAACCGACAGCGTGGCGGCACCCAGCGAGCAGCCGAGATCGTAAACCTGGCTATTCGGTTGAACGAAGCGTTCTGCCAGCATGCCAATCATCGAAATGATGTTGGAGTAACCCGGCACCGAGCGCTGAATCATATCGGGAAAGACTTCAGCCACGCGCTCGTCAAAGGTCCAGTCGCCCAGCTTATCGATGGGCGCGGAAAATAGCGTATCGCGATCAGACATAATGAAAGGTCCGGAGAGAAAACGGAAAGGGCGCTATTTTGGCAGAAACGCGGGCAGGCTGCACCCTTTGCGTTACGTCTAGAACAGGCTCGACTGCTGCGGCCAATCGGGCAGATCGCCTAATGCGGGTTCCAACTGCTGCAACTGCGGCCACAGCGCCTGAATCAGGGGAAACACCTCGCCCATATCTGGCGTGTGAATAAACAGCATCGGATCACATTCAGCCTGCCACGCGGCAATTTTGCTGTGCCACGGCTGAAACAGCGGCACGCTCTCCGCCACGCTATCGCTGCCGATAAAACGCACCATGGGTTGCGAGCCGGTTTGCACCGCGTGTGGCGGCACGCGCGGCTTCTTCGCTCTGGCCTCAACGGCGGCGGCGGTTTGTGAAGTCGAGGCATGAGCCGGGCGGCTATCCAGAATCACCCGATTCACCCCGCGCTGCAGCAAACCGCGATTCAGCGCGCGCTCGGCTTCACCTTTGGCAAAAAACGCCGGATGGCGCACTTCAACGCCGTACTGAAAGATACGCGGCAAACTATCAAGAAATGCCCATAAATCGCTGAGCTGCGCCGGTGAGAATGCGGCGGGCAGCTGTAACCAATATTGTCCGATGCGGTTGCTGAGTGGATCGAGCAGGCGGAAAAACTCCGTCAGCAGCTCATCGCAGTTTCGCAGCGCGGCTTTGTGGCTGATGCTATCGGGAAACTTAAAGCAGAAGCGGAAATCGTCATGAGTCATATCGCGCCAGCGCAGCACCACTTCCGGCTTCGGCAGCGCATACAACGTGGTGTTGCCTTCAACGCAGCCAAACAGCTGTGCGTAATCGGCTAACGTCGCTAAGCCGAACTGTTTCCAGTGCGCATGCTGCCATTGCGGTAATCCAATGCGAAGTGTCAAACGCGAACTCCTGAATCCTTTTGGGCGGGAAAGGGCGGCTTAATGTAACCTGTTTTCATGTCGGCAGGAAAAACAGCGCGATAAAACATAATGTTTTGTCCGCTTTGATCTGGCTCCACTTATCCTGCCTGGGTTTTTCCATTATAATAGCCGTCTTTTTTGCGACAGCATCTCAGAAGGTTACGCGGCCTGATGCTGTCTGGCAGCAGCGGCGAAGTTAAAAGGATACGTTATGCGTACAGAATATTGCGGACAGCTCAATCTGTCTCATGTGGGTCAGCAAGTCACTCTCTGCGGCTGGGTAAATCGCCGTCGCGATCTGGGTAGCCTGATTTTTATCGATATGCGCGACCGTGAAGGTATCGCACAGGTGTTCTTCGATTCCGACCGTCAGGACGCTTTCCAGCTGGCATCTGAGCTGCGTAACGAATTCTGTATCCAGATCACCGGCACCGTTCGTGCACGTGACGAAAAGAACAAAAATAGCGACATGGCGACCGGCGAAGTGGAAGTGTTTGCCCATGAGCTGAACATCATCAACCGTGCAGAACCGCTGCCGCTGGACTCAAACCAGACCAACAGCGAAGAAGCGCGTCTGACGTATCGCTATCTGGACCTGCGTCGTCCGGAAATGGCACAGCGTTTAAAAACCCGCGCTAAAATTACCAGCTTCGTGCGTCGCTTTATGGACGACCAGGGATTCCTTGATATCGAAACCCCGATGCTGACCAAAGCCACGCCAGAAGGTGCGCGTGACTATCTGGTGCCGAGCCGCGTGCATAAAGGTAAATTCTACGCGCTGCCGCAGTCGCCACAGCTGTTCAAACAGCTGCTGATGATGTCGGGTTTTGACCGCTATTATCAAATCGTTAAGTGTTTCCGCGACGAAGATTTGCGTGCTGACCGTCAGCCTGAATTTACCCAGATCGACGTTGAAACCTCTTTCATGACTGCCGAGCAGGTCCGTGAAAAGATGGAACGTCTGATTCGTGAATTGTGGATTGACATCAAGGGCGTCGATCTCGGTGACTTCCCGCAGATGACCTTTGCCGAAGCGATGAACCGTTACGGCTCCGATAAGCCAGACCTGCGTAATCCTATGGAGCTGGTGGACGTTGCTGATCTGCTGAAAAACGTTGAGTTCCAGGTGTTTGCGGGTCCAGCCAACGATGCGAAAGGTCGCGTTGCTGCGCTGCGCGTTCCGGGCGGCGCTGCGCTGACGCGTAAGCAGATTGATGAATACGGCAAGTTCGTTGAAATCTACGGCGCCAAAGGTTTGGCGTGGATGAAGATCAACGAGCGCGCGAAAGGTTTCGAAGGCGTACAGAGTCCGGTAGCGAAATTCCTTACTGCAGAGATCGTTGAAGCGATCCTGAACCGCACATCCGCACAAGATGGCGACCTGATCTTCTTCGGCGCCGACCGCGCTAAAGTGGTCGCTGATGCGCTGGGCGCACTGCGTCTGAAGGTTGGCCGTGATCTGCAGATCACGGATGACAAAGCCTGGGCGCCGCTGTGGGTGATCGACTTCCCAATGTTTGAAGAAGATGAAGAGGGCGGTTTGGCAGCGATGCACCATCCGTTCACTTCGCCGAAAGAGATGAGCGCTGAAGCGCTGGCGACCGATCCGGTACAAGCGGTAGCCAACGCTTACGATATGGTGATTAACGGTTACGAAGTGGGCGGCGGTTCGGTACGTATCCACAGCGGCAAAATGCAGCAGACGGTATTCAGCATTCTCGGCATTACCGAAGAAGAGCAGCGTGAGAAGTTTGGCTTCCTGCTTGATGCGCTGAAATACGGCACGCCGCCACACGCGGGCCTGGCGTTTGGTCTGGATCGTCTGACCATGCTGCTGACCGGCACCGATAACATCCGTGATGTGATCGCGTTCCCGAAAACCACCGCCGCGGCGTGCATGATGACCGAAGCCCCAAGCGAAGCTAATCCAGCGGCGCTGCTGGATTTAGGCATTCTGGTGGCACCGAAGAAAGAAAAGTCAGAGAACAAGTAATGGGCTTTAAACATCCGGTATCGGTGCTGGTGGTGATTTTTGCGCGAGATTCCGGCCGGGTGTTAATGCTGCAGCGACGTGATGACGATAGCTTCTGGCAATCCGTAACCGGCAGCCTGGAAGCGGGAGAAACCCCGCGCCAGGCGGCGCTGCGTGAAGTGTTAGAAGAGCTCGCCATCGACATTGCCGATGAAAAGTTAGTGCTGGACGATTGCCACAAACAAATTGAGTTTGAAATCTTCCCGCACTACCGTCATCGCTACGCACCGGGCACCACGCACAATCGCGAACACTGGTTCAGATTGGCGTTACCTGCAGAGCGCGACCTGCTGCTCACTGAGCATCTCGCCGCGCGCTGGCTCGATCCCGTCGCTGCCGCAGCCCTCACCAAGTCCTGGAGTAACCGCCAGGCAATTGAAGAATTTATCTGAATGCTCGCCGCCGCGCGTTATTCCAGCGGCGAATGATTTAAATTCTATGAATCGGGTGAGTCTTAACAGGACTGCACCAAAGTATTGAACAGTCAGGCGTCATCGGCGCTGCGAGGTTGTTCACCGCCAGCGCACAGCAACCGGAGCGTACTTATGTACGTGAGGATTGCGAGCACTGCCGGGGGACAAGATCGCAAGCAAGATAGCCTGCACCCTGTAAAAGATCGGAGAATACGCAAGATGGCTGGACACAGTAAATGGGCGAATACTAAGCATCGTAAAGCTGCTCAGGACGCTAAGCGCGGTAAAATCTTCACCAAAATCATTCGCGAGCTGGTGACCGCCGCGAAACTGGGTGGCGGCGATGCCGGCTCCAACCCGCGTCTGCGCGCCGCAATGGACAAAGCGCTGTCTAACAACATGACGCGTGACACCATGAACCGTGCGATTGCACGCGGCGTGGGCGGTGAAGATGATTCCAACATGGAAACCATCATTTATGAAGGTTACGGTCCGGGCGGCTCAGCGGTGATGATTGAGTGCCTGAGCGACAACCGCAACCGTACCGTGGGCGAAGTACGTCATGCCTTCACCAAAACCGGTGGCAACCTCGGAACTGACGGTTCAGTTTCTTACCTGTTCAGCAAGAAGGGCGTTATCTCCTTCGCGCCTGGCCAGGACGAAGATGCGGTAATGGAAGCGGCGCTGGAAGCCGGCGCAGAAGATGTCGTTGCCTATGACGACGGCGCGATCGATGTGTTCACCGCGTGGGAAGAGATGGGTGCGGTGCGTGATGCGCTGGAAGCGGGCGGCCTGAAAGCGGATAGCGCTGAAGTTTCAATGATCCCTTCAACCAAAGCCGAAATGGATGCTGAAACTGCGCCGAAACTGCTGCGTCTGATCGACATGCTGGAAGACTGTGATGATGTGCAGGAAGTTTACCATAACGGTGAAATCTCTGATGAGATCGCAGAAACGCTGTAATGGCGTTGCTTAAAACCCCCATCACCGGAGACGCGCTGTGGCGATAATTCTCGGGATCGATCCCGGCTCGCGCGTCACCGGTTACGGTGTCATCCGCCAAACCGGCCGCCAGCTTACCTATTTAGGCAGCGGCTGTATCCGCACTAACGTCACCGATCTGCCGTCACGTCTCAAACTTATCTATGCAGGCGTCAGCGAAATTATCACGCAATTCTCACCCGACTACTTCGCTATTGAGCAGGTATTTATGGCGAAGAATGCCGACTCAGCGCTTAAGCTGGGCCAGGCGCGCGGCGCGGCAATTGTCGCCGCGGTGAATCATGATTTGCCGGTGTTTGAATATGCGGCGCGTCAAGTGAAGCAAACCGTGACCGGAACCGGTGGCGCAGAGAAAAGCCAGGTGCAGCATATGGTGCGCACCTTGCTGAAACTGCCGGCCAATCCGCAAGCCGATGCCGCTGATGCACTGGCCATTGCCATTACGCATTGCCATATGAGTCAAAACGCTGCACGTATCAGCGATAGCAAATTGGTGATGACGCGTGGTCGTATGCGGTCGGGTTAGCGGAAACCCAATACACAGCGAAGCTGGATATTCATCCAGCTTTTTTTATGGTATATACACAGGCTTACTTATCAGATTAAGGAACTGCTCAGGTGATTGGTCGTTTACGAGGCAATATTCTGGAAAAACAGCCGCCGCTGGTGTTAATTGAGGCGCACGGTGTCGGCTATGAAGTGCACATGCCAATGACCTGCTTTTACGAGCTGCCGGAAATTAATCAGGAAGCGATCATCTTTACCCAGTTTGTGGTGCGTGAAGATGCGCAGCTACTGTTCGGTTTCAATAACAAGCAGGAACGCACGCTGTTCCGCGAGTTAGTGAAAGTAAATGGCGTAGGACCAAAACTGGCGCTGGCGATTCTGTCTGGCATGTCGGCACAGCAATTCGTTACTGCGGTTGAGCGACAAGAGATTGCATCACTGATTAAACTGCCGGGCGTGGGCAAAAAAACCGCCGAACGTTTGATCGTGGAAATGAAGGATCGCTTCATCGGTATGCATGGTGATCTGTTTGGTGGTGATTCAACCTTTACGTTAACGACGCCATCTGCTGCGCAGGATAACAATGATGCTGAAGCGGAAGCGGTTTCGGCGTTGGTTGCCCTTGGTTATAAACCACAGGAAGCCAGCCGAATGATCAGTAAAGTGGGTAAACCGGATGCGGATTGCGAAACCCTGATTCGTGAAGCCCTGCGCGCAGCTATTTGAGGTAAAGCATGATTGAAGCCGATCGCCTGGTCTCGGGCAGTTCCTTTAATGAAGAAGAAACGCTCGACCGCGCCATTCGCCCTAAGCTACTGACGGAATATGTTGGCCAGCCGCAGGTGCGTGAGCAAATGGAGATTTTCATCCAGGCCGCGAAATTGCGTGGCGATGCACTCGATCATCTGCTGATTTTCGGCCCACCGGGATTAGGTAAAACCACGCTGGCCAACATTGTTGCCAACGAAATGGGCGTTAACCTGCGCACCACTTCAGGGCCGGTGCTGGAGAAAGCCGGCGATCTTGCGGCGATGCTCACCAATCTTGAACCCCACGATGTGCTGTTTATCGATGAAATCCATCGCCTGTCGCCGGTGGTGGAAGAGGTGTTGTATCCGGCGATGGAAGATTATCAGCTGGATATCATGATCGGTGAAGGTCCGGCTGCGCGTTCGATCAAGCTCGACCTTCCGCCGTTTACCCTGATTGGCGCCACAACGCGCGCCGGTTCATTAACCTCACCCCTGCGCGATCGTTTCGGCATCGTCCAGCGCCTTGAGTTCTATAACGTGCCCGATTTGCAACACATCGTCGGTCGTAGTGCAGCTTGTCTGGGACTCGCGCTGAGCGAAGAGGGTGCGTTAGAAATTGCGCGTCGCGCGCGCGGTACGCCGCGTATCGCCAATCGCCTGTTACGCCGTGTACGTGATTTCGCTGAAGTTCGCGCCAACGGCAACCTGAGCGGTGAAGTGTCAGCCAGCGCGCTGGATATGCTTAACGTCGATAGCCAGGGCTTCGATTATATGGACCGCAAGCTGCTGCTGGCGATTATCGACAAGTTCTCGGGTGGTCCGGTTGGGCTTGATAACCTGGCGGCGGCGATTGGAGAAGAGCGGGAAACCATCGAAGATGTGATTGAACCCTTCCTCATCCAGCAAGGGTTCATTCAGCGCACGCCGCGCGGCCGAATGGCAACGCAGCATGCCTATAAACATTTCGGTATCAGTCGCGAAGAGTAAACCGGCGCTAGGCCGCCGGTTTTTTTGCCATGCTAAAGATGAACAGCACCGCAGCGCATAACACCACTGAAGGTCCGGCTGGCGTATCGTAATTAGCGGAGAAGGTCAGTCCTCCGGTGACGGCGATAATACCGATAATTACTGCGTAACCCGCCATCTGTTCCGGCGAGCGCGAGAAGCGCCGTGCCGTGGCTGCCGGAATAATCAGCAACGAAGTAATGATCAACGCACCAACAAACTTCATGGCTACACCGATGGTTAACGCCGTCACTAACATCAGCATTAAGCGTGTGCGTTGAATATTAACGCCATCAACCTGCGCCAGTTCCGGACTGATCGTCATTGACAGCAGGGAGCGCCATTGCCACGCCATTACTACCAGCACAATCGCCACGCCGCCGCCCATCATCCAAAGATCATCTGGGGTTACCGACAGCAGGTCACCAAACAGATAGGCCATCAAATCCACACGCACCCCTTGCATCAGGCTGACCACCACTAAACCCAGCGAAAGCGCACTGTGCGCCATAATGCCGAGCAGCGTATCAATAGCCAAATGCGGACGACGTTCCAGCCACACCAATCCTAACGCCAGACACACGGTAACCATAATTACCGCGTAATAGGGATTAACGTTGAGCAGCAAACCAAACGCCACGCCAAGCAGCGATGCGTGGGCGAGGGTATCGCCGAAGTAGGACATGCGGCGCCAGACGACAAACGAGCCGAGCGGACCGGCCGCCAGCGCCAGCAAGACGCCGCCCAGCCAGCCAGGTAATAACAGTTCAATCATGACGGGCCATTTCCTTTGCGCAGAACAATACGTCCCTGTAAATCGTGACGATGATTATGGTGATGGCGATAGATCGCCAACTGCTGCGCGCCGCGTGGGCCAAACATCGCGATGAATTCCGGATGCTGTGACACCGCTTCCGGCGTGCCGGAACAGCAGATGTGATGATTGAGGCACAATACCTCGTCGGTTTTCGCCATCACCAGATGCAGGTCGTGTGAAACCATCAGCACGGCACAGTTCAGCTCGCGACGCAGCTGGTCGATCAAATCGTACAGCGCAACCTGGCCATTGACGTCAACGCCCTGCGTCGGCTCATCCAGCACCAGCAACTGAGGTGCATTAAGCAGGGCACGCGCCAGTAAAACGCGCTGGGTTTCACCGCCCGAAAGTTTTTGCAGCGGCGCATTGAGCAGATGCCCGGCCTGCACGCGTTTTAGTGCGGGTAAAATGGCATCGCGCTTGGTACCGCGCGAAAGATGCATAAAGCGCTCAACGGTGATGGGGAGAGTGGGATCGATATGCAGTTTTTGCGGCACATAACCGATGCGCAAATCAGCGGCTCGCTTGACGCTACCGCTGGTAGGTTTAAGCAACCCGAGCACCGCACGCACTAGCGTAGATTTGCCGGCGCCATTTGGGCCAAGCAGCGTGAGAATTTTTCCCGGTTCGAGTGTCAGGCTAACGCCTGCAAGCACTGGACGCTGGGAGAACTTCACGGAAATGTTTTCAAGGGTTACAAGTGGCGACATGATATTTACGGTTGCATTGAATTTCGAATGTTATAATATCACATTCCATCACCGGGTCACGATGGAATGACGTATTATGTTACACATTAAAAAGCGCCTTGTTTTCACCCTTACTGCTGCGGCAATCGTAGCCTCAAGCGCACTGCCCGCGCGTTCAGCGGTAGTGGCATCAATCAAGCCAATCGGATTTATCGCAGCCGCCATCGCTGATGGCATTACGCCTGTTGAAGTATTGCTGCCTGACGGCGCATCAGAACATGATTATGCCTTACGTCCTTCCGATGTAAAACGTATAAAAAACGCAGACTTAGTCGTTTGGGTAGGACCAGAAATGGAAGCCTTTTTGACCAAGTCAGCGGCAGAATTACCCGCCAATAAAAACCTCGAAATTGCTGCTTTGCCAGGCATAAAACCTCTGTTGATCAGCGGCGATGAAGATGATGATGAACATGAGCACGATCACGATCATAACCATGACTCAGAAAATTCTGAAGACCAGGACGCGTCTCATGCACATCACCACCACGGACAGTTTAATATGCACCTGTGGATGTCACCTGACATGGCCATACAATCTGCGGTTGCAATCCATGGAAAATTATTGGAACTTATGCCGCAAAGCAAAGCCAAACTTGACGCTAATCTGCAGGAATTTAAGGCAGAATTAGCCGATGCAGACAAACACATCGGCGCGCAACTCGTGCCTGTGCGGAACAAGGGTTATTTCGTTTTTCACGACGCTTACAGCTACTTTGAAAAACATTACGGTTTGTCGCCTTTAGGGCATTTTACCGTTAATCCTGAGATTCAGCCGGGCGCTCAGCGTTTACATCAAATACGAACACAGTTGGTTGAGCAGAAAGCAGTATGCGTTTTTGCTGAGCCACAATTCAGACCGGCCGTCATCGATGCCGTGTCCCGTGGCACTAGCGTGCGTAAAGGTACGTTAGATCCGCTGGGAACAGACATCAGCTTATCCAAAGACAGCTACGTGAAGTTTCTCATAGAGTTGTCGAGCCAGTATGCGAGCTGCCTGAATGGAGCATGAGGAATAAGTAAAAGTGCAGCAGATAGCCCGCTCTGTCGCCCTCGCATTTAATAATTTGCCGCGCCCCCACCGCGTTATGCTGGGTTCATTAACCGTAGTCACTTTGGCCGTCGCTGTATGGCGGCCTTACGTTTATCATCCTCGTGATGTTGCGCCCATCGTGAAAACCATCGCGCTGGACAAAGACGAACTACGTACACTGTTGCCGGAAGCCAGTGAACCGATCGATCAAACCACGGAAGAGCCGGAAGAAGATATTCCTGCTGACGACATTGATAAAGATGTCCCGGACAATCCTAACATCCACGATTACACCATCTCTTCGGGTGATACGTTAAGCAGCGCCCTGAATCAGTACGGCATTGAGCTGGGTGATATCAACGCGTTGGTAAGCAGTGATAAAGATCTGCGTAATATGCGCGTCGGTCAGCAGCTGAGCTGGACGTTGGATGCGGATGGCCAACTGCAAACCTTCAGCTGGGAAATCGATCGTCGTGAAACCCGTACTTATCAGCGTGCAGATAACGGCAGCTTTAAGATGCAGCAAGAGCTGCAAAAGGGTGAATGGCTGAACAGCGTGCTGAAAGGTGAAGTGCGCGGTAGCTTTGCTGCCAGCGCTCAACGTGCAGGCTTGAGCAGCGCTGAGACCAGTAACGTGATCAAAGCGATGCAGTGGCAGATGGATTTCCGTAAACTGCGCGCCGGCGACGATTTTAGTGTGCTGATGTCGCGTGAAATGCTCGGTGGAAAAAGTGCGCAAAGTCAACTGCTGGGCGTACGTTTACGCTCCGGTGGCAAAGATTATTACGCTTTCCGCGCCGAAGATGGCAAGTTCTACGATCGTAATGCATCGGGTCTGGCACGCGGCTTTATGCGCTTCCCTACGGTTAAGCAGTATCGCGTTTCCTCAAACTTCAATCCACGCCGCCTCAATCCGGTGACGGGCCGTATCGCACCCCATAAAGGTGTCGATTTTGCGCTGCCGATTGGTACGCCAGTGTTGGCCGTTGGCGATGGTGAAGTGGTGATGGCGAAGAACGGCGGCGCTGCCGGTAACTATGTAGCGATTCGTCATGGTCGTCAGTATATGACGCGTTACATGCATCTGAGCAAAGCGCTAGTTAAACCGGGGCAAAAAGTGAAGCGTGGCGATCGCATTGCGCTTTCAGGTAACACCGGACGTTCGACCGGTCCACATCTGCACTACGAAGTGTGGATCAATAACCAGGCGGTGAATCCACTGACGGCGAAGTTGCCGCGCATGGAAGGCCTGACAGGTAAAGATCGCAGCACGTATATGGCGCAAGTCAAAACCTGGTTGCCGCAGTTAACGTTGAAATAACGCATCATTGTGCGCAGACGGGAAAAACCGACGGATTCTTCGTCGGTTTTTTGCTATCTGGCGCATGAAGATTGCAAATTTAATCATCGTCACTATTATTGACCGGTCATTGACAGAGGCGAGTGCATGGAAACCCGAAAGAAAAATAACAGTGAGTTTATTCCCGTTTTTCAACGTTCATTTTTAAAGCCGAAATACTGGGGCAGCTGGTTAGCGGTTGGCGCGCTGGCTGGTATGGCATTACTTCCCGCCAGCGTGCGCGATCCGATTCTGGGCGGATTGGGCAAGTTCGCCGGTAAGCTGGCGAAAAGTGCGCGGCGTCGTGCGCTGATCAATCTCTACTATTGCCTGCCGGAACTGAGTGAGGCGCAGCGCGAAGAGATTGCTGATCGTATGTTTGCTACTGCACCGCAGGCGATGGCCATGATGGCCGAGCTGGGCCTGCGCAATCCTGAGCATGTGCGTAAGCGTGTTGAGTGGCACGGTAGGGAAATTATCGAGCAACTGCAGGCAAATAAAGAAAACGTCATTTTCTTAGTGCCGCACGGTTGGGGCGTGGATATTCCGGCTATGCTGCTGGCGTCTGAAGGCCAAATGATGGCGGCAATGTTCCATAACCAAAGCGATCCGTTAATGGATTACCTATGGAACACGGTGCGGCGTCGCTTTGGCGGTCGCATGCATGCACGCAATGATGGCATCAAGCCGTTTATCGCGTCCGTACGTCAGGGATATTACGGCTATTATCTGCCCGACCAGGATCACGGCGCAGAACATAGTGAGTTTGTCGATTTCTTTGCTACTTACAAAGCCACATTGCCTGCCGTTGGGCGCCTGATGAAAGTGTGCCGCGCGCGCGTGGTGCCGTTATTCCCGGTGTATAACAGCAAAACTCATCGTCTGGAAATCTATGTGCGTCCACCTATGGACGATCTGCTGGATGCCGATGACCACACATTGGCACGCCGAATGAATGAAGAAGTGGAAGTCTTCGTGCGTCCACATCCTGAGCAGTACACGTGGATTTTGAAGCTGCTAAAAACGCGCAAGGAGGGAGATATCGAACCTTATGCGCGTAACGATCTTTATCCACGCAAGAAATAAGAAAAGGGGCCGTTTGGCCCCTTTCTCATTCTACCTCTGCGACATGACTGCGACGTTTACGTTCCCGCAGGAACAGCGTCACCAGCGCAAACCACAGCACGCCAGCCGCAAAGTTAATGCCGCTAAACCAGGGTGTTCCGCCGCTGAAGTAGCCACTTTTTGCCAGTTCAATGCCGATCGCTAACGTCAGAATACTGATCATGCCAAGCATCGCCGCAACGCTGCCTTTGCCTTCATTACTGGAGTAGAGCGTCAGGCGATACAGACCGGCGTTTACCATGCCTGCGCCAAATGCGTACAGGCTTAAACCGGCGGTGAGCAGCAAATAAGTATGGCTGTCGAGCAGGTTGGCCAGCAGTGAAATGCTTAGACCAATCAGAATTGGCCAGGCGGCAAATTTCACCGGTTGCTCAATGGGTACACGCCCCGCCAATTTACCCAGCGTGATATTGCCGGCAATCATTGCCAGAAATACCGGCAGCTGTAGCAGCGCGTACTGCATCCGCGATAATCCCTCATCGTGCATTAAAATTACCGGCGAAAGCGCCACCCACGTGAGGATCGGGATAAACACCAGACCAATCGCGAACGATCCGTACATCACCTGGCGATCGCGTGCTAAGCGGGCATAGCCGCGCGCCAGCGTCGGCAGGGCGATAGAGTGGCTGCGGTCGCCAGCGGTTTCGGGCATTACGCGCCACAACAGGGCAAAAGCAACCACGCTGCAAATGGCAAACAGCCAAAACATGCTGCGCCACTCACCAACGGTAAGCCACGCCGCACCGGCCAGTGGTCCCGCTAAAGGTGCCAGCAGCGCAACGTTAGCCATCAGCGCCATCATGCGTACCGCCAGGGCTTCCGCAAAAGCTTCCTGCACTGCCGCGTAGCTGACTGCGCCAATGAAGCACAGGCTAATGCCCTGAATGAAGCGTAGCGCGACGAACTCTTCAATGCTGCTAACCCAGGTGGTCAGAATGCAGGCGGCTGCAAAGAACAGAATGCCAAACAGTAATACCGGGCGGCGGCCATATTTGTCAGAAAGCGGGCCCAGCAGCCATTGCAGCACCACGCCGCCCATGAGATAGGCGGTCAACGAAGTGGATACCCATTCGGGGCCGACGCTGAATTCAGAGGTAACCAGCAGCATGCCGGGCTGAATCATGTCATGCGCGATATAGGTCGCAAATTCAAACAACACCAGGGCGAGTGGAAACAGCAGCACGCGCCCGGTAAGTTGGGTTATAGGTTGATAGCGGGCCATTTGGCCTCCTTGTCAAAAAAATAAAAACGCGACTGCCAGGCAGTCGCGTTTGTCCATGTTGTTACAGCCGCTGTCAGACGTGCGTATTAATCTACGCGCAGCACACGGCTGGTATTGGTGGTGCCGGTGGTCGACATCACGTCGCCTTGGGTGACAATCACCAGGTCGCCTGAAACGAGGAAACCTTTTTCGCGCAGCAGGTTCACTGCATCGTGCGCGGCGGCAACACCATCATTATTGCTGTCGAAAAATACTGGCGTAACGCCACGGTACAGCGCGGTTAGATTCAGCGTACGTTCGTGGCGTGACATAGCGAAGATCGGCAAACCCGAGGTGATACGTGAAGTCATCAGCGCAGTGCGGCCCGATTCGGTCATGGTGATGATGGCAGAAACCCCTTGCAGGTGGTTGGCTGCATACATCGCCGACATGGCAATCGCCTCTTCAACGTTATCGAACTGCACCTCAAGGCGGTGCTTAGAAACGTTAACGCTCGGGATTTTTTCTGCACCAAGGCACACTTTTGCCATCGCTGACACGGTTTCTGCCGGATATTGACCCGCTGCGGTTTCTGCTGACAGCATCACCGCATCCGTACCATCCAGCACGGCGTTTGCCACGTCCATGACTTCTGCACGCGTAGGCATCGGATTGGTGATCATCGATTCCATCATCTGCGTCGCGGTAATGATGGTGCGGTTCAGCTGGCGCGCGCGACGAATCAAAGCTTTCTGAATACCGACCAGTTCAGGATCGCCAATCTCCACGCCCAGGTCACCACGCGCTACCATCACCACGTCAGAAGCCAGGATGATGTCATCCATCGCTTCCTGCGAGGCAACCGCTTCAGCACGTTCAACTTTAGCCACCAGCTTAGCGTCACAGCCTGCATCACGCGCCAGACGACGCGCATAATTCATATCTTCGCCATTGCGCGGGAAAGAGACGGCCAGATAATCAACGCCGATTTTGGCGGCGGTAATAATATCGACTTTGTCTTTCTCCGTCAGCGCATCTGCTGAAAGACCGCCGCCGAGTTTGTTGATGCCTTTATTGTTGGAAAGCGGGCCGCCGACGGTGACTTCGGTGAACACTTTTACGCCCTGAACTTCCAATACTTTCAACTGAACACGACCATCATCCAGCAGCAGGATATCGCCCGGTACCACGTCTTCTGGCAGGCCTTTATAGTCGATACCGACTTTCTCTTTATCGCCTTCGCCTTTGCTCAAATCGGCATCTAACAGGAAACGATCGCCGACGTTGAGGAACACTTTACCTTCTTTGAAGGTCGACACGCGGATTTTAGGACCCTGCAGGTCACCCAGAATCGCCACGTGGCGGCCAAGTTTTGCGGCAATTTCACGCACTTTATTGGCACGCTGCTGATGATCTTCTGGGGTGCCGTGGGAGAAGTTGAGTCGTACAACGTTTGCACCTGCCGCGATGATTTTTTCGAGGTTGTTGTCGCGATCGGTAGCTGGGCCGAGGGTTGTAACGATCTTGGTTCTTCTGAGACGTCTGGACATGAAGGACTCCGTTAGCAAAGTATCGTGTCGCTCTCAAGTGACACGTAGTGTTCATCTATTCTATATGATCGATGGGCTGTGATTCGACTCACATTGTGAATGTGATGTTAATTATTTTCCTGCACCTGCTTTTCCAGGCGCGAATCTTTTAGCGCTTCTTTGACCCGTTTCAAATTCTCACGGAAAGAGGCGCCGCGCTCAAGGGTAAACCCTGTCGCCAGAACATCCACCACGGTTAATTGTGCCAGGCGGGAAACCATCGGCAGGTAGATATCGGTATCTTCAGGCACATCCAGCGTCAATGCCAATGTGGCTTCCGCCGCCAGCGGGGAACCTGGAGAAGTGATAGCCAGCACAGTGGAAGCGTTTACACGCGCCAGGCGAGCCAGTTCTATCATATTTTTGGTGCGGCCAGTATGCGAGATGAGAACAAATACATCATTTGGTCCACTATTTATGCAACTCATGCGCTGGATCACAATATCCTCTGACCAGATGACCGGCAGATTAAAGCGCAGAAATTTGTTGGTGGCGTCGTGTGCCACCACGGCTGACGCACCAAGGCCGAAGAAGGCAATTTTATGTGCCTGCGTCAGGGCCTGAACGGCCTGACGAATGACCTGTGAATCGAGTTGCTGGCGGACGCGACTCAAACCCGCCAGCGCGGAATCAAATATTTTATGGCTGTAACTTTCGACACTGTCATTTTCTTCCACATCGCGGCTGACCCAGTTCGGGCTTTTGACCAGGCTCTGCGCGAGCTGCAGTTTGAAATCAGGAAAGCCGCGCGTTCCCATGCGGTGACAGAAGCGGTTTACCGTGGGTTCGCTCACCTCGGCAGCACGCGCCAGCGTGGCGATGCTGGAGTGCATCGCCTGTTGAGGCGCGGCAAGAATTTGCTCTGCCACTTTGCGTTCTGATTTACTCAGCGCGTCTAATTGCGCCTGAATCTGTTCCAGCATGGTTTAACCTAATGAGCGTCAATCACTTTTCAGCGTTTATCAATCAATGAAATCGCTGCCAATTGACAAGAATATACCGTGTAATAGCACCTCGCACGCAGCGGAGGACAAATGTAAACGCGAATTTTTTGCGATACTTTGATCGCTGACGTGTTTTGCCTCGACAAATATCGAAACAGAAAATGTGGCCAAATGGCACGCGACACCACACTTAACATCTTTATTACGTTCACAGTTAACGCCAGCAAAGCGCCGTGTTCGGGTTGTCCTGGCGCGGCGAAAAACGTACATTGTGCTGTAAGAAAATTACAATAAGGACCCGGCGTGATGAGAACGCTCAAGCCGGGTATATCCTGCAACGAGGAGAGGAAAATGGCGGTTACACAAACAGCCCAGGCATGCGATCTGGTGATTTTCGGTGCCAAAGGCGATCTTGCACGCCGTAAACTGTTGCCATCACTGTATCAGCTGGAAAAAGCCGGTCAGATTCATGAAACCACTCGCATTATTGGCGTGGGACGCGCGGACTGGGACAAAGACGCGTATACCAAAGTGGTGCGTGAAGCGCTGGAAACCTTCATGAAAGAGAAGATCGATGAAGCGCTGTGGGATACGCTCAGCAGCCGTCTCGATTTTTGTAACCTCGACGTTAATGACACCTCGCATTTCACCAAACTGGGCAAAATGCTTGACCAGAAAAATCGCGTCACCATTAACTACTTCGCTATGCCACCCAGCACCTTTGGGGCGATTTGCGACGGACTGGGCGCGGCTAAGCTGAACGCCAAACCGGCGCGCGTGGTGATGGAAAAGCCGCTCGGGACGTCATTAGAAACCTCGCAAGAGATCAATGACAGCGTGGGCAAATACTTCGAAGAGAGCCAGGTATTCCGTATTGACCACTATCTTGGTAAAGAGACGGTGCTCAACCTGCTGGCGCTGCGTTTCGCCAACTCTATCTTCGTGAATAACTGGGATAATCGCACCATCGACCACGTGCAAATCACCGTGGCAGAAGAGGTCGGCATCGAAGGCCGTTGGGGTTACTTCGACAAAGCCGGCCAGATGCGTGACATGATCCAGAACCACCTGTTACAGATCCTCACCATGATTGCCATGTCGCCGCCGTCCGATCTGAGCGCCGATGCGATTCGTGATGAGAAAGTAAAAGTGCTGCGTTCACTGCGCCGTATTGATCAGACCAACGTGCGTGATAAAACCGTGCGCGGCCAATACACCGCAGGCTTTGTGCAGGGGAAAAAAGTGCCGGGCTATCTGGAAGAAGAGGGCGCGAACAAGCAGAGCGCGACCGAAAGCTTCGTTGCTATCCGCGTGGATATCGACAACTGGCGTTGGGCTGGCGTGCCGTTCTATCTGCGCACCGGCAAACGCTTGCCGACGAAATGCTCTGAAGTGGTGGTTTACTTTAAGAATCCAGAGATGAACCTGTTCAAGGATTCGTACGCTGAGCTGCCACAGAACAAGCTGACCATTCGTCTGCAGCCGGACGAAGGCGTGGATATCGAAATCCTGAACAAAGTGCCGGGACTCGATCACAAGCATAAACTGCAGACCACCAAGCTGGATTTGAGCTACTCCGAAACCTTTAACCAGTCGCATCTGGCCGATGCTTACGAGCGTCTACTGCTGGAAACCATGCGCGGTATTCAGGCGCTGTTTGTCCGCCGTGACGAAGTTGAAGCGGCGTGGGGCTGGGTCGATTCCATCATTGACGCCTGGAACGCCGATGCCGAGGCGCCGAAGCCATATCAGGCCGGCACCTGGGGGCCGGTTGCCTCTGTCGCGATGATTACGCGCGATGGCCGTTCCTGGAACGAGTTCGAATAAGCGCACCAAACCAAGCCCGCCGAATGTGCGGGCTTTTTTTCGTCCAAAATTCATTTTTCTGAAAAGTGAACCCGGGTTTCAAAAAATTTTGATATCCGATGGACGCCGCTCCAGCCAATCTTGTATGGTAGAGCCCAATTATTGACAGCGTGGCCGTGCGCCGGGCTGATGCAACTAAGGAAACGTGATGAAGAACTGGAAAACAAGTGCTGAACAGATCCTGAAAACGGGCCCGGTCGTGCCGGTCATCGTGGTTAATAAGCTGGAACACGCGGTGCCGATGGCAAAAGCGCTGGTGGCTGGCGGCGTGCGTGTGCTGGAAGTGACACTGCGTACGCCGGTAGCGATGGATGCGCTGCGTGCGATGATTAAAGAAGTGCCAGAAGCGATAGTAGGCGCTGGTACGGTGATTAACACGCAGCAGCTCAAAGAAGTCACGGATGCGGGCGCGCAGTTTGTTATCAGCCCAGGTTTGACTGAGTCGCTGCTCAAGGCAGCGGTGGAAGGTCCGGTACCCTTAATTCCAGGTATCAGCACGGTGTCAGAATTGATGACCGGTATGGATTATGGATTGCGTGAGTTCAAGTTCTTCCCGGCGGAAGCGAATGGCGGCGTAAAGGCGCTGTCGGCAATTGGTGGCCCGTTCCCGCAGGTGCGTTTCTGCCCAACCGGCGGCATCTCGCCAGCCAATTATCGTGATTACTTGGCGCTGAAAAGCGTGCTGTGCATTGGCGGTTCGTGGCTGGTGCCGAATGATGCGCTGGAAACCGGTGACTGGGATCGGATTACGCGCCTGGCGCGTGAGGCGGTTGAAGGAGCAAGAGCGTAGCGTCATTTAACAGGTGCGCAGGGTATGCGCACCTTACGGCTTCGGGTCGCCACGCATGGCGACCTGTTAACCTAACCTTCCACTCTCACCGCTGCCGCACTGGCAACAGCGCGCGCGATAGCGTCATCGGTGCTTTCACCGGTCGCTAATGCGACACCCAAGCGACGCTGACCGGCGATTTCCGGCTTACCAAACAGGCGCAGCTGCAAACCTGCACCCAGCGCGGCTTCGATATTAACAAACTGCACGTTCTGGCTGTTCAACTCCGGCAGGATAACGGCCGAAGCCGCCGGGCCATATTGACGAATGCCGCCAATCGGCAGGCCGAGGAAGGCGCGTATATGCAGCGCGAACTCCGAAAGATCCTGCGAAATCAGCGTTACCATACCGGTATCATGCGGACGCGGTGACACTTCGCTGAAGATAACCTCATCACCGCATACGAACAGCTCCACGCCAAACAGACCGTAACCGCCGAGTGCTTTCACCACCTTAGCGGCGATATCCTGTGCGCGTTGCAGCGCCAGTTCACTCATCTGCTGCGGCTGCCACGATTCACGATAATCGCCATCTTCCTGACGATGACCAATCGGTGCACAGAAGTGGATACCATCTACCGCGCTGATGGTCAGCAGGGTGATTTCGAAATCAAACTTCACCACGCCTTCGACGATGACGCGGCCCGCGCCGGCACGTCCGCCTTGCTGGGCATAATCCCAGGCTTTATCCAGCTGGCTGGCTTCGCGGATAAAGCTTTGGCCTTTCCCGGATGAGCTCATCACGGGTTTGACGATGCACGGGAATCCAATGGCATTCGCCGCAGCGACAAAGTTCGCTTTGCTATCGGCAAACTGGTAGGTCGAGGTCGGTAGGGACAACTCTTCCGCCGCCAGACGACGAATGCCTTCGCGGTTCATGGTCAGCCGTGCAGCGCGCGCGGTGGGCACCACTTTCTGGCCTTGAGCTTCCAGTTCCAGCAGTTTTTCGGTGGCGATAGCTTCAATTTCGGGCACCACAAAGTGCGGCTGTTCCTGCGCAATCAGCGCGGCCAGCGCATCACCGTCCAGCATATTGATTACGTGGCTACGATGCGCAACGTGCATGGCGGGCGCATCGGCATAACGATCCACCGCGATCACTTCCACACCAAGACGTTGGCACTCCAGCGCCACTTCTTTGCCTAATTCGCCTGAACCTAACAGCATGACACGCGTAGCGGCAGGGCGCAGCGCGGTTCCGAGAGTCGTCATAATTTCACCTTAGCAGTCAAAATGCGCGCGCAGTATAAACGAAAACGTTTGCGTACTCACGCTTTCAGCTTCATCAGGTTTGCCATACTTTTCTCGCTCTGACGTTAACTGACACAGCCTGCGGCAGCATGGTGAGCGGAAATTTAAACGGGAGTTAAACAATGAGCAATTGGCTGCAGCAAATTCAATCGGTGCTGGCGAAAAAGAGTGGTGAAGGAAAATCCGGTGGATTGAGCGATATGTTGGCACCTGGCGCGTTAGGCGGTCTGGCGGGCTTGCTGGTCGGCAGTAAATCCACGCGTAAGCTGCTGACCAAATACGGCGGCAAAGCCTTGCTGCTAGGCGGCGGAGCGGCGGCTGGTGCGCTGCTGTGGAATAAATATAAGCAGCGTATCCGGGAAACTCATCAGGATGAGGCCGGTTTCGGCCAACTGCAAACGCCGCTGGATCAACGCGCTGAACGCTTAGTGACGGCGCTGGTTTTCGCGGCAAAGAGCGACGGTCATATTGACGATGCCGAGCGCGCGGCGATAGAACAAAACATTCAACAAGCCGGTTATGGAACACAAGCCGAAGCTTTGATTCAGCAGGCGATGAACCGTCCGCTGGATCCTCACTGGCTGGCGGCAGATGTTAAGAACGAAGAAGAGGCGCTGGAACTCTATTTCCTAAGCTGTGCAGCCATTGATGTCGACCACTTTATGGAGCGCAGCTATCTCTCCGCGTTAGGTGATGCGCTAAAAATTCCGCAAGATGTACGCGATGGTATCCAGCGCGATATCGACGCGGAAAAAGCCGCGTAAGCCGTTGCAAAGGCTGCGTTCGCAGCCTTTATTTTTGCTGGTTGGTTTATCCTGCGCTGGGTGATGATGCTTGCAGCTTGGCATCACGCGCGATTAGTGCCACGCTTGCTGAATATTGTCTTTCAGGGAGAAGAGCCTAAATGAATCAGCCCAACGCGAAAAAAATCCCCCATGTGATGAGCCTGCACGGTGAAACGCGCACCGACAATTATCACTGGTTGCGCGATGACGATCGCGAAAATCCTGAAGTGCTTGCCCACCTGCACGCTGAAAATGATTATGGCCGCGCGATGATGGCCTCGCAAAATTCGCTACAGGATCGGGTGCTAAAAGAGATTGTCGATCGTATTCCCCCGCAGGATCACTCGGTGCCGTATGTGAAGAACGGTTATCGCTATCAAAGCCGCTATGAAGTGGGTAACGAATATCCCGCCTATTTCCGTCAACCGATTGAGGCACCGCTTGATGAGCCGTGGCAACTGCTGCTAGATGGCAACCAACGTGCGTCCCACAGCGACTTTTACACCATGGGGGCGTTGGCAATTACGCCGGATAACCAGGTGATGGCGCTGGCGGAAGATTTCCTTTCGCGCCGTCAATACGGCATTCGTTTCCGTAATCTGCAAAGCGGCAGTTGGTATCCGGAAGTGCTGACGAATGCTTCCTCCAGCGTGGCCTGGGCCAACGATTCGCGCACGCTCTATTACGTGCGTAAACACCCGAAAACCCTGCTGGCTTATCAGGTATGGCGTCACGAATTGGGGCATCCGCAATCTGACGATCAGCTGGTGTACGAGGAACAAGACGATACTTTCCATCTTAGCGTGCACAAAACCACGTCAGAGCACTTTATTCTGGTGGCGTTGTACAGCACCACCACCAGTGAAATCCTGCTGATCGATGCGGAATATCCCGATGCACAGCCGCAAACGTTTTGTCCGCGGCGTCGCGATCACGAATACAGCATTGACCACTACAACCACCAGTTTTATATCCGCTCGAATCGGGATGGCAAAAACTTCGGCCTGTACCGCAGTGCGTGGCTGGCCGAAGCGCGCTGGCAAGCGTTAATTCCAGCGCGGGACAACGTAGTGCTGGAAGATTTCCAGCTGTTCCGTCATTGGCTGGTGGTGGAAGAGCGCCAGCACGGCGTTAATACCTTGCGTCAGATTAACTGGGAGAGCGGGGAGAGCTTTGGCATCGCCTTTGACGATCCGGCGTACGTGACCTGGCTGGCGTATAACCCTTCGCCGGAGAGCGACACGCTGCGCTACGGCTATTCATCGATGACCACGCCGACGACGCTGTTTGAGTTGAATATGGAAACGGGCGAACGTCGCGTGCTGAAACGCACGTCGGTGCCGGGCTTTAAATCAGAGGATTTCAAAAGCGAGCATCTGTGGATCACGGTGCGTGATGGTACGGAAGTCCCGGTTTCGCTGGTGTACCACCGCAAGCACTTCCAGCGTGGCAACAATCCGCTGCTGGTTTATGGTTACGGCGCCTACGGCAGCAGCATGGATGCTAGCTTTGGCACCAGCCGTATCAGTTTGCTCGAGCGTGGTTTCGTCTACGCGATTATTCATGTGCGCGGCGGCGGTGAACTCGGTCAGCAGTGGTATGACGGTGGCCGCCTGAAGAACAAAATCAACAGCTTCACCGACTTTATCGATGTCACCGAAGCGCTGGTGGCAAAAGGTTACGGAAATCCACAGCGGCTGTACGCCATGGGCGGCAGCGCTGGAGGGTTACTTATGGGTGGTGTCGTGAACATGGCACCGAATCTGTTCCACGGTGTGGTGGCACAGGTACCTTTTGTGGATGTTGTGACCACCATGCTCGATCCATCGATTCCGCTTACGACCGGCGAATACGATGAGTGGGGCAATCCCGAGCAGGAAGAGTTTTACCACAGCATCCGCCAGTACAGCCCGTATGACAACATCGAAGCAAAAGCCTATCCACACTTGCTGGTTACCACCGGGCTGCACGATTCTCAGGTGCAGTATTGGGAACCGGCCAAATGGGTGGCGAAACTACGCGAGTTAAAAACTAACGATTCGTTGCTATTACTGTGCACCGAGATGGATTCCGGCCACGGCGGTAAATCGGGCCGTTTCAAAGCCTATGAAGGCGTGGCGCAGGAGTTTACTTTCCTGATAGGTCTGGCGCAGGGGAGCTTGCCAGACCGTACCGATTACTGATCGCTTTTAACGTACTTGCGAAGCGCCTGCCGCAACGGTGGGCGCAAATCGCGCACATTTTCCAGCACCCAGCGCAGATAGCCGGGATCTTTACGCGCAATGCTGCCAATGCTTTGACCGCGATACTTCCCGAACGGGAACACATCACCACTCACGGCTGCCGGTTGGCACAAATTCGCCATCTGCTCGGCATTCCAGCCCGACGTTTCCATAATGCGGATCAGTAGCGCGGCGGTGACGTAGCAGTCATACAACGCGCGGTGTGCATGCAGCTCGGCTGGAGGTGTGACGTCCAGCTTCAGGCTATGACGCAATGCCTGATTGCCGTATTTGATGCCTGGCCACAACTGACGCGCCAGCGTCATGGTGCAGATCCATTCGCCCGGCATGGTTGGCAGCATACGGCGATCAAAACTGGCGTTGTGCGCGACATAATGCGGGCTGCCGTGATAGCGGCCAATCGCTTCTTCGATAGTCGGTTTGCCAACCACCATCGCTTCAGTAATGCGATGCACCGCCATCGCCTGGCGGCTGATCGGGCGGTCCGGGCAGATCAAATCACTCATGGGATTGACGATTTGACCGTCAATGACATCCACTGACGCCACTTCAACCACGCCGCCTTGCAGGCCACAGGTTTCGGTATCGATAACACGTAACATAGATTACTTCTGCTTAGGTTCGTAGGGCAGGCGTGACAGGCTGAGCGATGCCTGGCGGTAGTTCATCAGACGTTGACGAAACCATTCACGCAGCGCCTCTGGTTGCTCGCGCTCCACCATTTCGGCAATCACGGGCATATTGTAGCGCTCTTTAAAAGCCACGCCCGCGGCGGCCAGATCGACATTCACTTTGTCTTTCTCTTCCTGCGACAGCAAGGCAAGGTTTTGACTCATACTTTCCTCCTGATAATCAGGGGCAAAAGTAATGGTTTCGGACCGAGGGATCAAGGAAATTGGATCGCACCGCAAGTCTCGACACCTGCGGATCGGCGGCGTATCCTGCTGCCACGTTTGCGGTGCACTGCCGCAGTTAAAAGGGAAGAAGTGATGAAGAAAACTGCGTTTACCCGAGTTGTGGCGCTGTTGCTGGCGTCATCAACGCTGGCCTTCAGCCAGTTTGCGCTGGCTCATGCTCACCTGAAAACGCCGGTTCCGGCGGATAAAGCCGTGGTGGAGCATTCCCCGCAGAATTTAACGCTGACCTTTACTGAAGACGTTGAAGCCGCGTTTAGTGGCGTAGAAGTGCTCAACGCGCAACATCAACCCATGCCGGTGGGGAAGGCCAGGCTTAACAACAAACAGCACGATCAGCTGATTGTACCGATCAGCCAACCGTTGCCGTCGGGTAATTATCAAGTGAACTGGCATGTGCTGTCAGTTGATGGCCACAAAACCAAAGGCAGCTACGCATTTAGCGTGAAGTGATCAATGAGTTTGAGCACGCTGTGGATTGGCCTGCGGGCGCTGCATTTCTTGTCGGTGTTACTGCTCGCTGGCAGCGCCTGCTACACCGCGCTGCTGGCACCGCGTCGCTATCGCCTGGTGCTGGCGCAGCGTTTAGATTTTATTTTGCGTACCAGCGCGCTAGTGAGTTTGCTCAGCGCCGTGCTGATGTTAGCGACACAAACCGGTTTGATGAGCGGTGACTGGCGAAACGTTAGCGATAGCGAGACGTGGCGCGCCGTGCTGAATACGCGTTTTGGCATGGTCTGGCGCTGGGAAATTGTCTTCGCACTGCTTTGCACGCTGACACTATTACTGCGTGGCAGCCTGCGTCAGCAATTGCTGCTTATTAGCGGTGTATTGCAACTGATCGCTCTGGCAGGCGTAGGACATGCAGCAATGCGTGATGGCTGGGCCGGCATGCTGCAGCAAGCAAACCATGCGCTACATCTGCTTGCCGCCGCGTTCTGGGCGGGCGGTTTACTGCCGCTGCTGTTACTGATGCGTGAAGCAAGACAGATCGAATTCCGTGCCGATGCTATTCGCTGCATGATGCGATTTTCCCGCTACGGACATTTAGCCGTTGCGCTGGCGTTGTTCACTGGAATCGTTAACAGTCTGCTAATAGCCGGTTCACCGCGCGATTGGCAAGTTACACCGTGGAGCGAGCTGCTGGTGGTGAAAGTGCTGCTGGTATTGTTGATGATCGCTATCGCGCTGACCAACCGCTATCTGCTGGTTCCGCGTTTCCGCCGGGCGGCCAGTCATGCATCGCATCTGTTTATTCGCCTGACGCAGCTAGAGCTGCTGCTGGCCATTATTGTTATTGGGTTAGTGAGCGTGTTTGCCACACTCTCACCGGCCTGAATGTGTCATTAAAGAAGATGAAATGAGGTCGATATTTTGCTGAAGAAACTGATTCCAGCTTGCGTATTGATGGCGCTGTGCAGCCAGGCGATGGCCGCACAGATTATTACCGTCAGCCGTTTTGAGATTGGCAAGGACAAATGGCCCTTCACCCGTGAAGAGGTGATGCTGACCTGCGAAAAAGACGGAGCGCTGTTTGCTATCAATCCCGGCACGTTATTGCAGTATCCGCTCAACGATAAAGCTTACGCGCGTAAGACTGCCGGGCAGGGCACGCTGCAATCCATCGACACCATCGTGGCCGAAGACAAAGCGCATCCAGGTCAGAAAATGAGTCTGCAGCCGATCGTCGATCGCGCACAGCAACTGTGCGGCAAGTAATCTCGGTATAAATCAGGCGTGGCGCACATTTCTGCCGCTACGCTTGTTCTCAGGTTATGTCAACGCGATCACAGAGTTGACACCTTTGCTTACCGAACAGCGCAGTTGGCTGGAAAACCACCAATCCTGGTCTACCATTAAATGGCAAGGCGTCCTCGCCTGCAAAAATGCCAACTTTTAGCGCACGGCTCCTAAAGAGCCATTTCCCTGGACCGAATATAGGAATCGTATTCGGTCTTTTTTTATTTCATTGATATATAACAAGAAAAAACGAAGTGTCCGAAATTTGTCCGAATATCTGATATCCGGCCCATACCATTACATATTCCTGACCACGAGAATCTAAATACTTTTTGGTCATCGACATGTTTTTATGTCCGAGTAGCCGCTGAGCAAAATTCTCTCCATTTTCTGCAGCGTAAAGCCGGCTTGCAAGACTTCTGATTTCATGGAAAGAGGGCGGGCTTGAACCGAACTCAATCCCGCATAATTCCCTCGCCTCCGAAAAAGCACTTGTAATGGCATCCGGCATGACTGGTCCCGGCTTTCTGCCTCCCTTTCTCACTGAAGAGTAAATGATGTGGTCGGACGGATTTCCTGCTCGACATTTATCTATTACGCCTTCCAGGTTAATTTCAGCTGCATGCAGGGTAAGGGCCAGCGGAACGGCTAACCCGGTTCGCAACGTAGCCAGATTACGATACTGCAAGCGCAAGACCGTGCAAAATATCGGTTCATCGCTGATTTACTTCACCGGCATCAGCCAGAAGGAAGCGCGAAACAGAATGGAATGGGCATGATCGGGGAGTGAAGCGAACAGATCGCAGCTTAGTCGGTCAGTTGCAAACATAGTGAGTGATTAAAACGCCCCATGGCCTTACCAGCCGGTGGGCGTTTTTGTATCTGCATATCTAGAATCACCACTTATCCTGAGGAGTGCCATCCTGATCAGGGAATTCGAATTTAATCTCTTTCCAAACCCCGCCATCATCATCGCTAGGCTCTGGTCCACTTTTAACCGTTTCGACAAAAGAGCCAGATAGCTCATTGATTTGCTCATCTGGTAGCTCGTCGATGAGCGCCTTCATCTGCTCGCGCGTAAGTGCCATAGAAACTCTCCAGTTGGTTAGGAGATTAAATTTTAGGCAATCAGCGGCAAGTTGCTGGGGTTAATTTCAAGGCTGTGATTTGCCTCGCGCTGCTGGTAACGAGTAGTGGTTATCGGCAAGAAACCAAATCTCAAAATCAGGCACCTTTGCGATTGCCTGAGATTATTTAAAGCCCGGTATTTGACGGAATGTGCTTAAATCCAATTAAGTTAGCTAGCTAATAGTAATGTTAGCAACTATTGTTAAATCGAGATTTAATCTTTCTGAGAAGATTGTCTCGCCCCTTCAAGAGCTAAGCCATTACGAGTGCCGGAGATAAGCGCCGGGTGGGGTACATCAAATTTAAGAGGTCGCCAATTGGCGGCCTTTTTCCGTTTTAGCGCCATCCCAAAACTTATTCAGACCCTCATTGCTGTGTGGGGATGAGCGCTCTTTTCTTACGACTACAGGCGGCACCAAGCGAACAGCGAGGTGTACATGAGTATCGATATGAGCAAACTGGCATCAGGCGCGGCATACGGCGCTTCTGCCGGGACGATTGCCAATGGTCTGCTGACCAGGTTAAGTCCCGATGAATGGAGTGCTATTGGCGTGCTGGCCGGTATTCTGGTCGCGCTATTTACGCTCGGCATCAACTGGTATTACAAACGCAAGGCCACGCTGGCGCAGATTAAAGCTCTGCAACGCTGGCCCACCGCGCCCGACCTCACCGAGGATTAACACGATGGCAATGTCAAACACACTGCGCAACAGGCTTATTGATACGGTATTCCTTGGCGGAAAGGATGGTGTAGAGGGCCGAGTGTACGAACCCTACAAAGATGTGGCTGGGGTTTGGACTGTCTGTGATGGTCATATCGGCGCCGACATCGTGAAGGGCAAGAAGTACACCGACCGCGAATGTGATCGCCTGATGTGGAATGACCTGCAGCCAGTTAAGAGGGCTGTCGATTCCATGGTCAAGGTGCCGCTGGGTAAATATCCCCGCGCCGCGCTCTACAGCTTCACCTATAACGTCGGCACGTCGGCCTTCTCCAAATCTACACTGCTGAAAAAGCTCAATGCAGGGGATTAGGATGGTGCATGTGAAGAGCTGCGCCGCTGGGTATATGCCGGCGGCATGAAGTGGAAAGGCCTGATGAATCGCCGCGACATGGAGCGTTCTCTTTGCCTGGCGGAAAGCTCAAATGATCTTTAAAGCTGAAGCCATAATCATCGCAATTTTGCTAGGGCTCGTTGCTGTGCTGGGTGTGCAGACTGCCATTTATCGCGGCAACGCCATCGACTACAAATCTCAGCGCGATAAAGCAACGGATGCATTGCAACTCGCTAACGCCACCATTGATGACATGCAGGTGCGCCAGCGCACCGTTGCGGCTCTTGATGCCAAATACACGAAGGAGTTATCTGATGCTCTGGCGACTATCAACCTTCTGCATGATGATGTCGCTACTGGCAAGCGTCGGTGGCAGCTCAACGTAAACTGCCCAACGACAAACACCATCGGCGCCGCCGGCATGGATGATCCAGCCAGCCTCAGACTTACTGACGCCGCTTAACGGGATTATTTCACTCTCAGAGAGCGAATCGAAATCGCCGGTAAGCAAATATCCGGATTGCAGGATTACATCAACGAGCAATGCCTTAAATAACGTCGTTTTTTGATATTTAAGCAAAGATGACAGTGATGCATAATCTTAGCTCGATGCATCTTAGGTGAGCGATCTATGGAAATAGACATTGGAAGTTTTACGCGCGTTGAGGGAAATACTGTCTATGCAGAAGTAACGATATATACCGATCCGAATTCCGGTGGTGAAAACGTATCTCTGTATCTGAAGTTGCCTTATCAGGTGGAAACAACGTTAGCTGAGTTGGAAAAGTTAGCCAGAAGCGAGGCCATCAAGCAAATGCGAGCTGCTGCCGATTGGTTAGCCGAAAACTCTGCTTAGATGTCGAGGCTTTCATCACAAGGCGCATTCGCGAGTGCGCCTGATGATGTTACTTAATGAATTAAATCCTAAATATTAAGATCATTCCTCTTTTCAATCAGGAAGATTGTCTAATGTTTGGATTCGATAAATTAATAACCCCACGAATCATCAGCACACTTTATATCATTACCGTGGCTCTATTAGTGGTTGCCGCTGTTTTTACCTTCTTTACTTGGGGGGTTAATACTGCCGGTGTGCAACTGCTGGTTATGGCAGTTTTCGCAAGGATATTTTTTGAGTGCATCATGGTTTCATTTAAGAGTAATGAATATCTCCGCCGCATAGCTGAATCGCTAGAAAAGCAATCACACTAATTGAACCGCCTCCGGACGTTTTTTTGGAATAAATTCATGATTGAGACACCGAATGCCAAAATTATCAGTAGATTAGATCATCGCGGCATATCAGTGCCTGGCGCTACGGTTATTGGCAACCCAAACCACACACCGTCACCCGCTGACACTATCTTCCTTCAAAACGACAAGCAACACAGCCATCATCACCCTAGTACAACACTCAGGTAGACAGCACACATTATACGATGCTGAACGCTACCGCGCCGAAGAACGCTCAGTACATGGGCGCTTTCATCTGGTATGCAGACACTGACAGCTGCGGTGAGCGTCTTGGTCCGGGAGTCAGCTGGGAATTAACGAATCCGCGTGTGGTGCGCGTCGTGTCTGTAAACCGTTCAGCGCATGCGATCTATCGCTGTTATTCCGCGTCTCACGTCTATATGGGAATTTAACGAAGTGATCGTTATGTTTTGAGATTTCTATTTGAGCATCCTTTGCTTTTAGTTCGTGGAGAATATCCTAGCGTTGTACAGTAGCACATCCTGACAGATGATCAGTGCTTATGGTTCCTATGCTATTGCGGTGAAATATTGGCAAGCTTTAGCTAAAGGAATAAACATGGACTGGAAAGAAGGGTTAGTTGTAATTGCCGTGTTTGCCTGCGGAGGCGTCTTCCTCGTTGAATCAGTGCTTTATATAAGGCGCGGTGTTTACACAAAAACCTTCAAAGGCACAACTCGACGTGAGTATATTAAGAAAGACGAGCGGAGAGATGTTTACTGGTTGTACGTAATTTTGCACTTATTTGCAGGTTCATCAGCTATTTGCCTTGGATTCTGGCTCATGCAATATGACCCGAAAGTTAATGATTGGTATGTATCAATCAGAAATTCTCTAACGTTTTGATCTCTTCCTTTTGCGCCACCTTTCGCCCACCCATGCTAGGATTTATCCCATCAATTACTTGTGGGGATAGGGATGTGAATGACTTTATAATACCCGGGGAGCCTAAAGACTATTATGTCGGTATCACCAACGAACTCGGAGTAGTCGAATACAGTGCGCTGAGAGGCAAGGTAAGGCAATTAGTTGAGAACTATGTCTTATACATACAAGGAGTTAGTGATAAAGGTGGAAACCCTCATACTGCATCATTAGATGTCTCTGACATCATTAAAGATTTCTTTGCACAAGAACCAGCGGAGGCCCGAATAGCTTTTTATGAGGTCTATACGCAGGAAGTTGATGCTGCAACGTCAGCATCCTTAGACAGCACGAATAAAATTAATGCTGAGATTGCTAAAAAAGAAGAATCCAATTCAATGGCTGCCCAATGAATAGTTGCTTTGATAATTTTCTTGGTGGCCATGATATTCATATTCAAATAAAGATATGACAAAAAAACCTCGCTTCGGCGGGGTTTTTTATGCCAGGAGAGTAGCGAATGGCAGGCACTTTAAACGCAGGCAGCATCATCTATGAAGTGGATATGGATACCGCTCGCCTGCTTGAAGCACGCCGAGAAGTAGACGCCGCCTAAGTGGTATGAATGGAACCCTGACCTGATTCAGCAGTCCATTTTCGAATACATCAGCAACGACACAAAGTTAACAGAGTGGATGAACTTCGGTCTGGGCAAATATGATGTCAGATCAGTGCGATATTCAGAATCTAACCTTGGTGCTCTGGCAGGCGCTTTGTATGTAGTGGATCAGCCTGGGCAAGTGATAACGCTCATAAATGAGGGGTTCACTTTCGATGACATTGATGGGCAGGAGCTGCCCTGCCCAAACGAGAGTGATGATTTCCCGGCGTAGACGGCGACCACTAACAGCGTTACATCAGGAAGCTTTCTGGCCGGTCAGGCTAAAATTACGATCCCACGCAATTTATCATTCATTAAATTAAAAAATATTATCGCTTGCTTGTGTCGTAGATAAATGCGTTAATGCTCCGTCGGTCTGAATAGCAGACAGTTAGAAGGTTAGTTCCCATTGTATTTCTCATCCCAGTTAGTGCCGCTTCAAGCCCTTTCTCTTTGAGTCTTATCCTAAGTTCTGATTCGTATCTGCAACTCGGCCCTTACGCCAATAGGCTCATTTAAAAGGTAAAAATTATGTCTAACAAAATTCTTGGAACGGTAAAATGGTTCAACTCAGAAAAAGGCTTCGGCTTTATTTCTCCTGAAAATGGCAGCAAGGACGTTTTCGTCCACTTCTCAGCCATTCAGGGCACAGATTATCGCTCACTTGATGAAGGTCAGCGTGTTGAGTTTTCAGTTGAAGATGGTCCAAAAGGTCCGTCAGCAACAAATGTATTAGGTCTGTAATTATTCGCATTTATAATCGTTTAAGATGTCCGCACTGCCAGAGTTCACAATATCGCACCTCCGCGTTCGATATTACTAAAATGAACCCCCATGGCGCTAAATGTATTTTCTGCAAATCATCAATGATTGTGTTGAAAACTGCATAATAACGGATTATCTCTCCTGATTTTATATTGGGAGTTGTCAGGCGATTGCCTGATATAAGTATCACTAGCACTGCTTCGGCAGTGCTTTTTTTTGCGCTAAATACCGCGCTTTAGCACACTTATTCCTCTGATCGCTCTCGCCTTCACGTGATACATTCCTTGCCATCAAGTTACTTCACCTCAAATCAATGAGAATTAAGAAGATGCTCAAGCCTATGGCTATAGTAGCCATGCTGCTGCTCAGCGGTTGTGCACTAAAACAGTATCCGCAATCTGCCAAGGTGAGCGATGCAGAAGCGCAAACTTATGACTGCGCAACATTGAACCAGGAGATAGATAAATCTCTTAGCGTGCAGCAGCAGATTGATAAAACAGGCGAATTTGATGCGCTGACGGTGCTCGGTTTCGTGGGTGATTTTGGCATCGGTAATGGCATTGCCAAAGCCAGTGCTAAGCATAACGCCGCGGCGCGATTATCACAGTTACAGGCGCTGAAATCGGTGCGTTGCCCGTCTATTGGTGCCTAATTATCACCAACCAGACAGATAGCCCGTAGAAATGTGAGGCCAAAAAGCTGCAGTCAGCATGCGTAAAAAATGGTATAACGTTAGCGCATCTGTTTTATTGCCGGCTAATAAGGACCCTTCATGGCAAATACACAATATCTTCTCTGGGTAATGATTGGCACATTAACGCTGCTGAGTATCTTTATTGGTGTGGTAGTGGGTCGGGCAAAAACCCCGCGCATCGGCACAATAACCTTCGCCGGTTTATTAGCCTTTTTCTTGCTGGCAATTTTCCTGATCACGCGTTAGAGCTAAAACAGATAAATGCCACACGTCAGTTGTGGCAATGGTTTGGCGTTACGGGGCAGGATGCAGAGCAGCGCGGTGTTGAGCAATGAGTTGTTCCGCCAGAGAGCGATCTTCTTCATGTTGTGAAATGTAATGCTCATACGGATCTTTCACGCCCAAACTTTCAATATAATCGAGATGAGCCTGTTTTATTTCCCGGTTGATATATTGAATCACCTCTAAACCTAACTCATCGGCATAGGCCGGCGCTTTGCTTTTAATTGCGCGAATTAATTCCACGTTATTTTGCATAAACACTTCCAGATCAATTTTATAATAGTCTTTCATTGGCTCGCTCCTGTAGACATCATCAATATCTAACCTTAGCAGAGCATTATCATCGATTGTGACTATCCATGCGCAACATCCCAGCCGCTGCCATTGCGAATGTGGCCCCAGCAAGGAGTAATGTCCTGTTCTAACTGATAAATCAGAGCCAATATCAAATTCAGGTTATAGCGGGTTACTTCGTTATGTTGTGTGATGCACGGCGATGCGGACTCGATCAAATTGAAGTTACGGTATTTCTGCAGCAGCGCCAGGTTGGGTAAAATTTCCTGTTCACGTTGGTAGTCGGCAAGGGCAGTGAAAAGATAGATATTTTTATCTGTCTGGCGATCGCGTCGCAGGGTATTTGGCAAGAGCTTATTTAATAACGTCACTGCTGCGGGGGTAATGGTGCCCATCATGGCTTCGCCTACTTTTGGCCACATAGTCTCCGCATAATCACCTAGATAAAATTGTGGCACGGCAGTAATGATGTTTTTAATGTTATGCCGGACGCCAAAGTAGAGTGCCGCACTGCCGCCTTTAGAGGCGCCGAGTATCGAAACATTTGCCGGTGTGGTCAGTTCTATTACCGAACGAATTAGTTGGCTCACGCCATGCTCAATATCGAAGTTCATATTGTTGCACAGGTAGTAAGCGGGCAGCCCATGGAAATCATCTTTGATCCACAACACCGCCGATCGTGTATGTTGCAACAGCGTAAAGTCGTAGATGGTGGGATCTGGCAGGTTAAAACCCGACATGACGATCAATAAATGCCGATTATCATCGGCTGCCGGTTTATAGCGATAATGGATATCGAGAGCGGGACGAAAGTTAAAGATGTAGTCAGTCAAGATCAGCGGCTCAGAAAAGGAGTTCACCGATTAAAGACGACACTTTTGCTGGATAATTAAATGACTTGGGTGAGCGGCAGAAAAGCTTTAATTGGGGCTGCAAAGCGCAGCCACTTTTGGAATCTAATGAGGTTTACGCGCAGCCAGTAGAAACATCATTGGGCGATCGCGCTCTTCTGCCAGGGCGGGATTCTGTGCTAACTGTGCTTCATCGGGTCCCCATTCATCAAGATGGACGATCTCAAATCCTGCGGCAATCAGTGCATTAATCCAGGTAGCCAGTTTGCGATGCTGTTTTTTTACGCCATCGGCAAACCAGTTGCTGATGCGCTCACCCTCCTGCTGATAGTGATTCACCGGCCAACTACGCTGCTGTTGATCATCAATTATCCACTGCTGCGCCGTTGGCGCGGTGTAAATCGGATGCTCGCAAGAGAACACCAGCGCACCACCTGGCGTTAAGGCATTGAACAGGGTGGCGAAGAGCGTATCAATGTTGCTGAGATAATGCAGCGCCAGCGAGCTGTAGGCGAGATCAAAGGTTTCGCTGAGTTGCAGCGTTTCTAAATCGGCACGCTGATAGCGAATGCCCGTTCCTTGAGTCATGGTCGCGGCTTGCGCCAGCATCTTCTCTGAGACATCGAGGCCCAGTACCTCACGCGCGCCTTGCTGTTGTGCGTAACGGCAAAACCAGCCATAGCCGCAGCCGAGATCGAGAATGCGTTTGTCATCCAGATCGGGCAGTAATGCGCGCAGTGCGGGCCATTCCGGTGCGCCGTCCAATCCCTGCACTGAACGTGGCAGCGTGGCATAGCCGGCAAAAAAATGCGGGTCGTCGTAAATATTCTGGCTCATACAGGCTCCTTTATATGATGCGCAAAGGAGTTTAGGCGTTTAGCGAGGAAAGTAAAGCTGCGTAATTATCCCACAAATAACAGATGCACCAGGCGAGCCAGCGTTTCGAGCAGCAGCAAGCTGCCGATGAAGATAACGATCAAGACACCAATAAATTGTTTACGGCCGCTCATGCTGTTCCCTCCGCTGGCTAAACCTCACCGGACTATACTTTAAGCCGGGCTCACTAAACTTCCAGTCAACCGGGGAAGATTACATGCTTTACCAACGGGTAAGTGCGCAAATGTGGCGAAACATTTGGGTGGTGGGCGATTTACACGGCTGCCGCGCCCAGCTTGATGCGCAGCTCCTCAAGCGGGATTTTGACAAGCAGCAGGATTTATTGCTGTCGGTGGGCGATTTGATTGATCGCGGGCCAGACAGTCCCGGCTGTTTAGCGCTATTGCAAGAACCCTGGTTTCGCTGTGTGCGCGGCAATCACGAACAGATGGCGCTCGCCGCGCTGGATGGGCGCGATCAGACCTTGTGGATGATGAACGGCGGCGAATGGTTTTGGCAGTTGAAGGGCGCAAAGTTAATCGCTGCGCGCCATGCGTTGAAACGCTGCGCCGATTTACCGTTGGTTCTGCATCTGGAATTCGGCGACCGCGTGGTGGTGATTGCTCACGCTGATTATCCTGCCAGCTATTATGCACTGGGGCAGGATGTCGATTGGCAACAGGTGGTGTGGAGTCGCGATCGGCTGGGACGCCATCAACGTGGCGCTTCAGCAAACATTGCGGGCGCCAGCGATTTTTACTTCGGCCACACGCCGTTGGAGCAACCGCTGCATGTGGCGAATCAGCATTATATTGATACCGGCGCGGTTTTCGGCAACTGTCTCACGCTGGTAAAATTGCAGTAATGCTTAGCGGAACAGACGCCCGTCGCGCACCAGCTCACGCGGATAACTGTTTTTAATCCGATTGCCGACTTTTTTGGCCAATCCTAAAGGTTGTGACTGATAGGTCACAATCACCTCATCGCGATTCGGTAACGACTCAGGATGAATATCCTGACCGCGATACCAGGTTTCTGCCTCCGCATCGGTAAGGGCAAAATCCAGCGCGCTGCCTGGCTTACTCAACGCGACAACGGCTTCATGCTGCCAGCGATAACCTTTCGGGAAGGTTTCTGCCAGCTTAAGGCCGATACGCGAGAAGCGCACTTTACCCAGCCAACTTTCCAGCGCTGCCGGGAAGAGCCACAGCTCTTTATCGCGCTGCCACAGCGTGTGATTGTCATCCCATTGCAAGCCTACTTTTGCTGCTGCCTGCTGTACCTCGGCGCTGAGCTTACGGCTGGCCGGTGAGAAGGGCAGTTTGCCCACTTTGTAGGTCGGTGCGGGCAACACGGGAATGCTGGCGGTTTTACGCAGGCGCGCGACAAAGAAGCCTTCGCTATCGAAAATTTGCGGGAACACGTGCAGGAAACCTTCCGGTGTTAAAGCCTGATCGGCGCCAGCAAATAGACCATTCAACGGCACAATTTCTACCGCATCGGGATAACGCTGTTGCAACCAGTGAATCACCTGCTGGTTTTCAATCTGATTGAGCGTGCAGGTCGAGTAGATCAGCGTGCCGCCGGGTTGTAATGCATGGAAAGCGCTGTCAATGAGATCGCGCTGGGTTTCAGCGATTGCTTCGGTGCTGGCCAACGTCCAGTTACGCAGCGCATCGGCGTCCTTACGGACCACGCCTTCGCCAGAGCAGGGCGCGTCCAGCAGAATGGCATCGAAACGTTCCGGCAGCGCCGCGCCAAACACCCGACCATCAAAATGGGTGAGCGCCACATTGCTCACGCCGCAGCGGCTGATATTGGCATGCAGCACTTTGACGCGACTGGCGGAATATTCGTTGGCAAGGATGGCGCCTTCATTGCGCATCAGCGCGGCCATCTGCGTGGTTTTGGAGCCTGGTGCTGCAGCCACATCCATCACCTGACGCGCATCGGGTGCGGCGTCGAACAGTGCGGTAACCGGCAGCATCGAGCTGGCTTCCTGAATATAAAACAGCCCGCTAAGGTGCTCCGCAACGCTACCTAGCGGCAGCGACTCATCGTCACGCTCAATCCAGAACCCTTCGGTGCACCACGGAATGGGTGACAGCCGCCAGCCATAATCAGCGGTGCGGACGAGGAAATCATCCACGCTAATTTTTAAGGTATTAACGCGTATGCTGCGGCGCAGCGGTTGCTGGCTAATGGCGAGAAAGCGTTGCAATTCAGCGTCATCAGCGAGGCTGGCGCGCATTAGCGCGAGGAAATCTTCGGGAAAGCGATCGGACACGGGCATCTACCGGGAAACAAAATGAGCGCGAAGTGTAACATGCGAAAAAGAATCGGGCAGCCAGGCTGCCCGATTTGCTTAAGGTTGATTAGGATCCGGAATCGCCGTACCCCAATTACGCCACTCTTTTGGCGCTTCATCCTGCAGCAGGAAGTGTTTATTGGCGCCGGCCTGTGGTGCTAGCGGTACCGTTGGCGGCGTTGCAAACTGCACGCCGCCGCGAATGAATTGCTGGAAGGTACCGGTTTTCAACACGCCGCCGATCAGGCCGAAATCGAAGTTATAACCGGAAGCCAGCCAGAACACCGAGTTGTTACGTACCAGATGCTGGTATTTCTTGCTGATACGCAGCGCGATCTGTACGCGATCGGCCATGTTACCCAACGACGTGCCGGTAACGGTACCGACTTCAACACCACGGAACAGCACCGGCGTTCCCACCGACAGCGATCCCGCGTCAGCGGCATCGACATAAATCGTTAAGCCGTTAAGGTAACGAGAATCGGTGATAGTGCTTTCCTGCAGTTCGAAGGTGCGCGCCGGAGAACCTTTGCCCGGATCGACGTTGAGGTAAGGCTGCAGCAGCGTTTCGATATGATTAACCCCTGCCGCAGAAATCTCCGGCGACACCACCGAGAAGCGGCTGCCGATGCGCGCGAAGTCCTGCACGTATTCCGGATAGAGCACCGCTTTTGCTACCACCTGATTGTTATCAGAACTCAGCGCCAGCGATTCAACCTGGCCGATGTTGATGCCGAGATAGCGGATCGGCATACCCGCAGCCAGTTTGCTGGCATCGAAGGTGTGCAGCGTAATCTGACTGCCGACGGCACGCGCCACGGTTTCTGAAGAGTACAGCACGCGCTTCACGCCTTTCACCGCCTGCGCTCCGGTCAGATTATCAAAACTGATTGCACCTTTAAGGGCGCGGTTGAGCGGAGATGCCTGCACCGTCAAACCGCTGCCGTTGAGCTGCACTTTGGCACCACCTTCGGCCCAGAATACGCTCTCGCTGGTAAGTAACTTGCGATACTGCGGCTGAATGTGAATCGAGATTTCAAAGGCATCCGCGCGCGGCACGACATCAACCACTTCACCCACCTGGAATTTGCGATACAGCAGCACCGAACCGGCCTGCACATCTGGCAAGCTGTTGGCGGTCAGCTTCAGTGTGGTCGGTGGCTGTTCGCCAACAATACCTTCCTCCGCACGTTCCGCATCGGCATATAAAGGATAACGACTGGACGGATTGCCTTTCGCGCCTGGAATCAGGCGAATGCCACCATCGACCCATTCGCGTGCGCTGGCACCCAGCACCTTCATACCATCAAGGCCAAACTTCACGTCGAGGCGGCTATTCACCACAAATTTACTGTCGGCGTGCACCAGCTTGCGGTGTTCGGGATTAATGGCGGCGACGAAGCTGATGCCATTCTCATCCAGCGTACGTGAAATCACCTGACCAATTTTCATGCCATACAGCATCACCGGCTGGCCCGCATCAATGCCATAGGTTTCCGGCGCGCTGAGTTTTACCGTCAACACATCGGGTTTTTGCAATAGCGTTTCGCTGGCGGGCAGCACAGTGAATTGATCCTGCGGCTCGCCTTCGCCGGGTACCAATTCAAGGGTGTTGCCGGTCAACAGGCTGCTAAGGTTGGTATCAGTCAGGCTAATTTTCGGTGTGCGCATTTCAATGCGCGTGCCGCTGCGCATCAAACTGGTTACCGAAGGGTCAACCGTGAGTTCGCCAGTGACTTTACCGCCATCCTGCAGGTTAAGTTTGGTCAAGGTGCCGACTTCCAGGCCCTGATACATCAGCGGCGTGCTGTCGGCTTTCAGATTGTCGCCGCTCGGTAAATCAAGTTTGACCTGAACCCCGCGCTGACTGCGCGCTAAATCCGGGTAGAGTTGATAGGTGGCATCGACATTTGCCTGCTGACCGTCATTGGGGGAATCGAAGGCAATCGCGCCGTTAACCAGGGCGGCAAGGCTTTCCAGTTTTACCTTGGCACCGCTCAGGCTGACATCCGCATCAACGCCGGAAACGTTCCAGAAGCGGCTCTGCTTTTTCACCAGATTGATGAAGCGACGCTCAATCAGCACGTCGATGGTCACGCCATCGGTGCTGTTATTCAGGCTGTAATCGTAAACACGACCGACCGGAATTTTGCGGTAATAGACCAGTGAACCGGTATTGAGTGAGCCAAGGTCCGGCGCGCGCAGATGAATCAGCAGTTCACCGGTATTAACACGATATTTCGGTTGGGTATCTAACGCGGTAAAGCGTTCGCTCTCTTTGCCTTTGCCCGGCATCATGCCGATATAGTTACCGCCGACTAATGCATCAAGTCCGGACACGCCGGCCAGTGAGGCTTTTGGCGTCACCAGCCAGAACTGCGTGTCTTCACGCAGCGCATCGCGCATATCGCTCTTGATACTGGCTTTGATCTGGATGCTGCGATAATCATCGCTCAGCACGATGCCTTGCACCGTGCCCACTTCCACGCCCTGATATCGAATCGGCGTGCGGCCGGGCACGATGCCGTCGGCGGTCTGGAAGTTAATGGTGATCGTCGTACCGCGCTCTTCATAGTTGGTCCATAACAGCCAGCCTGCGATCAGCAAAGCGATAATGGGCAATAACCAGAACGGCGAAATCTTGCGCTTATTGCGCAGATTGGCGCTAGTCGGTGTAGTCGGCGTTTCCTGTTGCATGTGCATCCCAGATCAGGCGGCTATCAAGCCACTCTACAGCCATAATGGTCAGGACAACGGCAGCGCCAAAATAGAAGGCGGCCGGTCCCATGGTAAAAGCCAGTAACTGATCACGATTGACCAGTGACATGGTTAACGCAATCACGAACAGATCCAGCATTGACCAGCGGCCCACCCAGGTAACGGCGCGCAGCAGACGAATGCGGGTTTTTAAGCCCTGTTCGCATTTAAAATGAATACTGATCAGTAACGTCAGCATCACTAATACTTTGGTAAACGGCACCAGAATACTGGCAATAAAGACCACCGCAGCGACCGGCACATTGCCGGATGCCAGGCCAAGAATGCCGGAGAAAATGGTGTCTTCGCGTCGTGCACCGTTAACGTAAACCACCGAAATAGGCAGTAGATTGGCGGGAATCAGCAGCACAATTGAGGCGATCAGCGCCGCCCAGGACTTCTGCAAACTGTGGCGACGGCGATAGTCGAGTGGTGTATGACAACGCGTACAGCGCCCACGCGCATCGGGCACGCCAGTTTGATGGCAGTTGAGGCACACTTGCCACTCTTCCGGCGGCGAAGTGGGCATGGCTTGCGGATAATAGTGTTCCCACAGCTGCTCGACGTTAAGGTGAATCAGCGTCAGCAGGCTGAGCACCGTAAGCGCTATATAGGCCACTAAGCCATAACCCACTTCCAGCGCGGCGTAATCCTGCACCTTTATCGATGCCACTGCCACGCCGACCAGATAGATATCCAGCATTACCCACTCTTTCAGCTTATCGAGCATCAGCAGGACCGGACGCAGGTTCATACCGAGCGCGTTACCCACCCACAGATAGAGAATGCCCGCCACCAGCGTGACCGGCGCGCCGATGGTACAGAACGCGACCATCGAAGCGGTCAGCGTGTTGCCCTGCTGTGCCATCTGAATCACACCTTCCAGCAGGCTCGCGTTAATACGCATTCCGAGCAGGCGAATATCGACCAGCGGCAAGCTGAAGGCGAACGGCATCAACACGATCATCACCACCGCCATGGCGGTGAGGCGGGTCATTGACCAGTCACGTCCGCTCTGTATTTGTGCATGACAGCGTGGGCAATAGGCCGTCTGATGCGATTTCACATCCGGTAAGGAAAAAAGGGTATCGCATTGCGGACAACGCTGATAACGTGCGTGGGGCAACGTCTGGCTGATAGCGTGAATTTTCATAGGTGACGCGAGTGCCCATCGTTCGTTACGTTTACCGGCATGCTGAGTAGAGCCATTCTGCCTGCAATAATCGGTGGTACAAGAATATCCTTCATCACCGACTGCTAAGGGTATAGTAACTAACTCAATGATTCACCTTATGCGCCTGGATTATTAGTGCTTATTTTAACAACTGAGTGACAACAAGGTCACCACAGTGACGAGTTATGGTTGAACAATGAACAAAAAAGCTTTTTACGAGGATTTGAATCGTGATGTCCGCGCCCTGTTGGCGGGTGAAACCTCGTTCCTCGCAGCGCTCGGCAATTGCAGTGCGCTGTTATTTGAACGCCTGGAAGGCGTGAACTGGGCTGGATTCTATTTGCTAACTGAGCCAAATACGCTGGTGCTGGGTCCTTTCCAGGGCAAAATTGCTTGCGTACGCATTCCGGTGGGTAAAGGCGTGTGCGGTACCGCAGTGGCTGAGGACAAAGTGCAGCTGGTGGAAGACGTGCATGCGTTCCCGGGCCATATCGCCTGTGATGCAGCAAGCAACGCCGAAATCGTGATTCCTCTGAAAGTGAATGGCACTCTGGTGGGTGTTTTAGACATTGATAGTACGGTTTATTCTCGCTTCGATAGCGAGGATGAAGCGGGGCTGGTGGCCCTTACCGACGGGCTTTGTGAAGTGCTGGCGGGCAGCGACATCGTAAAATTTATTCAGCTGACGCACAGCTAATCGACTGGATCACATAGCATTTGGCGATGTTGTCATTATAATGTCGCCTGTTCATGCCTGCTCTGGTCGGCAAATCCGTTGTAATCAGGAAATTTCATGGAAAATCAACCTAAGTTGAATAGCAGTAAAGAAGTCATCGCCTTTTTGGCGGAGCGTTTTCCGCAATGCTTTAGCGCCGAAGGCGAGGCGCGTCCGCTCAAAATCGGCATTTTTCAAGATCTGGTCGAGCGTGTTCAAGGCGAACTGAGCCTGAGCAAGACGCAACTGCGTTCTGCCTTACGTCTATATACCTCTAGCTGGCGTTATCTTTATGGCATCAAAGCAGGTGCCATTCGTGTTGATCTCGACGGTAACGCCTGTGGCGTGCTGGATGAGCAACACGTAGAACATGCGCGCAAGCAACTGGAAGAAGCCAAAGCTCGCGTTCAGGCGCAGCGCGATCAGCAGAAAGCGAAGAAGCGTGAAGCCGGTGAAGAGACTGCTGAACGTCGTCCGCGCAAGCCTGCTCCGCGTAAAGCTGCCGAAGGTGATGCACCGCGTAAGCCGCGTCCACAGGCTCCGCGTGCGGCATCTGCTGAACGTAGTGCTCCGCAGCCACCGCGAGCCAAACCTGTCACTGATACCTCAACGCTGCAGCCTGGCCAGAACATTAAAGTGACTGCAGGCAAAGGTGCAATGGACGCTACCATTCTTGAGATCACCAAAGATGGCGTTCGGGTTCAGCTCGCTTCCGGCATGGCAATGATTGTGCGCGCAGAACATTTGCAGTTCTGAAACGGAGGCTGACCCTGGCATGAACAATTTTTTAAAGATCGGTATGATCGCGGGCCTGCTATTAGCAGGCCCCACCTTTGGCGCAGACAACATTACCCGCGCCGACCAGATTCCCCAATTGCATGAAGATCCACAGCATCCCACCGTTAGCGAACGCGTTACGTCACGTTTCACCCGCTCTCACTATCGCCAGTTCGATTTGAATCAGGACTTTTCTGCGAAAATCTTTGATCGCTACCTGAATCTGCTGGACTACAGCCACAACGTGCTGCTGGCATCGGATATCGCGCAATACACCGATAAAAAAACCACCGTTGGTGATGAGTTCCGCAGCGGTAAGCTGGATGTGTTTTACGATCTCTACAATCTGGCGCAGAAACGCCGCTTTGAGCGCTATCAATATGCGCTGAGCGTGCTGAGCCGCCCAATGAATTTCACCGGCAATGACACCATTGACATTGATCGGGCAAAAGCGCCCTGGCCGAAAAGCGTGGATGAGCTTAACGCGCTTTGGGATGCCAAAGTTAAATATGACGAACTGAGCCTGAAGTTGGCCGGCAAAGATGAGAAAGAGATTCGTGAAACGCTGACCAAGCGTTACAACTTTGCCATTCGTCGTCTGGCGCAAAGCAACAGTGAAGATGTGTTCCAGCTGGCGATGACCGCGTTCGCGCATGAAATCGATCCGCACACTAACTATCTTTCACCGCGCAACACAGAACAGTTCAATACCGAAATGAGCCTGTCGCTGGAAGGTATCGGCGCCGTGCTGCAGATGGACGATGATTACACGGTGATCAACTCAATGGTGGCGGGTGGTCCGGCTGCGAAGAGCAAATCGATCAGCGTGGGCGATCGCATTGTTGGCGTTGGCCAGCCAGGCAAGCCGATGGAAGACGTTATCGGCTGGCGTTTGGACGATGTGGTTTCAAAAATCAAAGGACCGAAAGGCAGCAAAGTACGCCTGGAGATCCTGCCAGCCGGTAAGGGTACCAAAACCCGTACTGTAACGCTGACGCGTGAGAAGATCCGCCTGGAAGACCGTGCCGTTAAAGGCACCGTACATAATGTGGGCAAAGAGAAAGTCGGCGTGCTCGACATTCCTGGCTTCTACGTTGGTCTGACTGACGATGTGAAAGTACAACTGCAAAAACTGCAGAAGCAGAACGTCGACAGCGTAGTTATCGATCTGCGTACCAATGGCGGCGGTGCATTGACCGAAGCGGTTTCACTGTCCGGTCTGTTCATTCCGAGCGGTCCAGTGGTGCAGGTTCGTGATAACAACGGTCGTGTGCGTGAAGACAGCGATAACGATGGCATTGTTTACTACAAAGGTCCGCTGGTAGTGCTGGTTGATCGCTTCAGTGCTTCGGCATCGGAAATCTTCGCCGCCGCGATGCAGGATTACGGCCGTGCGCTGATCGTCGGTGAACCCACCTTCGGTAAAGGTACCGTGCAGCAGTATCGTTCTCTAAACCGCATCTACGATCAGATGCTGCGTCCGGAATGGCCAGCGTTAGGCTCGGTGCAGTACACCATTCAGAAGTTCTATCGCATCAACGGTGGCAGCACCCAGCGTAAAGGCGTAACGCCGGATCTGCTGATGCCTACCGGTGTTGAAGCGGCAGAAACCGGCGAGAAGTTCGAGGATAACGCGTTACCTTGGGACAGCGTGAATGCGGCAAGCTATACCAAAACGGGCGATATTGCCCCGCTGGTACCGCAGCTGACTAAAGAGCATGCCGATCGCATCGCTAAAGATCGCGAGTTCCAGTACATCATGAAAGATATTGCGCGTTTCGACGCAATGAAGGACAAGCGCAATATCGTGTCACTCAATCTCGCGCAGCGTGAGAAAGAGAATCATGAAGATGATGCACTGCGTCTGGAGCGCATTAATGCGCGCTATCAGGCGGAAGGCAAAGCACCGCTGAAGAGCATCGAAGATCTGCCAAAAGACTACAAAGAGCCGGATCCTTATCTGGATGAAACGGTGAAAATCGCTAATGACATGGCGCAGCTGGAGAAATCTCAGCCAGCTGCTCAGGCCGCGAAATAGCTCCTCGGCATCTGAAACAGCACCGCTTCGGCGGTGCTTTTTTTACACTCAACTTGTTGTTAAGACCTGCTAACGCACGGTATCGCGCTCTTTACGACTCAATGTAAAGTTATGTCTTTTTAGGCACTTAAAGATTAAGGTTGCTTGAAAAGCGCGGCAATGACCATAGGATAGATATCCGCGCATAAGCGCGTGCACAACTGAGGAAGATTAACGTTTATGATGCGTATTGCTCTTTTCCTGCTCACCAACTTAGCGGTGATGTTGGTTTTCGGACTGATCTTGAGTCTGACAGGAATCCAGTCAAGCAGTGTTCAGGGTCTGATGATTATGGCAGGTCTGTTTGGCTTTGGCGGTGCGTTTGTTTCACTGCTGATGTCCAAATGGATGGCGTTGCGCTCTGTCGGTGGTGAAGTGATTCAACAACCCCGTAATGAGACGGAACGCTGGCTGATGGAAACCGTCGGCCGCCAAGCACAACAGGCTGGCATTGCGATGCCGCAGGTGGCGATTTATCACGCGCCCGATATTAACGCTTTTGCGACTGGCGCGCGCCGCGATGCGTCGCTGGTTGCCGTTTCAACCGGACTGTTGCAAAACATGAGCCGTGATGAGGCGGAAGCGGTGCTGGCGCACGAAATCGCCCATATTGCTAATGGCGACATGATCACCATGACGCTGATTCAGGGTGTGGTGAACACCTTTGTGATCTTCATCTCACGTATTCTGGCGCAGATCGCCTCGGGCTTCCTCTCCGGCAATCGCGACGGTGAAGAGAGCAGCAACGGTAATCCAATGGTTTACTTTGCGGTGTCGATGGTGCTGGAGTTGCTGTTTGGTTTCCTCGCCAGCATCATCACCATGTGGTTCTCGCGCCATCGTGAATTCCACGCCGATGCAGGTTCAGCCAAGCTGGTAGGACGCGAGAAGATGATCGCTGCACTGCAGCGTCTGAAAACCAGCTACGAGCCGCAGGAACCAAGCAGTATGATGGCGTTCTGCATCAACGGTAAAAACAAATCGTTGAGCGAGCTGTTTATGTCGCACCCGCCGCTCGATAAACGTATCGAAGCGCTGCGCAGCGGTGAATACCTGAAATAGTCGTGAGACACAGCATAACAAGGGCGCCTGATGGCGCCCTTGTTATTTCTACGATTCAGCTGGCTGACGGGATTGCGTCATGCGCGCAAGACTTACCACGGCAGCGACGGTGGCAAAGCTACCGGCTAACACCAGCGATGCATGCGTACCGCTGTCGTTGAACAAATTGAACATCAGCGCCACCAGAGCTGCGCCGCTACTTTGTCCGACCAATCGCGCAGTGCCTAACATACCGCTGGCGCCACCGCTGCGATTACGCGGTGCAGCGGAGATAATGGTGTGATTATTCGGTGACTGGAACAAGCCAAAACCGGCACCACATAGCATCATGCGCCAGATAATATCGGCATCGGTTGGCTGAGTGGGCAGCAACGCCAGCAGGAACAGACCGGCAGCGAACATGGCTAATCCCAATCCGCCCAAAAGCCCGGCATGGAATTTTTCGATCAGTCGACCGGCAATCGGCGCCATTACCATTGTCGCTAACGGCCACGGTGTGAGAAGCAAGCCAGTTGCCACTTCATCACGACCCAATACATTCTGCAGGAAGAATGGCAGTGCGACCATCGCCAGCATTTGTGCGCAAAACGAGCAGATTGAGGTACCAATTGAGAGAGAGAAAATTGGGATGCGCAGTAAATCGACCGGCAGCAGCGGCACCGGCATCGATAACTGACGACGAACAAACACCACACCAACCAACACTAACGCCACCAGTTCCGCCACGATCAACCAGCCATTTTGGCCCTGAGAGAAACCACTGAGTGCAGAAATCAACAGACCAAAGAACAGCGCATTCATGATGGCACTCGGCATATCAAATTTTTGCTGTTTAGCTTTCTGCGTATTATCTGGCAGGAATCGCAGCGCCAGCCACAATGCCAAGATACCCAGGGGGATGTTGATGAGGAATAGCCATTTCCAGCTGGCGACAGAGAGAATCGCCGCCGCCACGGTTGGTCCTGCAGCGCTGGAAACGGCAACAATCAATGAGTTGATCGCCATACCGCGCCCGAGAAAGCGCTGCGGAAAGATGATGCGTATCAGCGCGGTGTTGACGCTCATGAGTGCAGCACCACCAAAACCTTGCAGTACACGCGCCACCGTCAGCATATTCAGTGACGAGGAGAGGGCGCAAAACAGGGATGTGGCGATGAACAGCGCCAATCCGACCTGATAGATGCGGCGATAGCCGAGCATATCACCGAGAAATGACAGCGACAGCAGCGAAATCACGATAGCAATTTGATAAGCGTTAACGATCCAAATCGATTCGGCCGGACTGGCGTTAAGTTCGCGTGCAATGGTCGGCAAGGCAACGTTAGCGATAGCGCCGTCCAGCACCGCCATCATGATGCCCAAAGCGATGGTGATAATCGCGCCATAACGCTGCGGAATAGGTAATCCATCCTGAGAAACGGTAGCAGACATAAATAGGATAAGTGAAGGAAGTGAATATCATCATGCTAATCAATTCGCTGCGGAAAAGCACCGCATTCATTGACATAAAATTACGTGTGGATGTGTCACTTAACCTGAGTCGTTGCTGCAAACCTGCTGAAACGCATATACTGCCATTTCTGTTCCGTTTTTTTTGAAACACCGTTGAAAAAGGATATGCATCATGGCGAACAATGATAATGATAAACAACCAGACTCCGTTTCATCGGTGATGAAAGTGTTTGGCATTTTGCAGGCGCTGGGTGAAGAGCGCGATCACGGTATAACCGAATTATCCCAACGGGTAATGATGTCGAAAAGCACGGTTTATCGCTTCCTCCAGACCATGAAATCGCTTGGCTACGTGGCGCAGGAAGGGGAAAGTGAGAAATATTCGCTGACGCTGAAGCTATTCGAGCTCGGTGCCAAGGCCCTGCAGAACGTTGATTTGATTCGCAGTGCCGATATCGAAATGCGAGAACTTTCGCGCCTGACCAAAGAGACCATTCACCTCGGAGCGCTGGAAGAAGACAGTATCGTTTACATCCATAAAATTGATTCGCTCTATAACCTGCGTATGTATTCACGCATTGGACGCCGTAATCCGCTGCACACCACCGCCATTGGTAAAGTGTTACTGGCGTGGCGCGATCGAAGTGAAGTGCAGGAAATCCTGAGCGAGGTTGAATTTCGTCGTAGCACGGCGAAGACCATCGTAACCGCCGATGCGTTGCTGGCAGTGTTAGATCAGGTCAAAGTGCAGGGATTTGGCGAAGATAATGAAGAGCAGGAAGAGGGCTTACGCTGCATTGCAGTACCGGTTTTTGATCGCTTTGGTGTGGTCATTGCGGGGTTGAGCATCTCGTTTCCAACCATCCGCTTTTCAGAAGAAGGGAAAAATGAATACGTTGCGATGTTGCATCGTGCTGCACGCAATCTGTCAGAGCAAATGGGCTATCACGACTACCCTTTTTGACAGGAATAACGGGCTGTTGCCAGCCCGCTTAAACACTTAATTGTCGACCACTTCACCACTTTTCTTCAGTAACGGACAATCCGTTACGCCAACGATGCCGCTGTCTGTGTGCAGATACTGCGCCGTAATCATGCCGCGCGCGGTCAGATAGCTGCACTGCAGCCCCAATCCCGCCGCATTCTTATTGCTGCCGGTAAGCACGCCATAGCCTGTCAGCAGCATGGCTAACCAAACCAACGCAACCAGCATAATTGTCCGAATGAGTAGTTTCATCTTTTCTCCTTGTAATACGTAACGCAGCTCTCCCGTAGTTGCTGCCAGACCTACTGTAGCAGCATGCCTCGCTTTATCCATCGAATCGATCAGAGATAACTGAAAGAGCGAGCAGGGCGGGATATTCTGCTTTCAGCGGCTACCCATTATCTTTTGCGCTAGCAACGAGTAGAATCAGCGGCGGAGTAGATGTTTGATTTTTGACTATAGAGGCAGTTATGAACGAATTAGCCGCAAACACCAGTCCGCTGTTCACCTATGGCGTCCTGGCCATCATCATTATTGTGGCCTTTATTGCCTGGTTTTTCGTCAATCGGGCTAGCGTGCGCGCCAGTGAGCAGATCAGCCTGCTGGAAGCGTTAATAGAAGAGCAAAAGAAGCAGAACGCGCTGCTGCGACGTTTGGTAGAGGCTCAGCCATCTACAGCAAAACCCAACGCGGATGAAGACGCGGATGAAAAACACGATTTTATTCGGATGATACCGGAACGTTAAGCATTAAGTAATACGCTTCAGCCGTGATAACGGCGACCGCTTGCGCACTGAAATGGTGCGCAGCAACCTGAGTTAAAGTAATTGAGCAGGGTGTTCTAACAGCGAAGCGTTGCGGTTTAGCCTGGCTGGTGAATATCAACCAGGATTAATCCTAAGGTGATTTTGTTAAATCAAGCTCAATGATGTTTTTTTTAACATTTAATTGTTGGCTGCATAGTTAAAATTGAGATAAATGCCATGTAATGTTAATGCGTTTAAATGGGGCGTATATTATTCCGGCCTCCTGATTTTGGTGCAAAACAATTAATAACTTATACCGGTCAAATCTATTTGTACAAGATTTGTACAGGGCGGGGTTGTTGTGCAGCAGGGTGAATTTTTAGTGGAATATTTTATTGATGCCATATTAGTGCAATATTTTTAGCGTAATGTTAACCGCTTAAATTGTACCGAATTAACGGTTACCGCTGCGCTTGACGAAGCAACATTCTGACGCTAAGTGTACTGACTGATAACCCTTTTTTTGGCGGTTAGTGCAGGTTGCGGCATTATCTACGTGAGTAAGTCGATCGATGTATTAACTAATTATGTGCGTTACGTCGATCACTGTTTAAAAATGGCTTGCCATTAATTTGTGGATATGTGATAACAAATCGTGGGTCAAACGAGGTACAGTTCTGTTTATGTATGGCATCTTCAGTAAAGAAGTTACGAGTAAAGACGTTGACGTTGAATACCGCTTCCTTGCCGAACCTTAAATTAGTGCCTCATTCAGTAATGTCTCTGGTTTATCTGTAAGTCTGCCTGCGGGCAATATAATCATTGAAAGGAAATTTGCGAAATGGCAAAGATTAAAGGTCAGGTTAAGTGGTTCAACGAGTCTAAAGGTTTTGGTTTTATTACTCCTGCTGACGGCAGCAAAGATGTGTTCGTTCACTTCTCTGCAATCCAGGGCAATGGTTTTAAAACGCTGGCCGAAGGCCAAAATGTTGAGTTCGAAATCCAGGATGGTCAGAAAGGTCCTGCTGCGGTCAACGTTACCCCAATCTGATTTCGCCCTCAGGCTCGGTGCCATGCACCACTGAAACGAATCTTAAAGCCCTGTTCAATGAACAGGGCTTTTTCTTTAGGCTTTCTGTCGTCAAACGATCAAGGTAAACTGCGCCGCGTAAAGCTAACCCGGAGTTGTCTATGTCTTTGATTTGCCCACTTTGTCAGCAGCCACTATTACAGCAGGCCAACAGTTTCCGCTGCGATGCCGGCCACCAATTTGATCAGGCCAAAGAAGGGTACGTCAATCTGCTGCCGGTGCAGCATAAAGGTTCGCGTGAACCGGGTGATAGTGCAGAGATGCTGCAGGCTCGTCGCGCATTCCTTGATGCCGGACACTATCAGCCTCTGCGCGCTGCCGTCGCGGGAATACTTACTCAGCATCTCAGCGAGCAAGACGCGCAGGTATTAGATATCGGTTGCGGTGAAGGCTATTACACTGCAGCGATGGCGGAAGCACTGCCTCAGGCACAATTATGGGGTCTTGATGTGGCGAAGGCGGCGATTCGCATGGCATCCAGGCGCTATCGCGAGGTGAAATTTTGCGTGGCGTCCAGCCAGCGCTTACCCTTTGCGGATGCGTCTTTAAATGGCATTGTACGCATCTATGCGCCCTGTAATGAAGATGAATTGCGGCGTGTGATTAAGCCTGGCGGATTGCTGATAACCGTTACGCCTGGTCCGCAGCATTTGCAGCAGTTTAAGGCGCTGATTTATCGCGAGGTACAGCTGCATGCGGCGGAAGAGAAAGTGTACCCTGGCTTTAAGCAGGTCGATCAACAAAACCTGCATTACGCTATGACATTGAGTGGGACAGCGGCAGTGAGCTTATTGCAGATGACGCCGTTTGCCTGGCGTGCGCGTGAAGAGGTGTGGCAAAACCTCGCGGCATCCAGCGCGTTTAACTGCGATGCCGATTTTACACTGACCTTGTGGCAGCGTGATTAACGCGCTTCCACCAGCGTGTGGTAAATTTTCTCCAGATCATCCAGTTGTTTGACGGCAATCAGCAGGCGGCGTTTTTCGAGCTGCATCACCAGAATGCCGTCCTCCGAAAGATTCATACTCTGAATACGGCGATAATCGATCCACACGCAGCCAAAAAATAGCCCCTCATCCTTCATCAGCAGTTTTGGACTGCGAATCCAGAATAACCAGATCGACATAAAGCACAGCACCATCAGCAAATTGGTGGTGAGCTGCGTGCCATGGTTATCGATGTTGTTCCACAGCAGTATAAGCAGCAGGACCACGAAAATGGCGCTATCGATCTTATGTCGGCGACGCAACGCCACGCGAAGTTTGGTTGGGCCATTGCGGCGTGGCAGAATCGCTTCATCATAAATAGCGAAAAGTACCAGGCCGGCAATCAGCACGGCAATAAGGGCGTCAGTCAGTGACATTAGGTGTTCTTCCTCAACCGAAATTACCTCAACGTGGGCGCTCAGGTAATGCCGTTCGAAAATAGCCGGGAGACACGCTCCCGGCTTGATGATTACAGACCGAGCAGGCCGATCCAGTAACCGAAGATCCCGATGGCGAAGAAGCCAACGATAATCCACAACGCGTTAACCTTACGACGCAGCAGCCACATACAACCAAAGGTTAGCAGCAGCGGAATCAGTCCCGGCATCAGCTGATCGAGAATGGATTGTACCGTGGTGACGGTTGTTTTACCGGTCTGATCGGTAATCCGCGAGACCACCAGCGGCACATTCACATGCGTCCACTTGTTGACCAGCGCCCCCATGACAAAGAGGCCGAGAATCGACGCGCCCTCCGTCAGTTTCTGTAGGAAACCACCGCCCATATCGCTAACGATATCGACGCCTTTACGGTAGCCGTACGCCACGCCGTAATAACGCGTCAACAGACGTACCGCGTTAAACAGGATGAAGAACAGCAGCGGACCCAGCAGGCTGCCACTCATTGCGATACCTGCACCGAGTGCGGCAAATACCGGACGAACCGTACCCCAGAAGATCGGATCACCCACACCCGCCAGTGGGCCCATCAGACCCACTTTAATACCGTTAATTGCGGCATCGTCAATTGGCGCACCGTTAGCACGCTGTTCTTCCATCGCCATGGTCACGCCAAGTACCGGCGCCGCCACATACGGATGCGTGTTGAAGAACTCGAGGTGACGTTTAATCGCCTGTTTACGCGCGTCGTTGTTTTCCGGATAAAGACGGCGAATCACCGGCACCATTGAGTAGCAGAAACCCAGCGCCTGCATGCGTTCAAAGTTCCACGAACCCTGAAACAGGTTAGAGCGCAGGAACACACCGCGGACATCGCCAGGGGTGAGCTTCTTAGGAGTATTCGTTGTATCAACCATGATTTCACCTGTTCCTAGTCGAGTTCGTTATCGAGGTCATTGTTAGCAGGACCGGCGTTTGCAGCGCCTGCAACGCGGTTATATTTCGGTGCCAGCTGTATATACAGCACCGCCATCACCACGCCAATCACGCCGAGCGCGACCAGGTTGAAGTTGGTGAAGGCTGCAGTAACGAAGCCAAGGTAGAAGAACGGCATCAGGTAGCCTGCGCGCATCATATTGATGACCATCGCGTAACCGACTACCACGATCATGCCGCCAGCGATATTCAAGCCATTGGTGACCACTTCTGGGATGGAGTTCAGCAACTCCTGTACGATGCTGGTGCCGACGGAAATCGCCACAATCAACGCTGGAATGGCAATACGCATCGCCTGCAACACCAGCGCCGAAACGTGGATCCAGCTAATTGCGCTCAGATTGCCTTTCTCCGCAGCTTTGTCAGCGGCGTGCTGGAAGGCGACGGTGATGGTACGCACGATGATGGTCAGCACCTGTCCCGCGGCTGCCAGCGGAATGGCCAACGCGATACCGGCACCGACGCTTTGACCGCCGGCAATGACCAGAATGGTCGAGATGATAGAAGCCAGCGCCGCATCGGGTGCAACTGCTGCACCGATGTTCATCCAGCCCAGTGCGATCATCTCCAGCGTACCACCGATGATAATGCCGGTTTTCATGTCGCCAAGAACCGCACCAATTAAGGTACAAGCCACCAGCGGACGGTGGAACTGGAACTCATCAAGAATCGATCCCATCCCGGCGATACAGGCCACAATAAATATCAAAATGATTTGTAGCGTGGTTATCTCCATTGCATTTCTCCTCTGCAAGGTCTGTAAAATTCGCCCACGTATGCAGGCAAAGGGCGAACTACGGATTGACCTTGGCGATCAGGTCCATCATTTTCAGTCGCTGATCGCTGGACACTTTACGCACTTCCAGTTCGATACCGCGCTCGTTAAGTTTGCGGAACGCGGCGATATCTTTTTCATCAACCGATACCGCGTTGTTCACCTGGGTTTTGCCCTGGCGGAACGCCATGCCGCCAATATTGACTGACTTGATGTCCACGCCTTGCTCAACAATCCTCACTACATCGGTCGGATTGGTGAACAACAGCATCACTTTGTCATGACCATATTTCGGGTTATTCCAGACACGCACCATTTTGTCGACATCCACCACGTGCGCGGTAACGCCCGGCGGTGCGACTTGGGTGAGCAACGTTTTACGCACATGATCGTTAGCCACTTCATCACTGACGACAATGATGCGGGTTACGTTGGTCTCTTTCGTCCAGCGCGTTGCCACTTGTCCGTGGATCAAGCGGTCATCGATACGCGCAAGGCCGATTTTCATATGATCGCCCGGAGCCATAGGCTGTTGCGGCTGAGCAGGGGCTTTCGCCACCACCGGTGCCGCAGCCGCAGCTGCTGGAGCAGGCGTTTCGGTTTTAAGGGCTTTAACGCCTTCACGACCGGCTTCTACCGCGATGTGAATCAGTTCTTCCAGCGATGGGTTGTCATCGCGTCCCATCAGCGTTTCCACCAGCATCGGGATGTTGACGCCAGCGATAACGTCGTAGCCAGGCTTATCCACCACAATACGGCTTGCCGCATTAAACGGACTACCACCCCAGGTATCGACCAGGAACAACACGCCCTTTGACGTATCGAGATCTGCCAGCCGCGCCTGATACTTTTCGATTAGCGTTTCTGCATTTTCGCCGGGAACGAAATCAATCCATCCGACATTTTCCTGCTCACCCAACAGCATTTCTGCTGTTTTAAGCAACTGTTCTGCCGCCCAGCCATGTGTACCAATTACAATAGCAATGGTCACTTGCTACCTCCGTTCGCGTGAGAGATTCTCTGGCATTGCCGGGAATCATTGAAAATTACCGTTAGTGTTTCAGGTGGATCGTTAGTTCTAAGATGAAGAAAAGCATCAATAAATAAAACGAAACTATCCGCTGCACAGCGATAAGGTCGCGATTTATTTTAGTGATCGAAAAAATAAATTATGTGATGTTTGTCAGCTATTGAGAGCGTAACGGCGCTAATATGCACTTTTGTTCGTTATTCATGCGATTGCGTAGATATTTGTAAATGTAATAAATTTTTTTGACGTCGTTGATGTAACTGATACATTAGCCATCTGTTTATTACTCAGGAGTACCGGGCTTCAGCTCACCTTTATGGACCGTCACCGACGTCGCTCAACATGTTCTCTGCGCGTTCCTGCGCACGTTTCCACGCTCTCCAGCGTTATCACCGCCTGCAACGATCCCTCGTCTCGCCATTTGGCGCAGACTCAATTTCGTGCGCCCGTTAGTTCGGCAAGGAGTCATTGATGGAATTTCTCTTCGACCCCTCAATCTGGGCGGGTTTGCTCACGCTGATCGTGCTGGAGATTGTTCTCGGCATTGATAACCTGGTGTTCATCGCCATTCTCGCAGACAAATTGCCGCCGAAGCAGCGTGATAAAGCCCGTCTTATCGGCCTGTCGCTTGCACTGGTGATGCGTCTGGGTCTGCTGTCGCTCATCTCATGGATTGTTACGCTGACGCGGCCCCTATTCAGCGTAGGCGATTTCAGCTTTTCTGGACGAGATTTAATTCTGTTGTTCGGTGGTTTGTTCCTGTTATTCAAGGGAACCATGGAACTGCATGAGCGACTTGAGAGCCGCGGGCATGAACATCAAGGCAATAAGAGCTATGCCAGCTTCTGGGCGGTGGTGATTCAAATCGTGGTGCTCGATGCGGTGTTCTCACTCGATGCGGTGATTACCGCCGTCGGGATGGTGAACCATTTGCCGGTAATGATGACCGCGGTGGTGATTGCGATGGGCGTGATGTTGCTGGCCTCAAAGCCGCTAACGCGCTTTGTCAACGAACACCCAACGGTGGTGGTGCTGTGTCTGAGCTTCCTGTTGATGATCGGTTTGTCGCTGGTGGCCGAAGGTTTTGGTTTCCACATTCCGAAAGGTTATCTGTACGCTGCGATTGGCTTCTCAATTATTATCGAGCTGTTTAACCAGATTGCGCGCCGCAACTTTATTCGCCACCAGGAACATCGCCCGATGCGTGAACGCACCGCCGAAGCGATTCTACGTCTGATGGGTGGACGCCAGCGTAAGCAGTCAGCCACGACAGAAGAAAATGCGTTGACCGAAGCGATGCCGCAGGAAGCGTTTAAAGATGAAGAGCGCTACATGATTAACGGCGTGTTGACGTTATCGCAGCGTTCCATCCGCAGCATCATGACGCCGCGCGGTAATATTTCGTGGGTGGATGTATCGCGTCCGCTGGATGAAATCCGTATTCAACTGCTGGATACGCCGCACAGCTTGTTCCCGGTATGTCGCGGTGAGCTGGATGAAATTATCGGTGTGGTGCGTGCGAAAGAGCTGCTGGTTGCGTTGGAACACGGTATGGATGTCGCAACCTTTGCTGCTAACACGCCGGCGATCGTGGTACCTGAGACGTTAGACCCGATCAATCTGCTGGGCGTGCTGCGCCGTGCTAAAGGTAGCTTCGTGATCGTCACCAACGAGTTTGGTGTGGTGCAGGGCTTGATCACGCCGCTGGACGTACTGGAAGCGATTGCCGGTGAGTTCCCTGACGAAGATGAAACGCCAGATATTATCGCCGATGGCGACGGTTGGTTAGTGAAGGGCGGGACCGATCTGCACTCGCTGCAGCAGTTACTGGATCACCATGAATTGGTGAAAGCCGATGAAGATCACGCGTCGTTAGCCGGTTTGCTGATAGCGCAAAAAGGCCAGCTGCCGCTGCCAGGTGAGGTGATCGATCTGCCGCCGCTGCATTTCCAGGTGATTGAGGCGACCGATTACCGCATCGATCTGGTGCGCGTGACCAAAGATAAGCCCTTCGATCATGAAGAGCATGAAGAGTAAGTAACGCGCTTGATATGAACAAAAACGGCCATTCCGCAAGGAGTGGCCGTTTTTTTATGGGTGAAATATGTGGAAAAGTTTAGGCGCTCAGCTGTGCCTGATGTTGCGCCAGCCACAGCGGAAAATCTTCAATCGGCATTGGACGCGCGTAGAAATAGCCTTGTAAATGATCGACGCCGCGCTCACGCAGATAATGCGCCTGCTCGGCCGTTTCTACACCTTCGGCAACCAGCGAAATATTCAGGCGTTGCGCCAGTGAAATCACCATATCGGTGACGGTGGCGTTAATCGCATCAGTACCAATCGCGGCGGTAAAAATTTTGTCGATCTTCAAGACATCCGGCTTGAGATCTTTCAGATAAGCCAGCGAGCTGTGACCGGTACCGAAATCATCAATCGCCAGGCGCACGCCAATATCATGTAGCTGCGCTACCACCGATTGGTCGATCACCGGCAAGGCATCGCGTTCGGTCAGTTCGACCACCAGCTTGGGCATTGGATTGGCAGGCCACCAGATACTCTGCAGATCCTCAACTATCGCACGGTCGCGGAAGTGGCTGGCGGCAACGTTAATCGCAATGTGGAACGACGGACATTGCGGCAGATTCGGCAGCTCATTAACCACTTTCGCCAACACAAAGCGCGTTAACGGGGCAATCAGGTTTTGTCGCTCGGCCAGCGGAATAAACACGTCCGGCGCAACCCAACCCTGACGCTGGTTATGCCAACGTAACAGCAACTCCATGCCATCGCACTCACCGCTTTTAGCGTTTATTAACGGCTGGCAGTAGACCATAAATTCGTTGGCCGTGATGCCATAGCTTATCTGCCAGCTAAGACTCATGCGGTTGGCCGTCGCCAGCCAGACGATGTAGCCGATTAACAGGCTGAGCATTAGCGCCAAAGGCAGCTGCGACGGTAAGGTATTCAGTGCCAGGCGCGCCGGAGAAGGGCCGTATAAGGTGATGCTGAAGGGGTAACGTAGTGATGCCTGATCGTAAGCCACTTCGTCTTCAGAAGGCTCGGTCTGCTCAATCAGCGGATTACCATACTCAAGGCTTTGTCCGCCGACATTGAATATGGCTCGCTCAACCCATGGCAGCTGCGGCTCCAGTAGGTAATCGGTCATCAATTCAATATTGATGACCTGCAGCAATCCATCATGATTATTCAGCGATTTTGGCGTCCAGAGCAGCAGCACCGGCGATCCTTTTAACAGATCGTTGTCGGTTGCCAGCATCATGCGCTGGTTGTTGAGCGCCAGCTCAGGATAGGTTTGGCTGAAGGAGAGATTCAGTGGACCAAAAATGCTTGAGCAATACAGCGTATCGTCTTGCACCAGCAGCACGGTGCGCACGGTTTGCAGTGCGGCGATTTTCTCAATCAGCGGATAGCGCACTTGTGCGCAGGGCACACCGACCAAACCGAGGGTGTTATTGGCCGAAACATCCAGTGGCGAGAACATGCGATCGAAACGTTCAATCGCGCGGCTGGCGAAATTTAATGACTGCTGCTCAATACGTGATTTCTCTTCGATGTAGCGAAAAGTCAGCGTCAGAACCAGAACCAGCGAGGCGATCACTAACGCAATAAGCAGTCGCTTACGGCGAAATTGACCCACAAATTGCTGGGGAATGAGCATCAGTAACCACCTTGCAAGACAAAGATTGAAGCCAAATTAACGTGAAGGTTATCGGCATTGAGGCGGCCAGGTTTAGTGCGGCAGAATAAAAAATCGGCACTAAAAAAAGCGCGGCCACTCAGGGCCGCGCTCGAAATCAATGTATCTGGTTTACTCAGTTGGAGGTAGCAACGGATGAAGAAAAAATTTCAACTGTTGCTTTAATCATCAATGAAGCGATGAGCAATGCCTAGTCGCACTGGACCTTAATCGCCAGGCCGCCGCGCGAGGTTTCACGGTATTTGGCATTCATGTCTTTGCCGGTTTCGTACATGGTCTCAATCACTTTATCCAGCGAGACGCGCGGTTCACTGGTGCGGCGCAGCGCCATGCGCGCCGAGTTAATCGCCTTGACGGAAGCAATAGCGTTACGTTCAATGCATGGCACCTGAACCTGGCCCGCGACGGGATCGCAGGTCAGTCCCAGATTGTGTTCCATACCAATTTCCGCCGCGACACACACTTGTTCCGGGCTGCCGCCCAGCAGTTCCGCCAGACCCGCCGCGGCCATTGAGCAGGCGACGCCGACTTCGCCCTGACAACCCACTTCAGCACCAGAAATGGAGGCGTTCATTTTATACAGCACGCCAATCGCGCCAGAGGCGAGGAAGTAACGGATAAAAATGTCGGGGGTAACGGGTTCGATAAAGTGATCGTAATAGGCCAGCACCGCCGGGACGATACCGCAGGCTCCGTTAGTCGGTGCAGTTACCACGCGTCCACCCGCAGCATTCTCCTCGTTCACTGCCAGTGCGAACATATTCACCCAGTCGATCACGTCCATGGGATCGTTCGAGTGTTTATTTGATGACACCAGCAGACGACGCAGTGAGGCTGCTCGACGCGGTACACGCAATGGACCTGGCAGCACGCCTTCAGTGTTGAGGCCGCGATCGATGCATGCCTGCATGGTTTGCCAGACGTGGCCAAAATAGGCGTAAATCTCATCACGACTATGCAGCGCCAGCTCGTTTTTCATCACCAAACCCGACAGCGACAAACCGCTTTCACGACAGTGGCTAAGCAGCTCTTTGGCGGAATTAAACGGCCAGGGAACAGTCACTTCATCCAGCACCGGCTGACCGAAATGCTCTTCATCGACGATAAATCCGCCGCCAATGGAGTAGTACGTTTTGCTCAGGATCAGTAAATCACCCGCGAAGGCGAACACCGTCATGCCGTTTTCGTGCAGCGACAAGTTTTCGCTACGAAATACCATGCCGCCTTCGCGCGGGAAATCAACTTCACGTGCGCCGTTGGCTATCAGCAAGCGTTCGCGCTGCTCAACATCTTTGATAAACGCAGGAATGCCGTCGATATCAACGGTGGCCGGTTCGAAACCCGCCAGACCCATGATAATGGCGATATCGGTGTGGTGACCTTTGCCGGTGAGCGACAGAGAACCATAGACGTCGACCGCCACGCGCGTTACGTCTTGCAACTTGCCTTGTTCGGCCAGCAGGTCAACAAACTGCTTACCCGCTTTCATCGGGCCAACGGTATGCGAACTGGAGGGACCGATGCCCACTTTAAACATGTCAAAAACACTAATCACAGGTGACACTCCTCACAAATCTTATTCTGCACGGCACAAGCCGTTTATGCGGCTAATAGTAATCGCCTGTGCCCTATTACGAGCAGCTTTTCGCATGAAATAAACTAATTATAAACCACAGAAATTGTTATCCGGCTGTACAGTTGTGAAGCGGATCGATTTTCGTGATGAAAGGCTAACGAAACGGGGGGATTACGGCAGCGCGATTTGCTGACCCAGCGCGCGGATGATGCCGGCCGTCATGCCCCAGATAAAGTAATCCTCATACCATGACAACCACACCTGATGTTGGCGATGGCCACGGCGTAGCGTGAGGTCACTATAACGGCTGAGACGTAGCGCTTCAGCCAGCGGCATGGCAAAGGCACTTTCGACTTCGTCGGGGTTAAGAGACAAAGCAAGATCGGCGGGAATGATTCCCACCACCGGAGTAACGGCAAAACCAGTGCTACTGGTCACCGGTGGCAGAACGCCAATAATCTGTACCTGCTCCGGCTGAATCCCCACTTCCTCCTGCGCCTCGCGCAGCGCGGTGTGGATCAGCGAATGATCGGTGGCATCCTGCATGCCGCCGGGGAAAGCAACCTGGCCAGCGTGCTTCCGCAGATGAGAAGATCGACGTGTTAACAGTAAGCCAGGTTCAGCACCGTTAATCACCGGAACCAGCACTGCTGCACGTCGTCCACTGATGGCGCTTTTGGCGGTCTGCAGCGGCGGCTGTAAGACAAAGCGGCTAAGAAATTGGTCCAGCGTTAAATTCATCTCAATTCTCATCGCGCAGGCTAGGCAGAATGCGGTTCACCTTGTGGAAGGTTTCCTGATATTCGGCGTTGAGTTCGCTGTCCGCCACTAATCCGCCGCCAGCGGCGCAGTAAAGTTGGTGGTTTTCAGCAATCAAGGTACGAATGGTGATGCTGGTGTCCATGCGACCGCACAGGCTGATGTAACCGATGCTGCCGCACCACGCATTTCGGCGATGCGGCTCTAACTCTTCGATAATCTCCATCGCGCGGATTTTTGGCGCGCCAGTAATGGAACCACCGGGGAAGCAGGCGCGCAGCAGATCGGTGGCGGTGAGTGTGGCAGGTAAACGCGCGCGAATGGTGCTAACCAGATGATGTACTGCCGGGAAAGGCTCCACCACAAACAGTTGTGGAACGCTGACGCTGCCGGGCTCGGCAACGCGACCAATATCATTGCGCAACAAATCAACAATCATCAGGTTCTCGGCGCGATCTTTTTCCGAGTTGGCGAGCTTTTCCGCCTGCAGGCGATCGGCTGCCGCGTCAGCGAGGCGCGGCAGCGTGCCCTTAATCGGACGCGTTTCAATCTCCTGCTGCTGTAAAGAGAGGAAGCGCTCTGGCGACAAACTCAGCAGTACGCTGTTTGGCAAACGCAAGAAAGCGCTAAACGGAGCGCGATTGGCCTGGTTCAGGCGCAAAAATGCCTGCCATTCATCGCCGCGATAGCCAGCCTGAAAACGCTGTGCCAGGTTCACCTGATAGCAATCACCGGCTTGAATATACTCCTGCACCGCATGAAATCGCTGCGCATACTGCTCAAAACTGAGATTGGATTGCCACTCGCTGGTCAGGGCGAAAGGCTCCGTTTGCGGCGCGGTTTGTGTTTGTAGCCATTGCCAGCGCTGTTCCGCATCGGTGAGCGAGACCAGCGTCAGTGTTTGCTGATGGTGATCGGCGATCAACGCCCAGTCATAAATCCCCACCGCCATATCCGGCGTAGTGAGATCCTGCTGCGCGCGCTGCGGCAGGGTTTCAAAGCGACGCCCCAGATCGTAGCCAAAAAGTCCGATGGCTCCGCCCTGAAAAGGTAAATCAGCATCAAAATCTGGCGTGGCACCGAGCTCAGCACATTGCTGCTGTACCAGCAGGAGCGGATCGGCCCCAGAGAGCATCACCTTATCGCCACAGACAATTTCGGTGCTTGCGCCACGTGTGGTTAGGGTAACGCGCGGATCGGCAGTCAGGATATCAAAGCGGTTATCCGCATGATCGGCCTGGCCAGAGGTCAGCAACATCGCCCAGCACTGCTGAGCAAGCGGAGCGAAAAGGTGTAACAGCGTTTCGGGCGTATACTTCAGAACGAGGCTTTTTACCATCATGGGACAAATCACTTCAGCAAGCAGGTCGCTAGCCTGGCATATTTTTTTGTTGCTGGCACCCGTTTGTTCCACGTGGTAATAATGCGTCCCCCTAGCATCAGGAGTGAATTATGTTTACAGGTCTTCCAGCGTTATCTCACGAACAACAACAACAAGCGGTTGAGCGCATCCAGGAATTGATGGCGGGTGGTATGTCGAGCGGTCAGGCGATTGCGCAAGTGGCGCAGGAGATCCGCCAAACCTATAAAGGGGAAGGCATTCGGGCGATGTTCGAAGACGATGAGGATGAAGAAGACGACGACAACGAATAACGCCCAAACAGATTTATAGCGCGGCGATAATTTTAATTTCGACTTTATACTTCGGATTCATCAAACCGGCCTGCACGGTGCAACGCACCGGCGCATTGCCCGGGGAAACCCACGCATCCCAGGCGCGGTTCATTGCCGGGAAGTCAGTTTTCTCCACCAGGAAAATCGTCGCGTCGAGAATTTTACTTTTATCCGATCCCACCCGCGCCAAAATGGCGTCAATCACCGCCAGCGCGTTGGCGGTTTGCGCTTCTGCATCTTCATCCAGATTTTCCGGTACGCTGGTGTAATACACGGTTTGGTTATGTACTACCGCTTCCGACATGCGGTGCTCCGCATCGATACGCGTAATGGTCATGCTGTTCTCCTTTAGTTTTGCTGCGCTAGCCTGCCATATCCCAGGGGCGAATGTCATCTGTTGTGGTTGGCAGGCGGGAATCCTGACATAATTACAGTGGTTTTTAACGATGATGTGAGGAAGTGTGGCAGACGATTTTGCAGCTGATGGCGCGCTAGCGCAGGCGATTCCGGGCTTTAAACCGCGTGAAGCACAGCGCCAAATGGCACAAGCGGTCACCGATGCGGTTAAAAAAGGTGGCGAGCTGGTGGTTGAAGCTGGCACCGGAACCGGTAAAACCTATGCCTATCTGGCCCCGGCGCTGCGCGCGAGGAAAAAAGTCATCGTCTCAACCGGTTCTAAAGCGTTGCAGGACCAGCTGTACAACCGTGATTTGCCCACCATTGCGCGAGCCTTGAAGTTCAGCGGTAAAACTGCGCTGCTGAAAGGGCGCTCCAACTATCTCTGTCTTGAACGTCTGGAACAACAAAATCAAACCGGTGGCGACCTTAGCGTGCAGGCGCTGGGTGATTTGATCAGCGTGCGCGGCTGGTCGTCAGAAACCAGTGATGGCGATGTCAGCAACTGCAGCGGCGTGGCAGAAGACAGCCCAATCTGGCCTTTTGTCACCAGCACCAATGACAACTGCCTCGGCAGCGATTGCCCGTTGTATAAAGATTGCTTCGTAGTGAAAGCGCGAAAAAAAGCCATGGACGCTGATGTGGTGGTGGTGAACCATCACCTGTTTCTCGCCGATCTGGTGGTGAAAGAGGGCGGCTTTGGCGAACTGATCCCGGAAGCCGATGTGATGATCTTCGATGAAGCGCATCAATTACCGGATATCGCCAGCCAATATTTCGGCCAGCAGTTATCGAGCCGGCAACTGCAGGATCTCGCCAAAGACATCATCATTGCCTATCGCACCGAAGTGCGCGATGTGCAGCAGTTGCAGAAATCCGCCGATCGTCTGGCGCAGTGCGCGCAGGATTTCCGGTTGACGCTAGGCGAGCCCGGTTTTCGCGGTAACCTGCGAGATCTGTTAAGCGATAACAACATTATGCGTATGTTCACTCTGCTGGATGATGCGCTCGAGCTCTGTTACGACGTTATCAAGCTGTCGCTCGGCCGTTCAGCGCTGCTGGATGCCGCGTTTGAGCGCGCGGCGCTGTATCGCACACGTTTGAAGCGTTTACGCGCCATTAATGAACCGGGCTTCAGCTACTGGTATGAGTGTAACAGCCGCCATTTCACGCTGGCGCTTACGCCGCTGTCGGTGGCGGAACGCTTCCGGGAAGTTATGGATAACCGCAAAGCTGCGTGGATCTTCACCTCGGCAACGCTGGCGGTGAATGAGCAGATGAGCCACTTCTCAAGCCGGCTGGGCGTGGATAACGCCACCACCTTGATTCTCGACAGCCCGTTTGACTACACCCAACAAGCGTTGTTATGCGTGCCGCGCAACATGCCAGAACCTAATCATCCCGGTGGTGCGCGTCAGCTCGCACGCATGATGAAGCCGCTGATTGATGCCAACAAAGGCCGCTGCTTCTTCCTTTGCACCTCGCACAAGATGATGCGTGAGTTAGCGATAGAGTTTCGTGCTTCAATGACACTACCGGTGCTGCTGCAGGGTGAAACCAGTAAAGGACAGTTACTCAAGCAATTTCTCGAAGCCGGTAACGCGTTGCTGGTGGCGACCAGCAGCTTCTGGGAAGGTGTTGACGTGCGCGGCGATGCGTTGTCGCTGGTGATTATCGATAAGCTGCCTTTTACCTCACCTGAAGATCCGTTGCTGAAAGCGCGCATGGAAGATTGTCGCTTACGCGGTGGCGATCCCTTTAATGATGTGCAGCTGCCCGATGCGGTGATCACCCTGAAGCAGGGTGTTGGCCGCTTGATTCGCGATACCGACGACCGCGGTGTGCTGGTGATTTGCGATCAGCGTCTGGTTTCTCGCCCTTACGGCGGCCTGTTCCTCAACAGTTTGCCGCCGACGCCGCGCACACGCGATATCGCGCGCGCCATCGAGTTTGTCCGCCAGCCAGTGGATCACTAATTTGTGCCAGGCTGTGATAAGATGCGCGCCATTTTGACTCTCTGAGGTTGTTATGTCCGTCCGAATTTTAGCCCTGGACACGGCGACAGAAGCCTGTTCTGCCGCGCTGCAAAATCTGCAGCAGATTGATGCCCGCTTTGAAATCGCCCCGCGCGATCACACCCAACGTATTCTGCCGCTGGTTCAGGAGCTGTTGCAGGCGCAGCAGCTGGAGCTGACCGCGCTTGACGTACTGGCATTTGGCCGCGGCCCGGGCAGCTTTACCGGTGTGCGTATCGGCATTGGTATTGCGCAAGGACTGGCGCTGGGGGCGAATCTGCCCATGATTGGTGTTTCCTCGTTAGCGACCATGGCACAGGGCGCCTGGCGCTTAACCGGTGCGACACGCGTGTTGGCGGCAATTGATGCGCGGATGGGCGAGCTCTATTGGGCCGAGTATCAGCGCGACGAACATGGCGATTGGCAGGGCGTGGAAACCGAAGCGGTGATCAAACCGGAAGTGGCGATGGAGCGTATTGCCGCGTTGAGCGGTGACTGGATGACCGTCGGCACCGGCTGGCAGGCTTACCCGCATCTTATGACCGCGCCGGGCGCACAGCTTATCGCCTCAGAGGTTTTACTGCCTGCAGCTGAAGACATGCTGCCGCTGGCGCTCAGCGCCTGGCAGCGTGACGAAGCGGTGGCGGTAGAGCATGCCGAGCCGGTTTATCTGCGGAATGAAGTGGCATGGAAAAAGTTGCCGGGACGCTAAGCGGCGCGCAACTTATCTGCACCGGTTCAGTCTAATCAGAGAAATAACAGGAGAAGTGCTATGCCAATAAGTCGTAAAGGGATGTCTGGCGCTCTGTTAGCCTGCGCGCTGCTGCTCAGCGGCTGTGTTTCGGTGCCAGATTCTATTAAAGGAAGTTCTGAGCTGCCACAGCAAGATTTACTGCGCGTGATGAACGCGCCACAGCTGTATTTCGGTCAGGAATCGCGTTTCGGCGGCAAAGTGGTGAAGGTCACCAATCTTAACGGCTTAACCCGGGTAGAGATTGCCACCCAACCGCTGGATGATAGCGCGCGTCCGCGCTTAGGTGCCGCTTCGGTTGGCCGCATTTTTGCCGATATTCGCGGCTTCGTGGATCCGGTCGATCTGAACAATCAATACATTACGGTGCTGGGTAACATCAAAGGCATTGAAAAAGGGGATATCGGGAAGGCCAGCTACAACTTTGTGGTGATCGATGTACGCGGTTATCAGCGCTGGCATTTGACGCAGCAGGTGATGACACCGCCACAACCGATCGATCCCTATATTTGGTATGGTCCAACGCGCCATCGTGCGGGGTATTGGGGGCCTAATCCTTATTGGGGCATGAACCTCGGCCAGCCGGCGCAGGTGCAAACTATCCTCACCGAATAACGCTTTATCATTTAATTTACGGCCCGGTCGCGGTGCTTGCGAGCGGGCCTTTTTATTGGGCGCGCAACCGATGCGCGAAATTTAGTGATGCGCTTCGCAACCTGAAAATGCCGAAACAGGCAAACTGGTACAATCAGTTAAAATATTGTTAACAACACTGATTGTCGAGGCGGCGATGGCTACACAACAAGAATATCGGGGTGATTCTTTGAACAAGGTTTGGCTCAAACGCTATCCGCCAGATGTCCCAGCGGAAATTAGTGCCGATCGTTATACTTCTCTGGTCGATCTTTTCGAACATGCTACTCAGCAATATGCCGATCAGGTGGCATTTATCAATATGGGCCAGCCGATGACCTATCGGCAGCTGGAAAAGCAGAGCCGCGCCTTTGCGGCCTGGCTGCAGCAGGGTTTAGGCTTGAAGCAGGGCGATCGTGTGGCGTTAATGATGCCCAATCTGCTGCAATATCCGGTTGCCCTGTTTGGCGTCCTGCGTGCCGGCATGGTGGTCGTCAATGTCAATCCGCTCTACACGCCGCGCGAACTCAAACACCAACTGATTGATAGCGGGGCCAGCGCTATTGTTATCGTGTCGAACTTTGCCCATACGCTGGAAAAAGTGGTGGCCGAGACGCCAATCAAGCATGTCATGCTGACGCGTATGGGCGATCAGCTGGCACCGGTGAAAGCCACGCTGGTTAACTTCGTGGTTAAGTATGTGAAAAAGCTGGTGCCAAAATATCACCTGCCGGGTGCTGTACCGTTCCGCAGCGCGCTACAGCAGGGCGAGCAGATGACCTATCAGCGTCCTACCGTCACCAATGACGATTTGGCCTTCCTGCAATATACCGGTGGGACCACTGGCGTTGCCAAAGGCGCGATGTTGACGCACCGCAATATGCAGGCCAACCTGGAACAGACGAAAGCTACCTACGGCAAACTGTTGCGCCCGGGTAAAGAGCAGGTGGTGACTGCGCTGCCGCTCTATCACATTTTTGCGTTGACGGTGAACGGACTGCTGTTCCTCGACCTCGGCGGCACGAACCTTTTGATTACTAATCCGCGCGATATTCCGGGCTTCGTTAAAGAGCTGAGCAAGTTTCCGTTTACTGCCATCACCGGCGTGAATACCTTGTTCAATGCGCTGCTGAATGATGCCAACTTCAATAAACTCGATTTCTCTACGTTGCGCCTGTCCGCTGGCGGTGGCATGGCGGTGCAAAAAGCCGTTGCTGAGCGTTGGGAAAAACTCACCGGTCATTATCTGCTGGAAGGTTACGGCCTGACCGAGTGTTCGCCACTGGTGTCGGTGAATCCGTATGATATTACCTGTCACACCGGCAGCATTGGTTTACCGGTGCCTTCCACCGACGTGCGCATTGCGGATGATGAAGATAAAGAGGTGCCGCCGGGTGAGCCGGGCGAGCTGTGCATTCGTGGTCCGCAGGTAATGACCGGCTACTGGCAGCGCGCCGATGCCACCGATGAAGTGCTGAAAAATGGCTGGCTGCATACCGGTGATATTGTTACCGTTGATAGCGAAGGCTTTATTCGCATCGTCGATCGTAAAAAAGACATGATTCTGGTGTCGGGCTTTAACGTGTATCCTAACGAGATTGAAGATGTGCTGATGCAGCACGAGAAAGTGCGTGAAGCCGCGGCGATTGGCGTACCGAGCGATCTGTCAGGCGAAGCAGTAAAAGTGTGCATCGTGAAGAAAGATCCGTCATTGACGAAAGAGGAAGTGCTGGATCATTGCCGTCGCCAGCTCACCGGCTACAAAGTGCCGAAGATTATCGAGTTTCGTGACGAGTTGCCGAAGACCAACGTGGGCAAAATATTGCGCCGCGAATTGCGTGATGAGGCGAAGCGAGAAGGGCAGTAACGCGCCATTCTCCTCAGGTTAACGCCGGCACAGTCCGGCGTTTTTATTGCTTTTAACATGGAGCGCTGCGCGTAGTTTGCCGCAGCGAGAAAGACAACGTGAATTACACCCTGATCGACCAAAATGACCAACTGGCCGCCGTGTGCGAGAAAGCACGCCAACATGCTGCCGTGGCGCTGGATACCGAATTTGTGCGCACCCGCACCTACTATCCGCAGCTCGGCCTGATTCAGCTGTTTGATGGCGACCAGCTGATCCTGATCGATCCGCTTAATATCAGTGACTGGACGCCGTTCGTGGCGTTGCTGCAGGATAAGCAGGTCACCAAATTCCTCCACGCCGGTGGAGAAGATCTTGAGGTGTTCCTGCATCGCTTCAAGTGCTTGCCCGATCCGATGATCGATACGCAAATACTGGCAGCCTTCAGTGGTCAGGCGCTGTCATGGGGCTTTGCCTCGATGGTGATGCACTTTAACCAAATCGAGTTGGATAAAAGCGAATCGCGCACCGATTGGCTGGCGCGTCCGCTGACCGAGCGTCAGTGTGAATATGCCGCTGCCGATGTCGCTTATCTGCTGCCGATTGCCCATCAGCTGGTTGCGCAGACAGAAGCGGCCGGCAATATGGCGGCGGCGCTGAGCGAATGCGACACGCTGTGTCAGCGCCGTCTTGACGTGCTGCAACCCGAAGAAGCCTGGCGTGACATCACCAATGCGTGGCAGTTGCGCCCACGCCAGCTGGCAGCCTTGCAGCGTCTGGCTGCGTGGCGTCTGAACATTGCGCGCCAAAAAGATATGGCGGTGAACTTTGTGGTGCGCGAAGAGAATCTGTGGAAAGTGGCGCGCTTTATGCCGGGCAGCCTTGGCGAGCTGGATCATTTAGGGCTGAACGGCCATGAGATCCGTTTCCACGGTAAAGCGATGGTGGCGCTGGTGGCTGAAGCACAGGCACAGGATGAAGCTACCTTGCCGCAGCCGCTGCCGAATCTTATCGATCATCCGCACTATAAGCAGGCCTTCAAAGCCATTAAAGCGCTGGTGCAGCAGGTGAGCGAGGAGAGTGGATTTAGTCAGGAGTTGCTGGCATCACGCCGCCAGATCAATCAGGTGCTGAGTGTTTATTGGGGATTGAAGAACGCTTCGCGCACACCTGAGCTGCTAACAGGCTGGCGAGGTGATTTGCTGAAGGCGGGTATCGACGAGATCCTGCAGGCGCTGTAAGTGCAGCATTTTCCCCTGCGCAATACCGCAGGGGAAAATCAGGAAACCGCTTTAATCATTTAGGAACGTCTTCCGGCTCCGGCAGCGTTACGTTGAGCTCAAGGATGGAGATATCATCCCCTTTCTGATCCAGCTGAACGGTCACCATATCCGGGTCAATTTTTACGTATTTACAGATCACTTCCAAAATATCGCGCTTCAGCTGCGGCAGGTAATGGGGCTCACTGTCGCCCCTTCTGCGTTCGGCTACGATAATCTGCAGCCTTTCCTTGGCTATATTGGCTGTGTTCTTCTTACGGGATAAAAAGAAATCAAGTAATGCCATTGGTTATCCCCCGAACAGGCGTTTAAGGAAACCCTTCTTCTCTTCTTCAATAAAGCGGAAGGGGCGTTCTTCGCCAAGCAGGCGATCTACGGTATCAGCATAGGCTTTACCGGCGTCAGCGTTTGCGTCGAGGATCACCGGCTCACCCTGGTTAGAAGCACGCAGCACAGATTGATCTTCCGGAATCACACCAACCAGTGGAATGCGCAGAATTTCCAGCACATCTTCCATGCTCAACATATCACCGCGGGTGACGCGGCCTGGATTGTAACGGGTCAGCAGCAGATGCTCTTTCACCGGATCCTGGCTGTTCTCGGCACGACGTGATTTAGACGAGATGATGCCAAGAATACGGTCCGAGTCACGAACTGAAGAGACTTCCGGGTTGGTGGTGATGATGGCTTCATCGGCGAAATACAACGCCATCAGCGCACCGGTTTCAATGCCCGCCGGTGAGTCACACACAATGAAGTCGAACTCCATCGCCGCCAAATCATTCAGCACTTTCTCAACGCCTTCACGGGTCAGCGCATCTTTATCGCGCGTTTGCGAAGCCGGCAAAATGTAGAGTTGCTCAGTACGCTTGTCACGGATCAGTGCCTGGTTCAGTGTGGCATCACCCTGAATAACGTTAACAAAGTCGTACACCACGCGGCGTTCACAGCCCATGATTAAATCCAGGTTACGCAGGCCGATATCGAAATCGATGACGACCGTTTTTTTGCCTTTCTGCGCTAACCCGGTGGCGATGGCCGCGCTTGACGTGGTCTTGCCAACGCCCCCTTTACCCGATGTAACTACAATAATGCGTGCCATAAATGTTGATTTCCTTAACGAAAGAAAAGGGGCTTAATTAAGTGTCTGAATGGTAAGCGCGCCCTCTATCAGGCTTAGGCGTGCCGCTTTACCAAAGAATTCCGCCGGGATCTGATCGATCATCCAATATTCCCCGGCAATTGAGACCAACTCTGCGGCGAGGTTGGTACAAAAAATCTGGCTATCGCTTTGGCCACCCACGCCGGCCAACGCACGGCCACGCATCATGCCATAGATATGGATATTCCCGTCGGCTACCAGCTCGGCACCGGCGCTGACGCTGTTGGTGACGATGAGATCGGCATTACGCGCATAAATCTGTTGGCCCGAACGCACTGGCGTATTAATGATGCGCGTTTTACTGACGGCTTCTGCCGTTACCGCGGGAAGCACGGGGGCGGCTTCGACAACCGGAGCACTCGCCTGTTTGCGACTCTCTTTACCTTCAGAGAGTACCGGCAAACCTGCGCGGGCAATCATTTTTTTCAGGGCTTCATCTTTGCAACCGCTGACGCCAACGATACGTAAACCCGTCGCCATCACCGCTTGTTGCATCTGCTTCCAGTTAATGTCGCCTGTCAACGCTGATACATTGAGCACCACGGGCGCATTCAGTAAAAAGGCCGGTGCCTGATCGATTTTTTCCTGGAGCGCCTGACGAATCACCTCGGGTTGCGAATGATGCAGATGAACGACTGACAGGGTAAAACTGCTTCCCTTGAATTCGATTGGCGTTTGCGACATCTTTGCTGACTCAGTCCTGTTTTACGACCTTTAAATGTACGTCGATAAAATCGGCAATAACATCAAACGGTCAATATTCGAAGTTCTGCAAGCATGTTATAGTTACTGCTATATTCAGGCAAGTGACGCCATCGGTTAATTCGAGTAAAAAATATGTTTTGTGTGATCTACAGAAGCCCGCAACGTGAACAGACTTATCTGTATGTTGAAAAAAAAGACGATTTCTCCCGCGTACCAGAAGAACTGCTGCGTGGCTTCGGCAAACCCCAGCTGGCCATGGTGCTGTCGCTGGATAAGCGTGACAAGCTGGCTAACGCGGATATCAATAAAGTTAAGCAAGGTTTAAGCGAACACGGCTATTATTTACAAATTCCACCACCGGTTGAAAGTCTGCTCAACATTCATCTCGATCAGGGTAAAAAAGATTAATTCAGATTCATCTGTAAAATATATCCTGTAGAAATAATCAGTGCTATTTGCGTTAATTAACTGCCCGCGTTAACCCTTTATTGCGGGCAATTATCCAGGCGTTTGCAGATTTTGTTGTATACGATTAACGACTTTTGACAATTTCCACCACGCCTGCCGCCGCAAACCCGCTAATATATTCCCTCTCAGCCTGCCGCGTTCCGGCACTGAATTCGACTTACTCGCCAGTCGCACTGGCGGCAAACACAACTCAAGCAGGGGAATAGCATGTATCAGCATCGTAACTGGCAGGGCGCTCTGTTGGATTATCCGGTCAGCAAAGTGGTTTGCGTCGGCAGCAACTATGCTAAACACATAAAGGAAATGGGAAGTGCCACGCCAACCGAGCCTGTGGTGTTTATCAAACCGGAAACCGCGGTCTGCGATCTGCGCCAGCCGCTGTCGATTCCGGCAACCTTTGGTGAAGTGCATCATGAAGTGGAGCTGGCGGTGCTGATTGGCTCGACGCTGAAGCAGGCGAGCGAAGAACATGTCGCTAAAGCAATTGCCGGTTACGGCGTTGCGCTGGATTTGACTCTACGCGATGTGCAGGCGGGTTTGAAGAAAGCGGGTCAACCGTGGGAAAAATCGAAAGGCTTTGATAATTCATGCCCGCTGTCAGGATTTATTCCGGCGGCAGAATTCGGCGGCGATCCACAGAATACCGAGCTGAAGCTGATCGTGAATGGCGAGGTGCGTCAGCACGGTACGACTGCCGATATGATCCACAAAATTTTGCCGCTGATTGCCTACATGAGCCAGTATTTCACGCTGCGTGCAGGTGACGTGATCCTGACCGGAACGCCTGAAGGCGTTGGCCCGATGCGCTCTGGCGATAAACTGGAAGTATCACTTGCCGGTCACGGTATTTCCACGCGCGTACTGTAAAACTTGCATCACCGCACCTGAAGCTTTATAAGGTGCGGTCTTATTATCAACCCGGACCGCCATCATGACTGAACAACCTTTCTGGCAGACTAAACGCCTTGACCAAATGAACGACGCAGAGTGGGAATCCCTGTGCGACGGCTGCGGCCAATGTTGCCTGAATAAGTTGCAGGATGCGGACACCGATGAGATCTACTTCACCAACGTCGCCTGTAATCAGCTGAACATCAAAACCTGCCAATGTCGCAGCTACGAGCGTCGTTTTGAGTTAGAAGAGAACTGCATCAAGCTGACGCGCGAAAATCTCACCAGTTTTGAATGGCTGCCGCGTACCTGTGCGTATCGCGTATTAGGGGAAGGGAAAGCCTTGCCGGCCTGGCATCCGCTGATCGCCGGCTCTAAAAAAGCGATGCATGCCCAGCGCATTTCCGTGCGTTTTATTGCGGTGCGTGAGAGTGAAGTGCGCGATTGGGAAGAGCATATAATTGATCGACCAGACCGTAACGGTTAAACATAAAACAGGCAGCTACGGCTGCCTGTTTTGTTTGTGCTTATCGTCCGAACAGATCGCGGCGTTTAGGTTTAAACGGTTGGGCAATGAACACCAGCAGCGCGACCAACAGATACGCCGCGAAAATCACGATCATCCACTGCGGCATGCTCCAGGTCAGGAAAGTCCAGCCACGTTCGGCGCAGTCGCCGCTGGCGACAAACACCGAGGGCAGCCATTTATCCAGCGGCAGCCAGGTGGGGAAACGCGCCGCAAAATCGCAGGTGACAAATGGATTGGGGTGCAGCTGAATCATGGTGTGGTCGTAGGAGAGGCGAACCCCTTCAATGGCGCTATAAATCCAGATCAGGATCGCCGCCCAGCGCAGCGGCGTTTTTGGCGCGATGGCACCCACGATGCCTGCACCCATCACACCAAACAGTGCGCAACGCTCATAAATACACATCACGCAGGGTTGCAATCCCATCACGTGTTGAAAATACAAAGCCGTCAATTCAAAAGCCAGAGCCGTTAGGGCCAGCAAAAGCCAGGCACCTCGTCCACGCGAGCATTGATTCAAATATCGCAACATATTGCTTTTCCTGTAACCGTTAATGTTTCGCAGTGTAAACCAAAAGCGCACCCGTGCCAGCCAGGCAGCGGGAAAAAATCATGTACAAAAATGACTTAAGTCTGGTTGAAGTGAAAAAAGAGTGGACTCAAAAGGCGAGAGAAAATCTGTCGGCAACAAGCGCAGCGCAAACGTATGCTTTGTCGCACTAGCGTGTCTGAAAACACAGCTGAATTTTGCGCCAGCGCGCGCTTTTAATCGTTTGGCAGGCTATTTCCGCTATAGCCGCTCTGGTATGATGAGTCGCATTACGATAAAGAAAGCAACGAGAAATAAATGCTATGGTGATTAAGGCGCAGAGCCCTGCGGGATTTGCTGAAGAGTATATTATTGAAAGCATCTGGAACAGTCGTTTTCCGCCGGGATCCATTCTACCTGCCGAACGTGAGCTTTCTGAACTGATTGGCGTGACTCGCACCACGCTGCGTGAAGTGTTGCAGCGCCTGGCACGTGATGGCTGGTTGACCATCCAACATGGCAAGCCGACACGCGTAAATGATTTCTGGGAAACCTCTGGTTTAAACATCCTCGAAACGCTGGCCCGACTCGACCACGATAGCGTGCCGCAACTGATTGATAATTTGCTATCGGTGCGTACCAACATCTCTTCCATTTTTATCAGCCGTGCACTGCGCCATCATCCAGAAAAAGCGCGTGAAGTGTTGGAAAATGCGCTGAGTGAGGAGGATAAAGCAGAGGCTTACACCGAGCTCGATTATCGTGTGTTTCGCGGTTTGGCGTTTGCTTCCGGTAACCCGATTTATGGTTTGATTTTGAATGGCCTGAAAGGGTTGTATACCCGTGTGGGTCGTCACTACTTCTCCAGTCTGGAAGCCCGTGAACTGGCGCGTAACTTCTATCGCCAACTGGCCGATCTGTGCGTGGCAAATCCTTCGCAGGAGCAGATTGTCGATAGCGTACGTGAATACGGTCGACGCAGCGGTGAGATTTGGCACAAGATGCAGAAAAGCATGCCGGATGATTTGGCCAGCAAGCGATAACCAGCAATAAAAGGAAAACCGGACGTTAACAGTCCGGTTTTTTGTTTTATAGCGTTGGACCGCGCGTGGGCGATCGATCCAGCAACTCTACACTGCCGTCTTCATTCTGCTGTTCCAGAATCACGTCAAAGCCCCACAAACGATGCACATGCTTCAGGACCTCTTTGCGGCTCTTATCGAGCGGCGCCCGCTGTTGCGGCACATAACGCAGCGTCAATGAGCGATCGCCACGTAAGTCGACATTATAAACCTGAATGTTAGGTTCCAGATTGCTCAGATTATATTGTGCCGACAGCTGCTGCCGAATGGCGCGATAACCCGCTTCGTCATGAATGGCCGCAATTTCGAGGAAATTGTTGCGGTCATCGTCCATCACCGTAAATAACCGGAAATCACGCATCACTTTTGGCGACAGGAACTGGCTGATGAAGCTTTCGTCCTTGAATTCACGCATGGCAAAATGCATGGTTTTCAGCCAGTCGGAACCGGCAATGTCAGGGAACCAGTAGCGGTCTTCTTCGGTAGGTGTTTGACAGATGCGCTTGATGTCCTGGAACATCGCAAAGCCCAGCGCATACGGGTTGATGCCGTTATACCACTGACTGTTATAGGGCGGCTGATACACCACGTTAGTGTGGCTATGCAGGAACTCCATCATAAAGCGTTCCGACACTTTGCCCTCGTCATACAGATGATTAAGGATGGTGTAGTGCCAGAATGTCGCCCAGCCTTCGTTCATCACCTGCGTCTGTTTTTGCGGATAAAAATACTGGCTGACCTTACGCACAATACGCAGCACTTCACGTTGCCACGACTCCAGCAGCGGCGCATTTTTCTCCATGAAATAGAGCAGGTTCTCCTGTGGCTCAGAGGGATAGCGCGATGCCTGGATGTGCACCGATTCCTTCTCTTTACGCGGTAGCGTGCGCCAAAGTGTATTTACCTGACTCTGCAGATACTCTTCGCGGCTCTGCTGACGGGCCTTCTCTTCCTGCAGCGAAATTTTTTGCGGACGTTTATAGCGATCAACGCCGTAATTCATCAACGCGTGGCAGGAATCGAGCAGGCGCTCAACTTCCTCGACACCATAGCGCTCTTCGCAATCGGTGATGTAATTTCTGGCGAATAACAGGTAATCAACAATCGAACTGGCATCGGTCCAACTGCGAAACAGATAGTTATTTTTAAAGAAAGAGTTGTGGCCATAACAGGCGTGCGCCATCACCAGCGCCTGCATGGTCATGGTGTTCTCTTCCATCAAATAGGCGATACACGGATTGGAATTAATGACGATCTCATAAGCCAGGCCTTGCTGACCGTGCTTATAGCGTTGTTCGGTTTCGATGAATTTCTTGCCAAACGACCAGTGTGCATAGTTGATCGGCATACCCACGCTGGAGTACGCATCCATCATCTGTTCGGAGGTGATCACTTCGATTTGGTGCGGATAGGTTTCCAGTCCGTAGCTTTTCGCTACGCGGTCAATTTCCGCCAGATAATCATCCAGCAGTTCGAAGGTCCAGTCTGGGCCATCACTGAGTCGTTTACTGTTGCGGGTTGGCTCGTCAAAGATTGTCGTCATAGCGCACCTCTGTTTTGCAAGCGGCAGGGATCACCTGTCACGATCGTTTAAGGCCTCATCCTGAGTAAAGATGGCCCAATAAAACTGAGCGAACACTTCAATGATAGTCCACTGTCGCCTATCCGAAACTGAATCTCAATTGAATTCTTTTGGCAGAAAATCATTCAAAAAGCGTCAGTTAAGCGGATGCTTATGGTAAGTGTTGGTTTTATTTCAATTGTCAGGATAATATTCTGTTTATAAGTGCATTGTATGACTGCGGCGCTTTCTCCTGAAAAAAGGTAAAACCCCTACCTGACGCATAATAAATGGCTGATTAAGCGATTAAAGGCATAAAAAATCCTGATTTTTGATGTGATGCATGATTTCAGTGTGCAGTTAGGTGAAAAACATGTGAAATATGGCGGTCAAATGTAAGATTTGATGGGCGGTGAAATTATTCTGCCCTGGGCTTGGTTAATAGTTAATTATTCTTTTGCTGCGACGAGGGGCTTATGCGCGTAGTAATTCTTGGTAGTGGTGTGGTTGGGGTAGCAAGCGCATGGTATCTGGCACAGGCTGGGCACGAGGTGACGGTCATCGATCGTCAACCCGCAGCGGCGCTGGAAACCAGCGCCGGTAATGCCGGACAGATCTCGCCGGGCTACGCTGCGCCCTGGGCGGCGCCGGGCGTTCCGCTCAAAGCTGTCAAATGGATGTTTCAGCGTCACGCGCCGCTGGCGGTACGTTTGGACGGCAGCAAGTTCCAGCTGGAATGGATGTGGAATATGTTGCGTAACTGCGACATGCAGCACTATCAAGAGAATAAAAGCCGCATGGTACGCATTGCGGAGTACAGCCGCGACTGCCTGAAAACGCTGCGTGCCAGCACCGGTATTGCTTACGAAGGTCGCCAGGGCGGAACGCTGCAACTTTTTCGTACTCAGCAGCAGTTTGCCAGTGCCAGCAAAGATATTGCGGTGCTGCGTGATGCTGGCGTGCCTTATGAGTTACTCGAGGCACATCAACTGAAAAATGTCGAACCAGCATTAGCGGCGACCGCCCACAAGCTTACCGGCGGTTTACGCTTGCCCAACGATGAAACCGGCGATTGCCAGCTGTTCACCCAACGACTGGCAGAGATGGCAGCGGCGGCGGGCGTCACTTTCCGCTACAACACATCGGTCGACCAACTGCTGCGCGAGGGCAACCGCATTTACGGCGTGAAGTGTGGCGAGGAAGTGATTAAAGCCGATGCTTACGTAGTGGCGTTTGGTTCCTATTCCACGGCGTTACTGAAAGATATCCTGGCGATCCCGGTGTACCCGCTGAAAGGCTATTCGTTAACCATTCCGATTAAAAATGCTGATGCTGCACCGGTTTCCACCATTCTTGATGAAACCTACAAAGTGGCGGTGACGCGCTTTGACGATCGCATCCGCGTGGGCGGCATGGCAGAAATTGTTGGTTTTAACACCAAACTGTTGCCGGCACGACGCGAAACGCTGGAGATGGTCGTCCGCGATCTTTATCCTGAAGGCGGATATGTCGAACAGGCCACGTTCTGGACCGGCTTGCGTCCGATGACGCCAGACGGTACGCCGATTGTGGGGCGCACGCCGCTCTCAAATCTCTATCTCAATACCGGTCACGGTACGCTGGGATGGACGATGGCTTGTGGTTCCGGTCAGCTGTTGGCCGATTTAATTTCCGGTCAGAAACCGGCGATTGCCGCAGATGATTTGTCAGTGCTGCGCTACCTGCCGGGTTTTGAGCCACATGCGTCGCCACTGCGTAACGCCAACGCGGCGCGTTGAAACCTCAGGGAGAGTACAAGCATGTCACGTCCAACCGGTGCCACCATCAGTCGCCAGGCACTGCGCCATAATCTGGCCACTGTGCGTCAGGCGGCTCCTCACTCGCACGTCTGGTCAGTGGTGAAAGCCAATGCGTATGGCCACGGCGTGGCCCGCGTGTGGCAAAGCCTCGCCGAAACTGATGGTTTTGCGCTGCTGAATATGGAAGAGGCGATTTTGCTGCGTGAGCAGGGATGGAAAAAACCGATCTTGCTGCTGGAAGGCTTCTTCCATGCCGACGATTTGGTGCTGATCGATCGCTATCGTCTCACCACCAGCGTACACAGTAACTGGCAGATTCAGGCGCTCGCCAAGGCACATCTGTCGGCACCGATCGATGTCTACCTGAAAATCAACAGCGGCATGAATCGGTTAGGTTTTCGGCCTGAACTGGCGCAGGCGGCGTGGCAAAAACTGCGTGCATTGCCTAACGTCGGTGAAATGACGCTGATGGCGCACTTTGCCGATGCCGAAAATCCGCAAGGCATCATTGAGCCGATGAAGCGCGTTGAGCAGGCAGCGGAAGGACTCGGTTGTCCACGCTCCTTGTCGAATTCTGCTGCCACGCTGTGGCATCCGCAAGCGCATTTTGACTGGGTGCGTCCTGGCATCATCCTGTATGGCGCATCGCCGAGCGGTGACTGGCAGGATATCGCCAGCACCGGATTGCAGCCGGTGATGACACTCCACAGCGAGATCATTGGTGTACAGCAATTGAATGCCGGTGATGGTGTCGGTTACGGCTATCGCTATCATGCTGGTGCAGCGCAGCGTATTGGTATCGTTGCCTGTGGTTACGCCGACGGCTATCCACGTCATGCACCCACCGGAACGCCGGTCAGCGTTGATGGCGTGCGCACACAAACGCTGGGCGCGATATCCATGGATATGATGATGATCGATCTGGAACCCTGCCCGCAGGCCGGAATTGGTTCGAAGGTTGAGCTATGGGGGAATCAGGTGAAGATTGATGAAGTGGCAAAAGCTGCCGGAACGGTGGGCTACGAGCTGATGTGTGCGCTTGCGCCACGCGTTCCGGTTGAGGTTATTTAAGCGCGGTCACGCTGCCGTGCATCTTCTTGCTGCAGCGCCAGGCGATCAGAGCCAGCGCTGCACCTGTCAACATCATTAACGCCAGCGATGATTTCTCTGCAACGGGCAGTGCCACGATTGCCATGCTGCCACCTGCGCCACACGCCATCTGAATAAAACCTTGGAGGGCCGCGGCAACACCCGCTTGCTGCTGATAGGGCTCCAGCGCGTAGCTGGTGGCCGGCCCCACCGTGAACGCCAATCCTGCTACCGAAACCGCTACCGGAATCATGTATAGCGCCCAATGATTTTGCCATGCCGCGGGTAGCAGCGTGGTGCCCATCATCAGCAGAATCGCGCCAATCAGCATCGTGGCAAAACCCATCGCCAGGCAGAACGGACGTCCCGCTTTGCGAATCGTTTTATTCACGAAGGCGCTCACCAGCATGATCCAGAAGCCGTTGGCACCAAATGCGAAGGAGAACTGCAGCGGCGTGAGGCCACCTTCGGTCATCAGCACGTGCGGCGCTAGCGAAACATACGTCAGCACCATGCCCAGCGCGCCCGCATTGGCAAAAGCGAAGGCGAGGAAGCGCGGTTCACGCGCGATCGCAGCATACTGCGCTAGCGGTAGACCTTTGACGCGCAGCGTGTCCGCAGGACGCGTTTCCGGCAGCCACAGCAGTACGATCAAACCGATAACCAGCGCATAACCGCACAGGAACCAGAACGGCATACGCCAGCCGTAGGCTTCAGCCAGAATCCCGCCCAGTAGCGGTGCCAGCGCTGGCACGATATTCAGTGCGCCGTTGAGAAAGCCATAGGCGCGCGCGGCATCTTCGCCACTGAGGCGATCGCGCACGCCGCTGAATGCCACCACCGCGGTGCAGCATACGGCACAGCCCTGAATGATCCGTGCGAGGAAGAACACCGGCCAAAGCGTCGCAGTGGCAGCAATCGCGCTGCCGATGATATAAAGCCCCAGGCCGATCAGCGCGATCGGTTTACGGCCAAAGTTATCCACCAACGGTCCGGTGACCAGCTGACCAATGCCCATCACTAACAAAAACAGCGGAATGGTGATCTGGATAAGACTCACCGGGCTGTTCAGTCCATCGGCGATTTGCGGCAGAGTAGGGAGGTAAAGATCAATACCAAGCGGCGCCAGCAGCACCAGGCTTAGCAGAATTAAGGTGAATTTTTGCATTACGAACCGAACGACCTGTTAAACAAGCGGGAAGGGTAATGACTCTGCGGGGAAAAAGAAAGGGATAAAAAAATGCGATGCCTGCCAACGTGCACAGGCACCGCGTCGAGGGTATTAGTAAGCGCCGTCGCGACGTACCACGACACCTGCGGTTTTAAACAGAATGGCGATGTCCGTCCACAGCGCCCAGTTCTTCACGTACCAGGAGTCGAAGTAAACGCGCGTATCGTAGTCGATGTCGTTACGGCCACTAACCTGCCACAGACCGGTCATGCCCGGCTTGGCCATCAGGTAGTAATCAACATCGCCGGCATAGCGCTCCAGTTCCGCTTCAATCACCGGACGTGGACCCACCAGGCTCATTTCGCCGCGAATCACGTTCCACAGCTGTGGCAACTCATCAAGGCTGGTTTTACGCAGGAAGTTACCAATTTTGGTGACGCGCGGGTCGTTTTTCAGTTTGAAATCACGATCCCACTCGGCACGTGCCTCCTCGCTGGTCGCCAGCAGGTTTTGCAGCACTTCCTGCGAGTTAGTGACCATTGAACGGAACTTCAGGCACTTGAACTTCACGCCATCTTGTCCCACGCGTTCATGGCCATAAATCGCATTGCCACCATCGCGTTTCACCATCGCACACAGCAGACCAAACACCGGTCCAAGGAACAGCAGCAGTAGCGAGGCCACCACGATGTCGAAAGTACGTTTCAGGAAGCGGGAAGAGCGTTTCGCCAGGTTATTGCTCACGCGCAAGATCATCACTTCATGACTGAAGATAAATGACATGTCGGTGCCATACAGCGGCACACCACGCAGCGTAGGGATCACGGAAATCGAACGGCACTTCATTTTGGACAGAAACTTCAGCCATTTATCGCGCACCACTTGCTGCTCAAACTCGGTGGCGACGATAAATTGCGTGTTGTCACGGTCCATGGTCTGCCAGTTAATATCTTTCCAGGTAATTACCGGCACGCCGTTCACTTTTTCATGCTGTTGGTCATCATCCAGCGAGATAAAGGCCTGCACGTTATAACCCAGGATCTCTTCACTTTGCAGCGCCGCATAAGCTTCCATCGCATTTTTGCCGGAACCAATGATGATGGTTTCCTTCTGCCATTGGCCCGCGCGGTTGATTGCGCGTTTCACTACCGCGCGCATCAGCGGCAGCAGCAGCAGGGCGTAGGTCCAGCTAAATACCCAAACCATGCGCGAGAAGTCCCATTTCGAGAAGGCAATCAGCGCCAGATCGAGCAGAGAGAAGACGAACAGCGTCTTGATGACTTCTTTCAATTCAAACCAAAACGGCTTGCGGTAAGTGTAGTGACGCATGCGTACCCAGAACCAGGCGGTACAAAGCACCGAAAGGCCTAATTGGGCAATAAACCGGTATTCAATCTGCTGTGGCGGAATAAAGGTATCCAGTTCGCCCCAAATACCTTGAACGGTAGCGGCAGATAAAAACAATGCCAGATTTAACGCAATTAAATCCGATAAGCTAAGTGCGACTTTTGCGATGAGATTTTTGCGCAGTCCGCTCCACGAGCGGGTTGCGCTATTCATTATCAAAGTACTTGCCATAAAACCTGCTCTCTTTTCTTAAGTAAAAGATGGCCTGACCAGAATCAAGTACGCGCTCAGGAGTGGTCCGCTGAAAAGCAGAAAAAATAATATTTTCAGCGAGATATAAGTCAGTGCTGCCATAAGCGCTGCAAGGAAAGGGCCGTTTGAGACGTGATGCACGTCACGAAAAGCTGCAGCAACGTTTAAGAGTATGCAGGAGTTATTTGACAGAGTTAATATGGAAATAGTCTGAAAAGGAAATAAATGACTAAAGAAATAATTGGATAATCGTTTGAAATATAAGGTTAAAAGTAAAATAAACTGCAATATGGCGCTTCATTTTAAGACAACTTTTCGGAATGACCGCCATTGGCTCAATGGCGGTGAGAAACGATCAGGCAGGTTTTTTTAGGACCCACAGGTCCTGCTGTTTATCATAATGTCCGATTTGCAGATCGACCGCCTCGCCATCAATCCACGCCGGTACACTGGTTTCCACATCCCAGCCGTCGAGTTGGTCACTCAGGCCGGGATTGGTGTGGCAGGGAATACTCACAGTATCGACATTGTCAGTATTGAACTCTGCATCAACAATTTCATAACGACCAATCTTCACCACGTGTCCCATAACATTCTCCCGTATTTGCTGGGCTGAGTAGTGAGCATAGTCGTTCACACGCCTTTTACGAGCGGTAAAGACTCGGATTATTCCTTGTCTTCACTCACGCGCACGCCAATTTTCACGATTTGATTGTCCTCTTTTTCGGCTACTGTCCAGGTGAGTTGATTCCATTCCACCTGATCGCCGACCACCGGCGTGCTGCCTAACAGGCTCATCACCAGCTGACCCAGCGATTGCTGATCGTTGGTCTGCTCATCCAGTTCCAGCCCGTAAATTTGGGCGACATCGCGCAGGCGCGCCTCGGCATCAAGAATAAAGTCGCCGAAGAAGCGCTGATCAAGCGATACCGGAGGCGACTGGCTGAACATCTTGCCTAACGCCGGCAAATCGCGCTCGCGCCCGATGACGCACAGTACATCGCCTTCTTTAAGACGCGTATTGCCGTTCGGATGCATCAACGCGTTATCGCGGAACAGCGCGGCGATGCGGGTTTCACGCGGCATCTGTAAATCGCGCAGCGCGGCGCCGACGCACCACTTATCAGCGCTCAGTTGATAGATGAACTGCTCCCACGGATTTTCCGGATGGATATCCAGCCCAACGCGACTGATTGGCGAGGCGGTCGGCGGCACCACCACTTTGGCGCGTTTGGCGGCATAACCGAGCGAGGTGCCCTGCAGCATCAGCGAGACTAATACCACAAAGAACGCGATATTAAAGTAGAGCTTGGCGTTTTCCAGCCCAGCCATCATCGGGAAAACGGCGAGGATGATCGGCACCGCGCCACGCAGGCCGACCCAACTAATAAAGATGCGTTCGCGCCCGGTGAAGCCTTTAAAAGGTAACAGGCCAACGAGGATGGAAAGCGGGCGAGCCACCAAAATCAACCATAGTGACAGAATCATCGCTGGCACCGCGATGTGCCAGAGATCGGACGGCGTTACCAGCAACCCCAACACGATGAACATGCCGATTTGGCTCAGCCAGGCCATGCCGTCAAAGGTTTGCAGGATGCCGTGGCGGTTACGAATGGGGCTATTACCCAACAGGAAACCGCAGAGATAGACCGCCAGGATGCCGCTGCCTTCCATTACTGTGGTGAGGGCAAATACGATGATGCCGCCGCTTACTGCCAGCAGCGGATACAAACCCTGCGCAAGGTTAATGCGGTTAATCAGCTGCTGTAGCGCCCAGCCGCCGCCGAGGCCTAACACAATGCCCAGACCAAACTGCTGAACCAGATGAACCACGAACATCCAGCTTAATCCAGACTGGCCTTGCTGAATCATGTCGATCAGCGTGATGGTAAGAAACACCGCCATGGGATCGTTACTGCCGGATTCGATCTCCAGCGTTGAGCTAACACGTTCATTCAGGCCTTTATCGCCCAGCAGTGAAAACACCGCCGCGGCATCGGTGGAACCGATAATCGCGCCAATCAGAAAGCCCTGCATCAGGTCGAGTTTGAATAACCAGGCTGCAGCGACGCCGGTTAATCCGGCGGTGATCATTACGCCGACTGTCGCCAGCGATAGCGCTGGACCGAGCGCCACTTTCAGTGAGGACGCTTTAGTCCGCATGCCGCCATCCAGCAGGATAATGGCTAACGCGAGGTTAGAGACCAGATAGGCAACCGGATAGTTATCGAACGCGATGCCACCAATGCCGTCAATGCCGGCCAACATGCCGAGAGCAAGGAAGATCACCAGAATAGGAATGCCAAGGCGGGATGAAAAGGAACTGAGCAAAATACTTGCTGCTACCAGCACGGACCCAATAATGAACAAACTGTAAATCATGCTGGCATTCAACGGCATTCTCCTGCGGCGGGAACAAAAAAGACAAACTGCGGGGGATTCACACAGACAAGGTGAAAAGATAATGCCTTATCAATAGCTTGTCAGCGCTTAATTGCACATTTTTTCATTCTGTGGGGCCGTATCCCATATAAGGCTACATTTGTATGAAAATTCAACAGGAATTGGCAAGGATTGAGGTTTGCTGCTGGTAAGAAAAAGCCGGTCAGTGACCGGCTTATACATTCAGGCTTCAGCCGCCTGTTTGTGGAAAAGCTCTCTAAATACCGGATAGATATCTTCTGGCTCACGAATATGCTGGATTGCAAAGTTATCAAACATCGCCTGCAGGTGTTCATACTCGCGCCACAAGGTCTGATGGGCGCGGCGCGTAATTTCAATGTAGCTGTAATAACGCACAACCGGCAGAATATGCTTGGCTAAAATCTCGTGACAGAGTGGGGAATCATCGGCCCAGTTGTCACCGTCTGAGGCTTGCGCCGCATAAATGTTCCACTGCGCCGGGTCATATCGCTCTTTTACCACTTCATCCATCAGCTTGAGGGCACTGGATACAATAGTGCCACCCGTTTCCTGCGAGTAGAAGAACTCCTGTTCATCCACTTCTTTCGCCTGGGTGTGATGGCGAATGTAAACCACATCAACGTTCTTATAGGTGCGGCTCAGGAACAGATACAGCAGGATATAGAAGCGCTTCGCCATATCTTTAGTGGCTTGATCCATCGAACCTGACACGTCCATCAAACAGAACATCACGGCCTGGCTGGACGGTTCTGGCCGCTTCTCGAAGTTTTTGTAGCGCAGATCAAAAGTATCGATAAACGGCACACGCTCAATGCGCGCGCGCAACTCAGCGATCTCTTTACGTAGGCGTTCTTCTTCCAGCAACTGAGCTGGTTCACTGTTTTCTACTTCCGTCAGCGTCGCTTCCAGCTCGCTTAACATACGGCGTTTACCCGCCGTCATCGCTGTACGCCGCGCCAGCGAGTTCTGTAGCGAACGCACCACGCTGATGTTAGCCGGCGTACCGTTTGAGGTGTAGCCAGCGCGATGGGTTTTGTACTCGTTTAACTGACGATGCTGATTCTTACGCAGGTTCGGCAACGCCAAATCTTCGAACAGCAGATCGAGATATTCATCTTTTGAGATCTGAAAGACGAATTCATCCTGACCATCACCGTCCTGGCTCGCATTCCCCTGGCCGCTGCCACCGCCGCTACCGCCACCTTGTGGGCGCTCAATGCGGTCGTTTTGTACGAAGTGATCGTTCCCGGGGTGAACGCGATGGCGATTGCCGCCGCGGCCCTGGTGGAAACTCGGCTCATTGATATCGTCAATTGGAATCGAGACCGATTCGCCGCTCTCGACATCGGTCACCGAACGCTTATTGATGGCCTCGGAGATCGACTGCTTGATTTGCGACTTATAACGGCGCAGAAAGCGCTGCCGATTGACGGCGCTTTTATTCTTACCGTTGAGACGCCGATCGATAAAATAGGCCATAAAACTCCCCCAAGCTGCATTGTAAGCTTAGGCCGGGATCACCCGGCCTCCTGTTGCAGCACTCAAGCGCTGCGTCGCTTACAGGTAACGATTATGACGACTTACGCACGCGCAGATACCACTCACACAGCAGGCGTACTTGCTTGCGGGTATAGCCTTTTTCCATCATGCGATCGACAAAATCGTCGTGTTTTTTCTGCTCGTCCGTTGAGGTTTTGGTATTGAACGAAATGACTGGCAGCAACTCTTCGGTGTTGGAGAACATTTTCTTCTCGATGACCGTGCGCAGTTTTTCGTAGCTGGTCCAGTTCGGGTTGCGACCACTATTTTGCGCACGGGCACGCAGCACAAAGTTCACAATCTCGTTGCGGAAATCTTTTGGGTTACTGATCCCGGCAGGTTTCTCGATCTTTTCCAGTTCGGCGTTCAGCGATTCACGGTCAAACAGTTGTCCGGTGTCGGGATCACGATATTCCTGATCCTGAATCCAGAAATCGGCATAGGTGACGTAGCGATCAAAGATGTTCTGCCCGTATTCAGAGTATGACTCCAGATACGCGGTTTGAATCTCTTTACCGATGAACTCTGCGTATTTCGGAATCAGATAGCCTTTAAGATGCTCCAGATACTTCTCGGCTTGATCCTGTGGGAACTGCTCACGTTCGATTTGCTGCTCCAGCACGTAAAACAGATGTACCGGGTTGGCCGCCACTTCAGCATGATCAAAGTTAAACACGCGCGACAGAATTTTGAAGGCGAAGCGAGTGGAGAGGCCGTTCATGCCTTCATCAACGCCGGCGTAATCGTGATACTCCTGCCAGGATTTCGCTTTTGGATCGGTATCTTTCAGGCTCTCACCATCATAGACGCGCATTTTCGAGTAAATGCTGGAGTTTTCCGGCTCTTTCAGGCGTGACAGAATGGAGAACCTGGCCAATGTTTCCAACGTACCCGGTGCACATGGCGCGGTGGTCAATTCACTGTGATCCAACAGTTTGTTGTAAATCTTGATCTCTTCGGAAACGCGTAAGCAATAGGGCACTTTGACGATGTAGACACGGTCAAGGAACGCCTCATTATTTTTGTTGTTCCGGAAGGTGACCCATTCTGATTCATTGGAGTGCGCCAGAATGATACCGTTAAACGGCAGGGCAGAGATGCCTTCAGTACCGTTGTAGTTACCTTCCTGTGTCGCGGTCAACAGGGGATGAAGCACTTTAATAGGTGCTTTGAACATCTCAACGAACTCCATCACACCCTGGTTAGCACGGCACAATGCACCGGAGTAGCCATAAGCATCAGGATCATTTTGCGCATGGTTTTCCAGTTTACGGATATCCACTTTACCGACCAGCGCGGAGATATCCTGGTTGTTCTCATCACCTGGTTCAGTTTTGGCAATGGCAACCTGTTCAAGAATCGATGGCCACACTTTAACGACTTTGAAGCGGGTAATATCGCCGCCAAACTCATGCAGGCGTTTTGCCGCCCACGGCGACATGATAGTGCCGAGATAACGCCGCGGAACGCCATACTCTTTTTCCAGAATATTGGCGTCTTCCTGCGGGTTAAACAGGCAGAGTGGATGATCGTTTACCGGGCTGCGCTCGCCGTCGGCGCTCAGCACATAAATAGGAACGCGCTGCATCAGTGCTTTCAGGCGTTCAGCCAGCGAAGATTTACCGCCGCCCACTGGACCCAGTAAATAGAGAATTTGTTTCTTCTCTTCTAAACCCTGCGCGGCATGTTTCAGGTAAGAGACGATTTGCTCAATCGCCTCCTCCATACCGTAAAACTCTTCAAAGGCAGGGTAGCGTCCCATGACGCGGTTGGAGAAAATTCTGGAAAGGCGTGGCTCTTGCGCAGTGTCAACCATCACCGGCTCACCGATGGCCATTAATAGTCGCTCGGCAGCGTTGGCGTATGCACTGCGATCCTGTTTACAGATGGCGAGGAATTCCTGCAATGTGAACTCTTCGTCCTTGGCAGCTTCATAACGCTGACGATAGTGATCGAATATATTCATAGCGATGCCCGTCCTTTCGTTTTTAGCACAGGTAAAGGAGCGTAATAAAATTGTCTAGCTGCTCCCGGAAGATATTCTTTAATGAGTACAGCAACCCTTATGCCAACCTGACGTTTTTTTATCGGGATACACAATTCTTTTGGTTACTCTGCTCGTACAAAAAGTCTCGTCTTACATTTAACTGTAGAAGGCATTCAGAAAACCTGCTGCCACTTTTCTCCTTATTCAGCGATATATCAATAACAAAGTCTCATAAGCACTGAGGCTTTCAGCCTAAGCAGGTAGGGCAACCAGGCGCCTCAGATAATTCTGTTGCGCGGTTGCTAGAGCATCATTAAACGTTAACCGATGGCAAAAATTTGGTTAGACTCTGCGTGTGATTGTTATATTAATGGACTGAACAAATTGTGAACCAATTCAAACTTAAAGCGCTTGCTGTTGCTATTCCTTGTTATTTTGCGGCGTTCGGCACTCATGCAGAACCCTTATCTCTCGGTGCTTCGGTCATTTATGCACAGTCACCTTATCGTGGTGGCCAAGACCGTTACCTGCCGATCCCAGTGATTAATTACGAAGGTGAAAATTTCTGGTTCCGCAGCCTGCAGGGTGGCTATTACCTGTGGAAAGACCCACAGAATCAGCTGTCGCTGACTGTGCTGGGATCGCCACAAAAGTACGATCCTAAAGATAACGATTTGGGTGATATGAAGGGGCTGGATAAGCGCCGTATGACGCTGATGGCGGGTGCCAGCTATCGTCATGTCGCCGACTGGGGCATTGTGCGCACCTCATTGCTTGGCGATGTGCTTAATAACAGCAATGGCATGCTCTGGGATATCACTTATTTATATCGCTTTGATTTCGGTGCGTTCAGCCTGACACCGGGTATTGGCGCGCTGTGGAACAGTGCCAATCAGAACCGCTACTATTATGGTGTTTCTTCACATGAAAGCGCGCGTACCGGTATTTCTGAATACCACCCAGATGATAGCTGGTCGCCGTATGTCGAGATGAATGCCAGCTATAAAATCAGCGACAGCTGGAACGCCAGTTTGTCAGGACGCTATACGCGTTTCGACAGCGAAATTAAAGACAGTCCAATGGTCGATAAAGATGGCCAGTTCACACTCTGGACTGGCGTAAGTTATAGCTTCTAAAAACTAAAATTAACGCCTCGTATTGAGGCGTTTTTTTTACATTGCACGTTTAGCGAGCCCCAATTTAGCGCAGCCGGAGGAGTAATGAAGACCATTAAATTTTACGGTGAATCTGCCTTACCCGCTATCGGCCAGGGCACCTGGTATATGGGCGAAAACGCCGCGCAGCGCGGTCAGGAAGTGGCGGCATTACAGGCCGGGCTCGACCACGGCTTAAAAGTCATTGATACCGCCGAAATGTATGCCGAAGGTGGCGCGGAAGACGTTGTAGGAGAAGCGCTGCGTGGACGTCGCGATCAAGCCTGGCTAGTGTCCAAAGTCTATCCCTGGAACGCCGGTGAAGTTGACGCGTTTGAGGCCTGTGAGCGCAGTTTGCGCCGCCTGCAAACCGATTATCTGGATCTGTATCTTCTCCACTGGCGCGGCAATGTGCCTTTAGAAGAGACCATTCGCGCGATGCAGTCTTTACAGCAGCAGGGCAAAATCCGCCACTGGGGCGTATCGAATTTTGACCATGACGATATGCTTGAACTGTGGAATGAACCGGGCGGCAATGCTTGTGTAACCAATCAAGTGCTCTACCATTTGGCCTCACGTGGCATTGAGTATGATTTGTTGCCGCTGTGTCAGCAACGCGAGGTGCCAGTCATGGCTTATTGCCCTCTGGCGCAAGCCGGCCGACTGCGGCAGGCATTATTTGAAGATGTGCAATTGCAGCAGATTGCACAACAGAAGGGCATCAGCGTAGCGCAAGTTATGCTGGCCTGGGTGATTCGACAGAAAGGGGTTTTAGCCATTCCTAAAGCCAGCAGCGTAGCCCACGTACAGCAGAATGCCGCGGCGTTAACCATCGATTTAACTCTCGAAGAGCTCGCCATAATTGATCGCGCATTCCCTGCGCCGCAGCATAAAACCGCACTGGATGTGGTTTAGCGGCGCTAACGCGCCGCATCATCTTATTTGTTAACGACGCGAATCGTGGTGCCGAGGCGAGCAGGTGATTCGCCAGCGCTCTTAAGCGGCTTATTAATACGCGCGGTTTCGACGCAAACCATGGTCTTATAGCCTTCATTGGGCATATCGCCCATGCTGCAAGACAATTCAGGCCCTGGGTTCCACGTGACAACGTCACTTTGATAGTGATGGTAGACTTCGATCTGGCGTCTGCCGCCTCTGTCATGAATGACGCTACAATCATCAGCAGCGGTGTGGATACGATCCACACGGTTCGGGTAAGTCTGTTTACCCTCCGATGCGCCAATGGCGTTATCGTTAACCTTATCGATATAGCTATTGCCTAAACCACTGACTTCAACTTGTGCGATATCGGCAATATGGAAATAGCTGTGGAGGGCTGCCGTGGATTCATAATCGCCGTAGGCTTCAAGCTCGATTTCACAATGCTCAGCGATACGGAAACGGGCAAGTAAGGTGAAATCATGCGGCCACAGCTTTTTAGTTTGTGCATTGCTTTCCAGTGTAAAGGTGAGCAATACCGCATCTTCGTTTTCATCATGAGCAGTTAGCGTCCACGGCATATTGCGTGCAAAACCGTGCGCTGGTTCGCCCGCTGGGCCAAACCATGGCCAGCAAATTGGCACGCCACCGCGAATGGCTTTACCGCTAGTAAATGATGTCTTTTCACTGAGCCATATCACCGGCTGTTGTCCGCTGGGCTGCCATGACAGAAGGTGGGCGCCCTGTAACGCAATCGCGGCGCGTACTTTAGGATGGCCGATCACCACAATCGGTAAATCACCTTGCTGCCGTTGTGACAGATAAGGGGTGATTTGATTGACTACCGGCAGGGTATAAAGCGTATCTTGCATGGTCAGACCTTCTCATTATTCAGTCGAAAAAAAGGGGCGACCGAAGTCACCCCTTATCTGTTTCACAGATTAGCTTACTTAGAAGCTACCAGTGCAATCAGGTCCAGAACTTTGTGTGAGTAACCGGTTTCGTTATCGTACCAGGAAACCAATTTCACGAAGTTGTCGTTCAGAGCGATACCTGCTTTAGCATCGAATACTGAAGTCAGGGTTTCGCCGTTGAAGTCGGTAGAAACGACGTCGTCTTCGATATAGCCCAGCACGCCTTTCATTTTGCCTTCTGACTCAGCTTTGATCACTGCACAAATTTCTTTGTAAGTGGCTGGTTTTTCCAGGCGAACAGTCAGGTCAACAACAGAAACGTTCGGAGTAGGAACGCGGAACGCCATACCAGTCAGTTTGCCATTCAGTTCTGGCAGAACAACGCCAACTGCTTTAGCTGCACCGGTAGAAGATGGGATGATGTTCTGAGCTGCGCCGCGGCCGCCGCGCCAGTCTTTGTGAGACGGGCCATCAACGGTTTTCTGAGTTGCGGTGGTAGCGTGCACAGTGGTCATCAGGCCTTCAACAATACCGAAGTTGTCGTTGATGACTTTAGCCAGTGGTGCCAGGCAGTTAGTGGTGCAAGACGCGTTAGAAACGATGTCCTGGCCAGCATACTTGTCAAAGTTAGCGCCACGAACAAACATTGGGGTGCTGTCTTTAGATGGACCAGTCAGAACCACTTTCTTCGCGCCAGCCGTGATGTGTTTACGTGCAGTTTCGTCGGTCAGGAAGATACCGGTCGCTTCAGCAACAACGTCAACACCCACTTCGTCCCATTTCAGGTTAGCCGGGTCTTTCTCAGCGGTAACACGGATTTTCTTACCGTTAACAATCAGTGCACCGTCTTTCACTTCTACAGTGCCGTCAAAACGACCGTGAGTAGAGTCATACTTCAGCATGTAAGCCATGTAATCGGCGTCCAACAGATCGTTGATCGCGACGATTTCAATGTCAGAACGCTGCTGCGCAGCACGGAAAACGATGCGACCGATACGGCCAAAACCGTTGATACCTACTTTGATAGTCATATATTCCACCAGCTATTTGTTAGTGAATAAAAGGTTGGCTGTAAAATTACAAAAACCTTACCAGGCGTCAAGCGGAATCGTGTCAATTGTTGCGACAGGTCAATTCCAACGCCAGGAATAATTCGTTGCGCAATCGCTTACGCAGCACCCTTATTGCGCGCCTATGTTACGCCGAATGCGGGCTGAAAAGGGATGACTTTTGCAAAGGGTGATCACCATCACAAAATCGAGCTATGGCAGAAGGGTCGGATGCGTTAGCACGAAATAAGACCCGATAGATGTTGTACGTTTGTTAGAATACTAGTCGATTTTTTCAGAATGACACTCCGGAACTCAAAATGGCTAAAGACACCGCACCCGACGCAAAAATCGCACAGCTTTCAGAAATGCAGCGCTATGTCACTCAGCATCGTGGAACGGAGCCCCCTTTCTCGGGCGCCTTGCTGCACAACAAACAGGACGGTATCTACCACTGCTTAGTCTGTAACTCACCCCTGTTTCTGTCTGAAACGAAATATGATTCAGGTTGCGGCTGGCCAAGCTTCTATCAACCCTTCAATGACGACGCGATCCGTTATCTGGAGGATGATTCACACGGTATGCATCGGGTGGAAATTCGTTGTGGCAACTGTGATGCCCATCTTGGCCATGTTTTCCCGGACGGCCCACAACCGAGCGGTGAGCGTTACTGCGTGAACTCCGCTTCGCTGAACTTCACTGATGAGCAGGGCAATCAGCAAGAGGGCTAAGTATGAAACAGGAACTGGAAGCGATGCTGGCGGCAATGACGCCGGAAGTGTATGAGCGATTGTCTACGGCAGTTGAAACCGGTAAATGGCCGGATGGCGTCGCCCTGACGCAAGAGCAGAAGGATAATTGCCTGCAGCTGGTCATGTTGTGGCAGGCGCGCCACAATGACGATCCACAGCATATGACCATCAGCAAAGGTGGGGATATGGTGATGAAGTCGAAAAAACAGCTGAAAGAAGAGTTCGGTATCGAGCCCGATGTCACGCGCATCAACCTGCACTAAAAGCAAAAGGGCTGGTTGCTGCCAGCCCTCATTTTCAGATTAATACCGCGCCTTGCGCTGCCATCTGTGCGAACGCAATGTCGCTATCATCCGGATTCAGGTTCACGCCGCGGCAGCCCTCTTTGACGACCTCAACGTTATAGCCCAGTTCTAACGCATCCAGCACGCTGTACTTGACGCAGTAATCGGTCGCAATGCCCAACATCACTAAATCGCTGATACCACGCTCGCGCAGCCAGCTATCGAGTTCAGTTTTACGGCGGTGGCCATTATCAAAGAAGGCACTGTAGCTATCCACCTCGACATCGCCGCCCTTATGGAACACGGCATCGATCAAAGATCGATCGAGGTCAGGGTGGAAATCCGCACCGACAGAGTTTTCAATACCATGATCGGGCCACCAAATCTGCGCTAAACCGTTTAATTCACCCAAGGTATAAACCGGTTCGCCGGAGATTGAGGCGAAGCTGCCGTGATTGGCGGGATGCCAGTCCTGCAAAGCCACCACGCACTCGCCGCGCTCGTGAAACTCACGCGCGAAACGGTTGGCCACGGCCACCGTTTGGTCGCCATCACGAACCGCCATTGGGCCGCCGGGGCAAAAGTCGTTCTGAATATCGATAATTATCAATGCCCGCTTCATTACTTTCGCTCCGTATCAATCTTCGGTCAGTTCGCCGCGTAAATTTTGCTGCATTTTGGCACGAATTTCCGCGCTGGTAAGGTCCTGACTCAATAAAAAGTGCAGTTTTGTTAATGTTGCCTCAACGGTAAGATCAAAACCGCTGATCACCCCAGCGTGTTCCAGGGCATTTCCCGTAGCGTAGCCGCCCATATTCACCTTGCCGGACATACACTGCGTTAGATTAACCACCACAATGCCGCGATCGCTGGCTTGCTGTAGCTCAGAGAGGAACTCGGCATTCTGCGGCGCATTACCCACGCCATAAGATCGCAGAATCAATGCCTTTACCGGTTGACGCAGGAAGTTACGCACTACGTCAGCGGAAATACCCGGATAGATCGTCACAACACCAATGGGCTGCGGCGTAATCGGATGCACAATCAGCGCGCCTTTACCTTGTGGTGCCGGCGGAGTATTCAGCAGACGAATGTGAATTCCAGCTTCGAGTAGCGGTGATAGATTCGGGGAAGCGAAGGCATTAAAGCCATCAGCGTGTGCCTTGGTGGTACGATTGCCACGGAACAGCGTGTTGTTGAAGAACAGGGCGACTTCACTGATTGGATAATTCGCTGCGACGTACAGCGAGTTCAGCAGATTTTGCTGTCCATCGGAACGCAGCTCCGCCAGTGGAATTTGCGAACCGGTAACGATGACCGGCTTAGCGAGGTTTTCCAGCATAAATGAGAGCGCCGAAGCGGTGAACGCCATGGTATCGGTGCCATGCAAAATGACAAAACCGTCATAAAGGTCGTAGTTTTGCTGAATATCATTAGCAATCGATTGCCAATCCTGCGGCGTCATGTCCGAGGAGTCCATCAGCGGCTGATATTCATGGATAGTAAAATCGGGCATTTCAGGCCGGTGGAATTCGGGCATGTTTGCCAGCTGCTGCTGTAAATGACCGGAGACCGGAATGTAGCCCTGCGCAGAGCGCTGCATCCCGATGGTGCCGCCTGTGTAGGCTACATAGATATTTTTCTTTTGCATGATGAAACTCAGACTTGCCGTAAAGCGCGCAGTATAAGGGGATTGCGAACGAAAAGCAGCCCGACCAGCGGCCGGGCTGTAAAGATTAGCGTACGTTGCCGCAGTTGAGGCAGAAAGCGTAGCGATTTTGCGGATCGTTGAGATTATTAAGCAGGCCAGGCTGCTGTTTAACCGCGCTCATCACATCAAGCATCGGAGCAGGTAGCCAGACTTTCAACGCTGCGGGCAATACCGCCTGCACCGAAGCGTTCATCTGATTCAGCAATAAATCGAGCATGCCCGGTTCATCCTGATACCAACTTAGTTCCGGTTTCGCGACTTTCGCCAACTCGGCGGCTTTTGCCACGGCGTCGTCAAAGTCTCCCAGCGCATCAACTAAACCATTAGCTTTGGCATCGCTGCCGGTCCAGACGTGGCCTTGTGCAATAGCATTAATTTGCTCAGGCGTTTTATGGCGTGAAGTGGCGACCAAACCAACAAAGTTGCGATAACCATTCTCGATGGTGAGCTGCATCAGCTGTTGTACTTCAGGCGGCAGAGCTTTGGTGGTCGCGACATCCGCCAGTGGTGAAGTCGCGACACCGTCAGTGTGCACGCCAACCGAGCTCAGGCTGTTTTCCACGGTATTAATCACGCCAAAGATACCGATCGAACCGGTAAGCGTGCTCGGTGCCGCCACGATGTAATCGGCAGGTGTGGAAATCCAGTAACCTCCTGAAGCCGCCATACCACCCATGGAAACCACTACCGGTTTGCCGGCATCGTGTGCTGCCGCTAGCTCTTCACGAATCGCTTCTGATGCCGTTACGCTGCCGCCAGGGCTATTAACACGCAGTACAATCGCTTTAATTTTCGGGTCAAGACGCGCATCGCGAATCTGCGATGCGGTGGTATCACCACCGACATTCCCCGCGCTCTCTTCACCGTCCATGATGGCACCGCTAGCGAGGATTACCGCGATGTTCCCATCCTGACTTTGCGGCGGTTGTTTAACGTTATAGTCGTAGATACTTACGCTACGATAATCGTTATTCGCTTTGTCCCAGCCGAACGTTTTGACCAGCTCCTGATCGGCGGCTGCGCGCGTATCAAGCACATCGACTAATTTATTGTTCAGCGCGTATTTTGCCGTATCGCCCTGAACAGCTTGCAGGCCACTAATAATGCCAGCAGCACCAGGGAAGAGCTGATCGGCGGTAATCTGGCGATTGGCTGCAACGGTGTTCAGGTAGTTCTGCCACAGCTGACCCACCCAACGGCCGTCGGCATCACGCGCTTCAGGTGACATATCGTCACGCAGGAACGGCTCAACCGCAGATTTATAAGTACCCACGCGGAACACGTGCGAGCTGACTTTCAGCTTATCCAGCAGGCTTTTGTAATACAGGCCGTTAGTCGCGAAACCGTGTAAATCCACCGTGCCTTGTGGCGACAGGTAAACTTTGTTGGCATAGCTGGCGATGTAGTATTGCGCCTGGCTGTAGCTGTCGCCGACCGCATAAATCGGTTTTCCGGCATCACGGAATTCACGCAGCGCTTTACCGACATATTGCAGCGAAGGTTGATCGCCACCAGCGAAGTCACGTAACTCCAGCACAATACCGGTAATGTTTTTATCGGTTTTCGCCTGGCGAATCGCATCCACCACATCAAACAGTGAGTTCTCCTGCAGGCGATCGCCATTTGCGCCTAACAATTGACGGCTAATACGACTCAGACGATTGCTGACCGAAGGTTTATCGACCAGCACGCCGCTCAGATCGATTTTCAGCGCGCCTTGCTGAACGGGTTCACTGTTGCTGGAACTGGAAACTTGCATCCAAATCCCAACGCCCGCCAGGATCAATACAATAAGAAATAAATTAAGAATAAATTCCCGAATAAAATTCAGCACCCGCCACGTCCAGCGGAACAGACCGGAAATAATTCGCCACAATGTGCGCATAAACTCTCCATATTCACGTAACAGGGCAGCCAGCACGCGGTCTGCCCCGATGTCGGGTTCATCCTAAAGAGCGGCGTGCGAAATGTCAGCAGGAAATCGCGCCAGACTGTTACAAAAGATCGTGCTGTGCCAGGATTAGCCCACGCTTTTTATTCATGGGAGAAGAATAATGGATGCACTGGACTTATTAGTTAATCGCCGCTCGGCATCGCGTCTGGCAGAACCGGCCCCAGCGGGCGAAGCGCTGCAAAATATTCTGCACGCAGCGTTACGCGCGCCGGATCATGGCACGCTGCAGCCGTGGCGCTTCATCATTATCGAAAATGAAGGGCGCGACCGCTTTGGCAAATTACTGGAACAAGCCGCACGTGACAGCGATCTTGAGCAGAAAGCCATCGACAAAGCGGCGGCTGCGCCATTTCGCGCGCCGATGATTATCACCGTGGTGGCGCATTGTGAAGAGAACGCCAAAGTACCGCATTGGGAACAGTTGGCTTCTGCCAGTTGCGCGGTGATGGCAATGCAAATGGCCGCCGTGGCACAAGGCTTCAACGGCATCTGGCGCAGCGGCCCCTGGACCGATCATCCATCAGTACGCCAAGCCTTCGGCTGCCGTGAACAGGATGCCATTGTCGGCTTCCTCTATCTGGGCACGCCGCAGTTGAAAGCCAACACTACCGTGGTGGCGCCTGACACGGCGCAGTTTGTCAGTTATTTCTGACAGACAGCAGCAGGCTTTTGCGGCACGTTAAGCGCTGTTGCAGAGATTGCACAAAGCCTGTGCGAAAGATCGAGGTTAGGTCGTGCAGCACTTACCACCCGCGAACAGCCAGGCTAACATAGCGCCTTCTGATCAGCGCATAAGGACGTCGCCATGAGTGAACCTCTTCGTTTAACGCAATACAGCCATGGTGCTGGATGCGGCTGCAAAATTTCGCCGCAGATATTGGAAACCATTCTCCGCAGTGAGTTGGCTCCGTTCCACGATCCGCAACTGCTGGTGGGGAATGAAACGCGCGATGATGCTGCGGTATACGATCTAGGTAACGGTACGGCAGTGGTTAGCACCACCGATTTCTTTATGCCGATCGTCGACGATCCTTTTACCTTTGGCCGTATCGCCGCCACTAACGCCATTAGCGATATCTACGCAATGGGCGGAAAACCGATCATGGCGATCGCCATTTTAGGCTGGCCGGTGAATGTGCTGAGTCCGGAAGTGGCGCAGCAAGTGGTCGACGGTGGGCGGGCAGCCTGTCAGGCTGCGGGTATTGCGCTGGCTGGCGGCCATTCGATTGATGCGCCTGAGCCAATTTTCGGTCTGGCCGTGACCGGCATTGTTGATGTGGCGCGCGTGAAAAAGAACAGCGCGGCGCAGGCCGGATGTCAGCTGTTTCTCACCAAACCGCTGGGCATCGGTATCCTCACTACCGCTGAGAAAAAAGGCCTGCTGCGGCCTGAACATCAGGCGCTGGCTGCAGATGTGATGTGTCAGCTAAATAGCGCCGGGGCGGAGTTTGCCAAACTCGCGGGCGTTAGCGCCATGACTGATGTGACCGGTTTTGGCTTACTGGGTCACCTCAGCGAAATCTGTCACGGTTCTGGATTGCGAGCCGAGGTGAACGCGGCAAATGTACCGCGTTTAGCGGGTGTTGATGATTATATTGCCGCTGGAGCAGTGCCGGGCGGCACCAGCCGTAATTTCGCCAGTTACGGTGCGCATGTTTCACCAGTCGATGATGCCACCCGTGCGCTGCTGTGCGATCCGCAAACGTCCGGCGGCCTGCTGGTGGCGGTTCAACCCAGCGCTATCGAGGCGTTCACGCGCTGTGCTGCTGAAGCAGGCGTGCAAATTGCGTCGATTGGTGAGCTATTTGCCGCCGAATCTGATCGTCCTTTGATTACCGTAGTTACCTGACGTTAAGGAACGACGCCATTCATGCGTTTGTTTATTGCCGAAAAACCCAGCTTAGCGCGTGCGATTGCCGACGTGTTGCCGAAGCCGCATCGACGCGGCGACGGCTATATTGCCTGTGGGAATGACCAGGTTGTGACCTGGTGTGTCGGGCACCTGCTGGAGCAGGCGCAGCCCGACAGTTATGACAGCCGCTATGCGCGCTGGAATCTGGCCGATTTGCCGATCATTCCGGAAAAGTGGCGCTTGCAGCCGCGTCCCTCGGTGGCGAAGCAGCTGAAAGTGATTGAAGGATTGTTGCAGCAAGCCAGCATGGTAGTGCATGCGGGTGACCCCGACCGTGAAGGGCAACTACTGGTGGATGAGGTGCTGGATTATCTGCAACTCGCGCCAGAAAAACGCCAAACGGTACAGCGTTGCCTGATTAACGATCTCAATCCTTCGGCAGTGGAGCGTGCCGTCGGACGCTTACGTGAGAACCGTGAATTCATTCCACTCTGTGTGTCTGCGCTAGCGCGGTCGCGTGCTGACTGGCTGTATGGCATCAATATGACCCGCGCATGGACCTTGCTGGGGCGTAATGCCGGTTACGATGGCGTGCTGTCGGTCGGCCGTGTACAAACGCCGGTACTGGGTTTGGTGGTGCGGCGTGATGAAGAGATTGAGAACTTTATCCCGAAGGATTACTTCGAAGTCAAAGCGCACATCGTTACGCCAAAAGAAGAACGTTTTGTTGCTAGCTGGGTGCCGAGCGATGCCTGTGAACCCTGGCAGGATGAAGAGGGGCGGCTGCTGCACCGTCCGCTGGCAGATCATGTGCTGGAGCGCATCAATGGCAAACCTGCGCTAGTCACCGGATACAACGATAAACGTGAATCCGATACCGCGCCGCTGCCTTACTCTCTGTCTGGCCTGCAGATTGAGGCGGGTAAGCGTTATGGCCTCAGTGCGCAGAATGTGCTGGATTGCTGCCAGCGCCTGTACGAAACCCATAAACTGATTACTTACCCACGTTCCGATAGCCGTTATCTGCCCGATGAGCATTTTGCCGGGCGCCAGGCAGTATTGAACGCGATTAAGGCCCATCAGCCCAATCTGACACCGCCAACGGACTTTAACCCCGATCAGAAGAACCGCTGTTGGGATGATAAAAAAGTCGATGCGCACCACGCCATTATCCCAACCGCGCGCGCCAGTAAGGTTAATCTGACCGAAAATGAAGCCAATATTTACGGCTTGATAGCGCGCCAATATCTCATGCAGTTTTGTCCCGATGCGGTGTTCCGTAAGTGCGTTATTGACCTCGATATTGGCGGCGGCAAGTTTATTGCCAAAGCACGTTTTCTGGCGGAAGCCGGCTGGCGCGCATTATTAGGCAGCAAAGAGCGCGATGAGGAGAATGATGGCACGCCATTGCCGGTGGTAAGTAAAGGTGATGAGTTGCTCTGTGAGCGCGGCGAAGTGCTGGCCAAACAAACGCAACCGCCACGCCCGTTCACTGATGCCACCTTATTATCAGCTATGACCGGCATTGCTCGCTTCGTGCAGGATAAAGAATTAAAGAAAGTCCTGCGCGCAACCGATGGTTTAGGTACGGAGGCGACGAGAGCAGGTATTATTGAATTACTGTTTCGCCGCACTTTCCTGGTGAAAAAAGGTCGCTATATTCACTCGACAGAGGCGGGCAGGGCGCTGATTCATGCGTTGCCTGAAATGGCTGCGCGGCCGGATATGACGGCGCAGTGGGAATCGACGCTGACGCGCATCAGTGAAAAAGCCTGCCGCTACGATGAGTTTATGCAACCGCTGGTCAGCACCTTAATCGGGTTGATTGGTGAAGCACGCCAGCGTCCGTCGCTACAGGCCTTTCGCGGATTGACTGCGCCTGGGCTAAAAAAGAGAGCTAAACCGAAAACGGCTCGTCGCAAAACCAAGGAGACAGAGTGATGCGTTATGCAATGTTGCTGCTGAGCGGACTGTTGTTATGCAGTACCTCTGCGCTGGCCAACCGCCAGCCGGAGAGTAATCGTATGGGCAATACGGATGTGGTGGTGGATATGCCTGACGAAGTGTGGACGCAGGGCAAAAACAGTCGCCAAAGCGACTGCATGCAGTGCTGTACCTATGAGAATCGTAGCTATTCTGAAGGTGCGGTGGTGAAGGCGGAAGGTGTGCTGTTGCAATGTGGACGGGACGAAAAAGTCTTGGGCACAAATCCACTCATCTGGAAGATCATCAAATAAAAACAGCGTGGCGATTTACCGCCACGCTGTTTCCTCACAGCTTAAACGTCGACCAAACGGGCGCGTGATCAGACGGTTTTTCCATACTACGGATGTCGTAATCGATACCGCTCTCAATACAACGCGACGCCAGTGGCTGGCTCGCTAGCAACAGATCGATGCGTAACCCACGATTATCATCAAAGCCTTTTGAGCGGTAGTCAAACCACGAGAAGCGGTCGTTGGTTGCCGGGAATTTATCGCGCCAGGTATCAACCAATCCCCACTGCAGTAAGCGATCCATCCATTCACGCTCTTCAGGCAGGAACGAACATTTACCGGTGCGCAGCCAACGCTTACGATTCTCTTCACCAATGCCGATATCAAAATCGGTGCTGCTGATGTTCATATCACCCATGATCAACACCGGTTTATCGACGGCTAATTGCTGCTCAAGATAGCTTTGCAGATCGCGATAAAACTTCTCTTTGGCGGGGAATTTGGTGGGGTGGTCGCGGCTTTCTCCTTGTGGGAAATAGCCGTTAATTACGGTGATATCGCCGATCGGGCTGGGGATTTCCGCCATGATCAAACGACGCTGCGCATCTTCTTCATCGCCGGGGAAACCACGGCTCACGCTTATCGGCTCCGCTTTCGTCAGCAGTGCGACACCATAATGACCTTTTTGCCCGTGATAAAATACGTGATAGCCCAGTTTGCTGACGTCCTCGAGCGGGAACATATCGTCATGCACTTTGGTTTCCTGCAAACCAATAACATCGGGTTGATGCTGTTCAACCAGCGCTTCTAATTGATGAGGACGTGCACGCAAGCCGTTGATGTTGAAAGAGACAAATTTCATTTCGCTGCCATTTCTATCCGCAAAAGTATGGCGGGATGGTAACGAGTTTTTAGGTAAATGTCATGATGAGAAGCGGGATAAAACAGCGATTAAAGCGAAAGGGGAAATACAGGATAGTGGTGGGAGAAGGATTATTCGACGCGATGCGTCTCACCCTTCAGGCCGCGCTGAAGCGCGTTGTCTCACGTTGTTCGACTCGAACCTTCAGTCGAAGCTTCTCATCCTTCTCGTGAAGCAAGATATAAGTTTGGGGATTTAATTGAAGAGGGAGAATATTCGGTGGTGGTGGGAGAAGGATTCGAACCTTCGAAGTCTGTGACGGCAGATTTACAGTCTGCTCCCTTTGGCCGCTCGGGAATCCCACCAGGGATGTTGCTTGTTGTGGCTTCAGAGAGACGATTCAGATGGTGGTGGGAGAAGGATTCGAACCTTCGAAGTCTGTGACGGCAGATTTACAGTCTGCTCCCTTTGGCCGCTCGGGAATCCCACCACTGGCCTGAATCATTGCGTCTTAAAGCGGGGCGCATCATACCAAATGCACTCAGCCTGTAAAGCGCCGTCACATAAAATAAAAATCGTTTGTCCACTTTTTACGCGTGGCGCTGAAGAGTTGAACAGCTCAGCGCCAAAGTGGTTAAAGAATGATCGTGCGATTGCCGTAAACGAATACGCGTTGGCCCAGAACTTTATACAGTGCGCGGCTCAACACATTTTTCTCAACGTCACGTCCAGCACGCATCATCTCTTCTGCGGTATAGCTGTGATCGACGTTAATTACGTCCTGCATGATGATCGGACCTTCATCAAGATTATCATTTACATAGTGCGCGGTTGCGCCAATGATTTTCACACCACGCTCGTACGCCTGATGATACGGACGCGCACCGATAAACGCTGGCAAGAAAGAGTGGTGAATATTGATGATCTGGTTTGGATAGCGCTGAACGAAGGCTGGCGTTAATACACGCATGTATTTGGCCAGTACCACGTAATCAGGCTGATAGCGGTCAATTTCGTCCGCCATACGGTTATCGTGCTCTTCACGCGTGTGACCTTCGTGGCTCACCAACACAAACGGAATGTCGAAACGTTCAACCAGCGAGCGCAGGGTTTCGTGGTTACCGATGACCGCTGCAATCTCCATATCGAGACCGCCAAACGCACTTTTCATCAGCAGGTCGCCAAGGCAGTGTGCCTCTTTGGTTACCAGAATCACCACACGGCGGCGTCCGGCACTTTGCAACTCACGGACTGAACCGGTTGGCAGCGCGCTATCGAGATCGGCCAACAAGGTGTTGTCGTTGAAAATCCCTTCCAGCTCTGTGCGCATGAAAAAGCGCCCGGTACGGTGATCGACAAACTCATTGTTCTGCACAATGTTAAGTTCGTGCTTGTAGCAAATGTTGGTGATCTTGGCGATCAGACCTTTCGCATCAGGGCAAATGGTTCGTAAAACTTTTCGTTGGATGGTTTGCGCTTGCATCTCGATCAGAGTCCTGTCAAAGCGATGAATGGTAAAGCCGTTGTGTATCTGTCCAGATTAGCCACAACATTTTTTGTATTTTTTATCGGAGCCACAAGGACAGCGATCGTTACGTCCTAACTCAGGCGTTGTTCCGTCAACATAGTACCAGCGTTGATCCTCGCGAAGAAAGCGCGAACATTCATAGATCGCTGAAGTGCGGCCTTTTTCGAGGTAACGCGCAAAAAACGTTATAAAGGCTTCATTCTCATGGCTTCCATCATTACAACGAGTTACATTCAAACCCAGCCATTCAGTACCGGAAAAACTTTCAGATAATAACGTTTCGAGGTCGGCCACGCGTTTACTGGAGTGCCAAGTCGCAGCCAACCACGCAGCATTTTTAACGACATAGGCACTGTAACGTGAGCGCATCAACTGTTCCGCGCTGGACGGGTTCGCTTGGCCATTCAGATAGGGTTGGCAACATAAGCTATACTCCTTTCCGCTGCAGCAAGGGCACTTTTCAGACACGTCATCTCCTGGAAGTGATTAAAGTAAATTAAAGCGTGCGCTATGGTAGCCGACTGTCAGGCGTGATGCTACGTACCAGGCTAATCACGAGGTGAGATGAGAAAAGTCAGGATTGGGCTGGCACTAGGTTCAGGTGCCGCTAAAGGATGGTCACACATCGGCGTAATTACTGCGCTCGAGCGCGCGGGGATTGAAATCGATGTGGTGGCGGGTTGTTCAGTGGGTGCGCTAGTTGGCTCGGCCTACGTAAATGGTCGGCTGGGCGTGATGGAAAAATGGGTGAGCGCATTTCGTTACTGGGACGTTATCCGCTTGATGGATCTCTCCTGGCAGCGCGGCGGGTTGCTGCGCGGCGATAGGGTGTTCAGCCATATTCGACAGCTCATTCCAAATGAACTTATTGATGACTGCGGTAAACCTTTTGGCGTAGTGGCTACCAATTTGAGTACCGGACGAGAAGTGTGGTTGACCGAGGGCGATTTGCATCAAGCTGTGCGCGCGTCCTGTAGTATGCCAGGCTTATTACCACCTATCGCTTACAATGGGTATTGGTTAGTAGATGGAGCAGTGGTTAATCCTGTGCCAATCTCACTAACCCGTGCGTTGGGTGCCGATATTGTTATTGCTGTTGATTTACAGCACGACGCGCACCTGATGCAGCAGGATCTACTATCAGTAACGCCGCAAAGCGGTGAAGAAGCGGCGGCAGTTGAAGCGCTGAGTTGGGGTAAAAAATTGCGTCAACGCATTGTGGGTTTGACGCATCGCCGAGCTAATCAAACGCCGGGTGCGATGGAGATTATGTCTACATCCATTCAGGTACTGGAAAATCGTCTGAAACGTAACCGCATGGCGGGCGACCCGCCGGATGTGCTGATTCAGCCGTTTTGTCCACAAATTTCCACACTGGACTTCCATCGTGCAGAAGAAGCCATCGCGGCAGGCAAGGCCGCCGTTGAGAAGAAAATGGATGAACTATTACCGCTGGTCCGTGGCAGATAGTCAGGTTGTTCATTCACAAGTGTTGCTACTTCAGTCGATTCTGAAAGGCGCAACTGCATTTTATGAACCACTATTGAATTATCTGGTACGCAGGGGGAGAGAATGGAAAAACCGCTAATCGGCAAAAAGATTCTCATTGTCGAAGATGAGGTCGTTTTCCGTTCATTGATAGACAATTTACTGACAAGTTTGGGCGCAAGCACGCTTGAAGCTGGTGATGGCCTTGATGGTTTGACCTTACTGTCCGCACAGTCAGTGGATTTGGTTATTTGCGATCTTGAAATGCCGCGCATGGGGGGCATTCCGTTTGTTGAACGCATTCGTACGCGCGGCAACAATGTGCCCATTTTGATTATCTCTGCCACACAAAATATGGCGGATATTGCGCATGTATTGCGATTGGGCGTTCAGGATGTGTTGTTGAAACCGCTTAAAAACCTTGAACGCTTCAGAGAGGCCGTATTCGAGTGTCTTTATCCATCGATGTTCACTTCAAAGGTGGAGGAAGATGAGCAGCTTTTTCAGGATTGGGATGCTCTGGTAAGCGATCCATTGGCCGCGTCGAAATTACTCAAACAATTACAGCCGCCGGTTCAGCAAACTATCGCCAATTGCCGTATTAATTATCGTCAGCTCACCATGGCTGAACAGCCGGGGTTAGTGCTGGATATTGCGGCATTATCTGATAACGATCTTGCATTCTACTGTCTTGATGTGACGCGCGCTGGAGATAACGGTGTGTTAGCCGCGCTGTTACTGCGTGCATTATTTAACGGTTTATTGCAGGAACAACTCTCTGGACAAAAGCAGCGATTACCAGAGTTAAATGGTCTGCTGCGTCAGGTCAATATGCTATTGCGGCAGGCCAATCTCAGCGGTCAGTTCCCTTTGCTGGTGGGTTATTACCATCGACAATTGAAAAATCTGATACTGGTTTCGGCCGGTTTGAATGCCACGCTGCATATTAATACCCACCAAATTCAACTCAGTAACGGCGTGCCACTCGGTACAATGGGCAGTACCCATCTCAACCAAATCAGCCAGCGCGCAGATGCATGGCAGTGTCATATTTGGGGTGCCGGCGGCAGGCTACGTTTGATGCTATCAGCTGAAGAATAATCAACCGGATTTAAATTTTCCGCGGGTTAAAGACAGGACCAGGGGCAAGCTTTACACTTGGGTAATAGTCTTAATTTCCGCGGATTAGCTCCATCCAGGATAAATCCGCCTGATAGTAACTGATATACTCATTTCGTTTTTAAACCGACATATCAAGTAATAACTTGAACGGCCTATTAAGAGAGGTATTTAGATGTCTGCCTATAAGACTAAAGTAAAAAAAGCGGTAATCCCTGTTGCAGGTCTCGGTACGCGTATGCTGCCTGCTACTAAAGCTATTCCAAAAGAGATGTTACCGCTGGTCGATAAGCCGTTGATCCAGTATGTCGTGAATGAGTGCATTGCAGCAGGCATTAACGAGATTGTGCTGGTTACACACTCTTCTAAAAACGCCATCGAAAACCACTTTGATACCAGTTTTGAACTGGAATCCATGCTGGAAAAACGTGTTAAACGTCAGCTGCTGGATGAAATTCAGTCAATCTGCCCACCACACGTAACCATCATGCAGGTTCGTCAGGGTATTGCCAAAGGTCTGGGCCATGCGGTGATGTGTGCACATCCACTGATTGGCGATGAGCCTTTCGCCGTTATCCTGCCAGACGTCATCATTGATGAATACGAATCTGACCCAACCAAAGATAACCTGGCAGAGATGCTGACTCGCTATGAAGAGAGCGGTCGTAGCCAGATCATGGTTGAACCTGTAGCTGATGTTACCGCTTATGGCGTGGTTGACTGCCAGGGGGCTGATCTTGCACCAGGCCAGAGCGCGCCAATGGTGGGCGTAGTTGAGAAGCCTAAAGCTTCAGAAGCTCCATCTAACCTGGCAGTAGTGGGTCGTTACGTGCTGTCTGCTGATATCTGGCCGCTGCTGGCTAAAACTCCTCCAGGCGCAGGTGGCGAAGTTCAGCTGACTGACTCCATTGCAATGTTGATGGAAAAAGAGACCGTTGAGGCTTATCACCTGAACGGCGTAAGCCATGACTGCGGTAACAAACTGGGTTACATGCAAGCCTTTGTTGAGTACGGCGTTCGCCATCCAGTATTGGGTAAAGATTTTACCCAGTGGCTTGAAGGCGCTGTAGGCAACAAAAAGTAACTCAATAAACACAGGATAATTCAATGAAAGTCACTGTATTTGGTATCGGCTATGTCGGTCTGGTTCAGGCTGCGGTGTTAGCCGAAGTCGGACATGACGTTCTCTGTATTGATGTCGACGAAAAGAAAGTCGAAAATTTAAAGAAAGGCCATATTCCGATTTTTGAACCAGGCCTGACACCACTCGTAATGTCTAATTATGAGTCGGGTCGCCTTAAGTTCAGCACCAATGCGGAAGAAGGCGTTAATCATGGTGTGATGCAGTTCATCGCTGTGGGTACTCCACCCGATGAAGACGGTTCTGCCGATCTGAAATATGTGACTGCAGTTGCGCGCACCATTGCACAGCACATGAACGATCATAAAGTTGTTATCGACAAATCTACTGTGCCAGTGGGTACAGCGGATCGTGTTCGTGCGGTAATGACGGAAACGTTGCAAAAGCGCGATGTGAATATCGCTTTTGACGTGGTTTCAAATCCGGAATTCCTCAAGGAAGGCGCCGCAGTTAATGACTGCATGCGTCCGGAGCGTATCGTTGTCGGTACGGATAACGATGAAGTGGTTGAGCTGTTACGTGAACTGTACGAACCGTTCAACCGTAATCATGATCGTATGATTTTAATGGATATCCGCAGTGCAGAGCTGACGAAATACGCGGCAAACTGCATGTTGGCAACCAAAATCAGCTTCATGAATGAGATTTCCAACCTGGCAGAACGTCTGGGAGCCGACGTCGAGAAAGTCCGTCAGGGTATTGGTTCCGACTCGCGTATCGGTTACCACTTCATCTATCCGGGTTGTGGTTACGGCGGTTCTTGTTTCCCGAAAGACGTGCAGGCGCTGATTCGCACTGCTGAGTCTATCGGTTACACACCGCGCCTGCTGCAGGCGGTAGAAGACGTTAACGATTCTCAGAAGAGCAAGCTGCCGAACTTCATCAAGCGCCATTTCGGTGACGATTTGCGCGGCAAGACCTTCGCTCTGTGGGGACTGGCATTCAAACCCAACACTGACGACATGCGTGAAGCTTCTAGCCGTGTGCTGATGGAAACGCTGTGGGAAGCGGGTGCAACGGTTCAGGCGTTTGACCCGGAAGCGATGGATGAAGCCCAGCGCGTTTACGGTCATCGTGATGATCTTAAGCTGATGGGTACTAAGGAAGCCGCGCTGCAGGGTGCGGATGGCTTAGTTATCTGTACTGAATGGCAAAACTTCCGTGCGCCAGATTTCGATGTCATCAAAAATGCGTTAAAACAACCCGTGATTTTTGATGGTCGTAACCTGTATGATCCAGAGCGTATTAGCAAACGCGGCTTCACGTACTATGCAATCGGCCGCGGAGCGTCAATTAAAACCGTAGAATAATGAGGGATGTATGAAGTTTCTGGTCACCGGCGCGGCAGGTTTTATTGGATTTCACGTTAGTCAGCGCTTGCTGGCCGCTGGTCACCAGGTTGTCGGTATCGATAACCTGAATGACTACTATGATGTTAGCCTGAAACAGGCCCGATTGGATCAGAACACTCAACACCCTGATTTTATTTTCGTAAAAATGGACCTGGCGGATCGCCAGGCCATTTCTTCTTTATTCGCTGAGCATGCGTTTGAACGCGTAATCCATTTGGGCGCTCAGGCCGGCGTACGTTATTCGATTGAAAATCCACATGCCTATGCTGATGCTAACTTAATCGGTCACCTCAATATTCTTGAAGGTTGCCGCCATCATAAGATCGGCCATCTTTTATATGCATCATCCAGTTCAGTATACGGGCTCAACCGTAAAATGCCTTTTTCAACGGACGACTCCGTTGACCATCCTGTTTCACTTTATGCGGCCACTAAAAAAGCCAACGAATTGATGTCGCATACCTATTCTCATCTTTATCAATTACCCACAACTGGATTACGCTTCTTCACCGTTTATGGACCCTGGGGCCGTCCGGATATGGCTCTGTTCAAATTTACCCGTGCGATGTTAGCGGGTGAGCAAATTGATGTGTATAACAACGGGCAAATGACGCGCGACTTCACCTATATTGATGATATTGCAGAAGCGATCGTGCGTTTGCAGGATGTCATTCCGACATCAGATGATAAATGGACAGTTGAAGCGGGTTCTCCAGCAAGCAGTTCAGCTCCCTATCGTGTTTTCAACATCGGTAATAGCCAACCTGTAAGTTTGATGACTTACATTGAGTCGCTGGAAAAGGCGCTGGGAATTGAGGCAAAGAAAAATATGCTGCCAATGCAACCGGGCGATGTGCTGAGCACCAGTGCTGATACCCAGCCGCTGTATGAAGCAATTAACTTCCGCCCACAAACGGGTGTGGAAGAGGGTGTGAAGCATTTTGTTGAATGGTATCGCCACTTCTATCAACAATAATTGAGCATAAAAAAAGGAAGCCTATGGCTTCCTTTTTCTTACCTGGTGGAAAGTGAATGCACTATTTGCTATTCACAATTCGAAGCACTGAAATGATTACAGTAGGAAATCGTCCAGTTGTTTTCCTTGTTCTTCAATTGCTTTTTTAATTACTGCAGGCGTCCGACCTTGACCAGTCCAGGTGCGGTTTTCACCGTTTTCGTCGACATATGAATATTTAGCAGGACGAGCAGCACGCTTGGCTTTACTGGATGTTTTGGTCTCAGATAATGCCTGCAACAATTCATTCGGATCGATACCGTCTGCAATTAACATCTCACGATACTGTTCAAGCTTGCGGTTACGTTCGGCATTTTCCGTTTGTAGATGCGAATCTTCTTCGCGACGCTCATTGACTACAACTTCGAGTTTTTCCAGCATCTCTTCCAGCGTTTCCAGAGAGCATTCCCGAGCTTGTGCGCGCAATGTACGGATATTATTAAGAATTCTAAGTGCTTCGCTCATTGTCCTAATCCAAAATATATTAAATGGGAGTGGTTCTGCCGTCTCATAATAGTGGTGCGAAAAAATAACTGCAATAGCCAGATTTAAAAGCAAAACGTAAATTAAAAAATAAAGGGTGATTTTAGAACGATATACAAAATATATTTACGCGTTTAGTAATCTTTTTAAGCTGAGCCTTTGTACCGCATGCATTACCATCAGCTATTCCTAACACTTCACCAGTAATAGTAATGAATAAAATATCGGCATAAGTTGTACTTTGCCAAAACGTGCTTTCTTAGTATTGTTGCAGCGAAACGGCGCTTACTAACGATGTTAATTTGAGCAGATGATAAAAAGAATGCATCGCTACAGCTATACAACTTTATGCTAGACTGCGGCGCAACAGATTCAGGCTGCGATGAGATTTTGCTTATGGCTCAACTTTATTTTTATTACTCTGCGATGAATGCGGGCAAATCAACGGCTTTGCTTCAGTCTTCCTATAATTATCACGAACGCGGTATGCGTTCGCTGGTTTATACCGCTGAAATTGACGATCGCTTTGGCGCGGGCAAAGTCAGTTCACGCATCGGCCTCTCGTCTCCTGCGTTTTTATATAACGCAGAGACGAAGCTGGATCAGGATATTGCCGCCGAGCATGCTAAACAAGCGGTGCACTGTGTGTTGGTCGATGAAAGTCAATTCCTCACGCGAGAGCAGGTTAAAGCGTTGTCTGATGTGGTAGATAACCTAGATATTCCGGTACTGTGTTACGGATTACGTACCGATTTTCGCGGCGAGTTGTTTGTTGGTAGCCAATACTTACTTGCGTGGGCGGATAAACTGGTTGAGTTAAAAACCATTTGTCATTGTGGCCGTAAAGCCAGCATGGTTTTACGTCTCGATGCAAACGGCAAACCTTTCAGTGAAGGCGAACAGGTCGTTATCGGTGGTAATGAGCGCTATATTTCGGTGTGTCGCAAGCATTATAAGCAAGCGATTGATGAAGGTTCGTTAAACGCGATATATGGGGCACAACAGCCGCATGCATAGCCATCATGCTGGATAAGAAACTAAAAAACCCGCCGGAGCGGGTTTTTTAGTTAAAACAATTTAAACTTTCTTAGCTTTTTTCTCGATCTTTACTTCTACTTTAATCTCTTCAACTCTATCGCTGTAAGATTCTGAAAACTCACGTCCGTAGAAAGTATCCAGCATGATTTGTTTAAGTTCAGCAATCAGCGGATAACGTGGGTTAGCGCCAGTACATTGATCATCAAATGCGTCTTCAGCAAGTTTATCGACTTTCGCGAGGAAATCAGCTTCCTGTACACCGGCTTCGCGGATAGACGTTGGAATGCCCAATTGGGTTTTCATCTCTTCAATCCAGGCCAGCAGTTTCTCAATTTTCTGCGCGGTACGATCTCCAGCCGCTGAAAGTCCCAGATGATCGGCAATTTCCGCATAACGACGGCGCGCTTGTGGGCGATCGTACTGACTGAATGCTGTCTGCTTAGTCGGATTGTCATTCGCGTTATAACGAATTACGTTTGAAATCAGCAGGGCATTAGCCAGTCCGTGTGGGATATGGAACTCAGAACCCAGTTTATGCGCCATTGAGTGACATACACCTAAGAAGGCGTTAGCGAATGCGATACCCGCGATAGTTGCCGCATTATGTACACGTTCACGTGCCACAGGATTTTTAGCGCCATCGCGATAGCTGGCGGGCAGATTTTCTTTCAGCAGTTTCAGCGCTTGCAGCGCCTGTCCGTCAGAGTATTCATTCGCTAATACCGACACGTAAGCTTCAAGCGAGTGCGTAACTGCATCCAGACCGCCGAAGGCGCAAAGTGAGCGCGGCATGTCCATGACCAGGTTGGCATCAACAATCGCCATATCCGGGGTGAGGGCATAGTCCGCCAATGGATATTTTTGACCAGTAGCATCATCGGTTACCACGGCAAACGGCGTTACTTCAGAACCGGTACCAGACGTGGTGGTAATAGCAATCATGCGTGCTTTGACACCCATTTTCGGGAACTTATAGATACGTTTACGGATGTCCATAAAGCGCAGCGCCAGCTCTTCGAAATGGGTCTCTGGATGTTCGTACATAACCCACATGATTTTTGCTGCATCCATCGGTGAACCACCGCCAAGCGCAATAATTACGTCCGGTTTAAAGCTGTTCATTTGCTCAGCACCTTTACGAACGATACTGAGCGTTGGATCTGCTTCTACTTCAAAGAAAACTTCTGTTTCGATGCCGTGTGACTTCAGTACACGGGTGACTTGATCGGCATAGCCATTATTAAACAGGAAGCGGTCGGTGACGATAAAGGCGCGTTTAGCACCATCAGTTGCGACTTCTTCAAGGGCAATTGGCAGTGAACCGCGACGGAAGTAGATAGACTTTGGAAGTTTATGCCACAACATATTCTCAGCTCGCTTGGCCACGGTTTTCTTGTTAATGAGATGTTTTGGTCCCACGTTTTCAGAAATGGAGTTACCACCCCATGAACCACAGCCGAGCGTCAGTGACGGAGCCAGTTTAAAGTTGTACAGGTCTCCGATACCGCCTTGTGAGGCCGGTGTGTTGATCAGAATACGTGCGGTCTTCATTTTGTCGCCGAAATAGTGCACGCGTTCAATCTGGTTATCCTGATCGGTATACAGACAGGATGTATGGCCGATACCGCCCATGGTCACCAGTTTTTCTGCTTTATCGACAGCGTCGTAGTAATCCTTCGCGCGATACATCGCTAATGTCGGTGACAGTTTTTCATGGGCAAATGGCTCAGATTCATCAACCAGCTTCACTTCACCAATCAGAATTTTGGTATTAGCCGGAACGCTAATGCCTGCCAATTCGGCAATCTTCGCCGCAGGCTGTCCAACTATTGCAGCGTTCAGGGCACCATTTTTCAGGATAATGTCCTGAATCGCTTTCAGCTCTTTACCTTGCAATAGGTAGCCGCCATGGCTGGCAAAACGTTCACGCACGGCGTCGTAAGCGGAATCAACCACAATGACGGACTGTTCAGATGCACAAATGACGCCGTTATCGAAGGTTTTTGACATCAGGATAGATGCGACAGCACGCTTGATGTCGGCCGTTTCATCAATAACGACAGGCGTATTACCCGCCCCCACACCAATTGCAGGTTTACCTGAGCTGTAAGCCGCTTTAACCATGCCCGGACCACCGGTTGCAAGGATTAAGTTAATATCCGGGTGATGCATTAATTGATTCGAAAGCTCAACCGAAGGCGCATCGATCCAGCCGATAATATCCTTTGGCGCGCCTGCTGCAATCGCCGCTTGTAGCACGATGTCTGCGGCTTTATTGGTCGCGTCTTTTGCACGTGGATGCGGGGAGAAGATAATACCGTTGCGGGTTTTAAGGCTGATCAACGCTTTAAAGATGGCGGTTGAGGTCGGGTTGGTGGTTGGCACTATGCCGCAGATCAAGCCAATCGGTTCAGCAATGGTAATTGTGCCGAAGGTATCATCGGTGGCGAGAATGCCGCAGGTTTTCTCATCTTTATAGGCGTTGTAAATGTATTCAGATGCAAAGTGATTTTTGATGACTTTATCTTCAACAATACCCATACCAGATTCAGCGACGGCCAGTTTGGCCAGCGGGATTCGAGCATCTGCAGCGGCGAGGGCTGCAGCGCGGAAAATTGCATCAACTTGTTCCTGACTAAAATTAGCGTACTCACGCTGTGCCTTTTTTACACGCTCAACCAGTGCATTAAGTTCGGCAACATTAGTAACGGCCATAGTGCTCTCCTGAAGGAAGTTAAACTCTTTTAGTAAACAAGCCTGAATCCAGAAGTATAGTCTCGCGATGCTTAACTATTGGTCAGGTTGGCGACAATTTGCCTTTGCTTATTAAAAGGGTTTCCTGGTCAAGATGCTTGTAAATCAGGAAATGCTTTCGATGCGGTAAGATTACCCCTGATGGGGTAGGTAAATTTTGATATAGATCAATCCAGACCCACGCTGACACCTTTCAGCACGAACTTTCGCAAGTAAAGTTAGCGCGATGTGCCACACATTCTGAATCCGTAAGCTTCATCCACATAACCTGACATTAACCGTAGTTGAATAAACTGATATATAGCGAAAAAAGCAGCATAAATTTCTGCTCCTGGCACTGGTTTTCTGCCCGGCTTTTGCTCTACATTAAGCGCGATTTTCTTCTCACACCTTACCGGAGCTTCCTTTGAACCCCGTGCTACTCGACCTTTCCGGCTACATTAAATTTTTTGTCGGCTTGTTTGCCTTGGTGAATCCGGTAGGCATCATCCCGGTCTTTATCAGCATGACCAGCTATCAGGCTGTAGCAGAGCGCAATAAAACCAATCTCACGGCCAACCTTGCCGTGGCCATTATTCTCTGGACGTCACTGTTTCTCGGGGATGGCATCCTGCATCTATTTGGCATCTCGATTGATTCTTTCCGCATCGCAGGCGGTATTTTGGTTGTTACCATCGCGATGTCGATGATTAGTGGAAAACTGGGCGAAGATAAACAGAATAAGCAGGAAAAGTCAGAAAGCGCCATTCGCGAAAGCATTGGCGTGGTGCCACTTGCCTTGCCCTTAATGGCAGGCCCAGGTGCCATCAGCTCAACGATCGTTTGGAGCACGCGTTATCACAGTTGGCAGAACTTAATTGGCTTCACTATTGCGATTGCGATTTTCGCCTTCTGCTGCTGGCTGCTGTTTCGTGCAGCACCCTTAATGGTACGTGTACTGGGTCAAACTGGGATTAACGTCATTACCCGAATCATGGGATTATTACTGATGGCGTTGGGAATTGAATTTATTGTCACCGGCATGAAATCGATCTTCCCCGGATTACTCAATTAATCAGGTTATTTTCAGATTTTAAATGGCGATTGAACCAAAATGGTGCGCTCTGACATTTCATTGCACCATTTTGGTAATTTTATTCATGTTTCTTAACTCATTCCGTATAACATCACTTTTACTACTTACACCCCTCTGTGCATCTCAAAACTCACATCTTATTGTGATTATTGTCACAGTTTAATACTCTGAATAATCACGTTGAATTAGAACTCATGAAAAGCGAATTACTTAATTAAAGGCAATTTATGCGTGTTTTTGTTCATTTCGCAGTTAAATGGGTAAAAACTATAAGCTAAAGATAATAATGAATAAACTTGCAGCATTAAAATCATTTAGTGATTTTTAATCAATAGGTTGCATAATTTTTTGACTTGAAAATTAACACTTCTCCTTACCTACTGAACGTGATAAAAGAGAATCTGCTAACATTTTTGCAGTTTAGCTTTGGCGTGCGGGCATCAGTTCTGATAATTTTCGGCACATCACAAATTTTTTATCTGATAGCGACAAATGTGTACGCTTTTTGCTTAAAGGCTATCGGGCTTATGATTAAGGTTGATATTTGTTGATGAAATGCATGGTAGCGCAAACGGCCGCACGTTCATTTATTGCGTTGTGCCTAACGGGAGTTTTGGTACAAAGTCAGGCAGCACAGGTACCAGCGGGTACGCAGTTATCAGATTCACAACGAATGGTGATCAATAACGGTAGCGAAGTTGCAACGCTGGACCCGCAAAAAGCGGAAGGTGTACCTGAGTCCAATGTGATGCGTAATCTGCTGGAAGGGTTGGTTGAAACCGATAATAACGGACAACTCGTGCCGGGTGTGGCTAAGCAATGGCAAAGTGATGAAGGGCGCATCTGGACTTTTACGCTGCGTGACGATGCGCGTTGGAGTAACGGCCAGCCTGTTACAGCACAAGATTTCGTTTATAGCTGGCAGCGTCTGGCTGATGCAAAAACAGCCTCACCTTATGCCAGCTATTTGCAGGCGGCGCATGTGGCGAATATTGATGCCATTTTATCGGGCAAAGCGGCTCCCACTGATCTTGGCGTTAAAGCCTTAGACGATCATCATCTGCAAGTCACGTTATCCGAACCCGTTCCCTATTTTGTTGCCATGCTGGCGCACAGCGCGATGAAACCGGTCTATCGTCCGGCGATTGAGCAATGGGGTGAGCAGTGGACGCAACCGCAGCATTATATTGGCAATGGTGCTTTTACGCTGAATGAATGGGTAGTGAATGAAAAAATCACGGTTAAGCGCAACCCATTCTATTGGGATAATGCCCACACAGTAATTGAAGAAGGGGTGTTTTTACCGATCTCTTCGGAAAACAGTGATATTAACCGCTATCGCAGCGGCGGCACTGATATGACTAATAGCGCGGTGCCGCCTGAAATGTTTAATAAATTACAGCAGGATCTTGGGGATGAAGTCAAAATCAGCCCGCTGCTGTGTACCTTCTATTACGAAATCAATAATAAAAAAGCACCGTTCAATGATGCGCGGGTGCGCACCGCATTAAAATTAACGCTCGACCGCGACATTATTGCCAAAAAGATCATGGGACAAGGGCAGATTCCTGCCTATGGTTTGACGCCGCCATTTACCCAGGGCATTACACTTTCTCCTCCCGCCTGGGCGCAACAAACCCAGACAGCACGCAATGCCGCCGCCAAACAATTGTTGGCTGAAGCCGGTTTCAATGCGCAACATCCCCTGCGATTCACGCTGCTGTATAACACCTCAGAACAGAATAAAAGGCAGGCGATTGCGGCGGCATCTATGTGGCAGAAAAACCTTGGCGCGGTGGTGACGTTGCAGAACCAGGAGTGGAAAACGTTGCTGGAAACGCGACATCAGGCGCAATACGACGTGGTTCGTGCCACCTGGTGCGCGGATTACAACGAGCCCTCAACTTTCCTCAACATGTTGCTGAGCGGCTCATCGATTAATACCGCATTTTACCAAAGCTCTGCTTTTGACCAGCTCATGAAGCAAACGCTCTCTACTACGGATGAAGCTAAACGCGCCTCGCTTTATCAACAGGCTGAAGCTCAACTGGATAAAGACTCGCCGATAGTGCCGGTCTACTACCGCGTAAGCGTGCGGCTGGTGAAACCTTGGGTGGGTGGATTCACCGGTAAGGATCCGCAGGACATGCTGGCGTTGAAATACTATTACATAAAGAAACATTGAGTAATGTGGCGATCCGGCGCTACAGTCGGGCGGCACTTTACCGTGGTAAACCCTGAAGGGTGATTAGGGTCTTCGCACAGACAGGCGGAGTTCACCTGGAAACGGGGTACGCCGGGCGTTTAATCGACCTGGTGAAGATAATAAAACTGGAGCGTAATAATGAACAACATCACGAAAAAAAGCCTGATTGCTGCAGGCGTATTGGCAGCAATCGGCGCGCTGGCAGGGAATGCCGCGCTGGCAGCAACAGTGCCAGCAGGCGTTGAATTGGCAGCAAAACAGGAACTGGTTCGCGGCAACGGCGATGAAGTACAGTCGCTTGATCCACATAAGATTGAAGGTGTGCCAGAAGATAACATCGCGCGTGATCTGTATGAAGGTCTGATCACCAGCGACAGCGATGGTAAACCGGTACCGGGCGTGGCGGAAAGCTGGGAAAACAAAGATTTCAAAGTCTGGACTTTCCACCTGCGTAAGAATGCCAAATGGTCCAACGGCGAGCCGGTTACGGCACAAGATTTCGTATACAGCTGGCAGCGTCTGGTCGATCCGAAAACCGCATCGCCTTATGCCAGCTATCCGCAATATGGTCACATTGTGAATGTCGATGACATCATCGCCGGTAAAAAACCGACGTCCGAGCTGGGTGTAAAAGCCATCGACGATCACACGCTGGAAGTGACGCTGAGCGAGCCGGTACCGTACTTCTATAAGCTGCTGATCAACTCCGTTATGTCGCCGGTTTACAAACCAGCAATCGATAAATTTGGCGACCAGTGGACCCAGCCGCAGAACTGGGTGGGCAACGGCGCCTTCAAACTTGAATCACACGTCATCAACGAACGCGTTGTGCTGGTGCGTAACACCCAGTATTGGGATAACGAACATACCGTACTAAACAAAGTCACCTTCCTGCCAATTAACTCTGAAGTCAGCGACGTTAACCGTTACTTCTCTGAAAATGGCAGCGATATTACCTACAACAACATGCCAATCGAGCTGTTTAAAAAACTGCAGCGTGACAACGGTAAAGAGTTGATGGTGAAGCCGTACCTGTGCACCTATTACTACGAAATCAACAACCAAAAAGCGCCGTTCACCGATCCACGCGTACGTACCGCACTGAAACTGGGTCTGGATCGCGACATCATGGTGAACAAGGTTCTGGCACAGGGCCAGCAACCGGCTTACAGCTTCACGCCGCCGGCTACCGATGGTATGGAACTGCTGCCGCCGGATTGGTTCAAGTGGGATCAGAACAAGCGTAACGAAGAGGCGAAAAAGCTGCTGGCCGAAGCGGGTTATACTGCGGATAAACCGCTGACCTTTAACCTGCTCTACAACACCTCCGATCTGCATAAGAAACTTGCGATCGCCGCGTCTTCCATCTGGAAGAAAAATATCGGTGTGAACATCAAGCTAGAGAACCAGGAGTGGAAAACCTTCCTGGATACGCGTCATCAGGGCAACTTTGATGTGTCTCGTGCAGCATGGTGTGCGGATTACAACGAACCTACGTCGTTCCTGAATATCATGTTGTCTGATAGCAGCAGTAACACCTCACACTATAAGAGCGCTGACTTCGATAAAGTTATTCACGATGCAGTTAAAGCTGCCGACGACAAAGCGCGCGTAGCGGATTACCAGAAAGCTGAGCAGATTCTGGATAAAGACAGCACCATTGTGCCAGTTTACTACTACGTCAACGCACGTCTGGTGAAACCTTACGTGGGTGGTTATACCGGTAACGATCCGCTGGATAAAACCGTCGATAAAAATCTGTATATCATTAAACATTAATAGCACTCAGGCTATCGATAGTGGCGGTGCTGCGGCACCGCCTTTTTACTTTGTGAAGCAACAGCCTGGTAGGTACGGCAATGTTAAAATTCATCCTGCGTCGGCTCCTGGAAGCCATCCCGACGCTGTTTATCCTCATCACCATCTCATTCTTTATGATGCGACTGGCACCCGGCAGTCCATTTACCGGCGAACGTGTGCTTTCGCCTGAAGTAATGGCCAATATCGAAGCGAAATACCATCTCAATGACCCGATTGGGAAACAGTATCTCAGCTATCTGGTCCAGCTGGCGCATGGCGATTTTGGTCCATCGTTTAAATATAAAGATTATTCAGTGAACTACCTGGTAGGCCATGCCTTCCCGGTTTCAGCCAAACTCGGCCTGGCGGCATTCTTCCTTGCCGTGGTGCTGGGCGTGACGGCGGGCGTCATCGCTGCCTTAAAGCAAAACAGTTTGTGGGATTATGCCGTGATGGGGGTCGCGATGACCGGCGTGGTGATCCCCAGCTTTGTCGTTGCACCTTTACTGGTGCTGGTCTTCGCGATCACTTTACGCTGGCTGCCCGGCGGTGGCTGGAACGGCGGCCAATGGAACTACATGCTGCTACCGATGGTCGCGCTCTCGCTGGCCTACATCGCTAGTATTGCGCGTATTACCCGCGGCTCGATGATTGAAGTCATGCACTCAAACTTTATCCGCACGGCACGCGCCAAGGGTTTACCGTTGCGTCGTATCGTACTGCGTCATGCGCTCAAGCCCGCCATGCTACCGGTTCTTTCCTATATGGGACCTGCGTTTGTCGGCATCATCACCGGTTCTATGGTCATTGAATCCATCTATGGTTTGCCGGGCATTGGCCAGCTGTTCGTTAACGGGGCACTGAACCGTGACTATTCGCTGGTGATGAGTCTGACCATTCTGGTTGGCGTGCTGACCATTCTGTTTAACGCGATCGTTGATGTGCTGTACGCCGTGATCGATCCGAAAATCCGTTACTGATTGTGGAGCTCGCCCATGATGTTAAGTAAGAAAAACAGCGAAGCTCTGGATGCCTTCAGTGAAAAACTGGAAGTCGAAGGGCGCAGCCTATGGCAGGATGCGCGTCGCCGCTTTATTCACAACCGTGCTGCGTTCATCAGTCTGTTGGTGTTACTGGTGATCACGCTGTTCGTGGTGTTTGCACCGATGTTGTCGCAGTTCAAATATGACGATACCGACTGGGCGATGATGTCTGCCGCGCCGGATACCGTTTCTGGCCATTGGTTTGGTACCGACTCATCGGGACGCGATCTGCTGGTGCGCGTCGCGATTGGTGGTCGTATCTCACTGATGGTCGGCATCGCTTCCGCCTTGATCGCGGTACTGGTGGGCACGCTCTATGGCTCATTAGCCGGTTATCTGGGCGGTAAAATTGACTCAGTCATGATGCGTATCCTCGAGATCCTCAACTCCTTCCCGTTCATGTTCTTCGTCATCCTGCTGGTAACCTTTTTCGGTCGCAACATTCTGCTGATCTTTGTCGCGATTGGCATGGTGTCGTGGCTGGATATGGCGCGTATTGTGCGCGGTCAGACATTAGGCCTGAAGCGTAAAGAGTTTATCGAAGCGGCGCAGGTGGGCGGGGTGAGCACCTTCAATATCGTGTTGCGTCACATCGTGCCTAATGTGCTGGGCGTGGTGGTGGTGTATGCCTCGTTGCTGGTGCCGAGCATGATTCTGTTCGAATCCTTCCTCAGCTTCCTTGGCCTTGGTACGCAGGAACCGCTCAGCAGCTGGGGCGCACTGCTCAGCGACGGCGCCAACTCAATGGAAGTGTCGCCGTGGTTACTGATGTTCCCGGCAGGTTTCCTGGTGGTCACGCTGTTCTGTTTTAACTTTATCGGCGATGGCCTGCGTGATGCCCTCGACCCGAAAGATCGTTAAGGAGTTTCCCGATGACCATTCATGAATTTCAGCCAGCAATGGCTGCGCGTGCGGGAAACAGTAACCTGCTGCTTGATGTGAAAGATCTGCGCGTCACCTTTAGTACCCACGACGGTGATGTCACTGCTGTGAACGACCTCAATTTTTCACTGCATGCGGGTGAAACACTGGGCATAGTCGGTGAGTCCGGATCGGGTAAATCACAAACCGCGTTTGCCTTGATGGGCCTGCTGGCAAAAAATGGTCGCATTGGTGGTTCAGCTAAGTTCAACGGCGCGGAGATCCTTAATCTGCCGGAGAGCAAGCTGAACAAACTGCGTGCCGAGCAAATTGCGATGATTTTCCAGGACCCGATGACCTCGCTCAATCCTTACATGCGTGTCGGCGAGCAGTTAATGGAAGTGCTGAAGCTGCATAAAGGGATGAACAGCGCACAGGCGTTTGAAGAATCGGTGCGTATGCTGGATGCCGTAAAAATGCCGGAAGCGCGTAAGCGCATGAAGATGTTCCCGCACGAGTTCTCCGGCGGTATGCGCCAGCGTGTGATGATCGCCATGGCGCTGCTGTGTCGCCCGAAACTGTTGATTGCCGATGAACCCACCACGGCGCTCGACGTCACCGTGCAGGCGCAGATCATGACGTTGTTAAATGAACTGAAGCGTGAGTTCAATACTGCGATTGTGATGATTACCCACGATCTTGGGGTGGTTGCGGGTATCTGTGACAAAGTTCTGGTGATGTACGCCGGTCGTACCATGGAGTACGGTCGCGCACGCGATGTGTTCTATCAGCCTGCGCATCCTTATTCCATTGGGCTGTTAAGCGCGGTACCGCGTCTGGATGCCGAAGAAGGTGAGTCACTGACCACCATTCCAGGTAACCCGCCAAACTTGCTGCGCTTACCGCAAGGCTGTCCGTTCCAGCCTCGTTGCGCCTACGCCATGGACATCTGTTCCAAGGCACCGCCGCTGGAGCCTTTTGCTGAAGGTCGTCTGCGTGCCTGCTTCAAGCCGGTGGAGGAATTAGTATGAGCACCGTAGTTGAAGAGAAAAAAGTTCTGCTGGAGATCGCCGATCTCAAAGTGCATTTCGAGATTAAAGATGGCAAACAGTGGTTCTGGCAACCGCCACACACCCTGAAAGCGGTGGATGGTGTCAGCCTGCGTCTGTACGAAGGTGAAACGCTCGGTGTCGTCGGTGAATCGGGCTGCGGTAAATCGACGCTGGCGCGCGCTATCATTGGGCTGGTGAAAGCCACTGAAGGACGCGTTGCCTGGTTAGGACGCGATCTGCTGGGACAAAGCCAGGAAGAGTGGCGCCAGGCACGCAGCGACATCCAGATGATCTTCCAGGATCCGCTGGCGTCGCTGAATCCGCGTATGACCATCGGCGATATCATCGCTGAACCGCTGCGCACCTATTATCCGAAGATGCCGCGCCAGGACGTGAAGGATAAGGTGAAAACCATGATGATGAAGGTTGGGCTGCTGCCAAACCTCATCAACCGTTATCCGCATGAGTTCTCTGGCGGTCAGTGTCAGCGTATTGGTATTGCGCGTGCACTGATTCTCGAACCGAAGTTAATAATCTGTGATGAGCCGGTATCAGCGCTGGACGTGTCGATTCAGGCGCAGGTGGTTAACCTGCTGCAGAAGTTACAGCGCGAAATGGGGCTGTCGTTGATCTTTATCGCGCACGACCTGGCGGTGGTGAAACACATCTCCGATCGCGTGCTGGTTATGTATCTCGGTCATGCGGTTGAGCTGGGTACTTACGATGCGGTGTATAACAATCCGCAGCATCCCTATACTCGTGCGCTGATGTCAGCCGTGCCCATTCCCGACCCGGATCTGGAGAAGAACAAGCAGATTCAGCTGCTGGAAGGGGAGTTGCCGTCGCCGATTAATCCGCCATCGGGATGTGTGTTCCGTACGCGTTGTCCGATTGCCGGACCAGAGTGCGCCAAAACGCGACCGCTGCTGGAAGGCAGCTTCCGCCACGCGGTATCGTGCTTAAAAGTCGATCCACTCTAAAACAAAACGCCGGGCAAATGCCCGGCGTTTTTTCTCTCAGTCGTCGCTTACTCGCGCCAAAGGATATGGCAGAGTTTATGATCTTTTTCACGGCACAGCAGAACACGCGCAAACACATCGGTAATCGGCTCGCCGTCAGCTTCACCTAATCCAATCACCACTTCAGCGAAGAAGTCAGGGTTAAGATCAAAATCGACATGTTCCTGCCAGTCTTCTGCAGGATCGAACAGTTCTGCGCCACCGCGCTCTTCAAACTGCAAATTAAAGAGAATAATGTCAGCGGGATCGAGGTTGTCGCCAGCCAGCTCAAGAAAAATATCGTAAGCCTGCTCCAGCGTTTCATCTTCAGTAAGGCGATTATTTAAATCCATGGTCATTCCTGCTTGCCGTGAGGCGGTAATATTTTCGCTCGTTTTACAGTAAAGGACTAAAGAAGTAAAACAGTCGTTCAACTATGCGTTGCCACCAGGCACGTTTCGCCCAGCGCGCACCATCCAGCAAGCGTGAGCGAGCGATATAATCATCTTGTACGGTGGCGAGATCGCTGCCGAAGCCGTCATCATCAACCACCAGTGTGATCTCAAAATTAAGCCACAGGCTGCGCATATCCAGGTTGACGGTGCCGACCAAACTCAGTTGCCCATCAACCAGCACGCTCTTGGTATGCAGCAAGCCATCTTCAAATTGATAGATTTTTACGCCGGCTTCCAGTAGTTCGGTAAAGAAGGCACGGCTTGCCCAGCCCACCAGCAGCGAATCATTGTGGCGTGGCACAATGATGCTAACTTCCACCCCGCGCAAGGCAGCGGTACAGATAGCATGCAGCAGGTCATCACTCGGTACAAAGTAGGGCGTCGTCATGATCAGCTGCTCACGCGCCGAATAAACCGCCGTGAGCAATGCCTGATGAATCATATCTTCCGGGAAGCCGGGGCCGGATGCGATCACCTGAATGGTATGGCCGCTCTCCTGCTCGAACGGCATCACATTGCCATCTGGTGCTGGCGGCAGAATGCGTTTACCGGTTTCAATCTCCCAGTCACAGGCATACACAATGCCCATTGTGGTCGCGACCGGACCTTCCATGCGTGCCATCAAGTCAATCCATTGGCCAACGCCCGCTTCCTGTTTGAAAAAGCGCGGATCGACCAGGTTCATACTGCCGGTGTAGGCGATGTAATTATCAATTAACACCACTTTACGGTGCTGCCGTAAATCCATGCGGCGCAGGAACACACGCAGCAAGCTGACCTGTAGCGCTTCAACCACATCAATGCCCGCATTACGCATCATATTGACCCACGGACTGCGGAAGAAGGTGACGCTGCCTGCTGAGTCCAGCATTAAGCGGCAATGCACGCCACGGCGCGAGGCTGCCATCAGCGATTCCGCAACCTCATCGGCTAATCCACCGGGATGCCAGATATAGAACACCATCTCAATATTGTGGCGAGCCAGTTGGATATCACGAATTAATGCGTGCATGACGTCGTCGGCGTTGGTCAGTAGCTGTAGCTGGTTACCTTTAACACCCGCGATGCCCTGACGATGACGACACAAATCAAATAACGAACGCGCGACATCACTGTGTTCAGTAGCGAAAATATGGCGGCACTGTTTAAGATCGTTCAGCCATTTAGCGGTGGAAGGCCACATGGTTCGCGCGCGTTCGGCGCGTCGTTTGCCCAAATGCAGCTCTCCAAATGAGAGATACGCGATTATACCCACCAGCGGCAGTATGTAGATGATCAGCAACCAGGCCATTGCTGAGGTGACCGCACGACGTTTCATCAGAATTCGTAGCGTGACACCCGCAATCAGCAGCCAGTAACCAAACAGCAGCAACCAACTGATAAGGGTATAAAATGTGGTCATTAAGTGGACGTCCTGTTCGCGCTTTGTTGTGCAAAGTTTACGTGCTGATCACAGGTAGTGAAACCTTTAATCGTGAATGACGTTTCGATGAAGCTTTCGATTTGGCATTTGCTAACAGATCTTTATAATGCCTGCCGAGTTTAGCCGGTCTGAGAGGGTGTGATGAGACGCAGCAAAAATGAAGTGGCGCGCTGGAGAATGTTACGTCAGGTACACCGTCGTCGTTCTCGCTGGCTGGAAGGGCAATCGCGTCGTTATAAACGCATCCATACTATTCGTCATCAGGTGGCGCAGCAGCATCGCCGCTCCATCCTGTTTATCTCACAAATGGTGTGATTAACCTGCGCGGCCATCAAGCGCCGGCGCGTAGCACCAGCAGGACGTTGACCATCTGTACCGCTGCTGCCAGCACAATCATCATGACAATTTGCTGCCGAGCGTGGCGCCAGCTATGCCGGCGCCATACAACAAGTGCTCTGCCGATGAGTGCTAAAGCAAGCACCAGCAGTAAAACGGACTGCCACATAGATCAGAAGACGCGTTTGAACGGCTTAACCGCGACTTTCTCATACACACCTGCGGCAATATAAGGATCATCCTTGGCCCATGATTCCGCCACTTCCAGTGACGAGAATTCGGCAATGATCACCGAACCGGTGAAACCCGCCGGGCCAGGATCGTTACTGTCAACCGCTGGCAGCGGGCCCGCAGCAATCAGTCGACCTTCATCTTGCAACAGCTTTAAACGAGCAAGATGTGCGGGACGTACCGAATTGCGTTTTTCCAGTGAATCAGCGGTATCTTCCGCATAAATGACGTAAAGCACGATGGGATACTCCCGTTAGACTTGCCGAAATTGCGTGACACGTTAAGTGATCGTTAATCAGAGTGCAAACGAAAGATAAATACGCTGTCATTCAGCGCAATCAGCGTTAAAAAAGCCCTTTCTGACGGCGCTTGCACATCGCTTATTGAAACTGATTGCTATTTGCATTTAAAATCTGCGCTTCACTCAATGAACATGAATGATATGACCACGTTGACTACGCCTTTGCCTACACGTACCCCCATCGCTGTAATTTTATCCGTGGTACTTCACGGTTCGTTGATTGCTGGCATTCTCTATGCATCGTTTCATCAGGTAATTGAAGTTCCAAAAGCATCGCAGCCCATCAGCGTTTCGCTGGTGGCGCCTGAAGTGCAACCCGAGCCCGCTCCAGCGGAGGTGACGCCACCGCCGCCAGAACCTGAGCCGGAGCCAGAAGTTGCGCCTGAGCCACCTAAGGTTGAGCCGGTGCCGATTCCTAAACCGGAACCCAAGCCGAAGCCTAAGCCTAAACCGAAGCCAAAGGTTGAGAAGAAGCCGGAGCCAAAACCGCGTCAGGAAGTGAAGCCGCAGGAAAATCCGGTGAAACAGGAAGCGCCAACCACGCAAACGCGCCCAACTACCGCGCCAAAAGCCAATCCGACCGCTACCCCCAGCGTTTCCGATGGGCCGAAGGCAATGAACGTCAGCAAGCCTGCGTACCCAGCGCGTGCGTTTGCGCTCCGGGTTGAAGGGCGTGTGCGTGTACAGTTTGATGTGGATAGCGATGGACGTGTTGATAACGTCGAGATCCTCTCTGCCGAACCGCGCAATATGTTCGAGCGGGAGGTTAAGCAGGCGATGAAGAAATGGCGCTATCAACCGGGGCGTCCTGGCAAGAATTTAACGATGAATATCGTGTTCCGCATCAATGGCGGCGCCAATATCGAATAAGCGTAGGCAGAGAATGGGCAAAAAAAAGCGGTCAACTGACCGCTTTTTCTGCGTTATAGATCACTCAAATTACTTCTGCCGGGCGGCAACGGGCGCGATTGACCGGTATTGTCGACCGCCACGTAAACAAACACGGCTTCAGTTGCGCAGTACGTTTGACCGATGGGTTCGGACGAGACTTTCTTAATCCACACTTCTACATTTATGGTCATTGAGCTGTTGCCAGTGCGAATGCAGCGGGCGTAACAGCTCACTACATCACCAACCGCCACCGGCTTCAGGAAGGTCATTCCATCCACGCGCACGGTGACTACCCGACCTTCGGCAATTTCTTTGGCCTTAATCGCGCCACCCATGTCCATCTGCGACATCAGCCAACCACCAAAGATGTCACCGTTAGCATTGGTATCCGCCGGCATTGCCAGGGTACGCAGCACCATTTCGCCTTGCGGCGACTTATGTTTTTCGTCCATTGCTCAGTTCTTCTGCAGGTGAAGAGAAGCCCGACGATGTCGGGCGGAGTGTTATTATTTTTGTTCTTGTTGCGGCATCTGTCGCCAGATATAAACGCCGCTTAACAGGGTGAAGAGTAGAGTCAGGCCGGTCAGACCGAACACCTTAAAGTTAACCCAAAACTCTTGCGATAACCAAAATGCAACATAAATATTTGCCAGGCCGCAGGCGAGGAAGAAGATGGCCCAGGCAACGTTGAGGTTACGCCAAACGCCTGATGGCAGCTGCAGCTCTTTACCCAACATGGTTTGAATCAGCGGCTGCTTCATAAACCACTGGCTATATAGCAGCGCCACCGCGAACAGAGAATAAATTACCGTCACTTTCCATTTGATGAACTCATCGTTATGGAACACCAACGTCAGCGTGCCAAATACCGCAACCAGCACAAAGGTGAAAATGGTCATCTTTTCCAGCTTGCGGTAAAGCACCCAACTGACGACCAGCGCCAGGCCGGTGGCGACAATTAGCGCGCCGGATGCCACAAAGATGTCGTACAGCTTGTAGAAGATGAAGAAAACCACCAGGGGAAGAAAATCGAGTAACTGCTTCATAGCGTTTCCAATTAGGGCAGGAGCGTACAGTTATGGCGCTCAGATGAGCGCCATAACGATTAACGTAACAGCATATACAGCCGGTACAGATAAATAATCAGCACAGCAGAGACCAGATTACCCAGTGCATTCAATACCACGGAGGCGATGTTAGCGGGCAGTACCGTCAGCGATGAAAAGAAGAACATCAACACAATCTTCGCCAGCAGCCATAACACAATCGCAGGCGCAATCACCTTAATATTCTTCCAGGCGAGGCGCATGCTAGCGCGCATGGCACCTATTACACCGAGCTTCTCATTAGCAAGAATCACTGGCGCCAGCGAAAACAGAATCGCCAGAATTACGCCTGGCACCATCAGCACCATAAAGCCCAGTTGCACCAGCAGGGTGATCAGGAAAGTTTGCAGCAGCAGCTTTGGCAGCATGGGTGCTGAAGCACCGATAGCGCGCAGCGCGCTGACGCGTTGTCCGCCTGACACCATCGGGATCAGCATTAGCATGCCGCCCAGCAGCAGCGTGTTACCAATCAACGCGGCAAATGTGCCTGCAGCAGAAGCGCGCAGCAGAATACGTTGCTGATCCGGCGACATATTTTGTACCAGCTCAAACAGCGATGATGCGCTGTCATCGGACTGGCTCAACAATGATAACTGGTCTTCACCTGGCGTTAACGCGTGGCCGACGATCACAGTAATGAACGACGTCAGCAGCGCCAGCAGTAAAATAGTAACCAACTGATGGCGCAAAAAATTTCCTGTGTCACGGTATAACGAGCTTGCCGTGATAGACATGTAAACTCCTTGAAAGAACCGGATTAATTAACCCGGCGATTGTACATGTTCTACTGGCGTGCTGGCACCCGCATTGCGATAACTTTCTGTCATCTCTGGTAAAGAAGGGTGAAAAAACGCAGTAAATGCGCAGCATGTTGGGGTTGCTAACGGATGCCGCGCTCATCCTATGCTGAAAATGCAAACTCATTTCAGTTTGAAACCTTCACAGCAAGATTACAAATTCACCGCGCAGGGCCAAAATTGATCTGAATCAATCCATTGTTTTTTAAGTAGTTAATTTGAAATGATGCAGATGATCTTTTAGCTAAAAAGAGGTAGATCTTGGGCCGCAAATAATATTGAGACCCTACTTTTTCGCAAAGGAGTGATGATGAAACTGGCAAAATGTGCACTGCTGATATCCCTGGCAATCCCACAACTGGCACTGGCTCATGAAGCGGGTGATTTTTTTATGCGCGCGGGTAGCGCCACCGTACGTCCGACCGAAGGCTCTGATAATGTGCTGGGTATGGGCGGCTTTAACGTCAGCAACGATACGCAGCTGGGGTTGACCTTTACTTATATGGCGACGGACAACATCGGCGTTGAGCTGCTGGCAGCCACGCCGTTCCGTCATAAAGTCGGCCTCGGTGCAACCGGTAATCTGGCCACCGTGCGCCAGCTGCCACCAACACTAATGGCGCAGTATTATTTCCTCGACAGTAAAAGCAAAGCGCGTCCATATGTGGGCGTCGGTATTAACTACACCACTTTCTATGATGCCAAATTCAATCAGACGGGCGAGGATGCCGGTTTAAGCGATCTGAGCGTCAAAGATTCATGGGGCATGGCGGGACAGGTGGGGCTGGATTATCAAATCAACCGCGACTGGATGCTGAATGCATCGCTGTGGTACATGGACATTGATACAGAAGTGAAATTCAAAGCGAACGGTGAGCAGCAGAACATCAACACACGTATCGATCCGTGGGTGTTCTTCTTCGGCGCGGGATATCGTTTCTAACTTACGTTTAGAAAGGATGCGGGCGACCAAAAGGTCGCCCGTTGTGTTATTTAATCTGCATGTTGTTGACCACAGATTTCACGCCAGCCACGCTACGCGTTACAGAAACTGCGCGATTAGCCATCTGCGGTGAACTTACAAAACCACTCAGCTGCACTTTACCCTTAAAGGTTTCCACGTTGATCTCGGTGGATTTCAGCGCTTCGTCATTCAAAAGCTGAGCCTTAACCTTGGTGGTTACAACGGTATCGTCGATGTATCCGCCTGTGCCTTCTTTGGTTGCTGTTGGAGCACATGCGCTAAGTGTCAGCGCCATTACTGCAGCCATCATAATTCCTGCAACGACTTTAAAAAAATTCATTGATTATCTCCCTGTCTTAGATGATGTTTCGCCGCAATGGGGCGGCGCAGTTAATTGTGGTCTGGCGTTGCGAAATCGGCAAATCGCCGTGAGTGAAAAAGATGAAAAACTTCTGATTTTTGCCACTTATTGATCCAATCGTAGTGATTGCGGCGCAGGGAAGGCTGAGAGTGCCAGCGAAAATGAGGAGGGAAAGGTTTGTGGCGATAAAAAAGGCCTTATCCGCGTCGGCGAAAAAGGCCTTGAAGGATTTTTAGCGGGTGGCTGCTTTCAGGTTGCTAACAAAAGCTTTCAGTTCGCTAAGCAGCGTGGTCGGATCATTCTGGTTACGCTCAATGATCTTCACAATCGCAGAACCCGAAATCGCACCGGTCGCGCCTGCAGCAATCGCCTCTTTTACCTGGCCGGGTTCAGAGATGCCAAAGCCCTGCAGCGGCGGCGCAGCATTGAACTCACGTAACTTTTCAATCAGGTGATGCAGCGGCAGACTGGCGCGATTCTCCGAACCGGTTACACCGGCCCGAGACAGCAGATAGGTATAACCGCGACCCTTTGCAGCGATCTCACGCAGCAGCTCATCGTCGGCATTTGGCGGACAGATAAAGATCGGTGCCACATTATGGCGCATCGCGGCCTGACGGAACGGCGCGGACTCTTCCAGCGGCACATCAGCAACCAGCACCGAATCGACACCCACCGCTTCACACTGTGCATAAAAGTTGTCAATACCTTTGCTGAACACCAGATTGGCATACATCAGCAGGCCAATTGGCAGATCGGGGTATTTCTGACGAACGGTCGCGAGGATTTCAAAACACTGCGCCACGGTGGTGCCCGAAGCAAAGGCGCGTAGCGTTGCACCCTGAATGGTAGGGCCATCGGCCAGCGGATCTGAGAACGGGATGCCGAGCTCTAACGCATCAGCACCACCTGCCACTAAGGTATCAATGATTTTCAGCGACAGTTCAGGTGAAGGATCGCCGAGGGTGACGAAGGGGACAAACGCGCCTTCTTGCTGCGCCGACAGACGTTGAAACAGCTGGTTATAACGCTCCATCAGATCTCTCCCTTGGCTTTCAAAATATCGTGAACGGTGAAGATGTCTTTGTCGCCGCGACCGGAGAGGTTAACCACCAGTAGCTGCTCTTTTTCGGGATTCTCACGAATCATTTTCAGTGCGTGTGCTAGCGCGTGTGAGGATTCGAGCGCAGGGATAATCCCTTCCGCGCGACACAGCTCTTTAAAGGCGCTCAGCGCTTCGTCATCAGTAATTGAGACATATTCAGCGCGGCCGATGCTGTTCAGATGCGCGTGCTGTGGACCGACTGATGGGAAGTCCAGACCCGCAGAAATCGAGTAAGACTCTTCAATCTGGCCCTCTTCGGTCTGCATCATCGGTGCTTTCATCCCGAAGTAGATGCCTACGCGACCATGTTTCAGTGGCGCACCGTGTTCACCGGTTTCAATGCCGTGACCAGCAGGCTCTACGCCGATCAGACCCACGCTCTCTTCTTCGATAAAATCAGCAAACATGCCGATAGCGTTCGAACCGCCGCCTACGCAGGCTAACACCGCATCTGGCAGACGACCTTCGCGCTCCAGAATCTGCGCTTTCGTCTCTTCGCCAATCATGCGCTGGAATTCACGCACAATGGTCGGGAACGGATGCGGGCCAGCCGCAGTGCCGAGCATATAGTGCGCGGTTTCATAGCTGCCAGACCAGTCGCGCAACGCTTCATTACAGGCATCTTTCAGCGTAGCGGAGCCGCTATGTACCGGAATCACTTCTGCGCCCATCAAACGCATACGGAATACGTTGGGTGACTGACGTTCGACATCTTTCGCGCCCATATAGATGCGGCATTTCATACCGAGCAGTGCGCAGGCTAACGCCGAGGCCACGCCGTGCTGACCTGCGCCGGTTTCGGCGATAATCTCATTTTTGCCCATACGCTTGGCCAATAGCGCCTGACCGAGCACCTGGTTGGTTTTGTGCGCGCCGCCGTGCAGCAGATCTTCACGCTTCAAATACAGGCGGGTTTTAGTGCCTTTGGTCAGGTTGCTGCACAGCGTTAACGCAGTTGGGCGTCCTGCGTAGTTCTTCAGCAGGTCAGTAAACTCGGCCTGAAATTCAGGATCGCGCTGTGCTTCAACAAAGGCGTTTTCCAGCTGGCGCAGGGCTGGCATCAGGATTTGCGGCACATATTGGCCGCCAAACTCGCCAAAATAGGGATTCAATAACGTGGTCATTTCTTCATCTTCCTTATTCGGCCCGCACGCTGGCGGGCAAGCGAAATTAATAGGCGCGCAGCGTGCGGAATACCGCCGCGACTTTGCTGGCATCTTTAATGCCTGGCGCAGACTCTACGCCGGAGTTGAAATCAAGGCCGGCACAGCCTTGCTGCGCGGCTTCGACACAGTTATCTGCGCTTAGGCCACCGGCCAGCAGCACGTTGCTCAAATCCTGGCCTTGCAGCAGGGACCAATCGAAACGCTGGCCGGTACCGCCCTGACCGTTATCTAATACGTAGCGATCAACATGTGGCCAGTCGCGTGCAGGTAAGTGATCTTTGATGCTCAACGCTTTCCAGATTTTTATTTCTGCTGGCAATGCCTGACGCAGTTCCGCGACGAACGCCTGGTCTTCATCGCCGTGCAGCTGAACCGCCGCCAATGTTAGTGTCGTGGCTTTGGTGACAACGTCACTTATGCTGCTATTGCGGAAAACACCCACATACTTCAGCGGAGCGGCAGCCTGCACCTCTTGTGCCTGTTGACTGCTGATTTTACGCGGCGAGCCTTCGGCGAAGATCAGCCCACCGTAAATGGCGCCGGCTTCGTGCGCAGCAAGCGCATCTTCGGCGCGGGTTAAACCGCAAACCTTATTATCACCCAGCAGCACGCGACGCACGCCAGCGGTCAGGTCAGCTTCTTCCATCAATGCGGATCCAATCAGGAAACCATTGGCAAAATGACTTAATTCGCGCACTTGCGCATAGTTATGAATGCCCGATTCACTGATCACGGTGACGCCATGGCCGAGGCGCGGCGCCAGCTGACGTGTGCGGTTCAGGTCGATAGACAGGTCTCGCAGGTCGCGGTTGTTAATGCCAACTACTTTGGCTTCCAGCGCAATGGCGCGCTCCAGCTCTTCTTCATTACTCACTTCGGTTAGCACGCCCATTTTCAGGCTGTGTGCCACGGCGGCGAGTTGACGATACTGTTCATCGTCCAGTACCGATAACATCAGCAGAATGGCATCCGCCTGGTAATGGCGTGCTAAGTAAATCTGATAAGGATCGATGATAAAGTCTTTGCACAGTACCGGTTGAGTGATAGCGGCGCTGACGATCGGCAGGAACGCAAAATCGCCCTGAAAGTATTTTTCATCGGTTAACACCGAAACCGCAGAAGCGTAATGACGATAAACCCCAGCGATGGTCGCGGGATCGAAATCCTCGCGAATTAGCCCTTTAGAGGGTGAGGCTTTTTTGCATTCCAGGATGAATACGGTGCGCGAGCCACGCAACGCATCGTAAAAATGGCGTGCCGCAGGTTGCAAATCGTTCTGGAAGGTTGCCAGCGGCTGCTGAGCCTGACGCGCTTCAACCCAAACGGCTTTGTCTTGTACGATTTTCTCTAAAACAGTGCCCTTAATGCTCATCTCATCCTCTCGCTGCCAGAGCAACAACGCGCTCATAAGCCTGTCCGCTGCGAATGGCAGCGATGGCACGCTCTGCGTTGTCGCGCAAATCTTCATTTCCGAATACTTTCAGCAACATTGCGACGTTCACCGCAACGGCCTGCTCATGGGCGGGCTGGCCTTTACCCTGGAGTAAACGGGTCAGAATGTCACGGTTTTCTTCCGGGGTGCCGCCCGCCAGCGCTTCTTTATCGTGGAAACCAAAACCAAAGTCTTCGGGTGTCAGCTGATATCCGGTGATTTCACCATCGCGCAGCTCTGCCACTTGAGTAGGGCTGTGCAATGCAACTTCATCCATTCCGCCACCGTGTACCACCGCCGCGCGTTGGTAACCCAACACTTTCAGCGTTTGTGCAATCGGTAAAACCAATTCCGGGCTGTATACGCCAATCACTGCCAGCGGTGGACGCGCGGGATTAATCAGTGGACCCAGTACGTTAAACAGCGTGCGCGTCTTCAGCTGTTGACGTACCGGCATGGCGTGACGAAAACCGCTGTGATACTGCGGTGCAAACAGGAAGCAGACGTTGAGATCGTCCAGCGCCTTGCGTGCTTGCTCTGCCGGCATATCCAGATTGATGCCAAACGCCGCCAGCAGATCGGAAGATCCCGATTTACTCGAGACGCTGCGGTTGCCGTGTTTCGCCACTTTTAAGCCGCAGGTCGCCGCGACAAAAGCGCTGGCGGTGGAAATATTAATGCTATTACTGCCGTCGCCGCCGGTACCGACGATATCGGCAAAGGTGTAATCCGGGCGCGGAAACGGCTTAGCGTCTTCCAGCAGTGCAGAAGCGGCACCGGCAATTTCCTCCGGACGCTCGCCACGCACTTTCATGGCAATCAACGCGGCAGCGAGCTGTGTCGGCTCCAACTGGCCTTTAATAATGGCGCTAAACAGCTGGTGGCTCTCTCCCTGGCTGAGGGTTTCTGATTGATAAAGTTTTTCCAGAATAGTTTGCATCATAATCTCCCTATTATTTCGCCAGCGCCCAGGCCAACGTCTGTTCTAATAAACGCGCGCCCTGAGTGGTGAGAATGGATTCGGGGTGGAACTGGAAGCCACATACCCGGTCGGCATCATGGCGTACGGCCATCACCATGCCGTTGTAGCTGGCGTTAACGGTTAACTCTGCGGGCGTATTACTGCCTACCAGCGAGTGATAGCGTGCCACTGGCAGCGGATTGCTGAGTCCGGCAAACATGCCTTCGCCGTCATGAGTAATAGAAGACGCTTTTCCGTGCAGGATTTCGCCAGCCTGGCCAACATGACCGCCATAAGCTTCAACGATTGCCTGATGACCGAGACAAATACCGATAATCGGCAGACGACCGCGCAGCGCTTGCAGCAGGTCGGGCATGCAACCGGCATCTTTCGGGGCGCCCGGACCTGGCGACAGCATCAGAATCGGATTTTCCATCTGCTGCAGGCGTTCGATCAGTACGTCAGCGGGCACATTGTTGCGGTAAATCACCACGTTATGGCCGAAGGTACGCAGCTGATCAACGAGGTTATAAGTAAAGGAGTCGATGTTATCGAGCAGCAGGATATCGGCCATCAGAAAATCTCCTTGCAGTGATGGGCTGTTGCGATGGCACGTAATACCGCACGCGCTTTGTTGCGGCTCTCGTCCGCTTCGGCCTGAGGCTGAGAATCGAGTACCACACCGGCACCGGCTTGCACGGTAGCCACGCCGTCTTCGACCCAGGCGGAACGGATCACGATGCAGGTATCGAGGTCGCCGTTGGCCGTGAAGTAACCCACGGCGCCGCCGTAGCTGCCGCGACGTGTGCCTTCTTTCTCGGCGATTAGCTGCATTGCGCGCACTTTCGGCGCGCCGCTCAGCGTACCCATGTTCATGCAGGCGCGATAGGCATGCAGCACATCGAGGTCTTCACGCAGCGTGCCCACCACGCGTGACACCAAATGCATCACAAACGAGTAGCGGTCAACCTTCGTCAGATCAGCAACGTAGCGGCTACCGGGTACACAGATGCGTGCCAAATCGTTGCGCGCTAAATCGACCAGCATTAGGTGCTCCGCCATCTCTTTATGGTCAGTACGCATTTCAAGTTCGATACGGCTGTCGAGATCGCGGTCCAGCGATCCATCGGCATGGCGACCGCGAGGGCGCGTACCGGCAATCGGGTAGATCTCAATCTGACGCGAGGTAGCGTCATATTTCAGCGAGCTTTCCGGCGACGCGCCAAACAGGGCGAAATCCTGGTCCTGCATAAAGAACATGTAAGGACTCGGGTTGCTGTTTTTCAGCGTGTCATATGCGGCCAATGGTGAAGGGCACGGCAGCGAGAAGCGACGTGAAGGTACCACCTGGAAGATTTCACCGATGCGAATCGCTTCCTGCATCTCACGCACTACGCTGCAATACTCTTCGTCGCTCTGGCTGGTGCTCAGCGCCATCTGCTCCACGCGCTGAACGGGCAGTGCGGGCGCCGCCTGGGTCATTTGACCGCGCAGTTGTTCAATGCGGCCTTGCAGACGCTGGAACTCGCTGGTAGATGGAGTGAACAAACTGGCCTGCAGGCGCGCGCTGCGCTGCTGGTGGTCGATCACCAATAAGGTTTCAGCCAGATAGAAGCAGTAATCCGGGCAGCGCTGTTCGTTGCGCAGTTCTGGCAGATCTTCAAATCCCGCCACTAAGTCATAGGCAAAAAGGCCACCCAGCAACATCGCTTCGCGCTCTTCTTCTGGGCTGTTAACCAGTTGCGGAATCAGGCGCAGGGCATCAAATACTGAGAGTGCTTTCAGGCGTGAATCTTCATCTTGTAGACCCTGTGGCTGAGTGAAATGCAGCTCGCGGCCATCAGGACGTACTTCAATACGTACGTCAGATGGCAGCGCTTCATCCAGCAGCGGCAAGATAGCGCGACCATTTTCGGATAACGCTTTGAGGGTAACGACATTGCCCAGCGCACTGACGCGCAGCGCGCTATCGACGATGAGCAGACTTTTCAGGTTTTGTTTGCTGTCGATATCCGCAGATTCAAGCAGCAGAGTTGCTGGACGTGCGCCGCATAACTGATGAAACACTGCGGCCGGATCTTCGCGGTAGGGCGCGGTACCGGTTATCAACTTCAATGTAGGTTTCGCAATAGCCATAATGGATTCTCTGAATTTCGCTCAAAAAAAAGCCCGCTCGGTGGCGGGCTCAGGTATCTGCACAGCGGTTACGCAAGTTGTGCACGACGACGTCGCCCGTTAAAGGGATCATCGCGCCACCAACCAGTTAAATGCGTACCCAAAATAGCCATGATTAAATACCCGTTACGTGTGAACTTGTGTACTAGTTAACTGGTTCGGGCGAAAAAAGTCAATACCCTTTTTCAGCCCAAGGCAAAATCGTTATCATGCCTGCCAGTTTATGCCGTTGCTGGAGTTCTCTTGTCAGACATTGCTCGTTTTCCCCTTTACGATTTACATAGCCACACGTTGGCTTCAGACGGCCTATTGACGCCTACCGCGCTGGTGCAACGTGCGGTTGAAATGAAAGTCGGTGTGCTGGCTATTACCGATCACGACACGGTGGCGGGGGTAGCAGAGGCGCAGGCAGCGGCAGTGACCCAGGATCTGCCAATCCGCGTGCTGGCCGGTTTAGAAGCCTCCACCTTATGGGAAAATCACGAAATCCATATTGTGGGGCTGAATGTGGATTGCCAGCACCCCGCGCTGACAGCATTTCTTGCGCATCAGCATCAGTGTCGCCTCGACCGTGCACAGCAGATTGCCGAACGCCTTGAGCGCGCGCGTATTTCCGATGCGCTGACTGGCGCGCAGCGTTTGGCGCAGGGTGGCCTGATTACTCGCGGCCATTTTGCCCGTTATCTGGTAGAAATCGGCAAAGCCGACAATATGGCGCAGGTCTTCAAGAATTATCTGGCGCGCGGGAAAACCGGCTACGTGCCTCCGCAATGGTGTACAATTAAACAAGCCATTGATGCCATTCATCATTCTGGCGGCTATGCCGTTTTAGCGCACCCTGGTCGTTATGGCTTGTCGGCGAAATGGTTAAAGCGGCTGATTGCGCATTTTGCTGAAGTGGGCGGTGATGCGATGGAAGTCGCGCAGTGCCAGCAAGCGCCGAACGAGCGCACGCAGTTGGCAACCTATGCGCGCGATAATCAGTTAGCAGGGTCGCAAGGATCAGATTTTCACCAACCTTGTCCGTGGATAGAGCTGGGACGTAAATTATGGCTACCGGGTGGCGTAGAGCCGGTTTGGGAACGGTTCCCGGAGTTGGCGCCCAGCGTTGCTGTTGCAGACAGGTGATATGAGGTTTTTATGAGTCAATACTTTCACATTCATCCCGACAATCCGCAGCCGCGCCTGGTTAATCAGGCGGTCGATTATCTGAACAAAGGCAGCGTGATTGTGTATCCAACCGATTCTGGCTACGCGCTGGGCTGTCGGCTGGAAGAGAAAAATGCCATGGAGCGCATTTGTCGTATTCGCCAACTGGATGGTAATCACAACTTTACGTTGATGTGTCGCGATCTGTCAGAACTGTCGACTTATGCGCAGGTGGATAACTCTGCGTTTCGTATCCTGAAAAACAATACGCCAGGCAACTACACCTTCATTTTGAAGGCGACAAAAGAGGTGCCGCGTCGATTGATGAATGACAAACGTAAAACCATCGGGCTGCGCGTGCCATCAAATCCTGTCGCGCTAGCGCTGCTGGAGCGTTTGAATGAGCCGATGATGTCGACTTCACTGATGTTGCCGGGCAACGACTTTACGGAGTCCGATCCCGAAGAGATTCAATACAGCATTGGCAAGCTGGTGGATCTGATCATCGATGGTGGCACGCTAGGACAGCAGCCGACTACGGTGATCGATCTCACCAGCGATGCGCCGGTAGTAGTGCGTGAAGGCGTCGGTGACACGCGCCCGTTCCAGTAATCATGCATGGTCAGGCGTGGCGTTCAGCGTCTGACCGATATTTGATTGCAGCCATGTTTTGAAATCTCCGTACGGAATATACAGAGAGACATCTTTTAAGATGACTTTCTTACTGCGCACATTTGAAATTTCGTGACTGTAACCGACAATAACACCACCAATAGTTTGGTCAGCATTATATACCGCACCACCTGACATACCTTGCACTACGCCCGCATTGGATGCCATTGCCATGCAGGGTTTTTTATTCCACTTATTGGTGATAGCCGTGCGCGCCAAATTAACGCCGCTCGATTCCACCGGCATGGCGGAAATAAAGCTATAACCGTACATCTTAATCGGTTCGCCCACAGCGCCGCTGCGGAATTTAGCCAGCGTTTCCGGACTGTTTTTATGATAGATAATCGCGACGTCGCAATAAGGGTGATAAGCCTTCACGCGTTGAACGGCGGTTTTCGCTACGTGAGCCGCTGTCAGACTATATTCTGGCGTCAGAGGAATGGTTGTGCCGAGGATGCCCAAACCTAATACAGTCGGGATGCCTGTCACGCTCATATCAACGTGTTGCATCGCAGTACGGCTGTACTCAGTATGGCCCACAGAACAACCGCTCAGTGCCAGCGCCGCAAGCGCAGGCCAAAGCAGAGAGGTTTTCATGGCAGTGATCTTCATTAAAGCATGTCACTAAAATCCCTGGTGAAGACTTTCGACATGCGAATTAAATTCATTCCATAAATGAATAAACGCGTTAATTCCCGCACGCGCCGGTTTATATTATCAGTGAAATTACACAGTGTTCGTTAATGACTTGTTATCAAAACGAAGGTGATTCGTAAGCGTAAGATTTTTTATAAATGCGACACACTGGATTTCAGGCTTAAATTTTACACAGTTTTTTTATCAGAACAATTCATCAAATTTAATCTTAATCAATAAATACAAAAATACAGACTTAATCCAACCTTTAGAGCCAATACGCTATAAATTTAGATTTGATATTAGATTGAAACCCATTTAAGTCTGTTATTTGGAGTTTTGTGCTGTTTTGTTGTTTTTATCTGGATTTAACGTTTGTAGTATTCCAGAAGCGTGGCGAGCTCTGCTATCCACTTAGTCTTGCATGACGCTAATGTATCATGCAGCTAATATTGATGCATTTATAGGGCACAGAAGGTTAGGAGCAAATGAAAATAATTCAGACACTTGGCGGCGATGCGCGGGATAGCAATGGAGGAGATCTATCAATCTGCTGAATGTTTCATCCACTGGCACGGCAAGGGGCGTTTTTGTCAGGCCAACTATTATCGGCAGCAAAGGAAAAGGTGTTAACAAAACTTGCGTTAGTGTAAAATCGCGGGCCGCCTGAGATTGCATAAGCGATGCACAGCGGTAACAGATTCTGATATGGGAATTGGTAATCCCTGTATCGCACCTCTTCTTACCACGACGCCTGGGAAGGCGACAACGAGGCTCCATGAGCGAAAAATTACAGAAAGTTTTAGCGCGCGCCGGTCACGGTTCGCGTCGCGAAATCGAAACCATGATTTCAGCCGGGCGCGTTAGCGTTGACGGCAAACTGGCGACGCTTGGCGATCGCATCGAAAGTGATAAATCACTGAAAATCCGTATTGATGGTCATCTGGTTTCCATCGCTGAATCGGCGACCGAAGTGTGCCGCGTGTTGGCGTATTACAAACCGGAGGGTGAACTCTGCACACGCAACGATCCAGAAGGGCGTCCAACCGTCTTTGATCGTCTGCCGCGTCTGCGTGGTTCACGCTGGATTGCCGTTGGTCGTCTGGATGTGAATACCTGCGGCCTGATGCTGTTCACCACCGATGGTGAACTGGCCAATCGCCTGATGCATCCAAGCCGCGAAGTTGAGCGTGAATATGCGGTGCGTGTGTTTGGTGAAGTGGATGACGACAAAATCCGTCAGCTGAGTAAAGGCGTGCAGTTGGAAGATGGTCCAGCTTCCTTTAAAACGATCAAGTTTGCTGGCGGTGAAGGTATCAACCAGTGGTATAACGTGACGCTGACGGAAGGACGCAACCGCGAAGTGCGTCGTCTGTGGGAAGCGGTTGGCGTGCAGGTGAGCCGCCTGATGCGTGTGCGCTACGGTGACATCCAATTGCCGAAAGGCCTGCCACGCGGCGGCTGGATAGAGATGGAGTTACCGGCGGTAAACTATTTGCGTACTTTAGTCAGTATGCCGGAAGAGACCGTGACCAAAGTGGCGGTTGAGAAAGATCGTCGTCGCACCAAGGCTAACCAGATTCGTCGTGCGGTAAAACGTCACGGTGTGGTGAGTAACAATCCGCGTCGCAATACTACTAAACGCGGTTCCTGATGCGATGACTGACGCCGCGTTCTGCGGCGTCAGCCTATTACCAATCAATTCCTTGCTGTGCCTGAATTCCCGCATCAAACGCATGTTTCACCGGACGTATTTCCGTCACAGTATCCGCCAGATCCAGCAATCTACGATGGCAACCACGACCAGTTACAATCACGCTCTGCTGCGCGGGACGTTGTGCTAGCGCCTGCACCAATTCATCTAAATCCAGATAATCCATGCTCACCATGTAGGTGATTTCATCGAGGATCACCAGATCGATGCTTTCATCCGCTAACATGCGTCGCGCCTGCTGCCACACCAGCTGGCAAGCGGCAGTGTCGGTCTCGCGGTTTTGCGTATCCCAGGTAAACCCGGTGGACATCACCTGAAACTCGACGCCGTGCTGCTCCAGTAAGTTGCGTTCTCCATTTGGCCATTCGCCTTTAATAAACTGTACCGCCGCCACTTTTTTACCGTGCCCGCAGGCGCGCAGTGCGGTGCCAAAGGCGGCGGTAGTTTTACCTTTACCGTTGCCGGTGAACACCATCAATATGCCGCGCGTCTCGGTGGCGGCGGCGATACGGGCATCCACCTGTTCTTTGAGGCGTTGCTGGCGCTGCTGATGGCGATCGCTCATGCGGTTGCCGGCCCCGCTTTGCGTCCCGGCTGCGCATCAAAGCTGGTGCCCGTTTTACGACGACTGTCGCCGCCCATTAAATAGAGATACAACGGCATTAAATCAGCCGGTGTTTTAAGCAAGTTCGCATCCTCTTCCGGGAAGGCACTGGCGCGCATTTTGGTGCGTGTGCCGCCAGGATTAATGCAGTTGACTCGCAGATGACGATTTTTATATTCATCGGCCAACACCTGCATCATGCCTTCAGTCGCAAATTTTGAAACCGCATAAGCGCCCCAGCCAGCACGTCCAGTGCGACCCACGCTTGACGTGGTAAAGACCAGCGAACCTGCATCCGATTTCAACAGCAGCGGCAGCAGCGCCTGGGTTAAATAGAAGGTGGCATCAAGGTTAATCTGCATCACATCACGCCAGATTTGAGGATCAAGCTCCTCCAGCGGCACAATCTCACCGAGAATGCCGGCATTGTGCAGCACGCCATCCAGGCGCGGTACCAACGCAGCGACCTGTTCGGCCAACTGCTGACAGCTTGCAGGCGTGGCGTCGGCAAAATCCAATAACAGTGAGGCAGCAGGCTGCTTATTCAATTGATTAATGGCCTGTTCGGTTTGCTGCAGCGTCTGCGGATTGCGTCCCAACAGAATGACGCGCGCGCCATAACGCGCATAAGTCAGCGCCGCTTCACGGCCAATGCCGTCGGAAGCGCCAGTGACGAGGATAATGCGATTTTCCAGCAGATCGCTTTTCGGTTGATAATGCACAGCGATGTCCTTTGCTCAGGTCAGAAGGTTTTTGGCTTTATGCCTTAAATTGCCGCCCGGTGCAATCGCTCAGGCTCGCATTCTGTGCCGCCTGCGGGCATTTCACGCGACGACAACGTTTAAAGCGGGTAAACTTAAATCTGTTGTAATTTACTGTTTAATAAGGCGGCAGAATGGATTTTTTCTCCAGTTACGGATTATTTCTGGCTAAAGCCGTCACCGTGGTGGTGGCGATCGCAGCTATTGTTCTGATTGTGCTCAACGCCGCGCTGCGCAAACGTCACAGCGGCGGCCAACTGCGCCTGACGCATCTCGACGATGACTATCGTGAGATGAAGGAAGATTTGCAGCTCGCCAAAATGAAACCGCAGGCGCAAAAAGTATGGCTCAAGCAGCATAAAAAAGAAGAGAAGCAGAAGGCTAAGATCGATAAGCGCAACGCCAAAGCGGGCGTGAGCGAGACGCCGAAGCCAACGCTCTATGTGCTCGAGTTCAAAGGCAGCATGGATGCAAGTGAAGTCACCTCGTTGCGTGAAGAGATCTCTGCAGTATTGGCCGTCGCCACGCCGGGTGATGAAGTGCTGCTCCGCCTGGAAAGTCCTGGCGGCGTGGTGCACGGCTACGGTCTGGCGGCTTCACAGTTGCAACGTCTGCGCGATGCCGGACTGCAGCTGACCGCGGTGGTGGATAAAGTTGCTGCCAGCGGCGGTTACATGATGGCCTGCGTAGCGGATCGCATTGTTGCCGCGCCGTTTTCCATTATTGGTTCGATTGGCGTCGTTGCGCAGATCCCCAACTTCAACCGATTGTTGAAGCGTAATAATATTGATGTCGAGCTGCATACTGCTGGGCAATACAAACGTACCTTGACACTGTTTGGCGAAAACACCGAAGAAGGGCGCGAAAAGTTTCAGGAAGACCTTAATGAAACCCATCAGCTATTTAAAGACTTCGTGCACCAGATGCGCCCCTCGCTTGATTTGAATAAGGTGGCGACAGGTGAGCATTGGTATGGGGCTCAGGCGCTGGATTTAGGCCTTGTTGATGAAATTGGTACCAGCGACGCATTGATTATCCAGCATATGGAGCGCTTTACCGTATTGGGTGTGCACTATGCCCGCAAACGTAAAATGATGGATCGCTTCACCCACAGCGCCAGTCTGGCTGCTGAGCGGTTGATTCTGAAAATGTGGCAGCGTGGCGAGAAGCCGCTGTTGTAAACGCGAGCCCGGCAATTGCCGGGCTTTTTTATGCCAGGTGATATTGAGCGGAGAGTTCCACGGCAAGGTATTTGAAGACATTAAACACCGTAGTGGTTTTGGCGGTAGGTAAGCCTTCATCATTAAGAAAATAGGGACCACGAAACACCAACACATCACCTTGCTGAATCACATCATTGGCTTCTAATCCGACAAAATAATTGTCGTGCTGCGTGATTAACTGATTAGCTATTTCCAGTAACGCCTGGCGTGAAATAGATTGCGTTGGCACTGACATTGTTTACCTCATTTTTTGACAGCCAATTTTCTCCTTCTATATTACTTGCGAGCCATCGCGTTCAGCAAATCAGCATTGCGTCATAAAACTGGCGCAAAATTAGGCAGAATGCTAATTAAGTTGCGTAACGGATTTTATCAGGTAGAGTGTGGGCGATTCAGCTTTCAGGGAGATCACACCCGGATGTGTGGTTCTGTCAGATGGAAAACTCGCTCCTAATCATAAAGTTGCAGAAGTCGACGCAATCTGACCTGAGATTATCCCTGCTGCCTTGAAATGACAAATGCTGGCAGCAATATTGAACCCATTGGGTTTTGGGGCCTCCAATTCTCTCCCGTTTATCAGGACGTTTCATTTAGGTAAAGGTACATATGGGTAAAGCACTCGTCATCGTTGAGTCCCCGGCAAAGGCCAAAACAATCAATAAATACCTCGGTAATGACTACGTGGTGAAATCCAGCGTCGGTCATATCCGTGATTTGCCGACCAGCGGTTCGACTGCCCGTAAAAGTGCCGACGGGGAAAAGACGAAAACTGGCAAAAAGGTAAAGAAAGATGAGAAAGCCGCATTGGTCAACCGCATGGGTGTCGATCCCTGGCATGGTTGGGAAGCGGATTATCAAATTCTGCCTGGCAAAGAAAAAGTCGTCGCTGAGCTGAAAAACCTGGCTGCCGATGCCGACCACATCTATCTCGCAACGGACCTTGACCGCGAAGGGGAAGCCATTGCCTGGCACCTGCGGGAAGTGATCGGTGGCGACGATAAGCGCTTTAGCCGCGTGGTGTTTAACGAAATCACCAAGAATGCGATTCGTCAGGCGTTTGAGAAGCCGGGCGAACTTAATATTGAACGTGTTAATGCGCAGCAAGCGCGCCGTTTCATGGACCGCGTTGTGGGTTACATGGTCTCGCCGCTGCTGTGGAAGAAAATTGCCCGTGGTCTGTCGGCCGGTCGCGTACAGTCGGTTGCTGTGCGTTTGGTGGTTGAGCGCGAGCACGAAATCAAAGCCTTCGTGCCGGAAGAGTATTGGGAAATCGATGCTGATTTCGCCACGCCGAAAGGCGCCGATCTTGCCATGCAGGTTACGCATCAGAATGACAAAGCGTTCCGCCCGGTTAATCGTGAGCAAACTCACGCCGCGGTCGCCATTCTGCAAAAAGCGCGTTATGAAGTGCTGGATCGTGAAGACAAACCGACCAGCAGCAAACCTTCTGCCCCGTTCATTACGTCTACCTTGCAACAGGCGGCGAGCACGCGTCTCGGCTTTGGTGTGAAGAAGACCATGATGATGGCGCAGCGTCTGTATGAAGCCGGTCACATTACTTATATGCGTACCGACTCCACCAACCTGAGCCAGGATGCGGTGGCGATGGCGCGTGGCTATGTTGAAAGCAGCTTTGGTAAGAAATATCTGCCAGATGCGCCGAACACCTATGCCAGCAAAGAAAACTCGCAGGAAGCGCACGAAGCGATTCGTCCTTCAGATGTGAATGTCGTGGCAGAACAGCTGAAAGATATGGAAGCTGACGCGCAAAAACTGTATCAGCTGATTTGGCGTCAGTTTGTTGCCTGCCAGATGGTACCGGCGCAATACGACTCAACCACGCTGACGGTGGGCGCGGCTGAATTCAAATTGAAAGCGAAAGGGCGCACGCTGCGGTTTGATGGCTGGACGCGTGTAATGCCAGCGCTACGTAAAAATGATGAAGATCTTACGCTGCCGCCCGTTGATGTTGGCGACATGCTGGATTTGAAAGAGCTGATGCCCAGCCAGCACTTTACCAAGCCGCCGGCGCGCTTCAGTGAAGCCTCGCTCGTACGTGAGTTGGAAAAGCGCGGTATTGGTCGTCCATCGACCTATGCATCGATCATTTCCACCATTCAGGATCGTGGTTACGTGCGCGTCGAGAACCGCCGTTTCTACGCTGAGAAAATGGGGGAAATCGTTACCGATCGTCTGGAAGCGAATTTCCGCGAGCTGATGAACTATGACTTCACCGCGCGCATGGAAAACAGCCTCGACCAGGTGGCTAATAATGAAGCCGAGTGGAAAGCCGTGCTCGACTCCTTCTTCAGTGATTTCAGCCAGCAGTTAGATCACGCTGAAAAGGATCCAGAAGAGGGCGGCATGCAGCCGAACCAAATGGTTATCACGTCAATCGATTGTCCGACGTGTAGCCGACCAATGGGGATTCGTACAGCCAGTACTGGCGTATTCCTTGGCTGCTCAGGATATGCTTTGCCGCCGAAAGAGCGCTGCAAACAGACCATTAACCTGATTCCGGAAAACGAAGTGCTTAACGTGCTGGAAGGCGATGATGCTGAAACCAACGCGTTGCGCGCCCGTCGCCGCTGCCAGAAGTGTGGTACGGCAATGGACAGCTATCTGATCGATAACCAGCGTAAGTTGCACGTTTGCGGTAATAACCCAGAGTGCGATGGCTACGAAATCGAGCAGGGCGAGTTCCGTATCAAGGGTTATGACGGTCCAATTGTTGAGTGCGAAAAATGTGGTTCTGAAATGCACCTGAAAATGGGCCGTTTCGGTAAATACATGGCTTGTACCAACGACGAATGTAAAAACACCCGTAAAATTCTGCGCAATGGTGATGTCGCGCCGCCGAAAGAAGATCCGGTGCCGCTGCCAGAACTGGCATGTGAAAAATCGGATGCATACTTCGTGCTGCGTGACGGCGCTGCGGGTGTGTTCCTGGCGGCTAATACCTTCCCTAAATCGCGTGAAACCCGCGCGCCGCTGGTAGAAGAGCTGCAGCGCTTTGCCGATCGTTTGCCTGAAAAACTGAAATATCTGTCGGAAGCGCCTGCTGCCGATCCAGAAGGGAACAAAACGCTGGTGCGTTTCAGTCGTAAGACTAAGCAGCAGTACGTTTCATCAGAAAAAGACGGCAAAGCCACGGGTTGGTCAATGTTCTACATTGACGGCAAGTGGCAGGAAGCGAAGAAGTAAATCTCCCTAAGGCCAGCAACAGCTGGCCTTTTTCCCATCCTTATAGCTAAACGTTCTACATTCTTCCTTTAACTGATATAGTGGTTATAGATTCTTTTCGTCTCGCTGATTCGCTTTCCCTCCTTTAATACCATTAAGGTGTCAATACGCCTGCTGGGAATGCACCTCTGTCGCTACCAGGAAGATATAACTATGAAATTGCAGCAGTTGCGTTACATCGTCGAAGTGGTTAATCACAACCTTAATGTCTCGTCGACCGCCGAAGGCTTATATACCTCGCAGCCTGGCATTAGTAAGCAGGTCCGTATGCTGGAAGATGAGTTGGGCGTGCAGATCTTTGCCCGCAGTGGTAAACATCTGACACAGGTAACGCCTGCAGGTGAAGAGATAATCCGTATTGCACGTGAAGTGTTATCAAAAGTGGATGCGATTAAATCTGTAGCGGGTGAGCATACCTGGCCGGATAAAGGGTCGCTTTATGTGGCCACCACGCACACCCAAGCGCGATATGCTTTACCTGGCGTGATTAAAGGCTTTATCGAACGCTACCCGCGCGTTTCACTGCATATGCACCAGGGATCGCCCACGCAGATTGCTGAAGCGGTATCCAAGGGCAATGCTGATTTCGCCATCGCCACGGAAGCTCTGCACCTCTATGACGACCTGATCATGCTGCCGTGCTATCACTGGAACCGTGCAATTGTAGTAACGCCAGACCATCCTTTGGCGGGTAAATCGAATGTGACGATTGAAGAGCTCGCTGATTTCCCCTTAGTGACTTACACCTTTGGCTTTACCGGGCGCTCAGAGCTTGATACCGCGTTCAACCGCGCGGGATTAACACCGCGCATTGTGTTTACAGCGACCGATGCGGACGTGATTAAGACGTACGTGCGTTTAGGCTTAGGTGTGGGTGTGATTGCCAGCATGGCTGTAGATCCGATTGCCGATCCCGATTTGGTTCGTATTGAAGCATCAGAGATCTTTACAAATAGCACCACCAAAATTGGCTTTAGACGCAGCACCTTCCTGCGCAGCTATATGTATGATTTCATACAACGTTTTGCGCCGCATCTGACTCGTGATGTTGTGGATGCAGCGGTTGCATTGCGCTCCAATGAAGACATTGAAGCCATGTTCCGCGACATCAAGTTACCCTTCAAGTAAATTCCTAACTCATTCTTTTGCCAAGGTGTCCAGTGGGCACCTTCGGAATCCCATAGCGCTTAGCGCCAGTAGTACTTCAAAAAAAATCATTATTTTTATGTAAATGAAACATGGGTCACATGTTTTTCTATTGTTAGTTCTTAAATGCGAATCAGTACACAATTTTTACGATGCTACTTTGCAGCTCGCCAGGAATATTCCCATACTCTAGTTAAGAGTTGATGGATAAGGGCTTTTTTACTGGGTTACTAAATTAAACTCAAATTTAGATTGGATCTAATTTGTCGATAACCCAAATTTACAATGTAACTATTTAATTAATAGTTATCGTGGCAATTAAATTTATCTCATCAATTTTTTGTGTTTTGATAAATAGCGTTAATCGTTGTGCTCAATAAAAATAACTGGATTTTCGGTCTTAACAAGTTTAGGATTCGTCCTAAATCTTAATCGTTGTCATCAATCGTTTTATTGAGAGTGATTATCAAAAACTATGAACACGAGAATAACTGTACAGCCGGCCTTCCGGACTAAAAGCACCAAAGTTGAGCGTTCTGGTAATACTCGTCGCAAAGCTTGGTTGACTGTCTTCGCTGCTTCAGCACTGTTCTGGGTAGTGGTGGCGTTAATGATTTGGCGTATGTGGGGTTAAGCCATGTGGGCAAATACACTCAGTCGTAAACATCCAGTATCTGCGCGTCAGCCGCAAACGCCTGCGTGCAAAGTGAAAGACGTTGTTTCCACTGAACAGCAAGTAACGATTCCTACTTCGTGGGAACTCAGTGAAAATCAGCGCAATTTTATTGAATCCTTCATGGATATGAAGTCGAAATAACGCAGTCTGCGTTGCGTACCATATACATATATTTAGTCCCTCTTTTTGCCGGATTATCCGGTGGGCAAGTTAAAAGCCCGTCCTTTAACACTCAGCATTAAAAAAACGGTGTCATCAGTACAACGCTGAAGACGGTGGACTTTTTTTGCCCGGAATCCGGGAGGGAGTGAATGATGAACATTAATACAACGACGTTATCCTGGTTTAGCGTATATACCTTTTCGTTTGCTTTTTGGGCAGCAGCCTTTTGGGCAATGATGTAAACCCATAACTCAAATTAAACTGTTCTATTTAAATGCCCTGACAAACGTCGGGGCATTTTTCATTGTGTTTTAATGTGTCATTTCGTGTTGTTATCAAAACGTTAACGGGAATGTGGTCTATCTTTAAGTTAAACCTTGCAGTCACTGAGGTTTAAAAAGAGATTTACTTACATGGAGGCGCTATGTCGTTAACGTTACGTGAGCAGAGTCAGGACACGCTGGATGTTCGGGCAAAAAAATATCATTACTACAGCCTGCCTAAAGCCGCTCAGCAATTGGGCAATATTGATCGCTTGCCCAAGTCAATGAAAGTCCTGCTTGAAAACCTGTTGCGCTGGCAAGATGGTGACTCTGTCACGCTTGAAGATATTGAAGCGCTGGTCGCATGGCAAAAAGATGCCCATGCCGATCGCGAAATTGCCTACCGCCCCGCGCGTGTATTGATGCAGGATTTTACCGGTGTGCCCGCAGTGGTGGACTTAGCCGCCATGCGTGAAGCGGTAAAACGACTGGGTGGTGACGTTGCTAAAGTCAATCCATTATCCCCGGTTGATTTGGTTATTGACCACTCGGTCACCGTAGACCATTTCGGTGACAATGAAGCTTTCGGTGAGAACGTTCATTTAGAGATGGAGCGTAATCACGAACGCTACGTCTTCCTGCGCTGGGGGCAAAAAGCCTTTAATCGCTTCCGCGTTGTGCCGCCGGGCACCGGGATTTGCCATCAGGTCAACCTGGAGTATTTGGGTAAATCAGTTTGGCATGAAACCCTAAATGGGGAAGACGTTGCCTACCCCGATACGCTGGTTGGTACCGATTCACATACCACAATGATCAATGCGCTTGGCGTGTTAGGGTGGGGCGTTGGCGGTATTGAAGCCGAGGCTGCCATGTTAGGCCAACCGGTTTCTATGCTGATTCCTGATGTAGTGGGCTTTAAACTCACAGGGAAACTACGACCCGGTATTACCGCAACCGATCTGGTATTAACCGTCACGCAAATGCTGCGTAAACATGGCGTGGTCGGCAAATTCGTTGAATTCTACGGTGATGGCTTAGCTGACTTACCGCTTGCCGATCGTGCCACTATCGCCAACATGGCTCCTGAATACGGAGCAACCTGTGGCTTCTTCCCTGTTGATGACGTCACATTAAGTTATATGACGCTCACGGGCCGCGATGCAGAGCAGGTGGAATTGGTTGAAGCTTACGCTAAACAGCAGGGCATGTGGCGTAACCCAGGCGACGAGCCGGTATTCACCAGCTCCCTGGCACTGGATATGGGTACTGTCGAATCCAGCCTTGCGGGACCCAAACGACCACAGGACCGTGTTTCACTGGGCGATGTTCCGACTGCATTTGATGCCAGCAATGAGCTGGAAGTCAATCAGGCTCAAAAACCGCATAAAACCGTCAGTTACCGCGACAGTGAAACCGGAGATAGCTATCAGCTGGATGATGGCGCGGTGGTGATCTCGGCGATCACTTCTTGCACCAATACTTCAAACCCAAGCGTATTGATGGCTGCCGGTTTGCTGGCCAAAAAAGCGGTTGAACGCGGTTTGATGCGCAAACCATGGGTCAAAGCTTCGCTGGCGCCGGGATCGAAAGTCGTTTCTGATTATCTGGCCGTTGCGCAATTAACACCTTATCTGGATGAGCTGGGTTTCAATCTGGTCGGGTACGGTTGTACCACCTGTATTGGTAACTCGGGTCCGCTGCCGGATGCTATAGAAAGCGCGATTAAAGAGGGCGATTTGACGGTCGCCGCGGTGCTTTCTGGTAACCGTAACTTTGAAGGACGTATACATCCATTAATCAAAACTAACTGGCTAGCATCACCACCGCTCGTCGTTGCTTATGCCCTGGCGGGCAATATGAAAATCAACCTGCAGTCCGATCCGCTTGGACAGGATCGGCAGGGTAATGATGTGTTTTTGAAAGATATCTGGCCATCGCCGGAAGAGATTGCGGAAGCGGTGCAGAAAGTAACCAGCGATATGTTCCACAAAGAGTATGCCGAAGTCTTTGATGGCACGCCGGAATGGCAGCAAATTAAGGTGAGTGAGGCGGCAACCTATGATTGGGATGGCGACTCGACTTACATTCGCTTGTCGCCGTTCTTTGACGACATGGAGAAAACACCGAAGCCGGTACAGGATATTAAAGGTGCGCGAATTCTGGCCATGTTGGGCGATTCGGTCACCACCGACCACATTTCGCCGGCAGGAAGTATCAAAGCTGAAAGTCCAGCTGGGCGCTATTTACTTTCGCACGGTGTTGAGCGTACCGATTTCAACTCGTACGGTTCACGTCGCGGCAACCATGAAGTGATGATGCGCGGCACCTTTGCCAATATTCGCATCCGCAACGAAATGGTACCGGGCGTAGAAGGCGGTTATACCAAACACTTCCCGAGCAACGAACAGCTGGCGATATACGACGCCGCGATGAAGTATCAGCAAGAAGGCGTGCCGTTAGCAGTGATTGCCGGTAAAGAGTACGGCTCAGGTTCCAGCCGCGACTGGGCGGCAAAAGGACCGCGCTTACAAGGGGTGCGTGTGGTCATTTCAGAATCTTTTGAGCGTATTCACCGCTCTAACCTGATTGGTATGGGGATTCTGCCACTGGAATTTCCGCAAGGCGTAACGCGCAAAACGTTGCAGCTTACTGGGGAAGAGTTCATTGATGTTGCGAACCTCTCGCAACTCAAGCCAGGTGGCACGGTTGCTGTGACGCTGACGCGTGCAGATGGCAGTAAAGAGGCGTTGGAAACACGCTGCCGTATCGACACCGGTAATGAATTGACCTATTACCAGAACGACGGTATTTTGCACTACGTGATACGCAACATGCTGAACTAAAAGAAAAGCCGGGATTTCCCGGCTTTTTTAATTGTTAGCACCCGCTTAAGAATTGGGTAATAAGTGACCCATTTTTTCGGCTTTAGTATCGAGATAGTGAGCATTTTTCGGGTTACGCCCGACAACCAGCGGCACGCGTTCTACGATATTGATGCCGGCTTCTGTCAGGATCTCAACTTTACGTGGATTGTTTGTCAGCAAGCGCACTTCATTGACGCCCAACAGTTTGAACATATCTGCGCACAAGGTGAAATCACGCTCATCGGCGGCAAAGCCGAGCTGATGATTCGCTTCGACGGTATCGTAACCTTTATCCTGCAGAGCATAGGCGCGGATCTTATTTAACAAACCGATATTACGACCTTCCTGACGGTGATACATCAGAATGCCACGACCCTCTTCCGCAATGGCCGTTAGCGCGGCTTCCAGCTGAAAACCACAATCGCAGCGCAGGCTGAACAGGGCATCGCCTGTCAGGCATTCAGAATGGACGCGCGCCAATACCGGATTGTGATCGCTAATATCTCCGAAAACCAGCGCGACATGGTCGTGGCCGGTTGCCAGTTCTTCAAAACCAACCATCAGGAAATCTCCCCATGGCGTGGGCAGTTTGGCTTCTGCTACCCGTTTAAGCTGCATGTGACTCTCCAGAACCTTCAGAGGATGCGCTATCATCATGATAACGCACGGGCCCACGTGGCCCGATGAAACTTACGCTATTGTGCCACAACCCGAACTCTCGCCGTTAATCGGTCAGAGTGATTGTAGTGATAAAGCACAATTATCCAAGCCGCAATGGGTATGTTATTCTTTTTTCAGCTAAAGTTATGCATGTCGCGCGGGTTAATGCGGATCTAAAAGGAAGCGAATGTTAAAAATCATTCAGCGCACCACCTTCGGGGCGTTTTTATTATTGCTGATGCCACTGGGTGTCTGGTTATCGGGCTGGCAATGGCAGCCGGGGAAAAGTGGCGATCTGTTGCGTGTGCTGTTCTGGATGACCGAAACGGTAACCAGCCCGTGGGGGATTCTCACCAGTATCATCCTCAGCGCGTGGGTGCTGTGGTGTTTACGCTTTCGTCTTAAGCCGGCAATTTTGCTCATCCTTATTATGAACGGCGCAATTCTGGCCGGTCAGTACACCAAATCCTCCATAAAAGAACATGTTCAGGAACCGCGTCCTTATGTCATCTGGCTGGAAAAAAGTCATGGCATTACCGGCGATGAGTTCTATCAACTGCATCGCCAGCAGCGTAGCGAAATGGTTTCAACTTTACTGGCCAACGATACGCAACTGCCACAGTGGTTAAAAAATCATTGGGCGTTTGAGACCGGTTATGCGTTCCCTTCCGGACACACTATGTTTGCCGCCAGCTGGGCGCTACTGGCAATCGGTTTACTTTGGCCGCGCCGCCATATCGCTACGGTAGCGGTATTGTTTGTTTGGGCGACCATGGTGATGGGCAGCCGCTTAGTGTTAGGTATGCACTGGCCGCGGGATCTGGTTATGGCAACCCTGATTTCCTGGCTGCTGGTGACGGTAGCAACCTTGTTAGCCCAGCGCTTCTGCGGACCCTTAACCATTCCGCCAGAAGAACATCGGGAGATCGCACAACGTGATGATGGATTGTAATTTGGCTGCTTGCCCCCATATGATTGATTGCGCTTACAGAAAAATGCGCTAACTGATGTGGGTATAGCAGCATCAACGGCGCTTTTTTGGCATACTTCTACTGGATAACCTCTCGACAGGACGCATTGTGAAATATTTGCTTATTTTTCTCGTGGTTTTGGTCATTTTTATCATCTCCGTGACGCTCGGAGCGCATAACGACCAAATCATCACCTTTAACTATCTGCTTGCGCAGGGCGAATTCCGGATTTCAACATTGCTGGCCAGTCTGTTTGGCGCTGGGTTCATTCTGGGATGGGCGATTTGCGGCCTGTTCTGGTTACGTTTACGCGTATCACTTGCTAACGCGCAGCGGAAACTCAAGCGGATGCAGGCGCAGAACGAACAAGCCACGACGGTGACTACGACGTCCACTGCTGGCCGTCGGGATTAATTTTCGATGCTTGAACTGCTGTTTCTGCTTCTTCCCGTTGCTGCGGCGTATGGCTGGTACATGGGCCGACGTAGTGCGCATCAGGATAAGCAACACGAAGCGAATCGCCTGTCACGTGAATACGTTGCGGGGGTTAACTTCCTGCTTTCTAATCAACAGGACAAAGCGGTAGATCTGTTTCTCGACATGTTGAAAGAGGATAGCGGCACGGTCGAGGCGCATCTTACTCTGGGTAATCTGTTCCGTTCACGTGGTGAAGTCGATCGCGCCATTCGCATCCACCAATCGCTAATGGAGAGCGCCTCGCTCAGTTATGAGCAGCGCCTGCTAGCGATTCAGCAGCTTGGCCGCGACTACATGGCCGCCGGGTTATACGACCGCGCAGAGGATATGTTTGGTCAACTGGTCGAGGAAACCGATTTTCGTATCGGTGCCTTGCAGCAGTTGTTGCTGATTCATCAGGCGACCAGTGACTGGCAAAAAGCCATCGAAGTGGCGGAAAAACTGGTCAAGCTCGGCAAAGATAAGCAGAAGGGTGAAATCGCCCATTTCTATTGCGAACTCGCATTGCAGGCGTTAAGCAGCGACGATCTTGATCGTGCCATGAGCTTATTGAAGAAGGGCGAATCAGCCGATCATCAAAGCGCCCGTGTCTCCATCATGATGGGGCGCATCCTAATGGAGCAGGGCGAGTACGCGAAGGCTGCAAGCCGATTGCAGCGCGTGCTGGAGCAGGACAAAGAGCTAGTTAGCGAGACGTTGCCCATGTTGGAAACCTGCTATCAGCGCCTGAATCAGCCTGAGAATTGGGCACAATTTCTACAGCGTTGCGTTGATGAAAATACCGGCGCCGCAGCCGAGCTTTATCTTTCCGATATCCTCGAACAGCAGCAGGGCCCTGAAGCCGCGCAGCTCTATATCAATCGTCAACTCCAGCGTCATCCAACCATGCGTGTGTTTCATCGTTTGATGGATTTCCACCTGCACGAAGCAGAAGATGGACGCGCGAAAGAGAGCTTGATGGTGTTACGCGATATGGTCGGTGAACAGATTCGCACCAAACCCCGTTATCGCTGCCAGAAATGTGGCTTTACCGCTCATGCACTTTACTGGCATTGCCCATCATGCCGGGCTTGGTCCTCCGTTAAACCCATCCGCGGACTCGACGGCCAATAACAATGGCCGTGTTGTTTTTATTTTATCGCCCTTATTAGTTACAACATACATATGGCGTGAGTAATATTGCAACCTTCGACTGTCGTGCATTTAGCCGTTCAACAGACTGATTGATGCGGAACCACGATTGTTGTATCCGGCCTGGGCAGGTAGAATGCTTGCCGTTTGTCCATCGCGCCTGCGGGTGCCTGTCACTGAGGAAACGTTATGCCTGCAACCACTTCACCAATTCTGGTGGCACTCGACTATCACGATCTCAACAGCGCGCTGCAGTTTATTGACCGCATCGATCCGAGCCAGTGCCGCCTGAAAGTCGGTAAAGAGATGTTCACGCTGTTTGGTCCATCTCTGGTGAAAACATTGCAGCAACGCGGTTTTGAGGTGTTTCTTGACCTCAAGTTTCATGACATCCCGAACACCACTGCGCATGCAGTGGCGGCAGCGGCCGATCTCGGTGTATGGATGGTAAATGTGCATGCCAGCGGCGGGGCTCGCATGATGAATGCAGCGCGTGAAGCGTTGCTGCCTTTTGGTAAAGATGCGCCAATGCTGATTGCGGTTACCGTACTGACCAGCATGGATGAGGACGATCTGAAAGGCTTAGGCATTACGCTGTCTCCAGCGCAGCAGGCTGAACGCCTGGCGCGTTTAACGCGTGATTGCGGTCTGCACGGCGTTGTTTGTTCGGCACAGGAAGCCGCACACTTCAAACAGGTAATCGGCCAGGATTTCGCGCTGGTGACGCCAGGCATTCGGCCGGCAGGCAGCGATGCCGGCGACCAGCGCCGTATTATGACGCCGCAGCAGGCAAAATTCGCCGGCGTAGACTATATGGTAATTGGACGTCCGATCACCCAATCCGCCGATCCTGCCGCTACGCTGCAGCAGATCCTGCAAAGTTTACAGGAGGCATAATGGCTCACGACAATCGACTGGTTTATTCCACTGAAACCGGACGCATCGCGCCAGAAGAAGAAAAAGTCGCCCGTCCTAAAGGTGATGGCATTGTGCGCATTCAGCGTCAGACCAGCGGACGCAAAGGAAAGGGCGTATGCCTGATAACCGGCGTTGACCTTGATGATGCTGCACTGGAAAAACTGGCTGCCGAACTGAAGAAAAAATGTGGCTGCGGCGGGGCAGTGAAAGAGGGCGTGATTGAGATTCAGGGTGACAAGCGCGATCTGATTAAAACGTTGCTGGAAGCCAAAGGTATGAAGGTGAAGCTGGCCGGCGGTTGACAAAGTTCGGGCCACCTTGTGAGTGGCCCGTTGTTAAGTAGATGCGCTGCGTAGCCTGATTATTATAATTTACTTGCTAATCTGATGGCCGATGATACCGCCGACGGCCGCGCCGCCTACCGTGCCCAGCCCGCTACCATTGGTCAATACTGAGCCGCCAATGGCACCCGCACCCGCACCAATTGCAGTGTTGCGGTCGCGTTTCGACCAGTTTGAACAGCCGCTCAGCGCGACAACTAAAGTGGTAGCCAATACGACAGCCGTAAAACGTTTCATTGTTGTAGTCATTAACTTCTCCTTGATTGTTAACACCGAGGTAACTCTTTAAGTATAGATGTTACATTGCACTCGGCAGGGTAAAACGGTCCTAAACTGCGAGTTTGTAACCCACTTTTTATTTAATGCTCAAAACCAACCCACGCCACACATTTACAGCCTCAGTCACTTTCCGCAGCTTTTACAGCTAATCCTTCCATAACGCTTTTAGCGCCAGCTCCGCACAATTCAGTTATCACAGTTTGCAGGAGAATAAACATGCTGGAAGCGTTAAAGCAGCAAGTACTGGAAGCCAATCTTGATCTACCGCGTTACAACCTTGTCACCTTTACCTGGGGCAATGTGAGCGCTGTGGATCGCGAACAAGGCCTGCTGGTAATTAAACCGTCAGGTGTTAAGTATGAACAGATGCAGCGCGACGATATGGTGGTCGTTGAACTAGCCAGCGGTAACGTGGTTGAGGGTAAAATGCGCCCGTCATCAGACACCGCGACGCATCGCGCACTCTATCTCGCCTGGCCAGAGATTGGTGGCATCGTACATACGCATTCACGCCATGCCACCATATGGGCACAGGCTGGACGCGAAATTATCGCCTTGGGCACCACGCACGCCGACGACTTTTACGGCACGATTCCCTGCACACGACCGATGAAGCGTGAAGAGATTGAGCAGGAGTATGAGTGGAATACCGGTCAGGTGATTATTGAAACCTTTGCTCAGCGCGGCATTCAGCCATCCGCCATTCCCGCCGCGCTGGTGAATTCGCATGGACCTTTTGCCTGGGGTAAAGATGCACATGCTGCGGTGCACAGCGCGGTAGTCCTTGAAGAGGTGGCCTATATGGCGCTGCATACGGAACAGCTGCGTACTGAGTTGCCGCCCATCTCGCAAACCTTATTGGACCTGCATTATCTGCGTAAGCACGGAAAGAACGCTTGGTATGGACAAAATTGATTGGATTTAAAAGACTTAGGCGCCTATGGGCGCCTTTCTTTTAGCTTGTCTTTATCTGGTATGGCGATGCGCATCATAAATGCAAAATGATCAATCAATAAAATTAAAACAACGTTTCATAAATAGATGTGCGATCACTTTTTTCCTTCCCGTAGCCCGTTATCTTGCTCGCCATGCCATCCGGCAAATCATAAAACACCTCCCTCTGGCTCAGTTAAGGTGACAAAACTATGCATATCAAACGTGCAATCGATAAAATTCCTGGCGGTATGATGCTGATCCCGCTGTTTCTGGGCGCGCTCTGTCATACCTTTTCCCCTGGTGCGGGCAAATACTTCGGTTCGTTTACTAATGGCTTGATGACCGGCACCGTACCAATTCTTGCGGTATGGTTCTTCTGCATGGGCGCATCCATCAAACTCAGCGCAACGGGCACGGTGCTGCGTAAATCGGGCACGCTGGTGCTGACTAAAATCGCTGTAGCCTGGGTGGTTGCGGCCATCGCTTCACGCGTAATGCCAGAGAATGGTGTGGAGGTCGGAATGTTTGCCGGGCTCTCGACGCTGGCATTAGTGGCGGCAATGGACATGACCAACGGCGGTTTGTACGCCTCAATCATGCAGCAATACGGGTCGAAAGAGGAAGCCGGCGCATTTGTCCTGATGTCACTGGAGTCGGGGCCGTTGATGACGATGGTGATTCTTGGAACCGCGGGTATTGCGTCGTTTGAACCGCATGTATTTGTCGGAGCGGTACTGCCGTTTATCGTAGGATTTGCGTTGGGCAATCTCGATCCCGAACTGCGTGAATTCTTCGGCAAAGCGGTACACACCTTAATTCCGTTCTTTGCCTTCGCGTTGGGAAACACCATCGATTTAACCGTCATCGCTCAGACCGGCTTGTTGGGCATCATGTTGGGCGTCGCCGTTATCATTGTCACCGGCATTCCACTGATTATTGCCGACCGTCTGATTGGTGGCGGTGATGGCACCGCAGGCATTGCAGCCTCAAGCACCGCCGGTGCTGCTGTGGCGACTCCGGTCTTAATCGCCGAGATGCTGCCCCAGTTTAAACCGGTCGCACCCGCCGCCACGGCTTTAGTCGCGACGTCGGTGATCGTCACTTCTGTTATCGTGCCAATCATCACCGCTGTTTATTCACGACGCGTTAAGCGTTCTCATGTTGCCGTAGGGCAGCGTGCCGCCATCAAGTAAGCCCGCTAATGCTTCCCCGGCCGATGGTCGGGGATATCTCTGGATTTTGCTTTATAAATCAATCTCTCATTTGGTCTGGCCTCACTCTGGATTACGCTGATGTGGCGTTTAACGCACTACATAAACATAAACAGAGGATGAGACAATGACAGTAATTAACCAACCGACATGCAGACTGTTCACCGAAGTTGGACAAACCACACAGCTCGCCGCCTACTATGAAGAGGGGCGCCGTACTATGTGGATGATGCTGCGTGCGCAACCGCGACCAAGTTTCAACCACGAATTAATTGAGGAGATCATGAATCTGAGCTATTCAGCCCAGCGTTCCGGTCTGCCGATTGACTTCTGGGTGACGGGTTCGTTGGTACCGCAGATGTTTAACGCCGGTGGCGATTTGCGCTTCTTTGTCGAGTGCATTCGTAACAACCGCCGTGAAGCGCTGCGTGCCTATGCGCGCGCCTGTGTGGACTGCATCCACTCCGCAGCACGGGGTTTTGATACGGGTGCGGTAACGCTGGCGATGATTGAGGGCAGTGCGCTCGGCGGTGGCTTTGAGGCGGCGCTGGCGCATCACTTCATTCTGGCGCAGAACAGCGCACGCATGGGTTTCCCGGAGATCGCGTTTAACCTGTTCCCGGGCATGGGCGGCTACTCATTAGTGGCGCGTCGCTCTGGCATGAAGCTGGCCGAAGAGCTGATTATGGAAGGAGAGTCACACAGCGCGGAGTGGTATGAAACGCGTGGTCTGGTCGATAAAGTGTTCCAACCGGGCGATGGCTATCGCACCACGCGGACCTTTATCGATACGTTGCGTCCAAAGCTCAACGGCGTGCGTGCCATGCTGAAGGCGCGTCAGCGCGTGCTGCAGTTATCACGTGCTGAGTTAATGGATATCACGGAGGACTGGGTTGATTATGCCTTCACGCTGGAACCGAAAGACATTGCTTATATGGAACGTCTGGTACAACTGCAGAACCGTCATAGCGCATCCTTGCGCAAAGCCGGCTAATCTCGCAAACCAGCGTTAGACGCGGGCAGGATGCTTAGCCAGCCAATGCCCGAGCTGTTCTGCGGGCATTGGTTTTGCATAATAATAACCTTGACGCCCATCGACACCGTTGGCCATCACAAACTTCTCTTCGGCTTTCGTTTCAATGCCCTCGGCAATCACCTGCAGCTTAAGGGCTTTGGCAACCGCGACAATCGCACGGACCAGCGACTGCGCGACAGGTTGCTTATTGATATTACGCACAAAGCTCTGGTCCAGTTTTATGGCATCGATAGGGATGCGCGCCAGCTGGGAAAGCGAGGAGTAACCGGTACCAAAATCATCGAGATGAATTTGCGCACCCAGTTGCTGGAACTGCTTCATCAGCATCAGCGCGCCAGCTTCATTCTCAATCAAACAACTTTCCGTTAATTCGATATCGATCGGGCAATCCGTCAGGCCAGCTTCGGTCAGCGCATGTTTCAAATCAGTGTAAATACTCTGGTCGATCAGTTGCTTAGCGGAGACATTTACCGCGACACGCAGATAGATGCCTTCGCTACGCCACTTAATAATCTGCTGCAGCACATTGAGCATCACCCAGCGACCCAATGGCACAATCAAACCAGACTCTTCAGCATAGGAGATGAAGTCGCCCGGTGGCACCAACCCGCGCTCCGGTGAATTCCAGCGCACCAGTGCTTCGGCGCTTAGCACCTCGCCATCGGCATTCAGTTTCGGCTGATAATGCACCACCAGATGGTCGAGTTCGAGCGCTTTGCGCAGATTGGTGTCGAGCCAAAGGTACTCAAACACCCGCTGGTTCATCTCATTTGCGAATACGCAGAACTTGCCGCGACCGTTCTCCTTGGCGTGGTACATCGCGGTATCCGCGTTGCGAATCAAGCTTTCACGATCTTCGCCGTGCAGCGGAGCCAGAGCGATACCAATCGAGCAGCCGCTATACACCTCAATCAGGCCGATGCGGAAGGGCTGGCGCAGACGTTCAAGAATACGCGACGCCATCGCCTCCAGCGCCGCCTGGCTGGTATGTTCCGCCAGTACGACAAATTCATCGCCGCCGAGGCGCGCCAGCGTCTGGTCTTTGCTCAGGCAGCTGAGGATCGCCAGAGACACTGCTTGCAGCAACTGATCGCCGAACATATGGCCGTACGCGTCATTGACCTTCTTAAAATTGTCTAAATCGAGGTAAACCACACCGGTTTGACTGCCATTTGCCAGCTCCAGTGCCAGACTAATCTGCTGATGAATAGCGTTGCGGTTAGGCAACCCCGTCACCGTATCGGTATTGGCTAAGACGCGCAGCCGTTCCTGCGCCCGGCGCTCTTCGGTGATGTCCGTTCCTGAACAGATGAGGAAAATTTCATTTTTTCCGCTACCGCTGTGAACAAACTTATTACGAAACAGAAACAGTCGCTGGCCTTTACGGGTTTTAATCCAGCGCTCAACCTCGTAAGAACTGCCTTCACTGAAGAAACCGGCGATGTTACGCCGTGACGCCTGCGCTTCCTGCTTGGTCATAAACAGTTGAAACACATTACGGCCAATCACTTCCTGCTCTTTAAGTCCGGTGTACTCTTCGCTTAAACGATTGAATCGCTGAATATTGCCGCGTTGATCGAGTATCACAATCACGGAATTGGCTTCCGAAACCACCTGTTCCGCGAACGATAAACCGAGCGTCAAATCCCGCGCGACAGCAGAGGTATCGCCCCAGGCTGACGAGGTGCCAGCCCAGGTGGATTGATTAACTTTACGGCCAACAAAATGCATCGGTACCGGCTCGCCATGCAGCGACAGCGTGAGGTTAATACTGGAGGTTATAACGGTCATCGCACGCAACAAACTGGCTTGTGCGGGAGTAAGTGGAACCGCCATATTGGTATTCGCGTTCTCATCTTCGGCAAAATGCAAAGCATCACTATCTGAGGTTAAACGCCAATGAGGGCTGGTGGTGCCAAACAAGGTGTACAACAGTGTTTGCCCTTGTTCATCGGTCATGGAAACTTCCTCCGGGGGGAATGCTCAGCGGGCGGTATCTCATTATTTTAGCTACAGTATTCAACCTCCTGAGCCAGCACAAGATGCAATCTGAATATATTTTTGTTTTTATTAAAGAATGGCACGAAAAAGCCCCGATAAACGGGGCTGAAAAGCGTTAGCAAGGACACTTGCCGAGTTTGCCTGGCTGGCTGGGAAAACGCGCATCGAGGCAGTGTCGGTGGAAAGCCCGTTCATTCATCGGTGCGATGTCTGGATGATGTTCACGCATATGCTTCAGATAAGTTTGATAGTCATGAACGCCGACCATTAAGCGAAAGCTCTGCTGCAAACCCTGCCACAGTCGCTGCCAGCGCGTAAGAGTTTGCCCAGCCGGGGCGCATGCTATCGGTAAGCATTGCTGAATGTGCCACGCGCCGCGCGGTTTTCTCCAATGGAAAATGGACTCAGACATTTCGCACCTCTTTACGCAGAGAGATCTCAGATTCATGGGTAGTCGGTACTGCGCTGTTAAGTGCCCGACGAATCACGAAGAAGGCGGCAACCAGCATGGTGACCGCCACCAGCATGAAGAAGGCGCACAGGGCCGCGTTAATTTGATTGCTAAACACGATGGTTTGCATATCAGCGACCGTTTTCGCTGGGGCAATGACAATCCCATCATCAATGCCTTTACGGAATTTATTGGCCTGAGCGAGGAAGCCAATCGAAGGCTTCTCATGGAAGATCTTCTGCCAGCCAGCGGTCATTGAGGTAATAAACAGCCAGGCGGTGGGTAAAATTGTTACCCATGCGTAGCGCTGCTTTTTCATCTTGAACAGCACCACGGTGCCGAGAATCAACGCCATTGACGCCAGCATCTGGTTGCCGATGCCAAACAGCGGCCACAGCGTATTAATGCCGCCGAGCGGATCGACCACGCCTTGATAGACAAAGAAGCCCCAGCCAGCGACAGCGACAGTGGTGCCAGCCATGTTGCCCAGCCATGAACGGTTATTGGCCATGGACGGCACCACGGTGCCCACCAGATCCTGCACCATAAACCGGCAGGCGCGCGTACCGGCATCAACCGCAGTAAGAATAAACAGCGCTTCAAACAGAATGGCGAAGTGATACCAGAACGCCATCATGGCGCGGCTGTTAAACACTTCGGTAATAATATGCGCCATGCCCACCGCGAAGGTTGGCGCGCCACCGGCACGTGACAGAATGGTGCTTTCACCCACGTCGCGCGCGATGCCGCTTAGCATTTCTGGCGTCACCACAAAGCCCCAGCCGTTAATCGCCTGCGAGGCGCTTTCCACCGTGGTGCCAATCAGCGCGGCAGGGGAGTTCATAGCAAAATAGACGCCCGGATCGAGCACCGAGGCGCAAATCAGCGCCATGATCGCCACGAACGACTCCATCAACATCGCGCCATAGCCGATAAAGCGAATATGACTTTCGCGCTCCACCAGTTTCGGCGTGGTTCCGCTCGAGACCAACGCGTGGAAGCCGGAAATCGCGCCACAGGCAATGGTAATAAACAGGAACGGGAACAGTGCGCCGGAGAATACCGGGCCGGTGCCATCAATAAATTTGGTGACGGCGGGCATCTTCATTTCAGGCATGGCAAACAGAATACCAATCGCCAGACCAATGATGACGCCGATTTTCAGGAAGGTAGAGAGATAATCGCGCGGCGCCAGCAGCAACCACACCGGCAGCGAAGAGGCGATAAAACCGTAGATCACCAGCACCCACGTCAACTCCGTGCCTTTCAGGGTAAACAGCGGGCCCCAGTAAGGGTCGGCTGCCACGTTGCCGCCGTAAATGATCGCCGCCATCATTAGAACGAAGCCAATGATCGACACTTCCGCAATTTTCCCCGGTCGCAGGAAGCGCATATACACGCCCATAAACAGCGCAATGGGAATGGTGGCGGCAATAGTGAACAAGCCCCACGGACTGTTTGCTAACGCTTTTACCACCACCAGCGCCAGTGCGGAGAGGATGATGATCATCACGCCCAACGCGCCAAGCATGGTAACCACACCGGCGAAGGATCCGAGCTCCTGGCGCGCCATCTCACCCAGTGAACGTCCATCACGACGCGTAGAGATAAACAGAATCAGGAAGTCCTGCACCGCGCCGGCAAACATGACGCCCACCAGAATCCAGATGGTGCCGGGCAGAAAACCCATTTGTGCCGCGAGAATCGGCCCAACCAGCGGCCCCGCACCGGCAATCGCCGCAAAGTGGTGGCCGAACAACACCCATTTATTGGTGGGAACGTAATCGAGACCGTCACTGAGGCGCTCCGCCGGCGTAAGTCGACGATCGTCCAGTTCAAAGATGCGCTTTGAAATAAACAGGCTGTAGAAGCGGTAGGCAATGCTGTAGCAGGCGACGGAGGCAATGACCAGCCAGACAGCGTTGACATGTTCGCCGCGGCTGAGCGCCAGCATGGCAAACGCGCCCGCGCCAATTAACGCCACCGCTAACCAGATCAATCTGGTTTTGACGTTGTTCATGAGTTAACTCCTTGTAGGGACCGGGAAAAGAGGCGATCGAATACAACAAGTTAAAAGTAATGTAATGAATTGTTAACGACAGGCGAAGGCGTTAGAAATGTGAAGCGGAATGCAAATTTAACATTTGCTAAAGCGGGCGAAGAGAAATGCGGGATAACGGCTGTTATCCCGCAGGTTTTCATGCTCAGGCGGCGGGACGAGCCACCACGCTGCGTGTTTCCATGCGCACTTCGGCGATGGTCACATCAATGATGTCAGTAACGCGGTAAGCCACTTCACCTTTAATCTGCACGGTGCCGCTCTCCTGCGAGCACACCAGTTCATCACGCACCGCGTGGATGAATGGTGCAGGGATAAAGGCAACCGCGCCATTTTCCTGCAAACGAACGCGCATACCGCCACGCGACACGTCGATAACTTCGGCGCTGAATTTGCGGTCGGTGCCAGCAAACGGCGACAGGAAACGTGCGTAAAGCCAATCACCCACATCGCGTTCAGCCATACGGTTCAGACGACGACGTTCGCTCATGATCGTCGTCAGCTCATCCTGCGGACGGGCGATGCTGTCGCCGCGCACAATCGCTTTCAGCAGACGATGGTTGATCATGTCGCCAAACTTACGAATTGGCGAAGTCCAGGTCGCGTAGGCGTCAAGGCCGAGACCAAAGTGCGGGCCAGGTTCGGTGCCGACTTCCGCAAAGGACTGGAAGCGACGAATGCGGCTATCAAGATACTGCGTTGGCTGCGCATCGAGTTCACGGCGCAGCTGACGGAAGCCTTCCAGCGTGGTAATTGCCTGCGGATCAACGGTGATACCGTGCCCCGCCAGCACGCCAGCGGCCTGCTCAGCATTCGCCAGATCAAAGCCGGTATGCAGGTTGTAGATACCGAAGCCCAGCTTCTCCTGCAGCACGTTGGCGGCACAGACGTTAGCCAGAATCATTGACTCTTCTACGATGCGGTTAGCGATGCGACGTGGCTCAGAGATGATATCCAGCACTTCGCCTTTCTCGCCCAGGACGAAGCGGTAGTCCGGACGATCTTTAAACACCAGCGCATGGGTTTGACGCCACTCGCTGCGCGCCAGGCAAACCTGATGCAGCAGGCGAATCTGCTGGGCAATCGCCTCGTTCTCTGGCTGCCAGCTGCCGCTATTTTCCAGCCAATCGGAGACCTCGTCATAAACCAGTTTGGCTTTCGATTCGATCCACGCGGCGAAGAAGTGCACATCGTCAGCCAGGCTGCCATCTTTCAGTACCGTTACGCGGCACGCCAGCGCCGGACGACGCTCGTTCGGACGCAGTGAACAGACGTTGTCAGAAAGCTCGCGCGGCAGCATCGGAATGTTGAAGCCCGGCAGATAGTTGGTGAAGGCGCGTTTTGACGCCAGCTTATCCAGCTCACTGCCTTCCGGCACGTAAGCGGTAGGATCGGCGATAGCGATGGTCAGCGAAAGATTGCCGTCGGCGGTCTCTTCCACGTACAGCGCATCATCCATATCTTGGGTGCTGGCGCTGTCGATGGTGACGAAGTTCAGGGCAGTCAGATCTTCACGCTGCAGATTCTCATCAATCATCTCACCAAAACCGACGTCGGGTGCCTGACGTTCGAGGTTGTGACGCGACAGCGTCACCCACCATGGCGCGAGGTGATCGTCCGCAGTGACAATGAATTCGGTCAGTTCGGCATAAAAACCGCGATCGCCCTTCAGCGGATGACGGCGCATTTCCGCCACCGCCCAATCGCCGTTCTGGAAATCGTGGGACACGCTACGATCGGCGCGACACTGAATCGCATCTTTAAGCAGCGGATGATCCGGTACAATCGACAGGCGATCGTCCTTCTTTTGTACGCGGCCGACAAAGCGGGTCAGGAACGGCTCAACCAGGGTTTCCGGCTCGGCACTCTCGCGGTCTTTATCGGTGTGGATCACGGCTGAAATACGGTCGCCGTGCATCACTTTCTTCATCTGCGGTGGCGGAATGAAGTAGCTTTTTTGGGCATCAACTTCAAGGAAGCCAAAGCCTTTTTCCGTACCTTTAACAACACCTTCGACGCGCGGAGTCTGCGCGTGAAGCTTCTCTTTAAGCTGCGCGAGCAGCGGATTATCCTGGAACATAATTTATATAGTTTCGTGGCCTAAGAGCGGCTGACAGTTTTACGCGAATCGGGTGCGCGCGGCAAGGCCAAAACAGGCTAAAAAGCCGCTTTACGCGGCTTTTTACCTTCTGATAACGCTTTGGTCAGGCGATACGTTGCGAGGGTACGGCGGCGGTTAATGCCAGCTTAACCGGCACCGATTTTGAGGTCGGCGTGCCGCTGCCGTCGCCGAAGCTGGAAAGCGGCACCAGCGGGTTAGTTTCCGGATAATAAGCGGCGAGGTTGCCGCGCGGAATATTGTAAGGCACCAGCTTGAAACCACTGACGCGACGCGTCAAACCGTCATTCCACAGCGTTTCAATATCCACCAACTGGCCTTCGGTGAAGCCCAGCGATGCCATATCCTCCGGATGAATAAACACCACCTCGCGCTGACCGTACACGCCGCGATAGCGATCGTCGAGGCCGTAAATAGTGGTGTTGTACTGATCGTGGGAGCGCAGAGTTTGCAGCGTGAACGGCACGGCAACATCACCGAGCTGTGGAAACAGCGAGGTTGGCAGTGCCGCTGCGCTGAACTCGGCTAATTTGCTCGGCGTGTTGAAGCGCAGTTCGGCCGCGGCGCTGCCCAGATAGAATCCGCCTGGGATGTCGCATTTGTTATTGAAATCGGCAAAGCCCGGAATCGTCGCCGCAATGTGATCGCGAATCAGATCGTAGTTGCCCGCCATCGCCAGCCAGTCGATTTTATCGCTGCCTAAGGTTGCATGCGCAATGCCCGCAACAATCGCGGTTTCGGAACGCTGCGTCTCGGCCAGCGGAATGCCCACGCCTTCAGAGGCGTGCACCATGCTGAAGGAGTCTTCGACGGTAATATATTGATTGCCGCTTGCCTGTCGATCGCGCTCGGTGCGGCCCAATGTCGGCAGAATCAACCCTTCATGGCCCGGCACCAGGTGGCTGCGGTTCAGTTTGGTGCTGATGTGCACCGTCAAACCGCAGTGCTGCAACGCCTCTTCGGTGACCGGTGAATCCGGTGCTGCCGCAGCGAGGTTACCGCCCAGCGCAATCAGCACTTTCACTTCGTCACGCAGCATCGCATTCAACGCTTCAACGGTGTTGTGGCCATGCTCGCGTGGCGGCTCGAAATCAAAATGTGCGCCCAGTGCATCGAGGAACGCCTTGCTCGGCTTCTCATCAATCCCCATGGTGCGGTTGCCCTGCACGTTACTGTGGCCGCGTACCGGACACAGGCCAGCGCCTTTTTTGCCCAGTTGACCAAACAGCAGCTGCAGGTTGGTGATTTCGCGAACGGTATCGACCGAATGTTTGTGCTGGGTGATGCCCATTGCCCAGGTGACGATGACGCGTTCGGCACTTTGATAAATGGCGGCTGCTTCACGAATCTGCGTTTCGCTCAGGCCCGATTGGCGCACAATATCATCCCAGCGGGTGTTATCCACCGCGGCAAGATACTCTTCGATGCCTTGCGTGTTGGCATCGATAAAGGCTTGATCGAAAATACCTTTCTCACCGGCGGCCAAACGCGCACGCTGCACTTCCAGCAGCGTTTTCACCATGCCACGAATCGCGGCCATATCGCCGCCAAGGTTGGGCTGGTAATAGGCAGAACTAATCGTGCCAGCCATCGAGGTGACGATCTCCAGCGGCTTCTGCGGATCGGCAAAACGCTCAAGTCCGCGCTCACGTAAGGTATTAAAGGTGACGATTTTCGCGCCGTGATCGGCAGCGTGACGCAGGCTGTGCAGCATACGTGGATGGTTGGTGCCTGGATTCTGGCCAAGGACGAAAATCGCGTCTGCGTGATCGAAATCATCCAGACGAATGGTGCCTTTGCCCACGCCGATGCTGCGCTTTAGGCCAGTACCACTGGCTTCGTGGCACATGTTGGAGCAGTCAGGGAAGTTATTGCTGCCCATCACGCGACCAAACAGTTGATAAAGCCATGAGGCTTCATTGCTGGCGCGGCCGGAGGTATACAGCTCCATCTGATTCGGATGGTCCATCGCCTGCAAATGGCGTGCAATGAGCGCAAAGGCATCATCCCAGCTAATCGGCTCGTAATGGTCGGTCGCGCTGTTATAGCGCATTGGGTGGGTCAAGCGTCCCTGATATTCGAGGAAATAGTCACTTTGCTGATACAGGGTGCTTACGCTGTGCTGGGCGAAGAATTCAGGCTCAACTACACGACGTGTCGCTTCCCACGTCACCGCTTTGGCGCCGTTTTCACAGAAGCTGAAGGTGCTTTTGTTGTCATCGCCCCATGCACAACCTGGGCAGTCGAAACCGCGCGCTTTGTTCATACGCATCAGATTACGCATGTTTTTCAGCGCCGCTTTGCTATCAAGGACGAAACGGGTGGTGGCTTCCAAAGAACCCCAGCCGCCCGCCGCCGCGCGATAGGGTTGAATCTTACGTTTAAATTTCATAGTTGCAGGCTTATTTGTTTATGAGTTGTTATCAGAATATGTCTTCTGTTAGCGGGAAGTGTGCGACTCTCCTTAAAAGTTGTCTAATTGATTGGTTTAATGGTGCGATAGGCGGCGTTTATCGCAACACGCGCGTAAAGCGTGATCTAAATCAAACTTTCCCGGCTGATAACGGCCGGCGGTTACGTGTTGCTGAGATAACTGACTAATAATTGCTCTTTCCATTCTGAAAAGGGCATGCAGTATGAAGAGTCTGGCCAGCCAAATTCACGCCTTCGGTAAAGCCTTAATGATGCCGATCTCGGTGATCGCCGCCGCAGGGATCTTCCTTGGGTTAGCCGCGGCGATGCAAAACCCTGCCATCACCGGGGATGCCTTCGCCAATCTGCAGGTGCCGCAACTGATCATTGGCTTTATCCGCAAAGTGGCGGGCGCGCTTTTCGCCAATCTGCCGCTGTTCTTTGCGGTAGCCAGCGCTATCGGACTGGCAAAAGCCGAGAAGCCCACCGCCGCATTCGCCGCCGTCATTGGCTATATCGCCATGAACGTCGGCATCAGCGCCACGCTGGCGTCGAAAGGGCTGACGGCGGCGACCACCACGCCAGAAGCGCTGCAGAAAGCGGGCATGGACCAAACCGCGGCGATGATGACCTCGGCTGAATACATCGACATGCTTGGCATTTTTACCTACAACATGAGCGTGCTGGGCGGCGTGATTGCTGGCTTGATTACTGTGTTGCTGCATAACCGTTTCTATACTCAGCAACTGCCTACGGCGATCAGCTTCTTTGGCGGACGGCGCTTTGTGCCGATCGTTACCGTGGTGGTGTTGCCGCTGATTGGCGTGCTGCTGGCGCTGATTTGGCCGACCATTGGGGAAGGTATTGCGTGGGTGGGCCTGATGATCGGTAAAAGCGGTCAGTATGGCGCGTTCCTGTTGGGTACCAGCGAGCGCTTACTGATTCCCACCGGTTTGCATCACATCCTCAACGAAACCGTGCGCTTTACCCCCATTGGCGGCATGGCAACGGTCGATGGGCAAAGCATTGTCGGGGCGTTGAACATCTTCAACACCTCGCTAACGCATCCCGGCGCCATTCCAGATGAGACGGTACGCGGCGCCACGCAGTTCCTTGCCCAGGGCAAGATTCCGGTCATGATGTTTGGTTTACCCGCTGCCGCGCTGGCGATTTACCACACCGCGCGGCCCGAGCATAAACAGCGCGTCAAAGCGCTGGTGCTGGCCGCCGCGCTGACTTCATTTACCACCGGCATCACCGAGCCGCTGGAGTTCTGTTTCATCTTCGTGTCGCCGGTGCTGTATATCCTGCATGCACTGTTAACTGGCCTGTCGTTTATGCTGATGTCGATGCTGCAGCTGATGATTGGCAATGTGCAGGGCGGCGCGATCGATTTGGTGGTGTTCGGCATCCTCGGCGGCAGCAAAACCCATTGGTGGTGGACGATTGTCCTCGGCGTGATTTATGTGCCGATTTATTACTACGGCTTCCGTTTTGTCATCACCCGCATGCGCGTGGAGACGCCGGGACGCGAATCTGATGAAGAGCAAAAACCTGAATTGGTAGCGGCCGATGAACGCACTAAGGTCATCATCAGCGGACTCGGTGGTGAGGCCAATATAGAGGATGTCGATTGCTGCTTCACGCGACTGCGGGTGCGGGTGAAACAGATGAATGAAGTGGTTGATCAAACCTTGCTGACCACCGGTGCCAACGGTATCAATCGCGTCAGCGAACACGATGTGCAGGTGATTTATGGCCCGCAGGTCGAGAAGATTGCCAACGACGTCAAAACTGCTCTCGGCGTGGCGTAACAACATGCCGCTGCGCGGGCCTTCAGCGCAGCGGCATTCGCCATGATACACTGTTGTTTTCCAGCCAATTCTGCTTTCCATGGACATCAAACAATTAATCTACCTCACTAATCTGGAGCGCGAGCGCCACTTTGGTCGTGCAGCCGAAGCCAGTTTTGTCAGCCAGCCGACGCTGTCGATGCGTCTGAAAAACCTTGAGCGCGAATTAGGCCTTTCGCTGATTAACCGCAGCAATAATTTCGATGGCTTCACGCCAGAGGGCGAACGCGTGCTGACGTGGGCGCGGGAGATTGTATCGGTGTATCAGGGTTTGAAGCTGGAAGTTGAATCGCTTAAGCATGGCGTCAACGGCACGTTGCGGCTGGGCGTCATGCCGCAGTGCAGCGTGGCGCTGCCGGCGCTGTTGAAGGCGGTGGAGGTACGCTACCCGCAGCTCGACTATCGCGTTTCGGCGATGAGCGCCGACCAACTGCTGGAAGCGCTCAACAGCCATACCGTGGACGGCGGTATCGGGTTCTTTGAACTGACGTCACTGCGTGAGCTGCACTTCCAGACGGCACTGCTGAAAGATCCCGGCGTGGAAGCCCTGTTTAATCCGGCGCATTTTCCGGCGTTGCTGCAGCAGGAAACCATCACGCTCTCTACGCTCGCCAGCCAGCCGCTGTGCCTGGCCGAACCGACGCGCTATTTTCGGCGCTATCTCGACGGGCAACTGCGAGAAACCGGTCTGATCCCACGCGTTATCGTCGAAAGCGCCTCAATTATGCAGCTGTTGCAAAGTGCGCAGGTAGGATTGGGGGTGATGGTTTCGCCGTGCGGCCATCTGTTGCCGGAGCTGATGCAGAATCTGGCGCGGCGGCCAATTGATATCGCGCCGATGGGGCGTCAGGCGGCGCTGGTGATTGCCGAGCCGGGCAGAGCATCGCCGCTGGCTCAGCATTTCTTTGATGAAGCGCGCCGGCATCTACCCGATTAACGGGTTTCGCCGAGCGCCATCAGCACGCGATCCTGCCAGCTGGCAAAGGCTACCGCTTGTAACAGCGTGAAGATGCGTTCGGTGCCCCAGCCAGCATTTAACAGCGGCTGCAGGTGCGCAGCGCTAAAGCGGTCGGGCAGGCGAGTTAACTGGGCGCTGAGGGTAATCACCGGCGAGGTGTTAGCGGCGCGCTCGATATCCTGCACTAGCGCCGTGCGCCATTCACCTGCCAGCAGATCAAACTGGCGTCGACACCCCAGCACGCGCGCGCTAACTGCCTGCGCCAGCGCTTCATCCTGCGCAAAATGTTCGCTAAGCCGCTGCTTCAAAGTGGCGAAGCCGTACAACGCTTGCGCATCCTGCACCAGCAGCCACGTTGCTTCATCCAAACCCTCAATGCCCTGACAGAACGTCACGGCTGCCAGCTGTTCGGCGCTGGCATAGCGCAATTCAACCGGTTTTAACGCTGGTTGCCAGTCGGCGGAGTGGGCAAACAGGTCGGCGTTGGCATCTGGCGGCGGAGAAACACCCGGAATCCAGCGCACCGGCAAGCCCATCATCGCCTGCAGCGACGCCACTACGCGCGACTGATAACTGACATAGCCCACCAGTTGGTTGAGCGTAACGATATCGGGCTCGGTTAATCCCACCGCATCCAACGCGCTAATGCTGTTGCGGGTAATCAGCTCCGGCTGCATCGCTAGCTGGCGCGCATATTGAGTAATTTGCGTCAGGCGATTATTGCTTTCACGTGAAGAGTCCGGGCCGGGCAACGGATTTAGCCGGGCAGAGTAGTGATTGCACAAGCGCTGCACACCAGCGACCTGCGCCACCGTTAACGCGGTGCTGAGGCGATCGTACAGGGTTAACGTGTGCGTCAAACTGGTCGACAGCGTATCGGGAAACAGGATCTGACTCAGATCGCGCGCAGCCAACAGTGCAGGCTGAAAACGTGTCAGCAGCGGTTGTAACGCCGTGGCTTCCTGTTGCAAACCGAGCAGAAAACGGTCTTCGATATAGGCGGCTTCGGGCACCAGCGGTGCGGTAGCGGTAGTATTCGGGCGAGTCTGGCTTTCATAAAACCAGTGGTCATGGCCGGGAGAACGGCGTTGTTCCATGGTCATTCCTTTCGCTAAAAACGGACTTGCTGCAGGGCGTGCGAATCTGAAAAGCAGGCGTGCAACAAAGGGCTAGCTTATCGTCGCTGAACGGCTGTCCACGGCAAAAGAATGATGGGGAATAATTAATAGCTTAGGAGTATAAGGGCGGGGGGTTTTTAAACAGGTCGCCAGAAAGGGCGACCTGTGGATGAATCTTATTTCAGTTCCAGCTCGTTCATCGCGGCGATGCTGAAGCCGCCATCAACGTGTACCACTTCACCGGTGATACCACCCGCGAGGTCAGAACACAGGAAGGCCGCAGAGTTACCCACGTCTTCGATGGTCACGGTACGACGAATCGGGGTAACCGCTTCGCAGTGTGCCAGCATCTTACGGAAGTCTTTGATGCCTGACGCCGCCAGGGTACGGATTGGACCGGCCGACACGGCGTTAACGCGCGTGCCTTCTGGACCCATCGCGTTCGCCATGTAACGAACGTTGGCTTCCAGAGACGCTTTCGCCAGACCCATAACGTTGTAGTTAGGGATCGCGCGCTCTGCACCCAGGTAGGACAGGGTCAGCAGGGCAGAGTTAGGGTTCAGCATCGCACGGCACTCTTTAGCCATCGCGACAAAGCTGTAGGCGCTGATGTCGTGAGCGATTTTGAAGCCTTCACGGGTCACTGCGTTCACATAGTCACCATCCAGCTGATCGCCAGGCGCGAAACCGATGGAGTGAACGAAACCGTCAAATTTCGGCCAGGTTTTTGCCAGTTCGGTGAACAGCGCAGTGATGCTCTCGTCTTCGGCTACATCGCAAGGCAGAACAATGTCTGAACCCAGATCTTTAGCAAACTCTTCCACACGACTTTTCAGTTTGTCGTTCTGGTAGGTGAAAGCCAGTTCTGCGCCCTGTTTGTGCATCGCCTGCGCAATACCGTAGGCGATTGAGAGTTTACTGGCAACGCCAGTAATCAGAATGCGCTTACCGGAAAGAAAACCCATAGCTGTAATCCTTTTGGTCATTGTTGTTGGCGGTCGCGATGATTAAAAAATAGGCGACCGACGTTAATCACGTGCGAAGTCTAGCACGTCTCTATAAATGCGGTAAATCGCACCGCGTTTTCCGCGGTAACCTGCGCCATCAGCGTTCGCGTCGCCAGGCTTCTGCGGTTAAAGCTTCGCCAAAATGGCTGGTGATCAGACGTTTGGTCAAATCGTGCAGCGGCGAGGCCAGTACATCGGCGGTACCGCCGCGTTCAACCACTTCGCCCTGATGCATCACCAGCACCTGATCGCTGATGTGCTTCATCATGCCGAGATGCTGCGTCACATAAATATAGGCGATGCCATGCTTCTCCTGCAGTTCCAGCATCAGGTTCACCAGCTGTGAACGCATGGTCATATCCAGCGAGGCGAGCGCCTCATCGGCAACGATCACTTTCGGCTGTAAAATCAGTGCTCGCGCCAGCGCCAGACGCTGCTTCTGTCCGGGCGCCAGCATATGCGGATAGTAACCGGCGTGATCGCGCAGCAAGCCCACCTGACGCAGCGTGGCGATGATGCGTTTTTCTCGCGCTTCATCATCCAGTTCGGTATTCAGGCGCAGCGGGAAATCAAGAATCTGACTGATGCGCTGGCGCGGGTTGAGCGACGTTGAGGGATCCTGAAAAATCATGCGGATGCGCTGGCTGCGGTAACCGTAGTCACCGTACTCCAAAGGATGATCGTCAATCAGCATGTCCCCTGCGGTGGGTTCCACCATGCCGCTCAGCATTTTCGCCAGCGTCGATTTTCCGGAGCCATTTTCACCAATCACCGCCAGCGTCTGCTTCTCGCGTAGGGTAAAACTCACGCCTTTCACCGCTTCGACGTGCTGACGACGGAATAAACCGGTGCGATAGCGATAGGTTTTGCTCAGATTGCGCACTTCCAGCAAGGTTTCCATCGCTACTGGCTCTCCATATTCAACGGGAAGTGACAGGCGAACAGATGCGCTTTGTTGCCGGTCAGGCGCGGTGTTTCGATGCATTTGCGCTGCGCATAGGGGCAGCGCGGGCCAAGGCGGCAGCCAATCGGAAGATGTTCCAGCGACGGAATAGCACCTGAGAGCGTATTCAGCCGGCTTTTATGCGGCAGCGCGCTGCCAAAATCCGGCATCGCACGGATCAACGCCTGGGTATAAGGATGATGTGGCGTATCCATTAAATCTTCGCTCTGGGCGGTTTCAACCGTCTGTCCGCAATACATTACGTTAATGCGGTCGGCCCATTGGCTCATGGTGCGCAGGTCATGGCTGATCAGCAATATCGTGGTGTTGTTGTTTTGATTCAGGCGGCTCAGCAGGCGGAAAATCTGCGCCTGCGTCGTTGGCTCCATCGCATTGGTCGGTTCATCGGCAATCAGCAAGCGAGGCTGATTGGCCAGCGCGATTGCGATCATCACTTTCTGGCATTCGCCGTCGGTCAATTCATACGGAAAACTGCGCATGATGTCTTTGTGATCTTTAATGCCGACGCGGTGCAACAGCTCAATGGCGCGCACTTTACGCCAAAACCACAAACGCTGATACCAGCGGCCTTTGTGGGTCCAGCGCGGAATCGCCTGCATAAGTTGGCGGCCAATACTTTCCGAAGGATCGAGACAGGACTGCGGCTCCTGGAAAATCATCGATACGTTATGGCCGACAATACGTCGCCTTTCTCGCGGCGACAGGCGCAGGAGATCGATGTCGTCAAACACCATGCGATCGGCGGTGACGCGCCAGTTATCTTTGGTGACGCCACAGATAGCTTTAGCGATCAGGCTCTTGCCCGATCCCGATTCACCTACCAGCCCACGCACTTCCCCTTCAGTGAGCGTTAAATTGATACGATCGACCGCTTTGACCGGACCGTCTGCGGTCATAAATTCAATGGTCAGATTACGGATATCCAGTAGCGGCATTATTCAACTCCCGCTTCTACCGCGCGACGGATACCGTCGCCCAGCAGGTTAACGATCAATACGCTGACCATCAGCGCCACGCCCGGCAGCATCACCGTCCAGGGCGCGACGTAGATCAACTCCAGCGCGTCACCCAGCATCGCTCCCCATTCGGGTGAGGGCAGCTGCGCACCAAGATCGAGGAAACCGAGCGCGGCGATATCCAGAATCGCCATTGACAGCGAGCGGGTAAACTCACTCACCAGCAGCGGCAGCACGTTGGGCAGCACCGCGTTCCATAAAATATTCAGGTTGCGCGCGCCATCGAGGCGCAATGCCACCACATACTCTTTTTCCATCTCATCATGCACAGCAGTATAGATCTCGCGCACCAAACGTGGGATCAGCGCCAGAAACACCGCCAGCATCGCGTGTTCCAGCCGTGGACCAAGAAACGCCACCACGATAATCGCCAGCAATAGCGAAGGAATTGACAGCAGCGTATCCAGCACGTGATTCATCACCGCTGAACGTACGCCGTGGGTGATCCCGGCAAATACGCCCAGCACTAGCGCGCAGACCGCCGCCAGCAGCGTCACCACCATCGCGGAACCGACGGTAGGCGCCACGCCGCTCAACAGGCGGCTTAAGACATCACGCCCGAGATCGTCAGTACCGAGGAAGAAGGAGACGTCGCCATAGCGCGACCACGACGGCGGCAGCAACTGATAACCGAGGAATTGCTGATCGATACCATACGGCGCCAGTAATCCCCCGAACAGGCACAGGAACAGCAGGATGCCAAAGCCGTACAAACCGACCATGCCGCTGGTGTCGCGGTACAGGCGCTGCCAGCTGCGACGCAGCGTGCTGGGCAGCCGCTTCTCGTCGTAGACATTATCTAAGGGCATACCATTCCTTATGTTTCAGCGGATTAAGCGCCGCACCGAGAATATCCGATAACACGCTAACCAGAATAACCAGCCCACCAACCACCATTACGCCGGCGGAGATTGCCGCGTAATCCTGCTGGCGAATGGCATTGATCAGCCAGCGGCCAATGCCTGGCCAGTTGAACACCACTTCGGTGATCATCGCTAACGTCAGCATGGTAGAGAACTGCAGGCCAAGACGCGGAATCACCGGCGGCAGCGCATTGTGCAGCACGTGCCGACGAATCACGGTGAGACGCGATAATCCGCGCGTGGCGGCGGCTTTAACGTAATTTTTGTCCATCACTTCGCTGGTGCTGCTGCGCAGTAAACGGATCATTTCGGTGGTAGGCGCAACCGCCAGCACCACCACTGGCAAAATCATGTGCGTTAAGGCGCTCACCATCATTTCGTGGCGCCACGGCGAATGGCTCAGCCAGGCATCAATCAAGGCGAAACCGGTAACATTTTGCACTGGATAGAGCAGATCGAAACGCCCGGAAACCGGCAGCCAGCCGAGCGTTAATGAGAAGAACAGGGTGAAGAGCAGAGCCAGCCAGAACACTGGCATTGAGAACCCCAGCAGCGCCAGCGCACTGATGGCTTTATCCTGCCATTTTTTACGCATTACACCGGCGCAGATCCCCAGCGGAATGCCGACCAGCAGCGCCAGCATAAATGCCAGCACGCACAGCTCCAGCGTGGCGGGAAACACTTCGCGCAGCTGGATATCGATCGATTGGCCGTTAGTGCTAGAGACGCCAAAATCAAACTGCAGCAGGCCTTTAAACCAGAACCACCAGGCATCAAACAGCGAAGCACCTTCCAGCGGCGCGTTCGGCGTGAAGTAGCTCAGGCTAAAGCTCACCAGCGACAGCAAAAACAAGGTGATCAGCAGCAGCACCAGACGACGCAAAATATAGATGATCATGCTTACTCCTCGCTGCTCTCATCGCGGTAGACGCCAGCAAATGAGGCGTTACCAAACGGGCTCAGCACTAAGCCTTTAATATCATGGCGATAGGCCTGCAAACGCAGCGAAGAGGCCAGCGGTAATACCGGTAGCTCCTGCGCTAAAATCTGCTGCGCTTTATCGTAGCTATCAATGCGCGCCGACAGCTGCTGCGACAACAGCGCATGTTGTAGGGATTCATCAAAAGCTGGCGAGCACCAGTGCGCATAGTTGGTCTGTGAACGGATGGCTGCGCAGCTCAACAGGGGCCGGAAAAAACTGTCGGGATCGTTACTGTCCGTGGCCCAGCCGGTTAGGGTGAGATCGTGATTCATCTCCATTAATTGCGCTTCCTGAAAGCGGCCTTCAACCGGTGCAATAGTCACGCGCACGCCAACCTGAGCCAAATCGGCTTGTAACAGTTCAGCGGTTTTTAGCGGGCTGGGATTCCATGACTGCGACGATGAGGGCACCACCAGGCGCAAATGCAGATTCTCCAGACCGAGCGCTTTCAGTGCTTCACGCGCTTTAGCCGGGTTGTATTCGGTGACGCGCGCATCGCTGTCGTAAGCCCAGGAGGCACGCGGCAAAATCGAGGCGGCGGTCTCTGCGGTACCGTAATAGATCGACTCCATCAGGCGTTCGTTATTGATCGCCAGCGCCAGCGCGTGACGCACTTCCGGGCGATCGAGCGGCGGCTTGCGCGTATTAAACGCCAGATAGGCGATGTTCATGCCGGGGCGCAGCGTCATGCGCAGACGCGGGTCATCGCGCAAGATGCTCAGCTGGCTGGCGGCAGGATAGGCCAGCACATCGCATTCGCCGGTCAGCAGTTTGGATAAACGTCCGGTACCGCCGACGCCGAGATCAATCACCACCTGCTGCAGGCGCGGAACGCCTTTCCAGTACTGCGGGTTACGCGCCAGCCGCAGATATTGTCCGGTGCGGTATTCACTCAGCTGGAACGGGCCGGTGCCGACCGGTTCACGATCCAGCTGCTCCTGCTGGCCCTTAGCGCTGAGATTGTTGGCGTATTCCTGTGACAGAATCGGCGCGTAATGCGTGGCGATATGCCAGAGGAAGGAGGCGTCCGGGCTGTTGAGGCGAATCTCAACCGTATCGCTGTCGAGCTTCTTGACGCTCTGCACCGAATCGGCGAACTGCAGGCTGTCAAAATAAGGATAGCTACCACCGTTAACGTTATGCCACGGATGCTTGCGGTCGAACATGCGCGCAAAGCTGAACACCACATCATCGGCGTTCATTTTGCGCGTCGGTTTAAACCAGTTGGTGTGCTGGAAGGCGACATCTTTGCGCAGGTGAAAACGGTAGGTGGCGCCGTTATCGCGCACTTCCCAGCTCTGGGCGAGGTCAGGAATCAGCCGATAGGTGTAAGGATCCACGTCGAGCAGGCGGTCATAGAGCTGCGCCGCCAGCGTATCAACCACTAAGCCGCTACTCACCATTTGAGGATTAAAGGTATTGACCGTGCCGTTAACACAATAGACAAAACCGCTGTTGCGGATGTTATCGGTTGGCGCGGCCCACGCTGACGCACTCATCATGCTGAGACCAAGCAGCAGAGAAGGGAATAATTTTGGCATAGAACTCAACGATTCTGAGGCAATAGCGAGAGTGTATCGCAAAGGTCTCGTACTCCCCAAATTCGCGACACTTCTGCTGTGTTTTTCGTCAAAGTGGCGATGGGGTAATCACATTGTTAGTGTGGAAATGAGAAAAATTCTCAATTAGGGCTTTACAGATGATAATAAGAATGATTATTATTCTTCTGCGCTTCGACGGTGGCTCTACCGAAGAAGAGCACGACATTGCTCACATTGCTTCCAGTATTAGTTGCCCGCACTCTGTTGCGGGCTTTTTTTCGTCCTGTTTCAAGCGGCTGCTGCGTTGGCTGCGCTCGTCCACCCTGGTCACATACTTATGTATGTTCCCAGGGATGTCCTCACTTGCCGCCTTGCTTCCGCTCGAAACAGTTAGAAAAAAACACTGTGCGGTTCGCTAAAAAAATAAAAACCAACTTAATACGTAGGGGCGCCATTTATGACGTAATGCTCGTCAGTTAAGCAGCGCACTGGCTCCGCGGGGGTTACCTGGTCGCCATGAATGGCGACCCTTATATCTCGATCATTCTCCTCCGGGTGCTATGATCCCCGACTGATCATCGGGAAGTTGCTGGTGAGATGGGGGCGACCCCTGGGCACAAAGCCTGCTTAGTAGATTCATCCCCGGCAACTTAACTCCCGCCTTCAAGACCGGACGGTATCCTGTGCTTCGAGCACGCATCCATAAGGATGGTCATGGCGGTTTCCCTGATGCTGTTAAGGAGAATCTATGCAAACACGTATGCCCGTCGGTATTGATATTGCTTCGAAAAAGTTTGATGTGGCCGTCTGGAAAGGCGAGACGTCTTACAAAACCAAAGTCTTCCCCAACACGCCTAAAGGCTTCAGCGCCCTGAAGAAATGGCTGGGGCCGTTCGGCTGCTGCCATATCTGCATGGAGGCCACCGGCGCGTACAGCGAGCCGCTGGCCACCTTCCTGCACGATGAGGGCTATGACGTCAGCGTGGAAAATCCGGCGCGCATTAAGCGCTTTGGCCAGGCCGAACTGAACCGTAATAAGACGGATAAGGACGACGCGCGCATGATAGCGCGCTACTGCAAAATGCACGGCCCCTCGCTGTGGCAGCCGGCACCACTCAATGAGCGCAGGCTGAAAGCGCTGGTGAAGCGCCTGACGAACCTTCAGGAAATGCGGCAGATGGAAGAGAACCGTCTGGAGATATCGGATGCGGTAGTGCAGCCCTCAATCCGCGTGGTCATTGCGGCGCTGGATGCGCAGATAGACGAAACAAAGCGGGCAATAAACGACCATATCAATAATGACCCGGACCTTAAAAAGAACAAAGAGCTGCTTGAATCTATCCCGGGTATCGCGGGCGTGCTGAGCAGCACGATGCTGGCGTATATGGGCGATATGTCGAGGTTCAGAAGCAGCAAGGCGCTTGTGGCGTGGGTGGGTCTGAACCCGATGCGGCAGGAGTCCGGCGAGTGGAAAGGCAAAAGCCGGTTATCGAAGATGGGGAACAGCGCGATGCGTAAGGCGTTGTACATGCCAGCGATAGTGGCAATGAAGTGGAATCCGGCGGTCATCTCGCTGAAGAACCGTCTGGATGCGGGCAGGAAAACGGGAAAAGTCGTGGTATGCGCGGCGATGAAGAAGCTGCTCCAGCTGGCTTATGGTGTGCTGAAATCAGGCCGTCCGTTCGATACCAAAATATGTCTTGCCAGGTAACTGGCAAGACGGTATCTACAGGCGTTGATAGCGATGGTGATTTAGAAAAACGCCTTGATGCTGCAGCGTGGGGGTTGAGGCGACATCCCAACCCGCTGAGCGAGTGAGGGATTCCAGGGCGAGCCGCAGGGATGCGGCGAGAGGCGGCGCTGAGCAGGAGCGAATCGCCGCCGGTCCGTCAGGAATCGCGATTGAGTGAAGGCACCGCGTAGCGGCGGGATGGGCTGGCGCAGGGCCCGGGAGTGAAGAGGGCGTGGCCATGAACTGAACCCCAAAACCTGGACACCTTTTACTGGTTTTCTTTCATTGCCCGGTATTCTGCCGGGCTCATTCCCATCCTAAGATTAATGCGTTCACAGTTGTAATACCGGATATACCTGTCTATATCCCGCTTCAGTGCATTACCAGACTCATACTTTTTACGATGGTACATTTCCACTTTAAGGTGGCTGAAGAAGTTTTCCATCACTGCATTATCCAGACAGTTGCCTTTGCGAGACATGCTCTGCAATACCTGACCTTCTGCCAGCATGGAACGCCACATCGGCGTTCGATACTGCCAACCCTGGTCGCTGTGCAGCATTATCCCCTCTTTCTGGAGGCCTGTTTTCAACGCTTTCTCCAGCATTTTACACGTCAGACTAAGGGCTGGCCTTGTCGACATTTCCCAGGCCACTATTTCCCTGTTGAACAGATCCTGAACGACCGAAAGATACAGCGTTTCCCCTCCAGCCCTGAACTCAGTGACATCAGTACACCATTTCATACCACTTCTTTCTGCCTCAAAGTGGCGGGAAAGCAGATTGGCTGAAGATTTGTTGCCATCATTCATCCACGAGCGGTATTTTCTGCGGCGAATCTGGCATGTCAGCCCATGTTGCTTCATGAGTTTTCGTACCGTTTTGTGATTCAGCGTGAAGCCTTCTCGTCTGAGCATTATCGTCATACGCCGATAGCCGTAACGGGCGGAATGCTTTCTGTGAAGTGCAGTCATCACCGGTATGACAGCGGCATACCGGTCGGTTTCAGTAGCGTCTTTTGAGACATGGTAGTAGTACGAGCTGCGGGGCAGACCGATAGCCCGTAGCAGGCTGGCAAGCCTATGTTCAGGCAGTAATGAGCACACTATTTTTGTTTTTTCTGCTGAGCCCCGAGCGCCTTTTCTTCTCTCAGGGCTTTCAACTTTTTTAGAACAGCGTTCTCTGCCCGCAGGTACTCAAGCTCTTTGAGCAGCTCTTTGTGCGTCATTTCGGTAAGGGGTTTGTCGTCAGGAGCACTCTTTTTCATCATGGCAGGGCCGGTTCTGGATGGAGTAAGTGCCACACTGCCTCCCGCCCGGTATTTACGCAACCAGTTCTGGATCACTGTCTCATTAGGAATACCAAAGTGTGCTGCAGCATCCGCGCTGCTGCATCGATTATCAAGAACATAACGAACAACGCTTAACCTGAATTCAGGAGGATAAATACGCGGACGCCGGGGGACCAGTCCTTCCTCTCCCTGATGCTTGAGAGCACGTACCCAGCGTCTTAGCGGTGTTTGCCCAACATTGAACTGAAGCGCTGTTTCGGCAAGAGTGGATTTACCGGACAGATACTCTGTGACGGCTGCAAGCCTGACAGAAAAAGGATGCTTCATTTTTAAATCTCCGGATTCTGGATAATAAGTCCAGGATCCGGGGTTCAGTTCAGCC